>JAYSPV010000133.1:0-42852 GCA_043721915.1 Ilumatobacteraceae bacterium | reverse complement strand
CCTGCGCTCGCACCATGTCGCGGATGGTGACCACCGGGAACCGGCTGCCATAGGGCCTGCCGTCGACGGGGTGCGGCGACGCGGGCCCGGTGCTGCCCTGGCAGCCGCCAAGCACGTTGACGCACACCACGAACCAGCGCTCGGTGTCGATCGCCAGCCCAGGGCCGACGATGCCCTCCCACCATCCAGGTGCCGGATGGCCGGGCCCGGCGGCCTCGCACGCATGGCTGTCGCCCGTCCATGCGTGGCACAGCAGCACGGCATTGCCACCATCCGCGTCGAGCCGGCCCCACGTCTCGTAGGCCAGGGTGACACCGTGCATGGTCACACCGCCGTCGAGCGCGAACGGCCGGTCGGCCGCGAACTCGTAGAACTTGCGGGCGCCCGCAGGGTCGCCGGGCATCCACGCACCCGTCGCAGGGTGTGGTCGTGTGGCCATCAGGTTCCCTCCTCGGGTGCGTCGTGGTGCGGGTTCGCCGACAGCGCCAGAGTGGGAAGCTTCGTTGCCCGGCGAGTGCCGAACCACATCCCCGCCGAGGCGGGAAGGCACCGTGGGGCTTCCTCCCCGGTTGCCGGAACACCTGTTGCCAGGTGCTCACTCGTGATGCATGTCGCTGAGCACGTTAGCAACGATTCGCTGCGCCGCCACGGACAATCGATCGGCCGGGCTCAGTCGCGAAACTGAGCGTCCTGTTCGTAGTGGCCATCGAGATCGACGACGCGGCCGAACGCCTCGAAGTCGACCAACCGATCGAGATGGCCACGCAACGAGCCCTCCTCGCGCAACACGGCGAACGACTGCTGCACCGCCAGCACCATCGAGAACAGGCCCGAGAGCGGCGAGACGATCAGCGTGAAGCCCAGCTCCGCGAGTTCCGCCGGCGTGAGCAGCGGCGTGCGGCCGGTCTCGACCATGTTCGCGACGAGTGTGATGCCTGGAAGAGCGGCCGCCACCTGCTGCAGTTCGTCGATCGTCTCCGGCGCCTCGACGAAGAGTGCATCAACGCCCGTGTCGCGGGCCATCTTCGCTCGCTCGATCGCCTCGGCGAGGCCGATCGCAGCCCGCGCATCGGTTCGGGCGGTGACGTGCAATCCACCAGCATGAGCCACGGCTGCACGCAGCTTCGCCAACCAATCCGCGCGATCAATCACCTGCTTGCCCATCATGTGACCGCACCGCTTCGGCCACACCTGGTCTTCGAGGAAGATGCCGGATGCGCCCGCCTGCCGCCACAGTTCGACCGTCCGGATCGTGTTCAGCGGATTGCCGTACCCCGTGTCGGCATCAACGACCACATCGAGTCCTGGGTTGGCGGCGCACACCCGCCGGGCGACCTCGGCCATCTCGGTCTGCGTCAGATAGCCGAAGTCGGGCAGGCCGAGCAGCGTGCCGCTCACGCAGTAGCCGCTGAGGAAGGCGGTGGAGAAACCGGCCTGTTCCGCGAGTCGCGCCGTCAGTGCGTCCCACACGCCAGGCATCAGCACCGAATCGCCGCCCGCCAACCGTGCTCGCAACGCCTGCCCGCTCATCACGCGCACGATACTGCTCGGCGGCGGCTGATGAGCTGATCAGGCTGACTGACAGACTGATCAGGTCGGCTGACCCATCAGCGAGTAGACGGCGGACCGCGCGCCCGGCAGGCTTGTACGCCTATGAGCGTGAGCTACCTGACTCCGAAGGCTCGCCCTGTTGCCGTCGGCGCTGCCGGCCGGGGTTCGATCGCGGTCGAACCGATCGCCCCGGGTGAAGTACTGGTCGCATTCGGCGGCCGCGCGATGACGCGCGACGAGTTCGACCTGCTGCCCGCCGGCCAACAATCGCGCAGCATCCAGATCACCGACGCGTTGTTCCTTGCCGGCGCGCCCGAGCCCGAGCCGGCCGACTTCATCAACCACTCCTGTGATCCCAACGGTGTGATGAGCGGTAGCACCGTCGTGGTCGCGATGCGCGACATCGAGGTCGGCGAAGAGCTCACCTACGACTACGCCACCAGCGACGGCAGCGAGTACGACGAGTTCGAATGCGCATGCGGCAGTGTGATCTGCCGTGGCAAGGTCACGGGCCAGGACTGGATGCTGCCCGAGTTGCAGATCCGCTACCGCGGCAACTTCAGCCCGTACCTCGCATTGCGGATCGCGGCGCTCGCCGGCCCCCATGCGCAACGGCGAGCGTTCGCGTACTGACCTCCAGCGCGGCGCCATTGCGCTACCCGCGCCGGGCGAGCCTCGGGGCTATGGTCGGGTCATGCGATTACTCGTCGTGGGCGCCGGCGGCGTGGGCTCATCCATCGTGTCGATTGCGGCTCGCAGGCAGGTGTTCGAGCACATCGTTGTCGCCGACGTAGATCTCTGCCGTGCCTCGCGGGCAGCCGCTCGCGTGGGGTCACCGCACGTGGTCGGCACTCGCGTGGATGCATCTGACAGGCTCGATCTGGTGGAACTCGCCCGCTCGGTGCGCGCCGATGTGATCGTCAACGCGTGCGACCCGCGGTTCAACCCACCGATCTTCGATGCCGCGTTCGAAGCCGGCTGCAACTACCTCGACATGGCGATGCACATGTCCACCCCGCATCCCGCCGACCCGTACAACACGTGCGGCGTGAAGCTGGGCGATGCCCAGTTCGCAGTGGCAGACCAGTGGGAGGAACGTGGGCTGCTGGCGCTCGTCGCGATGGGTGTCGAGCCGGGCTTCAGCGACGTCGTCGCCCGCTACGCCGCGGACCACCTGTTCAGCCGCATCGACGAGATCGGCGTGCGCGATGGCGCCGATCTGGTGATCGAAGGCTTCGATTTCGCCCCCACGTTCAGCATCTGGACGACCATCGAGGAGTGCCTCAACCCGCCGATCATCTACGAACGCGACCGCGGCTGGTTCACCACCTCCCCGTTCAGCGAGCCCGAGACCTTCGTGTTCCCGGAAGGCATCGGTGCGCTCGGCTGCGTGAACGTCGAACACGAGGAAGTCATCCTGATGCCACGCTGGCTCGACGTGGGCCGGGTGACGTTCAAGTACGGCCTCGGCGACGAGTTCATCGACGTACTGCGCACCCTGCACAAGTTGGGCCTCGACAGCACTCGCCCGGTGACCGTGCGCGGCGTCGAGGTGTCGCCGCGCGACGTCGTCTCCGCCACCTTGCCGAACCCCGCCGAACTGGGCGACCGCATGCGCGGCCGCACATGCGCCGGCTCGCTGGTGACAGGCCTGGGCGTCAACGGCAAGCCGCGCCGCACCTACCTGTACCAAGTGGTCGACAACGAGTGGACGATGCGCGAGTACGGGCATCAGGCGGTCGTGTGGCAAACGGCCGTCCACCCCGTCGTAGCGCTCGAGATGCTGGCCACGGGCGAGTGGAAGGGTGCGGGGGTCAAAGGGCCCGAGGCGTTCTCCGCCGATCCGTTCCTCGCGCTGCTCGACGAGCACGGTGCGCCGTGGGCGATGGAAGAACGGCCGGTGTGAGCCGGTTGACGAAGGCCGACGTCGAGTCACTGCTCGGCTGCTACGACGCCGATCCTGTGGGCGCGCTGACGGCGGCGCTGCGGGTCGCGCTCGACCGCCCGGACCTGGAGTGGACGGCGCTGGTCAAGCTGGCCGGGTTCTCGTGCGCTCGCCGGATTCGTCTACAGGGCAACGACCCGGAGGCACTCGACGAACTGGCCGCCGAGCTGAACGAACTACGAGTCATCGTCGGCTGATCCGCGCGCTCAGCGTCAGCGGCGCGGGATTGCACAGGCGGCGGTGCCGCCCGGAAGACGGTGGCGATTGCGGGCCACCCACCGGTAGACGACGCCACTGAGCCAGTGGATGCCGGGCACCCGCATCAGCGAACCGAGCACCCACCAGCCACGCCCGGAAGCCCGCAGCAGCATGCTGACCGCATCGTGGGCCGAGTACACGGTGCGATTCGCTTCCACGAACTGCACGGCCACGTTGCACTGTTCTGCAGTGAGGCCGAACTCGGCGAGCTCGAGGAACTGGTACGGCTGAGCAGCCGGCATCCGCTTGATCCAGCGTTGCCCGAAGCGAACCGATGACGAGCAGAACGCACAGTCACCGTCGAAGATCAGCAACGGCAACTCGGCGACACTCACCCCACAGAGCCTACGACCGGCTGCGCCAACACCATGCGGCGATCGAACCCGGCCTCGGTCGGCAGAAAGCCGTTGCGGTCGGGCCACAGCAGCTGCACGGCCTGGAACGGCGCCCCCTTGCGCCAGGCCACTGCGGTGCCGAGCAAGGCAGCGACCGTGTCGCTGGCGAGCGGTGCGAACACGGTGCGCAACTCGTTGTCGAACAGGCCCATCAGCTCCACGCCGAGCGGGATCTCGGTGCCGCCGCGCAGCATGTCGGCGATCATGTCGAACAGCCCGCGGGCGGCCGACGGCGTGAGGCCGAAGATCACCACCTCAGGGAAGCCGAACGCCTCGGGATAACCGATCGTGTACACATACCCGGCGAACGGTGGGTCGACGTCGGTGCGGGCGGCAACCGGCTCCATCGCCCAGCCATGCGTCTCGATCATCCACTCGATCTTCTCCGCATGCGGGATGTGGAAGTCGGGCAGCTCCATACCGCGCACGCTACCGTGCCGATGGATGCCCAATCCCGCGCCACGGCAGGGCGCTCGCGGCTACGGTCATGCGGGTGGACGACCGCTCCCCTCTCGGTGCGACCATTGCGGCCTACGACGCCACCGCTGTTCTGTACGCCGCAGCGATCGGCACCGAGATCACGGCCGAGATCGAAGCCCCGCTGGACCGGGCGCTGCTCGAGGCATTCGTGGAACTCGTCGCGCCGAGCGGCGGTCTGATCGCCGACATCGGTTGCGGGCCAGGGCGTGTCGCAGCTTTTCTGACCGCTCGGGGCGTCCACGTACTCGGCGTCGATCCCTCCGCTGGGATGCTCGCCGTTGCCGAGACCGCGCATCCGACGCTCCGCTTCGAGATCGGCCACCTCACGGAGATCCCAGTCGCCGACAGCTCTTTGGCCGGCGCTGCCTGCTGGTACTCGATCATCCATACACCGCCTGCCGGTCTCGCCGATGCGTTCCGCGAGCTCGGCCGAGTGCTGGCGCCCGGCGCGTCACTCCTGATCGCGTTCCAAGCCGGTCACGGCGAGGGCTTGCATCGCGACTCGGTACAGGGGATCGAAGTCTCACTGAGTAGCTATCGCCACGACCCCGACGAGGTTGCGGTGCAGCTCGGCGAGGCAGGGTTGCTCGTTCACACGCGCGCGTCTCGCGACCCAGTTGGCGCGCACGAGTCCACTCCTCAAGCCTTCCTGATTGCCCGACGCTCCCTGCGCACCAATCCCCAATTCGGCGCTGAGGTGTCGTAGAACGACATCTCAGCGCCGACTTGCGCCGGAGCGGGGTCGGGCTGCCGGTCAGATCAGGGCTTCGGCGCCGACGTCGAGGGCGTGTTGCGTGTGACGCACTGCCATCGCGGCGAACATCGCTTCGCTGCGGTCGCTGCCACCGACGATCTGTGAGGCGACCACCGACATGATGATGCCGGCGTACGCATCGCGGCACACCTGGCGCCACACCTCGCCACCGTCGACGTCGATGCCGTACACGGCCAACGCGCCGCAGTACTGATCGACCAGGCCGCGCTCGATCTCGCGACGGACCTCGGGCAGCGGACCAGCGCCCAGGAAGTAGCTGACATCGCCACTCGGGCTGCCGTGGCCGGGCGTCTGCCAGTCCACCGTTGCGATCGGGTACCCGCCGGCAGCCGACGCGAACATCAAGTTGTCGAGCCGATAATCGCCGTGGGTGACCGTGTCGGGCAGGGTGCGCCCTCCGATCCAGGCAGGGATGCGGGCGCCGAAACGCTCGATCAGCGCCACCCCTTCGGCATCGAGGTACTTCGAGTAGGTGGCGAAGAAGCCGGGAAGGAACATCGTCCACAGCATCTGCAGCCCCTGGGCGTCATCGGCACCGCGGCGCTGCAGGAACTCGATGTCCGCCAAAGCAGGATCGGCCCAGCGCGGGCCGTGGAGCCTGGCGAGCTCGATCACCGAGCGGCCGGCGAGCTCGGCACTGCAGCCGGTGATCTGGTTCCCCTGCTCCGCCGGTGACAGGTCCTCCAGCAAGAGCACGAAATCACCATCGGCCTCGTTCCACTCGCCGTGGAAGCAGCGGGCGACACGGATGTCGACGGTCGGGGCGATCTCGGCATAGAACTTCACTTCACGCTCGTAGTTGCGCAACCCCACACCCGTCGCCCGGCTGGTGGGGTCCGGTGAAGGCAGCTTGGCGATGATCGAGCTCGGCAGGCCACTCGCTGCACCCACCGCCAGTTCGTAGCGGATGTTCATGCCCACCAGACCGTCACCGATGCGGCGATCCCCTGTGATCGTGACGTCGCCGCCCAGCGCGCCGCTGAGCCAATCGGAGGTGATCAGTTCAGGTGCCATCGCGCACGACCGTAGCCGTGCCGTGCGAGGTCTGGCACAGTGGGCGACATGAGCGACGAACTGGCCGCACACATCGAACGGTTGGACCACGACGGCTACACGATCGTGCGCGGTGCGTTCGATGTCGAGTTCGCCCGCGCCATCGATGCCGACATCGACCGACTCGAACAAGAGCTCGGCATCGGCTTCGGCGGCAACGGCTTCGAAGGCCACGCCACGACCCGCGTCTACAACCTGCTCGCGCTCGACGACCTCTACGCACAGATCCCAGTGCACCCCGTGGTCCTGCCGCTGATGCACCACCTGGTGGGCACCGGCTGCCTGATCAGCAGCATCTCCGCGATCACCATCCACCCTGGCGAGACCGCTCAGCCGATCCACGCCGACGACCAGGTGATCCCGATCCCCAAGCCGCACCGGGCCGTCACCGCCAACAGCATGTGGGCGATCACCGACTTCACGGAGGCCAACGGCGCCACCCGCATCATCCCCGGCAGCCATCTCGCCGACCACTCCCCCACGTACGGACAGCACTACGACAGCGTCGCCGCCGAGATGCAGCTCGGGAGCATTCTCGTGTGGGACGGCGGATTCTGGCACGGCGGCGGAGCCAACATGACGGACGAACGCCGACGCGGCATCGCGATGAACTACTGCGCAGGGTTCATCCGCCAACAGGAGAACCAGCAACTGGGCATCCCGCTCGACACGGTCCGCGGCTTCTCCCCGGAGCTGCGCGAGCTGTGCGGGTTCGGGGTCTACAAAGGGCTGATCGGGCACATCGACCGGCAATCCCCGACCAGCCTCCTCCTCGATCCGGCACAGCCCGGCTCGATGGTGTGGGATCGCACCTGACCTCACCAGGGCCCCCGGTCACGCGCGTGACGTGATGGACTCTCCAGGGGTCGGCCAAGGCGACGACCTCGATGACTTCTGGTTCGAGCGGGTGGGCTGACGACGCAAGAGCCGTGCTCCGCCGCTACCGTCGGCGGCACATGTACTCCTTCCTGTTCAAGCCGAAGTGGATCGGCTTTCACCTGCTGTGCCTCGCTGCGATCGTGGCGATGGTCAACCTCGGGCTCTGGCAACTCGGTCGGCTCGACGAGAAGCAGACGTTCAACGATCGGGTAACGGCGCACGATGCAGCCGAGCCGGTGCCGTTGACCGCCGAGCTGCTCACCGGCGAGCCGAACGACCTCATCTTTCGACGGGTGGAAGCCATCGGCAGCTACCTGCCGAGCCCTCAGTTCGAGATGGTCAACGTCACTCAGGACAGCACCACCGGGCGCAACGTGGTCAACGCATTCCAGCTCTCCGATGGTTCGCTGGTGCTGGTCAACCGCGGCTTCGTGCCCACCGGCAGCGCAGTACCTGCACCGCCCACCGGCGAAGTCGCGGTGCTCGCCCGGTTGAAGGCCGGCCAGACAGCGCGCACCGGCCAACCACGCGACGACGGGTCGGCCGAGCTCACCGAGATCCGGCGCGTCGATCTCGCTGCCTTGGCGCAGCAGTTCGATCAACCGATCGCGCCGATGTTTCTCGATCTGCTGCAGTCCACGCCCGCAGAGCCGTCCGCCGTCAGCCCGGTGGCCTTCCCGAATCTCAGCGAAGGCCCCCACCTCAGTTACACGATCCAGTGGTTCATCTTCACCATCTGCGTGGCAGTCGGCTGGGTCTTCGCAGTGCGCAAGAGCGTCCGCGAGCGCAGCGGTGGGCCCCCGAAAGGGCCGTCGAAGTTCAAGGCCGTGGAGCGCTACGACCCATCGGCGTCGTGACCGGGCCGCCCCCCGTCATGCGGCGGTGAAGCCTTCCAACTCGGCCATCCGCCGGAACTGCTCGACCACGTTCGGGGCGACGTACGCCGGGTCGAGCGATCGATACGCCGTGTCGACGTTCACGGCGATGCGACCGAACTCGCTCCACCCACGAAACTCCTCGCGCGCGCCGATCTCCTGAGCGATCTCGCGGGCGGCGTCCCACGCATCGAGACCGGCCGCGTGCCGCCCTGTCGCGGCCTCGTCGACGAACGCGAGGTAGTCGCGTACGGACGCCACGCCGGCCTTGTCGGTGAGAGGCCCGTGACCGGGTACGACGGTCTCGATGTCCATCCCCAACAACAGGTCGCACGCCGCCACCCAGTTGGAGAGCGGCCCGGCCCACACGATCGGCGTGCCGCCGATGAACAGGATGTCACCCGTGTAGACCGTCTTCGCGTCGGGCACGTACACGATCGTGTCCCCGCGGGTGTGGGCAGGACCGACCTCGATCAACTCGACTGCGCGCCCACCGACTTCCACATCGAGCCGACCGTGAAACGTGCGGGTGGGCATGGCCACGTCGATGCCGTCGAAGTCGAACGCCCCGAAGAAGTGACGGAAGAGTGCGCCAACCTCGCCGGGCGCAGTGTTCAGCGCGTGCAACATCGCCGGCGGCACTTCGGCCATCTCGTGGGCAGTCGCCTCGCTGGCGATGATCTCCGCTGCCGTGACCAGTTGGTTGCCGTAGCAGTGGTCGCCGTTGGCATGGGTGTTGAGCAGAGTGGCGATCGGAGCGGTAGCCGTGTGCGGCGTCATCGTGGCCAACATCTCGCGCGTGAGGTGCAGGTCGAACAGGGTGTCGACCAGCAGTGATGCCCCATAGCCGACGACAAGACCGGCGTTGCTCCACCCCCAGCTGCCGTCGGGTTGGAGGTAGGCGAAACACGCGTCGCCGAGTTCGTGGAGGCCCTTGTCGTACGGCATGTCGCGTTCCTATCACGCCGGCCGGGTGCGGCCGCGTGACGCGGCGACAGCGGCATACAGTGTCCTCATGAACCCGCTCCCTACTCGTCGCCTCGGCCGCACCGGCCACGAATCGTCACTCGCCATCCTGGGCGCGGCGGCATTTTGGGGTTCCACGCCGGAGGCCACCGAGCACGCCTTCCAGATGGCTCTCGATGCCGGTGTCAACCACCTCGACATCGCCCCGTCTTACGGCCACGCCGAACTGGTGGTCGGGCCACTCGTGCCGGCCGTGCGCGACCGCCTGTTCATCGGCGAGAAGTCGAACCGCACCAGCCCCGATGGCCTGCGCGCCCAACTGGAGACTTCGCTGCAGCGACTGGGTTGCGACTCGTTCGACCTCTATCAGGCGCACGGTGTCACGGACCTCGCCGAGCTGGATCGGCGTGGCCCCGCCATCGAAGCCATCCTCAAGGCACGCGACGAGGGGCTCACCCGCTTCGTCGGCATCACCGGCCACGACTTCGGCACCCCGGCGGCCCAGCTGGAGGCCGTGCGCCGCTACGACCTCGATTCGGTGATGCTGCCCGTCTACCCCGGCGCGTTGGCCAATCCGCAGTACGCCGCCGACCTCGCCGCACTCCTCGACGAAGCCGCCCGCCGCGATCTCGCAGTGATGGCCATCAAGGCCGGCGCGCACCGCCCATGGGGCGACCGGGAGAAGTCATCGACCACGTGGTACGAGCCGTTCACCGACGCCGCACTGCTGTCACGTGGCGTGCGCTTCACACTCGGCACGCCGGGCGTGCACGCGTTCTGCACCACCGGCGACGTCAACGTGCTTCCCCTGCAACTCGCAGCCGCCGCCGAGTACCAGCCCCTCTCACCAGCCGAGCGCGACGAACTGCTCACCGATGCAGCGAGCTGGCCAACCATCTTCCCCCTCACCGAACACGCCCGTTAGCTGCAGCCTTCGCATGGAGCCGGGCAGCCCGGTCCCTACTCGGCGGCCGTCAACATCGCGGCCACACGCTCGGCGATCATCACCGTCGGCAGGTGAGTGTTCGCACGTGGCACCGTCGGCATCACGGAGGCATCGCAGACCATCAGACCGTCGTAGCCGATCACCCGGCAGCCCGCATCGACGACCGCCAGAGGGTCGTCGGTGGCGCCCATCCGGCAGGTACCGACTGCGTGCACGTAGTCGCCGACCGCCACACGCAGCGCTTCGTCCGACAGGTCGTACACCTCCGGAGTAGCGATCGCCTGCATCGGCGCACTCAGCGCGAGACGCTCGGTGAGCGCTGCCGCAGCGCGCAGCAGCTCCATGTCTCGATCGTCGGTGAGCATCGCGAAGTCCACGATCGGATCCACGGTCGGGTCGAGCGAGGCAAGTCGCACGGAACCACGCGACTTCACCCGCATCGCCGCGCCCATCAACAGCGCAAGGTCGGGAAGGGCCGGATCGAGCACGTCCATCGCCAACACCTGCATGTCGTGATGATCGCGGTGGGTGGCCCGCAGGAGCGCGGACACCGCCAACCGCTGCGACGGATCGAGCACCGGCTCGATCAGTCGTAGTGCCAGCGGGAAGGAGGGATGATCTTGCAGTCCCAGCCCGAGGCCCGCACGATGCACGTTGCTGCGCAGCAGGATCGCCGGCGAGTGGATCGCTCCGGCGCAGACGATGACCGCACCCGCCTCGATCTCGGTGCCATCAGCGAGACGGACGCCGCCAGCACGAATGCCGTCGTGGAGCACACGATCCACCAACACGTCGCCGACGATGCGCAGGTTCGGCCGGTCGCGGGCAGCTTCGAGATAGACGTCGTTCACCGACGCCCGGCGACCATCGGCGGAACGGGTGAGCATCGCCGCCTCGGCGGTCTGCTCGGCCCGCAGCAACGCCCTCGCCACCTGGCCGGTCTCGATCGGTGTGGCGGCGCGCAAGGGAATCGGCAGGCGTGCAAACCACGACCCGACCGAGGCCCACCCCCAGCCGGCACAGCCGTAGTCACGCTCCCACTCGTCGTAATCGCCTGGCTCGCCTGGCAGCCCCACCATCGCGTTCACCGACGACGACCCGCCGGCACCTCGGCCACGGATGTACGGCCTCGGACCCTGCACTGCAGTGCGAGTGGCCATCAGATCAGGCCACACGCGCCCCGGCTCGGCCATGGCGGCCAGGAACGAAGGCCCACTGATCGACGACGGCGTGGCGGCACTGTCATGCGCCGGGCCGGCCTCCAACAGCAGCACCGAGCGATTCGGCCGTTCGCTCAAGCGCGCAGCGATCACCGACCCGGCAGAGCCGGCGCCCACCACGACGACGTCGACGCGACCGGCCACCGGCAGTCAGGACCCTTCGACGTACGGCGGGTTCGTGCTGGCCGGCAAACCGGCCAGGTGGGCCGTGTCGTTGTAGCGGATCAGGCGCCACATGTTCGGCTTGACGACCAGGAGTTCGGTGACGGAGGTGTTGAGCGTGTGGATCTGGAAGGCGCCCATGCTCGGTGCCTTCAGCGCCAGCCGCAACACAGCATCGACCACCCCGCCGTGGCAGGCGATGACGATGGTCTTGCCCGCGTACATGTCGACGGTGCGGCGCACCGCCGAGCCGACGCGGAACTGGAAAGCGGCAACTGTCTCGCCTCCGGGGAACGTGGTGGCGAACGGATCGCCGCTGTCCCACGCATCCGGGCCGATGTCGTAGCGCTCCATGTACTCCTTGTAGGTGAGGCCATCGCACTCCGGGCCGGGGTCATGCTCTCCGAACCCATCATCACGGACCACCGTCAGGCCGTGCAGCGCCGGCGCCAAGATCTCGGCAGTCTCGATCGCCCGCGGATACTGGCTGGACAGCAACACGTCGGCCTCGAACTCTGTGTTGGCCGTCCACCGATCACAGAGCCGACGCGCCTGCTCACGCCCGAGTGGGGAAAGGCCTGTGCATGTGCGCGGACCACCGATCACACGGTTGACGGTGACGATCGACTCACCATGGCGAACAAGAACGAGACGGGTCACGAACGTCGACGCTACCCGTCCGGTTCAGCTCGGGCAGGATCGCGCCATTGGACGATCTCCTGACAGACGCAACGCGACACGCTGTCGGCCACGGGCCGGCCGTCATCCTGCTTACTTTTCGTCCGCACCCCGTCGGACCGCCCGCGCGTCTCGTCTAGCTTCATCGCGGTGGCTATCGGAGCGCGTCTCACCATTCGCACGATCGACCCCGACCCGCGATCCGCAGGCCTCCTCGCCGATGCGCATGCGCTCGGCCTCACGCACGTGACGGCCATCGCTGTCGCCGACGTGGTGTGGTTCGCCGAGGATCTGTCGACCGCCGACCGGAAGGCGATGGAGCACGTGCTGGTCGATGCGCTGCTGCAGACCGCAACCTGGGAGTCACCGACCAGCGGCGTCGAGACCGAGCTGCTCCCCGGCGTCACAGATCCGGTCGCGACTGCCGTGGCCCTGGCAGCGCGCACCGTCGGCCTCCCTGACCTCGAGGTGGCCACCGGCCGGCACTTCGACATCGACGGCCCGGAGATCACCGATGAGGTGGTCACCACGCTCGCCCGCCGCATGCTGGCCAACCAGGTGATCGAGCGATGGGCGATGGCCCCGTTGGACGCATCGTTCATCGACTCGCACGCGCAGGCCGGGCACAGCGTCGAACACGTTCCGGTCACCGGCCTCGACGATGTTGCGTTGCAGGCCCTCAACAAGGAGCGCGGGCTCTCGCTCGATCTGGCCGAGCTCCATGCGATCGCGGAGCACTTCCGCGGGGTCGGGCGCGAGCCCACCGACGTCGAGTTGGAGACACTGGCCCAAACCTGGAGCGAGCACTGCGCGCACAAGACGTTCCGCGCTCGCATCACGCTCGAGAGCGGGCCCGGCGCCGGAAGCGACGTCATCCCGCTGATGAAGCAGCTCCGTGGCTGCACCGACGCGATCGACGCGCCGTTCGTGCGGAGCTCGTTCGTGGGCAACGCCGGCATCCTCTCCTACGTGCCCGGCGTGACGATCGCCGTGAAGGCCGAGACGCACAACCACCCATCGGCGATCGAGCCGTTCGGTGGATCGAACACCGGTGTCGGTGGCGTGATCCGAGATGTGATGGGCGCAGCGCACCATCCGATCGCGATCACCGACATCCTCTGCTTCGGCCCGACCGACTTCCCCGCCGATCAGCTGCCCGATGGTGTGCTGCACCCACGCCTGATCCAGAGCGGCGTCGTCGCGGGTGTCGCCGACTACGGCAACAAGATCGGCCTCCCGACGGTGGCAGGCGCCGTCCTCTACGACCCCGGGTACCTTGCCAACCCACTCGTGTACGCGGGATGCATCGGCGTTGCCCGCGACGGCGAGTGGGTACTGCCCGGGCCGCAGCCCGGCGATCTCGTCGTCACCATGGGCGGGCGCACAGGTCGTGACGGCCTTCGCGGCGCCACCTTCAGCAGCGCCACGATGGATGCCACCACCGGCGACGTCGCGGGCGCGAGCGTGCAGATCGGTGACCCGATCACCGAGAAGCTGGTGATCGACGTGATGCGCGGCTGCATCGGCCTCTACAACGCCGTCACCGACTGCGGCGCAGGCGGGTTGAGCAGCGCCATCGGCGAGATGGCCGAGGGCGTGGGCGCCGACGTGGACGTCGCGCTGACCCCGCTGAAGTACCCGGGTCTGCACCCGTGGGAGGTGTGGCTCAGCGAGGCCCAGGAGCGGATGGTGTTCGCCGTCGCCCCCGATCAGTGGCCCGCGATGCTCGCTGTCTGCGCTCGCCACGGGGTGGAGGCCGTCTCGCTCGGCACCTTCACCGGCGATGGCGTGTTGCGCGTTCGCAGCGGCGATCTCACCGTGCTCGAACTCGACACCCACTTCCTCCACGACGGTCGACCGCAACGATCGATGACCGCAGTCCTGCCCACCCCCGGCCGAACGCCGGCCGTCGCCCCTCGGTGCGACAACCCGACGGCGATGCTGTTGGCCCTGCTCGCTCACCCGAACATCGCGTCCAAGGAACACATCATCCGCCGTTACGACCACGAGATCCGTGGCGCGACGGTGGTCCGCCCGCTGATCGGTGAGGGTCACGATGGGCACGCCGATGGTGTGGTGCTTGCCGAACCGACGGACAGCCATGGCATCGCGATCGGCATCGGGGTCAACCCGTGGTACGGCGTCACCGACCCTGAGCGCATGGCCCACGCGGTGGTCGACGAAGCCATCCGCAACGTCGTCGCCGTCGGCGCCGACCCCAACTCGGTGGCGCTGCTCGACAACTTCAGTTGGGGCGACCCGCGGCGCGCCTCCACCCTCGGCGAACTCGTGGCCGCAGTCCAGGGCTGCTGCGATGCGGCAACCGCATTCCGCGCCCCGTTCGTCAGCGGCAAGGACTCGTTGAACAACGAGTACCTCGGCAGCGATGGCGCTCGCCACGCAGTGCCACCCACGCTGGTGATCACCGCGATCGCTCACCATCCGAACGCCGATCTGGCGGTCACCCCCGACCTGAAGCTTGCCGGTGATGTGCTGGTGCTCGTCGGGCGAACCTCGGCGGAGTTCGGCGGCAGCCACTTCACGATGATCGATGGCATCGAAGCCGCCGCCTTCAGCCCGGTGCCGGCACCCGACCCCGATGCGCCCGCTCGCTATCGAGCGTTGCATCGCCTGTTGCGCACCGGCCGCGTCCGCGCGTGCCACGACCTCAGCGAGGGCGGTCTGGCCGTCGCCATCTCAGAGATGTGCATGAGCGGCAACCTGGGGGCAACCATCGACACGTTTCCGCACGACGATCTCACGACTGCGTTGTTCAGCGAGAGCACCGGACGGTTCGTGTGCGAAGTAGCGCCCGACGACCTCGCGTGGTTCCTCGACGGACTCGGCGAACCGGCGGTCGTGCTCGGCGAGGTGACGCACGCGAAGGCGCTGCAGTTGGGGCGCGATCTGGTTCGGCTCGATTCGCTGCGCGACGCGTTCATGGGGGGCGCCCGATGAGCCGCCCCCCAGCGATGGTGTTGGCCGCGCCAGGCACCAATCGCGATCGCGACGTCGCGTTCGCACTCGAGCTCGCGGGCGCCGACCCGCAGATCACCCTGCTCGAGGAACTGTTGGAGAACCCAACCTCGTTGCTGCGCGACACCCAGTTGCTGGTGCTCGCGGGTGGGTTCAGTTACGCAGATGCGCTCGGTGCTGGCCGGATGTGGTCGCTCGCTGTGACTCATCGGTTGGGCGACCTGCTACCCGGCTTCGTAGCCTCGGGCAGGCCCGTGATCGGCATCTGTAACGGGTTCCAGGTGCTCACCAGCGCCGGCCTGCTGCCGGGCGCTCTCGGCCATAATGCCAGCGGCCACTTCCAGTGCGAGTGGGTCCGGCTCGAGGCACCTGCGAGCAAGAGCATCTGGACCCGCGACCTGCAGCCGATCGAATGCCCCATCGCGCACGGCGAGGGCCGCTACGTGCACCCGGATGCGGCTGCGCTGGCGGCAAGCGGTCAGGTGGCACTGACGTACTCAGGGGGCAACCCGAACGGCTCGGTGGCCGACATCGCCGGCGTCTGCGATGACACCGGCGTCGTGCTCGGCCTGATGCCGCACCCGGAGAACCACGTCATCGGCCGCCAGCACCCGCGCCACGGTCGCGGCACCGGCGCCGGGCTCGGCCTGGCGTTGTTCCAGCAGGGTGTTCGCTACGCAGGGAATCTGTGATGCAGCCCTTCATGAACGTCGACCTGCCGCTACCGGATCGGCGCGAGGGCAAGGTGCGCGTCAGCTACGCGCTCCCCACACACGGCTCGGGTGGTCGCCGCCTGTTCGTCACCACGGACCGGCTGAGCGCGTTCGACCGCGTCATCGAAGGCGTTCCCTACAAGGGCCAGGTACTCAACCAGCTCGCTGCCTGGTGGTTCGCGGAAACTGCCGACATCGTGCCCAACCACGTGCTGTCGGTGCCCGACCCGAATCTCCTCGTCGCACGCAACGCGCGGCCGTTGCCCGTCGAAGTCGTCGTGCGCGGGTACATCACCGGTGTCACCTCCACCTCGCTGTGGCAGCAGTACGCCGACGGCGCACGCACGATCTACGGCCACCCGTTCCCCGATGGCCTGCGCAAGAACACAGCGCTGCCCTACGCCTTGGTGACGCCGACGACCAAGGCCGAGCACGGTGCCCACGATGAGCCGATCACCGTCGCTGAGGTCATCGAGCGCAACCTCGTCGAACCCGCGCTGTGGGGCGCCACCGTCGAGGCGGCGCTACAGCTGTTCGCCCGCGGCCAGGCAGTCGCCGCACGCGCCGGCCTGATCCTCGCCGATACGAAGTACGAGTTCGGGCTGGACGACGCCGACGAACTGATGCTGATCGACGAGATGCACACACCCGATTCCTCGCGCTACTGGGTCGCCGACTCCTACGAGGCGCGGCTCGCCGCCGGCGAGGAGCCGGAGAGCCTCGACAAGGAAGTGGTCCGCCGCGCGTTGCTGGCCACCGGCTACCGCGGCGACGGCACGCCACCCACCCTGCCCGCCGAGGTGTGGAGCCAGACCAGCGCCCGCTACATCGACGCCTACGAACGACTCACCGGTACCACCTTCCAGCCTGGCGCCTACCCCGTCGGCCCTCGCATTCTGGAGCACCTGCAGCATGTTTCCTGAAACCCCCGTCCACATCCGTTCCGCACACGACACCGATGGCCCGAAAGAGGAGTGCGGCGTCTTCGGTGTCTCCACCCCGCACGGTGAAGGCATCGCGCAGTTGGCGTTTTTCGGGCTGTTCGCACTACAGCACCGCGGCCAGGAGGCCGCCGGCATCGCCGTCAGTGACGGCAGCAGGGTCCGGCACCACAAGGACAGCGGACTCGTCGCTAACGTGTTCAACCCGAGCACCATCGCCCAGCTCAGCGGGTATCACGCGATCGGCCACACCCGTTACAGCACCACGGGTGGCAACTCGCAGAAGAACATCCAACCGTTCGTGGTGGAGACCATGCACGGCCCGCTGGCAGTCGCTCACAACGGCAACCTGGTGAACTCGTCCGCGCTACGCGACGAGCTGCTCGCCAGGGGTTTCGGGCTCACCGCCACCAGCGACACCGAGGTGCTCACGCTGATGCTCGCAGCAGCGGGTGGGCGCACCTGGGAGGACCGCATCGAACGCACCCTTCCCGCATGGAAGGGCGCATACTCCCTGGTCATGCTGGTCAACGACCGCGTGATCGCCGTGCGCGACCCCTGGGGGTTCCGTCCGATGTCGGTCGGCCGGCTGCCGCACGGGGGCTACGCCGTGGCGAGCGAGACGTGCGCACTGAACACGCTCGGCTGCGTCGAGATCGACGAAGTCCGACCGGGCGAGATCGTCACGCTGCACGGCGCAGAGATCACGCGGCGCCAGGCACTCACCCCCAGCGCCGCGCCGGCACGCTGCACCTTCGAGTTCGTGTACTTCAGCCGTCCCGACAGTGTGTGGGCCGGTCACAACATGCACCACGTTCGCCAACGCCTCGGCGAGCAGTTGGCCATCGAGTCCGGCGTCGAGGCCGACGTCGTCATCCCGGTGCCAGACAGCTCGATCCCTGCAGCCATCGGCTACAGCCGCCAGAGCGGCATCGCCCACAACGACGGCCTGATCAAGAACCGGTACATCGGCCGCACGTTCATCGAGCCCACCCAGGATCTGCGCGAGCGCGGGGTGGCGCTGAAGTTCAACGCGCTCACCGAGAACCTGGCGGGTAAGCGCGTGGTGATGATCGACGACTCACTCGTACGCGGCACCACCGCTGGTCCGTTGGTGAAGCTCGTTCGTGACGCCGGGGCCACCGAGGTCCACCTGCGCATCACCTGCCCGCCGATCACCCACGCCTGCCACTTCGGCGTCGACATGGGCCACGACGGCGACCTGATGGCGGCTCGGCTGCACATCGAGGAGATGCGCCAGCACATCGGAGCCGACTCGCTCGCGTTCCTCTCCCTGGAAGGCATGATGCGAGCGATCGAGCCCACGCAGGGTGGCAGTGAGAGCGGCTACTGCAACGCCTGCTTCACCGGCCGCTACCCGATCCCGGTCGACGAAGCGCAGCCCAAGCTCAGCTTCGAAGGCGTGCTCTCATGAGGCCGGCAGCAGCGAGCCCGCGGCGGGAGTGCAGGGCTTCTGGGGCTGATTCGTTCCACAGCGGCTTCCGGGGCTCGTCCGTCTCCATCTCCGGGACGATCAAGCCCCAGAAGCCACTCGCCGAAGCCCTTGGAGCGGGCCTGTGAACGTGCTCGTGATCGGTTCGGGCGGACGCGAGGCGGCGATCGCGTGGGCCTGTCGGCGGCACGGCCACCAGGTCGACGTCGCGACGACACTGCCCGACGAACCGACGGCCGACCTGGTGATCGTCGGCCCGGAGGCCGCGCTCGTCGCCGGCGTCGCCGACCGCTGCGCGGAACTGCACATTCCATGTTTCGGGCCCACCGCCTCGCTGGCGAAGCTGGAGAGCTCGAAGGGGTTCACCCGCATGCTCGCCGGTCGGCTCGGCCTGCCGTCTCCCGCCTATCACCTGTCCTCCAGCGCAGAGGAAGCACTCGACTGGTGGCGTGCGTTCGGCAAGCCGGTGGTGATCAAGCTCGACGGCCTGGCCGCCGGTAAGGGTGTGATCGTGCCCGAGGGCGCCGACCTGGAGGCGGCGACCATCGCAGCGATCCGCGAGCTGGTCGAACAGGGCCCGATCGTGTTGGAGGAACGGCTCACCGGGCCCGAGTGCAGCCTGATGGCGTTGTGCGACGGCACCGTCGCCCGGCCGCTGCCGATCGCGCAGGATCACAAGCGGATCGGCGAAGGCGACACGGGCGCGAACACCGGCGGCATGGGCGCATACGCGCCGGCCCCGATCCCCTACGACGCCGATGCGTTGACCGCCACCTTCCTCCAGCCTGTGATCGACTTCCTGATGGAGGAGGGCGCGCCGTACATCGGCGTGCTCTACGCAGGCCTGATGCTCACCCCGGACGGTCCGAAGCTGTTGGAGTACAACTGCCGCTTCGGCGACCCGGAAGCCCAGACGGTCCTCCCGCTGCTGACCGACGATCTCGCCGAACTCGCCCTCGCCTGTTGCCGGGGCGAGTTGGGCGACCGCCACATCGAGTTCACCGGCTCGGCCTGCACCGTGGTCGCCGCGGCACCCGGCTACCCGGCGGCGCCGGTCGCTGGCGCCGCCATCGACTTCGGCGGCGATACCGCGGAGGCACTGCTGTTCCGGGCCGGTACCGACGGCGCCGTGGTCACCGGTGGCAGGGTCCTCTCCGTCACCGGGCTCGGCGAGACCCTCACCGTTGCCCGCTCGCAGGCATACAGCCGCATGTCCACCATCTCGTTCGATGGCATGCAGGTTCGCCGTGACATCGGATGGCGGGCCATCGGCGCCGGCCTTACATCCTACGCCGCTGCAGGCGTCGACATCGACGAGGGCACCCGCGCCGTCGACCAGATGAAAGCCGCCGTCGAACGCACCCATGGAGCGGCCGTGCTCAAGGGTGTCGGCAGCTTCGGCGGCGTGTTCAGCGGCGCAGTGCTCAAGGCGATGGACGAGCCGTTGCTCGTGGCCAGCACGGACGGGGTCGGCACCAAGGTGGAGCTCGCCGCTCGGCTGGGCAAGTACAGGGGCGTCGGCGCCGACATCGTCAACCACTGCATCGACGACGTCCTGGTACAGGGCGCGCGCCCGCTGTTCTTCCTCGACTACATCGCGAGCAGCAAGCTGGACGCCGACCAGGTGGCCGAAGTGGTCACCGGGATGGCCGAGGCCTGCGAGGCCGCGGGTTGTGCACTGCTCGGTGGCGAGACTGCAGAGATGCCGGGCGTGTATGCGCCCGGTGCCTTCGACATCGCCGGCACGCTCGTCGGCGCCGTGGACCGCGCCAAACTGCTGCCCAACGCACGGCTGCTAGCGGGCGACGTGCTGCTCGGCGTTGCCTCCAACGGCCCCCACACCAACGGCTATTCGCTGCTGCGCAAGCTGTTCGACTGGCTGCCGATGGATGCAGTGCCTGCCGGCTTCGACTGCACGCTCGGTGAGGCACTGCTCAAATCGCACCGAAACTACCTCCCCGTCCTCGGCGCTGCGATCGACAGTGGAAAGGTGAAGGCACTTGCCCACATCACCGGTGGCGGCTTGCCGGAGAACCTTCCACGAGTACTGCCCGACGATGTCGATGCGCGTATCCAGCTCGGCTCGTGGCCGGTGCCGCCGCTGTTCAGCCTCGTGCGCGAAGTCGCCGTCGGCATGGACACCCACGAGCTGTACCGAACGCTGAACATGGGTGTGGGCATGGTCGTCGTGTGCGCCGCCGCCGACGTGGCACCCGTGCAATCGATGATCCCGGAGGAGACTTGGGTGATCGGGTCGCTCGTCGCCACTGATGGCCCGGGACGAACCGTCCACCTCATCGCCTGACGCTGCGATGCGCGACTCGACACCTCGACGGCGACGAACTTTTCGTTCAGGCACCGGGAGGTTCCGGCGCCGAACGCGTAGCGTCGGATCATGGAGTCGTCAGCTCGCCTCGTGATCCTCGCCAGCGGCAACGGGTCCAATGCCCAGGCAATCATCGATGCCTGTGCGGCCGGTACGTTGCCCGCCGAGGTGGTCGCAGTGATCAGCGACAATGGCCAGGCCCACGCCCTCGTCCGCGCCGACACCGCCGGCCTACCTGCCGTGCACATCGGCCGCCGGCCCGGCGAGACCCGCGCCGACTACGACGCCCGGCTGGCCGACATCGTCACCGGTTTCGACCCCGACTGGGTGGTGCTCGCCGGCTGGATGCGGGTGCTGACGATGAACTTCCTCGGGTGGTTCCCTGGCATGGTCGTCAACCTCCACCCTGCCCTGCCCGGCGAGCTCCCCGGTCTGCATGCGATCGAGCGGGCCCACGAGGAAGCCGCCACGCACGACCGCGTGAGCACCGGCGTGATGGTGCACCTCGTTCCCGACGAAGGCATCGACGAAGGCCCGGTCCTCGCTACTGCCACCGTGCCGATCATGCCTGGCGACACACTCGAAGACCTCCGCTCGCGCATGCACGCCGTCGAACACCTGCTGTTGGTCGACACCCTGCGCACTCTCTGCACCCGCACCCTCACCAATGGAGTCACCTGATGATCAACGACGATCTCTTCGACCGCTTCCAAGCCCTCACCTTCGACGATGTGGTCATCGTCCCCGGGTACAGCGATGTGCTGCCCGACACGGTCGACACCTCGGCGGTGTTCGCGGCCGACATCACACTCAGCGTGCCGATCGTGAGCGCCGCCATGGACAAGGTGACAGAGGGCCGGATGGCCATTGCACTCGCTCGCGAGGGAGGCATCGGCGTCATCCATCGCAACATGACCATCGCGGATCAGGCCGCCGAGGTGCAGAAGGTGAAGCGCAGCCAGAGCGGCATGATCAACGACCCGATCACCCTGCCACCCAGTGCGACGCTCGCCGACGCCGAAGAACTGATGCACCAGTTCAAGATCAGCGGCGTGCCGATCACCGATCCCGCCGGGCGGCTGGTGGGCATCCTCACCAACCGCGACACCCGCTTCTGCGAGCCCGCCGACTACCGCCGTTCCGTCACCGAGTTCATGACGAGCGATGGCCTCGTCACCGGCAAGGTCGGCACCACCCTCGATGAGGCGCGAAGCATCCTGCAGCGCCACCGCATCGAGAAGCTGCCGCTCGTCGACGCCGACAAGAAGCTGGTCGGCCTGATCACGGTCAAGGACATCCTCAAGAACCAGGAGTTCCCGAACGCCACCAGCGACTCCTCGGGTCGTCTGCGGTGCGCAGCTGCGGTCGGCGTCGGCGACGACCTCGAGGAACGCGTGGCAGCGCTGGTCGCGCAAGGCGTCGACGCCGTCGCGCTCGACACGGCGCACGGCCACTCGGCCGGCGTGATCAAGGCGATCGAACGGATCAAGTCGAACTGGCCGAACCTACCGGTCGTCGCCGGCAACGTCGTCACCGAGGACGGCGTGGAAGCACTGCACAAGGCGGGCGCCGATGCAGTGAAGGTCGGTGTGGGCGCCGGCTCGATCTGCACCACCCGCGTGGTCAGCGGTGCCGGCATGCCGCAGCTCTCGGCGATCTACTTCACCACCCAGTGGGCCCGCCGTCACGGCGTGCCGGTGATCGCCGACGGCGGGATCACCTACTCGGGTGACATCGTGAAAGCCATCGCGGCGGGTGCCGATTGCGTGATGCTGGGCTCGATCCTGGCCGGCACCGACGAGGCCCCCGGCGAGCTGGAGCTGTTCGAGGGCCGTCGCTACAAGAGCTACCGCGGCATGGGTTCGATGGGCGCGATGCAGGGTCTGGGCGCAGATCGCTACGCCAGCGGCCAGACGGACAAGAGCCAGGTGGCCGGCCAATCACGCAAGTTGGTGCCAGAGGGCATCGAGGGCCGAGTGCCGTACGCGGGCACCCTCGGCGACGTCGTCTACCAGCTCGCCGGCGGCCTGCGCAGCGGCATGGGCTACGCCGGGGCACCCACGCTGGATTCGTTGCGAAACAGCGCACGGTTCATGCGCGTCACCACCGCCGGCCGCAACGAGAGCCACCCCCACGACGTGACGATCACCAAGGAAGCCCCCAACTACCAGCGCAACTAGCGCCGGCACAAGCGCCGGGTGCTCCTGTGGGTGTCAGCCGAGGATGTTGCGATCCAGGTCGCGTACTCGGCCTGCCATGGCCGTGAGCAGCTTGTGGGTGAGCGTCGGGACGTCGTCGAGGACAGCTCGGAACTGACCGCGGCTGATCACGAGCACGCTCCCTGCCTCGGTGCACTCCACCGTTGCCGAGCGAGGGCCGGCATCGATCAGGGCGAGCTCGCCGGTGATGTCGCCGGAGTGCAGCGTTGCCACCTTGCGCCCGTTGCGGCGCACCACGAACGTGCCCTTCAGGATGATGAACGCATCGGCGCCGGAATGGCCCTCGACCATCAGCACCTTGCCCGCATCGACATCCACTTCGGAGCCCGCAGAGGCCACAGTCTCCAGTTCTTTCTTGGTGAGCCCTGCGAACAGGCCCACTCTGCGCAGGTGATCGACATAGACACTTCGGCTGGCCATGGCAGCGAGCGTAGCCGTCAGCGCAGCGCCGGTGCGGCAGTGTCGCTCGCACCCCGATGCGCCCGCCGCGCCAATGCGGCGACGAAGCCCACGCCGACCAGCGCGACGATCGCCGGCGTGCCGTACGCCCATCGAAAGCCCGCTGCGTCGGCGATCGCACCCACCGCCGGTCCGGCCACGGCGTTGCCGAGATCATTGAAGCTGAGAAACGTACCGAGCGCAGCGCCACGATCGGCATCTGGCGCGTCCGAGACCGCCAACGCGGTGAGCGCAGGGAACACTGCCCCGAACCCGATGCCGAGCATCGTGACGGCAGGGAACGGCACCCACGGCGCCCATGCAACCGCCATCAGCAGGTGACCGCAACCGAAGACCACCATGCCCGGCAGGGCCACCGCGACATACCCGAAGCGATCCGCCAGGCGCCCACTGACCATCCGAACCGCCAGCGCGCTGAACGCGTAGGTGAAGAACAACCATCCGGCCTGGCCGAGACCGATCTCCCTTGCGTAGAGGGTGAGGAACGCGACCACGCACGAGTAACCCAGGCCGGCGCACAGCTGCGCCATGCCCGGCAGCGCCACCGACCGATAGGTTCGCAGGGTGCTGGCCGCAGAGACGGTCGCCTGCGATGCCACCTTCAAGGTCTCGGGCAGGTGCCGAGCCGCCAGCAGGGCGAGGCCGTGCAGCACAGCCGCTGCGACCCATGGCCAGTGGTTGTCGCGGCCGAACAGCCATTCACCGATGAACGGCCCGAACGCAAAGCCGAGGTAGATCATCAGGCTCAATCGGGCCACGGCACCTGCGCGCTTGTCAGCGGGGGCAAGGTCGGTGGCGACCGCGGCACAGGCTGTGTAGAACACGCTCCCGAACGCACCCTGCAGCAACCGCACGATCACGACCAGCAGCACCGAATCGGTGCCCTCCATCGCAATCGCGAGAACCACCATCGCCACCAGCGGCCACACCAGGAACGGCCGGCGCCCGATGCGATCCATCACTCGGCCGGCTATCGGGCGCGCCACCAGCGCAGCCGCGAAGAAGATCGTGGTCGCCACGCCGACCGCAGCCTTGCTACCACCCAGGTCCTCCTTCACGTGCAGCGGCACGGCCGCCAGCAGCACGCCGATTGCGAGGAAGTTGGCCAGCACCGCCAGGTCGAAGACCTGTTGCGTGCGCAACGGCAAGCGCGTCCTCACCGAACGGGTCCTGCCGACGACGCGCCCTGGCGAGCTTCTCGACGAACGCGTCCGGCTGCCATAGGTTGCCGCATTCGAACACATCGTCCGTGTGCGTTCCGTAGTCGCACGATCGATTCACCGATTCCTCGTCTTCCACCTCGAAAGGACCGGCGGCGGTTACGTTCGCCAGTGCGCGATCGAATCGGCACTCTTCACGGCGCTCCCTTCGTTTGACCGCTTCGGCGAGGCCATGTGCAGCGCCGACAAGTTCCATCACTCGACAGCCGGGCGCGGGTTGTCGATGTGGCAGCACACGGCCGGCATGCTCACCGCCGCCAACGGCACCCCTGAACGGGAGTTCAGGCCAGCTTCTCGACGAACGCTTCCAGCTGCCGCAGGTTGCGGCATTCGAACACACCGTCGGTGTGGGTGCCGTAGTCGCCCACGATCGAGTCACCGGTGTTCCAGTAGCTGCGCGGCTCGGGGTTCAGCCAGAACACCTTGCGCGCCTTCTGGCGGATCTCCTTCACCACCCACGCCTGGCTGGCGTGGTAGTTGTTACGAGCGTCGCCGAGGAGCAGCACGGTGGTCTTGGAGTTGACGTCCTTGCCGTAACGCTCCCAGAACACTTCGAACGCGTGGCCGTAGTCGCTGTGGCCATCCACCCACACGACGTCGGCCTCGGTGTTCACCCTGTGGATCGCGTTGGTGATGTCCTCTTCGCCCTTGAAGTAGTCGGTGACCTCGTCGATGCCGTCGATGAACACGAACGAACGCACCTTCGAGAACTGGCCCTGCATCGCGTACACGAGCATGAGGGTGAAGCGAGCGAACGCGGCCACCGAGCCGGAGATGTCGGCGACCACCATCAGCTCCGGCTTCGCCGGACGCGGGTACTTGAACTTCGGTTCGGCGGGCACACCACCGTATGACAGCGAATGGCGGCCGGTGTTGCGGAAGTCGAGCGGGCCCTTGCGCCCGTGCCGGCGCTTGCGCGCCAACCTGGCGGCCAGCTTGCGGGTAAGCGGCTGCAGCGCCTTCTTCAGGTTCTGCATCTCGTCGCGCGACGCGTGCATGAACTCGACGTCTTCGGGCAACGGCTTGCGCAGCGTCTTGGCCATCGCCTCGGCGCCACGATCGGCGACCAGGCGGCGGCGGATCTCGGCCTCGATCTCCTTCTTGAACTGTTCGATGCGGTCGGTGTACTCGTCCTTCTCGAGCCGCTCCTCCAGGGGCGTCAGCTCGCCACCCACCTGGTCGCGGCTGGCCTCCATCAGCTTCTCGAGCATGCCGTCGAGATCGAGGTTGCGCAGAGTTCTGTAGAGGTAGTACGTGCCGCCGACAGGCCGGCCGGGCTCCATGCCAGCGAAGCGCTGCACCGCCTGCTTCGCCAGCGCCCGCATCATCGCCTGATCACCGTTCATCAGCGCAGACATCAGCATCTGGGCGATCTCCTCGGGCGTGAGGTTGTCCATCCCGCCCGACGAACCCTTTCCCTCGCCCTGGCGCATCTGCTCTTGCATCTCGCGCCACATCTCGTCGAGATCCGTGTCGCCGTCGGCAATCTTGTACTCCGGCCCACGCATCGAGAAGTACACCTCGAAGACGGTCTCGAACGCACGCCAGTGGGCGTTGTTCTTCACCATCGTCGCCGCAAGTGCGTACTTGAACGCATCCCGGTCTTCGATCGGGATGTGCTGCAACGCCTCCATCGCGTCGAGGTTCTCCGTCAGACTGACGGGCAGCCCGGCGTTGCGCAGCTCGACGACGAAACCGGCCAGCAGATCAAGCATGGAAGCTGCGGCCTACTTGTCGATCGACAGCTCTTTGGCTGCCTTGGCGATGTCGGTCTGGTACTTGAGCAGGATGTGCAATGTTTCCTTCGCCTGCTGTGCATCGATGTTCTCGATGCCGAGCAACACGAGCGTGCGCGCCCAGTCGATGGTCTCGCTGACCGACGGCGACTTCTTGAGATCGAGCTGGCGGATGCTGCGCACGATCCGGGCGATCTGATCGGCCAGGTTCTCGGAGACGCCCGGAACCTTGGTGAGCACGATCTCCTTCTCGCGTTCCAGGTCGGGGTAATCGACGTGGAGGAACAGGCAGCGGCGCTTGAGCGCCTCGCTGAGCTCGCGGGTGTTGTTGGAAGTGAGGAACACCAGCGGAATCTGCTTGGCGGTGATCGTGCCCAGTTCGGGGATCGATACCTGGTACTCGGAGAGGATCTCGAGCAGCAGCGCCTCGGTCTCGACTTCGACGCGATCGACTTCGTCGATCAGCAGTACCACCGGGTCGTCGGCCGTGATCGCCTCGAGCAGCGGACGGGTGAGCAGGAAGTCGTTGCCGAAGATGTCGTCGTGGATCTCACTCCACGAATCGCTGTTGCGATCGGCCTGGATGCGCAGCAACTGCTTCTTGTAGTTCCACTCGTAGAGGGCTTTGCTCTCGTCGAGACCTTCGTAGCACTGCAGCCGGATGAGCCGGGCGCCGGTCATGTCGGCGATGCTCTTTGCCAGCTGGGTCTTGCCGGTGCCGGCAGGACCCTCCACGAGCACGGGCTTGCCGAGACGGTCGGCAAGGAAAGCCACGCCGGCGATACCGTCGTCTGCCAGGTAGTTGACGCTCTTGAGGCCATCACGGACCTCTTGAACGCTCTCGAAACGATGAGCCATGCCTTCATCCTACTTTCGGTCTTGACCGTGCGGTCAATCGGAGGAAAGCGACGCAGCGACCGCCGGAACAGAAGCTGCTCCGGGCGCAAACTTCCGGACCGCCTGTTCCTTCCCGATGCCCTGGTCGTCTATTGTCGTTCAGCAGTGAGCAGCCGGTGTTGTTGCTCACTTGGCGGCTGGGGTTGGGAGGCCTCGAATCTATGAGGCGTGTCGCGGGCGGGCGTGATCCGTCGGTGAGTTCTTCGCCGCTCGGCGGTGCAGTCTCGTCGTTCCTCAGCGTCGCCAGCGAGCAGCTGGCGGCGCTGAGCGGCAAGCCCGCCGACACCTTCCTGGCAGATGCCGCGAACGAGGTCGCCAACATCGTCGGCGGCCTGATCTCGGCCGACGGGCGCACCACCGACGGAGAGCTCACCGCGTATCTCGACGTGATCGGCCCACTGCTGTCACCGCCGATGCACACCACCACGCTCGCTGCCCGCGACCTGCGGCTGTTCAACGGCATGACCGAGCGGCTGGGCCGGCCGAGCGTGATGTTCGACCTGCTGGCCAAGGCCGACGCCCAGCACGGCACCCGCCGCAGCCACCTCTACTACGAACTCGCACTCCGCTTGGCTCACGTCACGGCGGCACTCGACCTGGTGCCGTCGGCCACCGAACTCGATGCGATCGACGGCTTTCGCACCGCGATGCTGCAGCATCTCGACACGGTCGGCGTCAGCCGCCCGGGGCAACCGGCCGCCTCTCTCCCCTCGACGACAGCGGCCGCGCCAGCCGGGCCATCGCCCGTCGCGGCAACATCGTCTGCCGAGACCCCACCACCCAGCCGCCCGATCACCGAACTGCTCGCCGAGCTCGATGCACTGGTGGGCCTGGCCAACGTGAAGGCCGAGGTCCGCCGGCTCACCAGCATGCTGCAGGTACAACAGGTACGTGCCGAACGTGGGATGCCGGTGATCGAGACCAGCCATCATCTGGTCTTCACGGGTAACCCCGGAACCGGCAAGACCACCGTCGCGCGGTTGCTGTCGCAGATCTACCATGCGGTGAACGTGGTCTCCAAGGGCCATCTGGTCGAAACCGATCGAGGCAAGTTGGTGGCCGGTTTCGTCGGGCAGACCGCGATGAAGACTCAAGCGGCGCTCGAGTCGGCCCTCGGCGGGATGCTGCTCATCGACGAGGCCTACGCGCTGGCCCGTGGCGGCGAGAACGACTTCGGGCTGGAAGCGATCGACACACTCGTCAAGTTCATGGAGGATCATCGCGACGACATCGCAATCGTCGCCGCCGGGTATCCCGCGGAAATGACAGACCTGATCGATACCAACCCGGGCCTGAAGAGCCGGTTCACCCGCACCGTCAACTTCCCCGACTACACCGAGGACGAGTTGGTACGCATCTTCCTCGGACTGGGCGAGAAGCACCGCTACCAGCTCTCCGACGACGCCCTGTTGCGTGTGCGGCACTTCATCTCCGTCGAGCCGCGCACACGCGGATTCGGCAACGCCCGGTTCGTGCGCAACCTGTTCGAGACCGCCGTCGCCCATCAGGCGTTACGCGTCGCTCCCCTCGCAGACCCCAGCGACGAGCAGCTCACCACCCTCACCGCCAACGACATCGCCCCCGTCGACACCTAGCCCTGGGATACCCTCTCCCCTATGGTCCCCGCTCTCGTCGGCATTCTCCTCGTCGCAGCTGCCGCGTTCGGTCTCACCATTCGCCGCCGCAGTGGCCGTGCCCCTCGTCGACCGATGATCGACCCGTTCACGTTGAGCGAGCCGTGGCGGCGTCACGTTGCGGCGTCACAGTCCGCCCAACGCCGCTTTGTGGAGACGACCCGCTACACCCCGGAGGGCCCGCTACGCGACCGGCTCGGCGAGATCGAGGTGCAGGTCCAGCAGGCGGTGGAAGAGTGCTTCGGGATCGCTCGGCGCGGCGACGAGCTGGATGCTGCGCTGTCCCGATTCGACACAGCGTCGCTGCAGCGGCAGCTCGACGTCGCAGGTGACGACCCGACCCGGGCCTCGTTGAGCTCGCAACTCGCATCGGCCGGTCGCATCCGTAGCACCCGCGACGAGACCGATGCACACCTGCGCCTGCTCACCACTCGAATGGGGGAACTCGTTGCACAGGCCGCCGAGGTGAGCGTCGGCACGGACTCCACGGAGGAGCTGGGCACTGGCGTGGGCGACGTGGTCACACAGTTGGAGGCGCTGCGCCTGGCCCTCAACGACGTCAACAACACCGGTCGGCCCGCCACCTCGCCGTGAGCAGCCTACTGAAGTCGAACCTCGCGGTCGCCACCGGCACCGCGATGTCGCGGATCACCGGCCTCGTGCGCGTGGCGGTGCTCGGGGCGGTCCTGGGCAGCCCAAGCGCGCTCGCCGATGCGTACGACCTCGCGAATGGCACACCGAACATGATCTACGAGCTGCTGCTCGGCGGGGTCCTCAGCAGCAGCTTGGTCCCACTGTTCACACGCCTCCACGAGGAGAAGGACGAGGAGGGTACCAACGCCGTCCTGAGCGTCGCGCTGGTGGTG
Organism: Ilumatobacteraceae bacterium; assembly: GCA_043721915.1. GTDB lineage: Bacteria > Actinomycetota > Acidimicrobiia > Acidimicrobiales > Ilumatobacteraceae > UBA668. The sequence continues at coordinate 13,229 of JAYSPV010000133.1, read as the reverse complement.
ATGGCCGGCATCACGGCTGCGGCAGTGCTCGCCGCGCCGCTGATCTTCCGTCTGTACTCGCTGCTCGTCTCGGCGGCGGTCGATGCCGGCCAATACCGCGAGGTCGGCACCCTGCTCGCCCGCATCTTCCTCGTGCAGATCTTCTTCTACGGCATCAACGCGCTGGCATCCGCACTACTCAACGCCCGGGGCCGCTTCTTCGCAGCTGCCTGGGTGCCCACGCTCTCGAACATCCTCATCATCGGCGGGCTGCTGCTCGTGCCAGGTGTCACCGAACACACCGTGCCGTCGCTGCAGGACACTCTCGACAACTCCACATTGCGCTGGCTGCTCGGCGGCGGCGCCACCGTCGGCATCGTGGTGATGGCCGTCGCGTTGCTGCCCTCCGTCGCCGCCGCCGGCGTGCGGTTTCGTTTCCGCCCTCAGTTCCGCCATCCCGCAGTCCAGAAGCTACGCGTGTTGTCGGGGTGGGCACTGGGCTTTGTTGTCGCCAACCAGGTGGCAGTGGTTGTGATCCGCAACCTGCTGCGCGGTGGCGACGGCGCCGTGTTCTCCTACTCACGCGCGTACCTCTGGTTCGTCCTGCCACACGGCCTGTTGGCGGTGTCGATCGCAACCACCTTCCTGCCGCAGATGACGCGCTCGATCACCCAGAAGGATCGCCAGGGCCTGATCCGCCACAGCTCGCTGGGGGTGCGGTTGATTGCGCTGGTCGCCATGCCCGCAGGCTTCGGGCTGTTCGTGCTGCGCCGGCCGATCATCGGCGCAGCCTTCGAGCACGGCAACGTCTCCGCCGCCGATGCACTCGCCACCTCGCGGGCACTCGCAGGCTTTGCTCTCGGCCTGGTCGGTTTCTCGGTATACCTGTTCGTGCTGCGTGTCTTCTACGCCCACCAGGACGCCCGGACGCCGTTCATCATCAACCTGTTCGAGAACGCCATCAACATCGTGCTCGCGATCTTGCTGGTCGGCCGCTACGGGCTGCTCGGTCTCGGTGTCTCGTTCGCGGTTGCCTACCTCGTCGCCGCGCTGTGGAGCCTGCAGATCCTGTCGTACAAGGTGCCTGGCTTTCACCTTCGTCCGCTGCTGGGCTCGCTGTACCGAATGGCGCTCGCGTCGCTCGTGATGGCTGAGGCCGTATGGGCCGTCGCCCAACTGGTGGGGGCCAACTCAGGCGGCGGCGCAGTGCTGCGCATCGGGGTTGCTGGGGTCGTCGGGGTCGGCGTCTATGTCGGTGTCCTGGCGGTGTTGCGCGCCCCCGAGCTCGACGAGCTGCGCAGTGCCCTTCGCCCGACGACGCGGGCGAACTCGACCCACTAAGCTGCGCAACATGATCAAGTTGTTCAAGAAGTGGTGGAAGTACATCGGCGCGAAGTTCAACAGCGACTTCGACAAGAAGGCGGATCCCGCAGTCCAGCTCGAGCAGGCGTTGCGCGAAGCTCAGGACCAGCACCGCAGGCTCAAGGAGCAGGCGGCCAACGTCATCGCCGGGCAGAAGCAGTCCGAGCTGCGCCTCAACGCGAAGATGACCGAGCTGGAGAAGTTGAACGCCACTGCGCGCCAGGCGCTGATCATGGCCGCCGATGCCGCCAAGGCCGGCGACACGGCCAAGTCGACGCAGTACAACTCGGCCGCGGAAGGCATCGCCGGCCAGCTGATCCAGGTCGAGAAGGATGTCGAAGGCCTCAAGCAGCTGGTGGTCGAGTCCACCCAGGCCTCGGATCAGGCGAAGGCCGCGGTTCAGCAGAACGGTCGTCTGCTGCAGCAGAAGCTGGCGGAGAAGCAGAAGCTGCTGTCGCAGCTCGATCAGGCCAAGATGCAGGAGCAGATGAACTCTGCGATGTCGCAGTTGCAGGAGACCGTGGGCGACGATGTGCCCACGCTCAACGAGGTGCAGCTGAAGATCGAGGAGCGCTACGCACGGGCAAAGGCGCACAGCGAACTGCAGGGCGAAACGGTGGAGAGCAGCATCCTCGAGATCGAGCACGCCACAGCCAACGTGGAGGCGCAGAGCCGCCTCAGCGAGCTGCGCAGCGAGCTGGGCCTCGACGGCGACACGTCCGCAGCTCCGGCCGTCGCCGAGCAGCCCAAGCCCGCCGAGGGCTGACACTCCGCTCGGCTACGGGCCGTTCGCCAGCCGTCCCAGGCCAAGGCGAGCGGCTCGTTGTCGCGTTCAGAGCAGGATCAGCAGATCGTCGCGATGGATGGCTTCGTGCGCGACGTGTGCCGGTAGATCGGTCGTGCGTTGCCCGCGAACCTGGCGCAGCCGAGACGCATCGCTCAGCGTGAGGCCCCTGGCGATCGCCACGCCCGTCAGATCGCGGACCTCGACCACATCGCCCTCCACGAACTCACCGTGCACTTCCACGATGCCTGCAGGCAGCAGCGACGTGCCACGCTCCAGCAGCGCCCGGCGGGCGCCGTCGTCAACCACCAGCACACCCTCGACGTTGGTGGCAAAGCCTATCCACAGCTTGCGGGCCGGCAGGTTCCGAGAGCTCGGGAGGAACGTCGTGCCGACGGTGAGCCCGGCAACGGCATCCACCAGCACGTCGGGGCGCGACGCCTGAGCGATCACCGCACGCACACCCGACCAGGAGGCCATGCGCGCAGCAGACAGCTTCGATGCCATGCCACCGCTGCCGCGGTTGCTGCCCTTGGCAGTTGCTGCCACCGACAGCAGCGGATCGTCCGCAGCCACGACATCGAGCAGCCGGGCAGTCGGGTCGGTGCGAGGATCGGAGGTGTACAACCCCGGTGTGTCGGTGAGCAACACCAACACGTCGGCGGCCACGTTGTGGGCGACGAGTGCAGCGATGCGATCGTTGTCGCCGTAGCGGATCTCGTCGCTGGCGATCGCATCATTCTCGTTGACGATCGGGATGCAGCCCAGCTCCAGCAGCCGCACGAGCGTCTGGCGGGCGTGGAGGTACTGGCGGCGATCGACGAAGTCGTGCGGCACCAGCAGCACCTGCGCGGCCACCAGTGAACGGCTACCCAGCGCCCTGTTGTAGTGCTCCATCAGCCGGCTCTGGCCAGCGGCTGAGATGGCCTGCAGCGTGGGGACGTCGGTCGGACGTGATGCCAGACCGAGCGCCGCGACGCCCGCCGACACCGCCCCCGAGCTGACAAGGACGACCTCGTGCCCAAGCCGACGGAGATGGGCCAGTTGTTCGCACAACCCATCGATCACTGCGGCATCGATCACACCGAGTCGGTCTGTGATCGACGACGTGCCGATCTTGGCAACGACCCGCACGGTCAGACTTCCTCGTGATACTCGAAGCTGAACTTGGCGATCCAGATGATGTCACCGTCGGCGGCACCGGCCCGGGTGAGCAAGCGCGGCACACCGATTCGCTTCAGCTGATGATCGATGTAGGACAACGCTTCGGGGGTACTCACATCGTTGAGTGCAACGAGGCGTTCCACCTGGCGGCCGATCAGGCGGAACTCGTGATCGCCCAGCCGCTCCACACGCGCACCATCGGCGTTGGGCCGGATGATCACGATGCCCTCGGTATCGGGCTGCTCCGCACGAGCGCCGTGCACCAGGGCGGCCAATCTGCCGACCAGCTCGCGGATGCCCTGGTTGGTGATCGAGGAGATTGCCTCGCCGTCCCAGTCGTACACGGCGGAGTCGCTCTTGGTGCCGACCACCAGCCGAGGACGATCGAGCAGTTCGGGGCGGTACGCCTCGAGCTCGTTGAGCAGCACCCGTTCCTGTTCGTGCGGGTCGACGCCGTCGATGGCCGACAGATCGACCATCACACACAGCACGCGAGCGCGTTCGATGTGCTTGAGGAAACGATGACCGAGGCCTTTACCCTCGCTCGCCCCTTCGATGAGGCCGGGGATGTCGGCGACGATGTACTCGGTGTCGTTGTAGCGCACGACACCCAGGTTGGGTTCCAGCGTGGTGAAGGGGTAGTCGGCGATCTTCGGCTTTGCGGCGCTGATCACGCTGATCAACGTGCTCTTGCCGACGTTCGGAAAGCCGACGAGTGCGACGTCGGCCATCAACTTCAGCTCCAGCTTCAGCCATTGCTCGTCGCCTTCCTCGCCCTGTTCGGCGAAGGTCGGGGCACGGCGACGGTTGGAGGCGAACTTTGCGTTGCCGCGGCCGCCGCGCCCACCGGCGCCGGCCAGCCACCGATCACCGTGGTTCGCCAGGTCGGCGAGCAGCTCGCCGGTGTGCAGATCGTTGACAACGGTGCCTTCGGGCACCATCACCTCGAGGTCCTTGCCGCGCTTGCCGTGCTGATCCTTGCCCATGCCATGCACGCCGTCGCCAGCGCGGCGGTGCGGGTGGTCGCGAAACGCCAGCAGCGACGCCGCGTTACGGCTGGCGACCAGCCAGACGTCGCCGCCCTTGCCGCCATCGCCGCCGTTGGGCCCACCGAATGCGACCGGGCCTTCGCGACGGAACGACACGCAGCCCGCGCCGCCATCGCCGCCGCGTACGTTCAGTTGGGCTTCGTCGACAAAGGAGCTCATAGGACCCCATGAGGCTACCGGGCGAGCCGCAATGTGGCCGGACGATTGCCGACGGGCTGTCGAGGCGACCCCAGCACAGGTACCCTTCGGAGCGTGACCGGCACCGACGAACGCGCCGCCCGCTGGGCCAGCACGATGGCCGGGCACCATGCCGGCGATGTGCACCTCGCCCACGCAGATTCATGGGCGGGCAGCGGCAGCAAGCTGCTCCTTCCCCGCGACGCCCGCGAGGATCGCGAGCACGCCTCGTTGGCGACGCTGGCCACGAAGTCGTTCGGCGCCGGCAACAGGGCGATCGAGGAAGCACCGGATCCTTGGCGCACCTGTTTCGAGCGCGACCGCGACCGCATCCTGCACGCCAACGCCTTCCGCAGGCTGGCCGGCAAGACCCAGGTGTTCGTCTTCCCGGACGATCATCAGCGCACTCGCCTCACTCACGCACTGGAAGTCGCCCAGGTGGCCTCCTCGGTGTCACGCGCCTTGGGCCTCAACGTGGCACTCACAGAGGCCATCGCCCTGGCCCACGACTGCGGGCACGGGCCCGGTGGCCACGCAAGCGAGGATGCCCTCAGCCCGTACGTCCCTGGCGGTTTCGACCACGCCACCTGGGGCAGCGACGTCACGCTCGTCTCGCTCAACCTTTGCGAGGAGACGCTCGATGGCGTGCGCAACCACTCATGGAGCCGGCCGGCGCCGGCAACAGCCGAAGGCGAGGTGGTCAGCTGGGCCGACCGCATCGCCTACGTCTGCCATGACTTCGAGGACGCCGTGGCGAGCGGTGTGGTCACCCCCGACGCACTCCCTTCTCTGGTACGCGACCGGTGCGGGGTCCTGCGCCGCGAGCAGCTCGGCGCGTTCGTCTACGGGATGATCGATGCCTGCGCCGCAACCGGCCGCATCGGCATGGTCGCTCCGCTAGCGGAGGCACTCGCTGCGTTCCGACGCTTCAACTACGACAACATCTACCTCCGTCCGGCCTCGGTTGCGCAGGCCTCGGCAGTGATCGACCTCCTGCAGGCATTGGTCGAGCACTTTGCCGCCCAACCGCACCTGCTGCCCGATGCCGCGGGGCTCTCGCCCGGCAGCACCGAGGCTCTGCACGCGGCGGTGGCCTACGTGGGTGGGATGACCGACCGGTTTGCCTGTCGCCAGGGCGTCACGTTGCTGCACTGGCCGCTCGACCGCCTCCCACAAGGCATCGATACCACCGTCTGACCCAGCCCCAGCCGTTGCCCCGGCCGGGCCAACCTGACGCGTTGTAGGAGCGATGGCCAGGGGCGATGCAGCAGCATCGCGTCAGTTCCCGTGAACCTCGGCGAACCATCGGCGTTCAGGCGGAAGTGACGCTGTCTCGAGCCGGGGACCAGGGACTGTGAGGAAAGAGCGCGTCACTTCGGCGATCGGCCCGACAACGACGAAGGCCCGGCCGTGCGGCCGGGCATTCGATCAGCACTTGTGTCGTTCCAGAGGAACGGGACCGCTCGTGGAGCGGGCTGCCGTCAGGCGGTGGGCAGAACGTCGACGACCTTGCGGCCCTTGCGATGGCCGAACTGCACGGTGCCCTGCGTGAGGGCGAACAGCGTGTCGTCGCCGCCGATACCGACGTTGTTGCCGGGGTGGAACTTCGTGCCGCGCTGGCGCAAGATGATGGTGCCGGCGTTGATGGCACTGCCGCCGAACACCTTCACGCCGAGGCGCTGAGCGTTGCTGTCGCGTCCGTTGCGGGTTGACCCGCCGCCCTTTGTCTTTGACATGAGAGCTCAGCCCTTCTTGATCGATGTGATTTCGATGACGTGGTACTGCTGACGGTGCCCATAGCGCCGGCGCTGGTTGGTGCGGCGCTTGTAGGTGAAGCCGTCGATCTTGGGGCCCTTGGCCCAACCCACCACCTTGGCGGTCACGGAGACACCCTTGAGCTGGTCGGGGGTGACGAGAACACTCTCGCCATCCACCACCATCACGGGGGTGAGGGACACTTCAGAACCCTGCTCGGCGTCGAGCAGTTCGACGTGGACCTGCTGGCCCTCGGCGACGCGGGATTGTTTCCCGCCAGATGCGATCACTGCGTACATAGCTCCACAATCCTAGCGGGAGTCGGGGCCGGAGCAACCGGAAGACCGGTTGAATCCGCGCTCATTCCAGCGACGCGGCATCGATGAGCACGCCACGCCCCTCGCAGTTCGGGCACTGATCGGCAAAGTTGACCAGCAGACCCTCGCCGATGCGCTTGCGAGTCATCTCCACCAGGCCCAGTTCGGTGATGTCGAACACCTGCGTACGGGTCTTGTCGCGGGCCAGCGCGTTACGGAACGAATCGACCACCTTGCGGCGGTTGTCACGGATCTCCATGTCGATGAAGTCGATGACCACGATGCCGCCGATGTCGCGCAGGCGCAGTTGCTTGGCGACCTCTTGCGCGGCTTCGAGGTTGTTGCGGTACACCGTCTCCTCGAGGTTGGAGGTACCGACGTTCTTGCCGGTGTTGACGTCGATCACCGTCAACGCCTCGGTGTGCTCGATGATCAGCGAGCCGCCTGACGGCAGCCACACCTTGCGGTCGAGCGCCTTGTGCAGCTGCTCGTGGATGTGGAACCGTTCGAAGATCGGCAAGCCTTCCTCGTCTGCGTCGTACTTCTCGACGCGGTCGGCCAGCTCGGGGTTGAACGCGGCAACGTAGTCGTGCACATCGTCGAACAGGCGCTGATCGTCGATGACGATGCCGCGGTACTCCGAGTTGAACTCCTCACGGATCACTCGCACGGCCAACTCGGGCTCGCGGTACAGCAGCGCCGGCCCGCCGGCCTTCTTCGCCTTTGCTTCGATCACGTTCCACTGATCGAGCAGCCGGGTCATGTCGGCGCGCAGTTCGTGCTCGGTGGCGTGCTCGGCCGCCGTGCGCACGATCAGGCCGTGCTCGGCGGGCTTCACCCGGTCGAGGATGTTGCGCAAGCGCTTGCGGACGTCGTCGGGAAGGCGCTTGGAGATGCCGTACGTCTTCGAATTCGGGATCAGCACCACGAACCGGCCGGGCAGCGACACCTCTTGGGTGAGGCGTGCGCCCTTGGCGCCGATCGGGTTCTTGGTCACCTGGCACACGATCAGCTGCTTGGAACGCAGCATCTGCTCGATGCGCGGCTGGTCGTGCTTCTGGACGATGTCTTCCTGGTCGTACTGGACATCGCCGCGGTACAGCACGGCGTTCTTCGGTGTGCCGATGTCGACGAACGCGGCCTCCATGCCCGGCAGCACGTTCTGCACCTTGCCGACATAGATGTTGCCGTGGATCTGGCCGACGTCGTCGGCCGGGCGGCTGACGTAGTGCTCGATCAGCGTGCGACCTTCGAGGACCGCAACCTGAGTGAGGTTCGGTCGAACCTGCACGCACATCAGGTAGCGACCGACGGGGCGACCGTTGCGCTCGCGGCCGCGGCGACGTTCGAGCACGTCGGCATCCAGTTCGGTGGGCTCCTGTAGCTGCGGGCGACCGGCGCCGGATCCGCCGTTCCCGCCACCGCCGCTGCGACCCTTGCCGCCACGGCGACGCTTCTTCTTGGCCACCTCGCTGTCGCTGTCTGCGTCGACGTCTCCTGGTGTGGCGACAGCGCCGGCCGTCTCGGCGCCGCGCGCCGCGGCTGTTGCGCCGGCGGCCCGCCCGGCACCCTTTGCAGCACCTTTGCCCTTTGCCTGGCGTGGTGATTGGCCCGACGGGATAGCGGCTGGCCCGGCGCCCGCGGGCGCCGGGCGAGTATCGCCGATCTGCGGACGGCGGACCAGCGCACGTTCCGCAGCCTCGAGCGACGGGCGCCCTTCGCTCATCCGATCAGGAAGTTCGGGCTGGTCGGCGAGTTCAACAACGACATTTCGGCGGACGGAAGACGTCGCGGCGTCGTCACCCTCGTCGTCAGTCTCGTCGTCATCAGTCTCGTCGTCGTCAGTCTCGCCGTCGCCGTCGCCATCATCGTCGGCCCCGACCGCAGGGCGCGGCTTGCTCCGGCTACGGCCTCCCCGCGAGCCCCGGCGGCGCTTGCGAGCCGCAGACTGCACGCTCGGGTCGGCGAGTGACTCGGTGCCATCTCCCTCGGCAGGGTCACCGTCGTCCTCGTCGGCCTCATCACCGATCTCGTGGGCGCCAGCCGTCGTTGCGTTCAGTTCCTTCTCGTCGAAGACCCCGGCTGCATCAGGCGATGCCGCCAACTCGAGCTCGTTGTTGTCCATTGGTGAAGTCCCTTCTCATGCGCGCCGCAGGGGCGCGCGTGGCGACGGGGCGTGCGGGACTGGTTCCCTGTGCACGCCACCGCGCTCGATCGATTGATGTCGGCAACTCGCACGACCAGCGACGGACCCTCGACGACTGCACCGGCGTGCTGCCGGACCCAAGGCGCGCACAGCTGATCTGTGGCGGCGTTGTCACGTTCGTCGAGCGTTCGTAGAGGATCTCTAACCCCTGGTTTGCCGGCTCGCATCCGACAGAGCGGGCCAGCGTGTCGTTCCGGACGACGAACGGTTGAGTTCGCGCCCGGAAGTTAGGTCGTGTGGCTCCGCAGCCTACCGTGCGCATCGCAACCCCCAAGCGATGGCCTGGATGACCACCCGAGCGCCGTCGCTAGCGGTATCGACGCATGTGAACGTTCTGCACGAGGCCGATCAGGGCAAAGAACATGACAACCCCTGACCCGCCATAACTGATGAATGGCAGTGGCAGCCCGGTGATCGGCATGATGCCGACGGTCATCGCGATGTTCTGGAACACCTGCCACAGCAACATGGTGAACACGCCCACGCAGAGATACGTGCCGAGCAGGTCGCGCGAGAGGTGGGCGATGCGCCAGATGCGCATCAGCACCACCACGTACAGAGCGATCACGACCGCCGCGCCGACCAAACCGAACTCCTCGCCGACTGCGGAGAACGGCAGGTCGGCCCACTGCACCGGGATGTCGCTGCGCGCTCGCGTGATCGGCCCCTGCAGCCACCCCTTCCCGGTGATGCCGCCGGTGGCCAGCGCACGGATGGCGTTGCGGCCCTGGTAGACGTAGTCGCGAAGTGCCGGGTCGTTGCTGCCCTGGTTGAAGAACGCGGTGAAACGGCGCAGCTGGTACTCGTTGACCAGGCCCGTCAGCATTGCTGCTCCCACGGTCGCAGCCGAGAGCACAGTGATCATGAAGATGTAGCGAGCCTTCGCTCCGGCTACCAGCGTGAGGCCCATGACCATCGCGATGAGTACCGATGCAGACCCGAGGTCGGGCTGGATGATGATCAACGTCGCCGGTACGCCGACGAGGAGCAAACCGACGATGAACCGGTGATAGGCGAGATCGTCGCTGCGATCGTCGCTGAGATATGCGGCCGCCACCAGCAAGACGGTGAACTTCGCGAGCTCGGCCGGCTGCACGTTCAGCGGTCCCAGGTCGAAGCTGAGGTTGGCGCCGCCGCTGACGGCACCAATCAGGATCACCAACACCAACAGCATGATGGTGACGCCATAGAGGAACCGGGATCGGTCCTTCCACCAGTCGTAGTCGAAGCTCATCACGACGATCATGCTGATCACCGCCGCAATCAGGAAGATCTCCTGGCGGGTGACGAACACGAAGCCGTACGGGGCGGCGGCGCCGGGCGCGAACTTGGTGCGCGAGGCGGTGTAGATCACGGCGAGCCCGATCACGGACAACGCAGCGACCGCCAACATCAACACCCAGTCGACGTTGCGGCTCGGGGCGCTGGGACTGGACCGGATGTTGCCCAGACCGGAGTCCGGTTTGCGAGTGAGGATCGCGGTCGGCATCTCAGTCCTTGATACCCGAGGTACCACCGAGACAGGCGTTGTCGGTGAGTTGCTTGGGCGGCGCCGGCACCAGCGAGGTGATGTCGAGTGGGTCACTGATCAGGACCGGATCGGTGGGGAGGTTGCCGGACAACGCAAGGAAGATGCACTTCACCACGGGCGCGGCCGCCTTGGAGCCGTACCCGCTCTTCTCCAGGTAGGCGAAAACGGTGTACGGCAGCGCTTCATCGAGGCTGAACCCACCGAACGCGGACGAGTCGTTCCACGGGAGGTTGCCTGCACCCTGGGCGGTGCCGGTCTTGCCGGCGATCCTCACGGGGAAGTTCCTGAAGAGCGTCTCGCCAGTTGTGGCGTGGTAGAAGTTGCCCGGGTACGTGGTTCCCTTGCCCTCGATCACCCGAGTAAGTCCCTCCACGATCGGGTTGTACACCTGGTCGAATGGCATCTCCAACTGGTCTTTCACGACGGGCTGCAGGTAGCTCTTCACGATCGTGGCGGCGGCGATGTCGGCCATGGCCGGGGTGAGATCCGGCGTGAGCGGTGCGAGGATGTTTTTCACGATCGACGGCTGCAGCAACAGACCCCCGTTGGCCAGCGTTGCATAGGCATTTCCGATTTGCAGCGGCGTGGCGGCCATCAGTCCTTGCCCGATGGACACTTGCACCTCATCACCCACGAGTAGGCGTGGGGTCTCGCCGGGCAGCAACACGTTCGCCTCGACCAGTTCGCGCTTCACCTGGTCATCAGGGATTCGACCACGCCACTCGAACGGCAGCTGCACCCCGGTGCGATTGCCGAAGCCGAACCGTTCGAGATTGGTCTTCAGCAGGTTCTCCGGGTTCTCCTGATCCTCTTGGCCTGGGATGCGCTCGCTCGCCTCCCAGAACTCTTCGCCGATCTTGTAGAAGAACGCATCACTCGACACGGCAAGCGCGTCGGAGACGCGCACAGGCCCGTACGAGCTGGGCAGACCGTTGCGTCCGGTGGCGTTCTTGAAGATGCAGCGGACGAGGCCACCGTTGTTCTGGCACTCCTCCGGCTTGATCGTGCGCAGCTGGTAGGTGCCCTCGTCGAGGAACTCGGTGTCGGCGGTGATGATGCCGGCGTGGAGTGCCGACCAGGCGATGAACGGCTTGATCGTGGAGCCAAGGTTGTAGTTGCCCTGGACGGCACGGTTGACGAGGATCGACTGGTCTGGGTCGATCGGCGTGCCGTCAGGCTTCGTGCTCGGGAACAGCTGCTGGTACTTGTCGCCCGTGATGCCCGACTCGATCCAGCGGTTGTCGAACGTGGGATAGCTGGCCATCGCGATGATCTGGCCGTTGGAGTGATCCAGCACCACCACCGAGCCCGCCGGGGCCTTGTGCTGCACGAACGGCGGGTAGTCGACCAACGTGCCGTCGGGCAACGTCTGGCGGTAGATGCGAGTCTTGAAGTTGGTCTTGCGGTCGAGCCCGTTGTACGGCGCGCGATCCACTGCCTGTTCATCCTCGGGCAGGTTGCGCCGCTTGATCAGCTCCGTCTCGAGGGCCTGCTCGGCGTACTGCTGGATGTCGAGGTCGAGGCTCAACTGCACGTCGAAGCCCGCGACCGGCTCCACCCGCTCCTCCACCAGTTCACGCACGATGCTGCCCGACGCGTCGACCTCGTACACCCGCTTGCCCCAACGCCCGTGAAGCTCGCGTTCGAAACTGAGCTCGACCCCGAACTGCCCGACACGCTCGTTGCGTTTGTAACCCTGCGCGAGGTACGTCTCCAGGTTGTCGGCGGTGATCGCACCCATGAAGCCGACCACGTGCGCTGCGAGCGGTGCATATGGGTACACCCGCTTGAACTGCGGCGTCACATCCACACCGGGATAGTCCTCCTGACGCTCCTTGATGTAGTTGACGACGTCCTCGGACACGTCCTCTTTCAACGGCAGCGGCAGCAGCCGATCGAACAGCTGCACCTTCTTGCACGGCGCGGGCACCCGGTAACACGGCTCGTAACGGCGCATCAGATCGTCGACCGGTGTCTGCAACGGACCCGAGAGCCGCTCGAACAGCTTGCGACGGTTGCTCGGCTTGCGCACCACCGACCACTCCACCGTGACAGTGAGAATGCGTTGGTTGTCGGCCACCACTCGACCATCGGTGTCGAAGATGCGGCCACGCTCGGGCGCGATGTACGCGATCGCCGTCTTCGCCCTCGTCACGTCCTTCTGGTACTCGTCGGCCTGTGTGCCCTGCAAGAACCACAGGCGCGCGCCGAGCAGGCCGATGAGGATCAGCGAGACAGTCGCCAGAACGCCGAGGCGGGCGGTGCGCTTGTCAACGGCCATTGCAACAGTCTTGTTGCTGGAACAACCGAATTGGCCGCGGTCGGGCTGCGTCTGTCCGCGTCACTCGGTCATCGCCTTCCACTTCTTGCGCTTCACGCCCATCATCCAACGTCCAACCGGCATCAGCGCCGGGCACAGGAGCCCGGCCGAACCAGCAACCAGCGGCACTGTCCAGGCCAGGTCGCTGGTGATCCAACCGCTCTCGCCGGTGACCACCTCCACCAGTGGGATCATCGCCTCCCCCACGGCCGCACCGATCGTCGCGAAGATTGCGGCCAGCCACCACTGAGGGTCCTGGGTGAAGCGGTCGAGCGAGCCCGCTGTCATGCCCGCAATGCCGTACGCGAGGGCCATCACGCCCAACGGAGTATCGCCAGCGAAGTCGTAGAGCATGCCGAGCACAAAGCCCGCTATCGCACCTCGGTCGGCGCCAGCGCCGGCGCCCGCTGCCACCACCAGCGCGAGGACGATCTGCAGCTTCACGTCATGGATCGGATGCTCGGCGAACACCACTCGTTGCAAGGACAACGCGACCAGCCCTACCGGCACGACGCGAAGCAGCGGTCCGACCGCGAGGTTGGGCATCGGTCAGGATCCCGACGTCGTGCTGTTCGGCACGAACAG
>JAYSPV010000132.1:0-15144 GCA_043721915.1 Ilumatobacteraceae bacterium | reverse complement strand
TCGGGCTGCGACTGCGAGTGTTCGTCGGCCATGTGCAGCCAGAACCAATGGTGGTCGTGGACGCTGAACGAACCCTGGTGCCATTGCTGCCTTGTCTGTCGAGTACCAGCGCCCGGTGAAGGTCACGGTGTCTTCACGAGTGAGGCGATCAACCAGTGTGACGTACTCCCCGAAGCGTTCGGCGCGTTCGATGTCGGACCATTCGTCGACTCCCCACATTGATTGATCGCTCGGTGCGCCCCCGGCTCCAAGTCCGATCTCGAGACGTCCCTCGCTGAGGTGGTCGACTGTCTGCGCCTGTTTGGCGAGCAGCATCGGCGTTCGAGATACCACGGCGCCGACGAGGAGCCCGACGCGTACCCGAGTGGTGGCTGCTGCGAGCGCGGTCAGGCTGGTCCATCCCTCGAACCATGGTTCGCCGGGCCGATGCGGATTGGTGAAATGGTCGCAGGACCACAGCGAATCGAGGCCGCCATCTTCGAGGCGACGCCATCGGCTGACGAGATCGGGCCACGGTTCGTTCGGCAGAACCAATGCCCCGAATCGGGGCTTCGATCGATCGGGCACATCGTCAGCGGGTTCGGGCGCGACGCTGTCGGGCGTCATCGCGGCGACGTCGTTGTCATGGCTGGTTGTACAGATCTGTGGATAGGTAGCGCAGCCCTGAGTCGCACAGGATCGTGACGACGGTGGCGTCGGGGCCGAGACGTTGTGCGACGCGTAGTGCGGCCACGACGTTGGCACCGGAGGAAGCGCCTGCGAACAGCCCTTCTTCGCGGGCGAGCCGTCTGGCCATCGCGATCGCGTCGTCGGTGGCGACGGTTTGGATCTCGTCGACCTGGTCCGGTTCCCACAGCGGAGGGATGAAGCCGATGCCGATTCCCTCGATCTTGTGCGAGCCGGTCACACCGCCAGAGAGAACGGCGGACTCTGCCGGCTCGACCGCGGTGACATGCAGTTCGGTGCCATGGGCGCGTATCGCCGCGGCCGCACCGTGGATGGAGTGCGCGGTGCCAACCGCATGAACAAACGCGTCGATCCGCCCGCCGGTCTGGACCCAGATCTCCTCACCGAGTGGCAGGTACCCAGCGATCGCGTCATGGTTGTTGAGCTGGTCGCACCACCACCGCCCAGGCTCGACGGCCACCTCTGCCGCCCGGGCGATCATGCTCTTGATCAGCTTCTCATTGATCCGACCGCCGTCGCTGGGAACGTCTTCGACCGTTGCGCCAAAGGCGCGCATCGTGCGACGTTTCTCGACGCTGAACGCGTCGGAGAACACGATGTGCAGCGGATACCCCAGCGCGGCGCATACGAACGCCAGCGAGATGCCCGTGGTGCCTGCGGTGTATTCGACGACGGTGTCACCGGGTAGAAGCTGCCCGTTGCGGATCGCCCCTTCGATCGCGGTGCGGGCCATCCGGTCTTTCATGCTGCCCGTTGGATTGGCGAACTCGAGCTTGACCATGACACGCGCCGAACCTTCGGGCACCACACGGACCAGCTCGACGAGGGGTGTGTTCCCGATACCTGCCAACGCGCCGACTGAAATCGTGTCCATCGTTGTCCTCCACATCGCTGAGATGCCGATCCTATGCCTGTACTTTGGGCCCGAAGAACAGGCGCGCGACGACTGGTCGCCGACCCGACGTTCCTCGTCGGATTCGACGTCGGTGTCGGCTACTCAGTCGGTTATTCGCGGGCTGCCCCCACGCCAGCACCCCCGGCCCTCGAGACCCCGGCCAGCAGCGTGGACCCATCCGCTCGTCGTCCGACCGACAGATTGACGAATTGATCTCGGAACCGCATAGTGATGTGGTGGCGATGGAGACCGGATACGTACCTGAGCAGGTTGTGACGACCGCCGAGGAACTCGAGGCGATCCTTGGCGAGCAGTTCGAGAGCCAGGTCAACAAAGTGATCGACCACATCGACGAGCACTGTCGGGCGTGGATCGAGCGCAGTCCCTTCGTGGTCGTCACCACGTCGTCAGCGACGGGGGCGATGGACGTTTCCCCGAAAGGCGATCCGCCCGGGTTCGTACGTGTGCTCGACCCGAAGACGCTCGCCGTGCCGGATCGTCCGGGGAACCACAGAGGTGACACCTTCCGAAATGTGTTGGAGAATCCGCACGTCGGCCTGATGTTCGTTGTGCCAAAGCGCCGCGAGGTTGTCCGGGTATCGGGCACGGCGATTGTTGTCAAGGACGCGCCGCTGCTGAAGTCGATGGCAGTCGGCGATAAAGCTCCTTCCTTGGCACTCGTGGTCCGTGTGCAGGAAGCAATGTTTCATTGCGGCAAGTCAATGATCCGGTCGCATATGTGGGAGCCAGATCTATGGTTCCCGGTCGATGGGCTTCCGACCTACGGTCGCGCGCTGGTCGATCATGCAGCGCTGGACTGTCCGGTCGCGGAAATGGAACACCTCACCGACCTCAACGAGAAGTACCGCCTCTACGACGACTGAGCCTAAGGACTCGCGCGAGTAGGTGGGTGCATCCACCAGTCGTTGCCGTGTCTCGCGTTTGATTGCGAGTGCACTCACGAAACAACGACCAGTGGAAGGCACTCATCATCGGTACGCGCTCTGGACCCGGCCGGTTCGTTCGCGGGCCACGTGGATCCGCAGGTGGTGCATCGCTGCTTCCATGACGATCCGCGAACGCGCCCGACACCGCCCGCTGAACCGCCCGCTGAACCGCCCACTGACATTGTGGTAGCCGCCTACCGGACGAAAGCCGCACATATGGCGCGCCGTGACCGTGAACGGGTCGCGGGTGCGGTGAAGCTAGGAACCGTTCGAGGAACGGCTTGCGGCGCTGCTCGGCAATGCGCCGACGTGACGCCGGCCGAACGCCGGCTACACCGTGGCAGTGGTGACGAGTGGTTCGGCGCCGCTGAAGTCCTCGAAATGGTATCGGTACCCTGCGCGCAGGGTCATCGTCAGCACGACCGACTCGCCGGGAGCGATCGATTGGTGACCACCTGGAAAGTGGAATTCTCGCGGGGCCGGGCCCCGCTGGCCTCCCTCGATCCACTCACCGACTTCACCGTCGATGTCGATCCCCGGGTCCGTTGCAGCCGGTACACCCAGGATGTACAACTCGTGCGGTTCGCTGCCGGCGTTGGCGATGGCAACGCTGAACGTGCCAGCGCTCAACTCGGGCAACCCGATGCCGTCGTCCGACAGGGTGATCGTGAGGTCTGCTGCGGGTAGATCGGCGTTGGTTCCGTCCGACACGGTGAATGCTCGAAACATGCCCTGCTCCATGTGCGTCGCGCCGTCTGCGAGTGCGAGCGGGCAGAAGGCGACGTAACTTCCCGGCTCGAGCAGACGCTGGTAGCGAAGCCGTTCGCCGCCGCCGAGCAGATTAATTCCACCGGGATCTCCGAGGATGAACGATGCCTCGTCGTCGCGATTCATCAGGGCCTCGAGGACCTGCTCGCCTGTCGTTCCCGGCGCGACGCTCACGAACGCCAACTCGTGAGCCACAGCACCATCGTTGATCACCTCGATATCGATCGCGGGACCTTGCAGGACATCAGGCATGTCGAAACCGTTGTCCACCATGCGTAGGACGACGGCTTCGTCCTCGGGGGCCGCAGTGGTTGCCGGAGCTGTCTCGGGTGTCGTGTCGGGCGTCGTCCCGGTGGTGTTGCTCTCGGGCGTCCCCGCGCTCTCGGCGGCGGTGGTGCCAATCGTGCTGGCGGGTGCGGTCGACGAGTCGTCTCCGCATCCGATCAGCAGCGCACCCAGTGCGGTCAGCGCGCACAGGTGGCGGACTCGGGACATCAGAACCTCCGGTCGTCGAAGAGTCACCGTAACGGTTACCGGAGTGGCGGTCAAGCTGCCATCACGTGTGCCCAGTCGTGGAGACGAAGCGGCGCAGCTCAGCCAGCGCGATTCTGCGTGAGTGCCCGATGTGAGCAGACGTCACCTCACCACGATCGAGAAGGTGGTACAGCGCACCTCGACTGATCGCGAGGAAGTCAGCTGCAGCGTCAATCGTCAGTAGGCGACACCCGTCGCTGGCGAAGGTGGCGTCTTCGTCGTTCATGGTCACGATGACCCCTGCTTGGTTCGATTCGTCGCTCTCGCCTGATAACCCCACCCATTGTGGGCATCGCTCGTGACAACGATGACGGGACCACGTCTGGCCTTGGCTGCCGCACGTTCAGCCGGATCGAGCAGCTCATGATCTACGGATCGTGGGCAGCTCGCTATGAGGGTGAGGGTGGGCCCGTCCCCAACGACATCGACCTGCTCGTCATCGGTAAACCGGATCGCGACGAGGTCCACGAGGCTGCGCTGCGGGCACAGCAACGGCTCGGGCGGGAGGTCAACATCACACTCCGCACCCGCGACGCCTGGGACAAGGCCAGCGACGGTTTCACCCGCCAAGTTCGCTCCTCGCCGCTCCTCGAGGTCCGATCCCCTCAGACAGATGCCGAGATGGAACAAAGAAAGCGAAGTCATCGAGCGCCTGCTCGCCGCTCGACAACTTCAGCAAGTGCCGGCTGACGCGGCCACCGTCGAGGGGCTCATCGAATCCGCCCGTCGTCACCTCGAAACAGGAAGAACTGCCACGACCAAACGACCCGGAGGGATCGTTCTCCCTCGCCTACGACGCGGCAACGCAAGGCAGCGAGTGCGTTGCTGGCTCATCAGGGTCTGCGAGGGACGACGGCGGGCGGCCACATCGTGATCGTCGAAGCGATGAACGCGCAGTTCCCTGGCGTGGCCGGCCCCAAGTCGATCGATCGTCTGCGACGCCGACGGAATCAAGCGGAGTACCCGGACCCAGCGAACTACGACCCCGTTACTACCGAGGAGTCGGAGGACGCTCTGATCGTTGCGACCGGTTGCGTCGAGGCAGCGTCACGGCTCATCGCAGCTCCGCAACTCGGCGTCTTCTGACCGTCGTCGCCTCCGCTGGCCAGGTACAGCTAGGGCGAAGGTCCTCGGCTTCGGCCAGCGAGAACACCAGTGACGCGACGCGTTGCTGGAACTCAGGCAACGACATGCACGCGGTAATCTCGAATCCATCCGTCCCACGCCTCGTGTACGGATGATGTTGGCGGTCACGTTGTTTGCACATTTTGGGTGCGTTGTCGTCGACGTGAAGCGCCCTGGGACCAGCGGAGGCTCTATCTCTTGGAAACGAGGATTGAGTCATGGGTTCACACGACAAACCGACGACGCGTCGTTACACGGTTGAGCAGAAGAACCAGGCGGTTCGTCTGGTCCGCAGGATCAGGGCGGAGACGGGCCAGGCGCACGGGGCCGTGCAGCGTGTCGCTGCGCAGGTCGGCTATGGCGTCGAGTCGGTGCGGTCGTGGGTGAAGCAGGCTGACATCGATGGTGGTGTCACGTCAGGCGTCACGACGGCGGAAGCGGAACGGGTGAAGAAGCTCGAGCAGGAGAACCGCGAGTTGCGCCGGGCGAACGAGATCCTCAATGCAGCTCAGAGCCAATTTCTGTCGGAGGAATCACCCGAGTGGTCGCAGCGGGGGAACGTCAGTCCTCGGCCGGAGCTCGTCGCTCCAGCTGTGGAACTCGGCTCGTAGGAGCGCGAAGGTCGCGTCGTCCACCTCGAATGCGCTGCGAGGCAGATCGTCGAGCACACCGAACGCATCGTGCAGCACGGCGAGATTGAAGCCGAGATCCTTCGCTGCTGCGAGCGACTCGAGCGTGCGCCGGGTGAAGTGATCGCGCAACGCATGCACGTCGACGAAGTCCCTCGGCGCGGCTCTGCCGAACAAGGCGAGGAGCTTGTCGCCGGCCAAGTCGTCCAGAGCCCGCACCGAGCCGATGGGCATGGCAATCGCTGCGTGCGTGGCCGGATCGAACCCGACGTCGACCTGGGTGGACTCTCCCGTGGCAGGGTCGGTCACCGACATCTTGGCGAATCCGTGATCGGATTGCTGGATTTCGACTGCAAGGCCTTCGCCTCCCAGGCGATCGCGAATCGCCGGCCAGAGCCGATCCACCGCGGCGCGGCTTGGACCGAAGCAGTCGAGGTCACCTGTGGTGCGATCCACCACCTCGTGAGCGATCAGGGCGCCGCCGCCAGCCAGGGCGAAGCCCTCGGCCTCGGCGAGCGAGAACACCAGTGTTGCGACCCGTTGGCTGAAACTCAGACAGCGACATGCACGCGGTGTTCTTGGATCCATCCGTCCCACGCCTCGTGGACGGCCGGCGGCAACCACAGCGAGTCCCAGATGGCCAGCAGCGTTGGCTGATGGAGCCACGTGCGGACATCGAGCTGCGAACCTTCGCGCAGAACGGTCGCGTACACGACGCGCAGTTCGGCAGGGTCGTCGAGATCAAAGGTCGAAGTCGGGCCCGACCATGAGAGATGCTCGGGCAAGGTGACACGTCCGCGCCACTTCCCGCCTGAGGTCGGCCAGTTCAGTGGCGGCGTCGCTGATCGCCACCATGACGGTTTGTCGACATCGGACATCTCTGCACCTCCTTAGATCGCGAGCCTACGTGTCCAACGTGGACACGGGTGACCGAAGCGCTCCATGAGACCTGCGGAGCGATGCGACGTCAGGGCGCCAGCATCAGCTTCTCGTCGCCCGGGCCGGCCGAGCGTCGCTTGATCCGGGAGCGTTCGCTCGCCCAGGTGCCGACCAGCGGGCTCGTCGACACTAGGTCAGGATGCATCTCTGCAGTCGGGCTGCCCTGGTGTTCAGTCCCACCCGCGACGCGTCAGCTCGGTTCGTAGGGACGCCATTGCCAGGTGAGTGCCATTGATGCCCTCCGGGCTCCGTGACCCGAAGGTGACCGCTCGCCGCTGACACCGTTCGTGTTCGTCGGTCACCTCCAGCCGGCGTGCGAGCTCGTGACTGAAGATGACCGTGGCATCGGTCCGGCAGAACCACGACTGCAGCAGCAACTCACGGGCCAACGCTGCATCTCCCTCGGCGTGTGCCAGCGCAGCGAACAACAGCACGCTGTCGTTGGCCTCACCCGAGTAACGACCGGTCCGTCCGCGGGCCACGTGGATCCGCAGGTGGTGCATCGCTGCTTCCATGTCACCCAGTTCGAGGTGGGCGAGTGTGCGCACTTCGGCTCCGTCGTAGAAGGCAAGCCCATAGGCATCCAGCTCGGCAACGGTGTCGAGCGCCTGTGCCGGCATGCCCAGGATGATCTCGCACACCCCGGACAGTCGCAACGCCATCTCGGCTCTGTTCGACGGGAAGAAGTCGATCTTCTCCTGGATCGACAGCGACGTCTGGAGCTGGCCGAGTGCGGTGACGAAATCGCCCGCATACGCGGCATGCAGGCCACGAGTGGCGCAGAGCCACGCCTCCACGCACCGAGCTGCACGAGAATCCTGCTGCATCGCTTCGTCGAGTTCGGTCTGCGCGTGCATCAACAGTCGCAGTGCGCGATCGGGTGTGGCGTGGGCGGCGATCCACGCCTGGCCACCACGCCCGAACGATCGAACAGTCGGGTTCGTCGAGCCGGTCAGCGCTTCGGTCAGCCGATTGAAGGCTGCCCAGTCGCTCAACATCGCACACGGAGTGATCAGCACAGATCGCAACGAGTCGAGCAGCTGGGGATCGTCGGCGGGGCACCGGTCGATTGCTCGTTCGAGGAGTGACCGGGCCTCGAGCATGTGGCCGAACACGTCGTACGCAGCACAGGCGCCGACGATCAGCTCGCCTGCGGTGGTCCACTGGGTGGTGCTCGCCGCCCACTCGAACGCCGACGTGATGTTGCTGCGATCGTGCCGCAGCCGGATTCCCAGCCGTAGCTCACCACCGAGGTCACGCCCGTGGACGGTGGCGATCCGGTGAAAGTGGGCCAGGTGTGCGCTGCGCACGTCGGCGGCCTCGCCGGTGTCGACCAGTCGATCCTCTGCGTACGCCTTCACGGTCTCCAGCAGCCGAAAGCGCGAATCCCGTACACGCTCGGTCCGCACGACCAGCGACTTGGCGATCAGTGCCTCGATCATGCCGGTGGTGGCCTGCCGTGACCGCCCGGCGACGGCCGCCACGGCGTCGAGATCGAAGCCGTCGACAAACACACCGAGAGTCCGGAACACCTTCTGCTCGTCACGGTCGAGCAGGTCGTAGCTCCAGTCGAGCGTCGCCTCCAAGGTGCGCTGGCGTTGCCGTCGTCGGCCGCCGGCCAACAGCTGGAAGCGATCGTCCAACCCGGACAGCAGTTCGCTCGGGCTGAGCACGGTGATCCGAGCCGCGGCGAGCTCGATTGCCAGCGGCATCCCATCGAGTCGAGCACACAGCACCGAGACGATGTCGGAGTTCTCGTCGGTCAGCTCGAAGCCAGGATCGAGCGCCGTTGCCCGATCGAGGAACAGCCGCACGCCGGCCGAGTCCGGCGAGTCGCAGCGCAGCGTTCCTAGCACGACCGTGCGCTCACCCTCCACGTCGAGCAGCTCGCGGCTGGTGGTCAGGAAGGCCGCATCGCCCTGCCTGGCGAGAGCGCTCTCGACGAACTCGGCGCACTCTTCGATCAAGTGCTCGCAGTTGTCGAGGATCACGAGCGCCGGTCGTGCGGACAGGAACTCGATCAGCTGCTCGGTTGGCCGCGTGCTCGTGAGCACCAGCCCGACGGCGCTGGCGATCGCCGCCGGTACGTCGGCGCCGCTCATCACTGCCGTCAGGTCCACGAACCACACGCCACCCCGACGGTGCGGCAGTTCGGCCTCACCGACGGCGATCGCCAGCCGGGTCTTGCCCGAACCGCCGACCGCCGTGATCGTGACCAGACGATTGGTCGTCAGTAGCTGACGCACCTTGGCCACCTCGTCGTCACGTCCGATCAGCCGGGTCGGACGGACGGGCAGGTTCGTGAGCGCTGCATCGACGACGCGCAGTCGCGGGAACTCGTCGTTGCCGAGTTGGAACAGGTGGATCGGTTCATCGACGTCGCGGAGCTGGTGGACGCCAAGGTCGGTGGCCTCCGCTCGGGCCGTCGTCCGCACGGCGGCCGTCAACAACACCTGCCCACCGTGACCGGCCGCCTCCACCCTGGCAGCGGTGTTGACGACGGAACCGAAGTAGTCGCCGCCGCGCTCTTCCGCCTCGCCGATGTGCAGCCCCATCCGGACCCGCAG
This sequence comes from Ilumatobacteraceae bacterium, assembly GCA_043721915.1. Classification (GTDB taxonomy): domain Bacteria; phylum Actinomycetota; class Acidimicrobiia; order Acidimicrobiales; family Ilumatobacteraceae; genus UBA668. The sequence goes on along the minus strand of JAYSPV010000132.1, from coordinate 6,053 downwards.
GGCCGGCCCGAGCCCCCACACCGCGGTGGCGAGCTGATGCTGTGCGGAGGAGGCGGCAGCCACTGCATCCGAGGCCCGGGCGAAGGCGGCAGCGAACGAGTCGCCTGCCGTGGTGAAGACATAGCCACCGTGCGACTCGATCGCGCCGCGCAGGATCCGGTCGTGCACCAGCAATGACGCCGACATCGCATTCGGGTCGGCCGCCCACGACCGGGTGGACCCTTCGACGTCGGTGAACAGAAACGTCACTGTCCCGGACGGTCGCGCCACTTCGCTGCCCGATGCCATGGCCAATGATCCCACACAGCCGGACAAGGAACGCCTCCGGACCGAGCCGCCGCGGTACAGGGGGTTTGCCGACCTCGGCTGATGGGTACAGGTGAGCATGATCACAGCTGGCCTCATCTTCCTCCTGCTCGGCGCACTGCTCAGCATCCCGCTTCTCTGGACGATCGGTGTGGTTCTCCTCATCGTTGGACTGGTGCTGATGCTGCTTGGCCGGTCTGGCCGCCAGGTCGGTGGCCGCGCCCACTACTGGTGATCCGGCCGAGAACTCGCCACCACCCGCTCTACGTCCAATTCGTCAAGTTCGACACAACAGAAAGAACCACTCATGGACAACAAGGACCAAACCAAAGGCAAGCTGAAGCAGGCCCTCGGTGACCTCACCGACAACAAGGAACTCCACGACAAGGGCAGGGCCGACGAGAAGGCCGGCGACGCCAAGGAGTTCGTCGAGAAGGTCGGCGACAAGGTCGGCGAGCTGATCGACAACGCCAAGAGGGCCGTCACCAAGAACTGACGTCGATGCCGGACCTGTGTCTGCAGGCCCGACGTCTGAGAGCTGACCCGACTGGGCACTACCGGTCGGGTCAGCTCTTGCTGGTTCGAACACTTGAACAAGAGGAGAGTGGTCAAGATGGAGATCCAATCGGATCGTTCACAGGTCGTCGACGAGCGAGAGCCGATGGTGGTCGCAGCGCCGGCGGCCGTCGGCGAAGTGGCGTTCGTGGCACCGCCGCAACCCGCCCTCGGGAGCGAGACGGTGCGCACGTCGCGCACCAGCGGGTTCACGCCTGCTGCGCTGGTCGCCGGCATCGTCGCGATCGGGCTGTTGCTCATCGGCGGCATCACCGTTGCCCGTGCGGGCATCGACGGCAGTCTCGACGAACCGGTCGTACAGGTTGCCGGGTACACGGCCACCGCCTTGCTCGGGCTCATCGAGCTCGTCTTGGGCATCGCGTTGTTGAGCGCAGCTCTCACCCGCGCACAGAGTGCGATCCTGTTTCTCGGGATCGCCGGAGGAGTGATGTCGCTCGTCGCCGTCTTCCAACCGTCAGTGGGAGAGGGCTCGCTCGCCATTGAACGCGGGTTCGCTGTCGTCGCGGCCATCGTGATGGCCGCGGTTGTCCTCGCGGCACTGCTGCCGACCATCTGGCGCAGGAGCGTTGTTGAGCGCACCAGCAGCGTCGGCTGAGCCGACCTTCATGAACGTACGCCTCCGGTTGTCGCAAGCCGACAACCGGAGGCGTACGTGTCAGGGCGGCGACTGGATAGGTGGCTCGTCGGCCCCGGCCTCGCCGGAGGCGGCATAGAGCTTCAGCTGCACGAGGCTGGCGGAGAGTAGCCGGCCGACGTGCACCTGGCTGGTGCCGATGCGCGTCGCGATCTCGGCCTGCGTCAACCCCAGGAAGTAGCGCATGTGCAGGATCTTTCGCTCGCGCGGTGCCAGGTGGTCGAGCAGCGAAGCAAGCACCTGCTGATCGAGCACCTCATCGAACGCCGGCTCGTTGGCAGGCACCTGATGTGCCCCGGTCGACTCCAGCGTGCGAGTGAAGTACGTGTCGTTCGCCTCGAGTGCCTCGATGACCGTGTCGGTCGTGAGGCTCATGCGCGTTGCGATCTCCTGCACCCGCGGCGAGCGGCCGAGTTCGAGCGCAAGGCCGTCTCGAGCCGAAACCACCGACGCAACGATGTCCTTCTGGCTGCGCGGCACGTGCACGGCCCACGTTCGATCGCGGAAGTGGCGGCGAAGTTCGCCCATGATCGTCGGTGTTGCGTAGGCGCCGAACGGCACACCGCGAACCGGGTCGAAGCGCTCGATCGCCTTCAGCAGCCCGATGCGTGCTTCCTGGACGAGATCGTCGAACGGCTCACCGCGCTCGGAGAAGCGCCGGGCGCTGCGGGTGACGAGCCAGTCGGCTCGCGCCGCGATCTCATCGCGCAGGTTCGTATCCCGTGAGGTCGAGTAGCGGCGCAGGGCCTCACCCAGCCACTGCTCTTCATCCTCGTAGAGAACTGCGGGGTTCATCCCGTTGGTTCGGACACTGCGGCCCAGATGAGTGCATGGTCATCGACGATCGCGATGCCGTGCTCGTCGGACACCTCTGCCAGCACCGTTCGCGACAGCGTCAGGTCGGGATGCTCTGGATCGAACGCTGCAGCGCTCGTCCGCGCCCGAACGTTGAACGCCCGCCCGTCGACATCGAGGTGCACATCGATCGGGGCGCCGCCGCCGTGCTCGATGAGCGCGATCAACACCTCGCTCACCGCCACCTTGATCCGCTCGATCTCGTCGAGAGTGAAGCCGGCCAGCGCCGCAATGCCGCTCGCCGCCAATCGCAGCACTTGCGTCAGCGCAGGGTCGGGCGGAACCCGAACCTCGACAGGACCGATGGGCGCAGCGCCGGCCGATCGATCAAACCCCACAGATGCGGTCACTGGGTCTCCTTCGGCGCAGTCCCGTCCAGAGTCTGCATGTTGAATCGGGAGCATAGACCTCACTCGCACAGCACGTTCGTCGACTCAGGGTTTGAGATGCCAAAGCTTCGGGTACCGGTGCTCATGCTTGCTGATGGTGTCTATATCGGTGGAGGCCTCGGCCTCATCATTGTCGTCGTCCTGCTCGTGCTGCTGTTGCGCAGGTGAGGGCCACGACGCAATTGAAGGAGGAACGGACGATGAGTGGTGAGGAACGGCAGCGGGTCGGCCTCTTTCGCGGACTGGCGGCCGTGCTGCGGGCCGCGGTGCACGGGTTCGGCACGATGCTCGGCCTGCTCGGACGCGGCCTGGCTGCAGTGACACGCCGCTCGCGGCGCAGCGACAGCGGCGGCGACCAAGACGCCTGACCGACAGCGCGACCGTTCCGCGATTCCTACGGGCACGGTTGGCGTACTTCGAGACTTCTCGTTAGGCTCACCTAACTATGAAGAAGTCACGGGCATCGTTCAAGGTTCTTGTTCTCGCGCTGGTCGGCTCATCATTGGTTGCCGCGTGCGGCAGCGACGACGAGCCGGGTGGCGCCGGGGCACAGGTCGTCACCGTCTATACCGGACGGCACTACGGCATCGAGGCGGTGTTCGACGAGTTCACCGCCGCCACCGGGATCGAGGTCCGGTTCACCACTGGCAAGGATCCCGAGCTGCGCGAGCGGCTGATCGCCGAGGGTGAGAACACGCCGGCCGACCTGTTGATGGCCGCCGATGCGGCCAACATCGAGCTGGCCGCGGACGCCGGTGTGCTCGCTGCGCTGGACAGCAAGGTGCTCGCCGAGGCCATCCCGGCCGAGTTACGCAGCGCCGAAGGCACCTGGTTCGCACTCAGCCGCCGGGCTCGGGTGATCATCGTCAGCACCGAGCGGGTGAGCGAGCCGCCGACCACCTACGCGGCCCTTGGCGACCCGGCGTGGGCCGGCCGGTTGTGCCTGCGGCCGAGCACGCACCCCTACACGCAGTCGCTGGTGGCCAGCATCATCGCCGCCGAGGGCGAGGACCGCGCCGCCGAGATCGTGTCGTCGTGGGTGGCCAACGACCCGTTGTTCATCGACAGCGACACCGACATCTACAAGGCCGTGGCCTCCGGTGAGTGCGACGTGGCAATCGCCAACACCTACTACCTCGGCCGGTTGCTGGCGGAGGACCCCGAGTTCCCCGTGGCGATCAGCTGGCCCGAGCAGGAGGGGCGCGGGGCGCACGTCAACATCAGCGCCGCCGGAGTCACGACGCACGCACCCAACCCCACTGGTGCACAGCGGCTGTTGGAATGGCTCGCCACCGATGGTCAGAAGTCGTTCAGCGACGCAAACTTCGAGTACCCGGCCGACCCTGCCGTGCCGGCCGCCGACGTGGTGCTGAGCTGGGGCGAGTTCACCGCCGATCTCGATGTCGTGGTGCGCCTCGGTGAGCTGCAGGCGGCAGCGGTCGAACTGTTGAGCCGCGCCGGGTACGAGTGAGTGCCGTCACCCCGGCGGCCGTGCGACGGCTGCCGGGATGGCTGCTACTGGCTGTTGTGTCGGGCATGGCCGCCGCGCCCGTACTGGTCGCGGTCTGGTCGCTCGCCGACCCGAGCACCGATGTCTGGCGCGAGCTGTGGGCCACCCGTTTGCCGGGGATGATCAGCGAGACGATCACGCTGGTCGTCACCGTCCTCGCCGGCACGGTCGTGCTCGGCACCTGGCTGGCGTGGCTGGTGACGGCCCACGACTTCCCCGGTCGGCGGCTGCTCGGCTGGCTGCTGGTGACACCTTTGGCCGTGCCCGGTTACGTGCTCGGTTTCGTGTGGCTCGACACGTTGCAGGAGCCACTGGGAGCCCGCGCCGTACGCAGCATCTGGCTGTGCGCACTGGTGCTCGTGCTCACGCTGTATCCGTACGTGTACCTCTTCGCCCGCGCAGCATTCAGGGAGCAGTCGCAGCGCCCAGTCGATGTCGCCCGCAGCCTGGGATGCAGGCCATGGCAGGCGTGGTGGAGGGTGGTGCTGCCGATGGCGCGCCCGTCGATCGCGGCTGGCGCCGCGCTGGTCGCGATGGAGGTGCTCACCGACGTCGGTACCGTGCGCCTGTTCAACGTCTCCACCGTCGCCGACGGTGTGTTGCGCGTGTGGTTCGGCACCGGCAACCGTGATGCGGCCTCCGAGCTGGCGGTGCTGCTGATCGTGGCCGCCGTCGGCCTGATCGCGCTCGAGCGGGGCCTGCGCGGTCGCGCCCGGTACACCCAGTCGTCAGCGGGTGGCGGGCTTGCTCGACGGGCGCGCCACGCCGGGGTGCTGCCGATGGCGTTGGCGGGCTGGGCGGTCCTGGCGGTGTCCGTGATCCTGCCCGTTGCCCAGCTCGTCCGCTGGGCGCTGGAGGCTCGCCGGCTCGGCCAGACGGCGACGGTGGCCGGTGATGCATGGTTCCACCTCGGCTCATCGCTGAAGGTCGCGGGCACGGCCACGGCGGTGTGCCTCGTCGTGGGTGTGCTGACGGTGTCCATCTCTCGCCGCAGGGGCCGCATCGGCACGCTGCTCGCCCGTCTCGGCACGCTCGGGTACGCAGTGCCGGGCCCCGTCGTCGCCATCGGCGCCGTGGTCGCACTGGCCGCCATCGATCGTCAGCGCTGGTGGCCCTCGAGCATTCTGCTGGTTGGTTCGTTCGCCGGTCTCGTCTACGCGATGGTCGTCCGCTTCCTCGCTGTTGCCAGTCACGGCATCGCTGCCAGCCTCGACAAGGTGCCGGCGAACACCGTTGCGTCGGCCCGGACGCTGGGCGCCGGCCCGTGGCGTGTCGCCGGCCGCATCGAACTGCCGCTGGCATCGGCGGGGGTGATCGCGGCGGCAGCGCTGGTGGCGATCGACTCGCTGAAGGAACTGCCGGTCACGCTGCTCTTGCGCCCGTTCGGCACCGAACCGTTGCCAGTCTGGGTGTGGCAGGCGACGTCCGAGAGCCTGTGGGTGCAGGCAGCGGTGCCGTCGTTGCTGATCGTCGGGCTCGGCATGGTGCTGGTGGTCGTGCTGCTGTGGACGATGGAGCGTGGCGCCCAGGTGGTGTCGTGAGCACCGCGCTGGCCGTCGGTGGCCTCGTGCGGAACCTGGGCGGGCGTCGCGTGGTCGACGATGTCGCCCTCGCGGTGAGCTCTGGCGAGCTGGTCGCGCTGGTCGGGCCGAGCGGGTGCGGCAAGTCGACGCTGCTGCGACTGATCGCGGGGCTCGACCGCCCCGACCACGGGCGAGTCGTGCTCGATGGGGTCGACGTCACCAGTGTCGCCCCCGAGCGCCGGCGCATCGGTCTCGTGTTC
>JAYSPV010000131.1:0-12391 GCA_043721915.1 Ilumatobacteraceae bacterium | reverse complement strand
CAAGGAGCTGCCTGCGTTGTTGGCCACCGGGGCGCGGGTCGTTGCCAGCATCTGGGGCCGTTCGGTGGAGGACTATCGGCTGGCCGCAGAGATGCTCGCGGAAGCGCCCGCGGCAGTCATCGCGGTCGAGGTGAACCTCTCATGTCCCAACCTCGAAGGCCGCCGCGACATCTTCGCCCACGATGAGGAGCTGTCGGCTGCGGTGATCGCCGCGACGGCTGTCTGTGGACGGCCGCGGTGGGCCAAGCTCAGCCCCAATACCGATCGGGTGGTCGACGTCGCCGCGGCTGTGCACGCGGCGGGAGCCGAGGCGGTCACTCTCTCCAACACGCTGCTGGGGATGGTGCTCGATCCGTCCACCGGGCGGCCGGTGCTGGGTGCCGGCGGTGGCGGGTACAGCGGCCGACCTGTTCATGCGGTCGCAGTGCGCACGGTCTACGACGTACGCGTCGCGCTGCCCGAACTGCCGATCGTCGGCGTCGGCGGAGTGGCGAGCGGTTGGGACGCGGCAGAGCTGTTGCTCGCAGGAGCGAGTGCGGTGCAGGTCGGCACGGCGACCTTTGCCGATCCGAGCGCGCCGATGACGGTGCAGCGCGAACTGCTCGCATGGTGCGCCGAGCATGGGCTCCAACCCTCTGATCTCACGGGTCTCGCTCATCGTGGCGGCCTGCCCGCCCGTCCTCGACGGTGATTGTCGCCGCGCGGGTCGGCAGTGGCGCTAGGGTCGCATCATGGCAACACCTCCGCAACTCACCCCAGAACAGCGTGCCAATGCACTCGCCAAGGCCGCCGAGGCTCGCGTTGCTCGCGCCGAGCTGAAGAATCAGTTGAAGATGGGTTCCGTGTCGCTGGCGGAGGCGCTCGCCTCCACCAGCAGCACCGTCGGCAAACTGAAGGTCGTGTCCCTGCTCGAGTCCCTTCCGGGCGTCGGCAAGGTCAAGGCGCGCAAGATCATCGAAGACATCGGCATTGCCGACAACCGTCGGGTGCAGGGCCTCGGCGCCCAGCAGAAGCAGGCGTTGCTCGACCAGCTCGGTAAGTGAGGCCATGGCAGCCGACACTGCCCCGCTCTCCTCGCGCGTCTTCATCGTGTCCGGCCCGGGCGGTGTAGGCAAGGGCACGATCGTCAACGCGCTGGTGGAGCGCGACCCACAGCTGTGGCTCAGTCGATCGTGGACCACGCGCGTACAGCGCAATGGCGAGCCGGACACGGCCTACGTGTTCGCCGACCGTGAAGCCTTCGAGGCGCGTATCGCGGCTGGCGGGTTCCTCGAGTGGACCGACTTCCTCGGCAACTACTACGGCACTCCCACCCCAGATCCTGTCGACGGCCGCGACGTCGTCCTCGAGATCGAGGTCGACGGCGCCCGCCAAGTGAAGCTGATCCGCCCGGATGCGGTGCTGATCTTCGTGCTGCCCCCCTCGCGCGACGAGCAGGAGCGCCGTTTACGTGGTCGTGGCGATGCGGAGGACAAGGTGGGCCAACGCCTGAAGAAGGCCCTCGACGAGGAACCTGTGGGCCTGAAGATCGCCAACCACGTGGTCGTCAACGACGATTTGGAGCGCACTGTGACCGAGATGATGCAGATCATCGGTCACCATCGCCTGCTGGGCTGATTTCGGCGGGTACACTTCAGCGCTGTTTTCAGGAGGCCGCCAGATGTCCACGCGTTCATTCGACACGATGATCAACCCCCAGATCGAGGAGCTCCTCGATCGCGTCGACTCCAAGTTCTCCCTGGTCACGCTGGCCGCCCGCCGCGCCCGCCAGATCAACAGCTACTTCAACCACCTCGGCGACGGCCTCGGCCACATGGTGCCGCCGCAGGTCAGCTCCGTCGCTCGCAAGCCGCTGAGCATCGCGTTCGAAGAGATCGCGGCCGACAAGATCGTCCAGGGCCCGGCTCCCGTCGAGGCCTCGGCCGACGCCGACGCCGAAGCCGCTACGGCCTGATCACACCCTCGTTCGCCATGCTCGCCGGCAAGCGCATCGTGCTCGGTGTCACGGGCGGCATTGCTGCGTACAAGGCCGTCGAGATCTGCCGCATGCTCGTCGACGCGGGCGCGCACGTCGTGCCGGTGATGACCGCAGGCGCTGAGCACTTCATCGGTCGCACCACGTTGTCGGCATTGGCCAGCGAGCCGGTACAGACCAGCCTGTGGGATGAGGCAAGCCCCATCCCACACACTCGCCTCGGGCAGAGCGCGGATCTGATCGTGGTCGCCCCTGCAACCGCTCGCCTGCTTGGCGCCTACGCGGCCGGCTTGAGCACCGACCTGCTCACCAACACGCTGCTCGCCACGAGGGCCCCGGTCGTGGTGTGCCCGGCGATGCACACCGAGATGTGGGAGCACCCCGCCGTGCAGGCCAACGTCGCCACGCTGCGGTCGCGTGGCGTGCACATCGTCGAGCCCGAGGAAGGCCGTCTCGCCGGTGGCGATGTCGGCGCGGGTCGGCTGGCGGCCCCCTCGCGCATCGTGGCCGCCATCGACGCCGTGCTGACCGTCGGTGACCTCGCCGGCACGCACGTGGTGGTCTCCGCCGGAGGTACCCGCGAGCCGATCGACGCCGTGCGCGTGATCGCCAACCGCAGTAGCGGCAAGCAGGGATATGCGATCGCTGCCGAGGCAGTCGCCCGCGGGGCATGCGTCACGATCGTGTCCACGGTCGAGCTGCCTGCGCCCATCGGCGCCGCCGTTCGTGCAGTCGAGACCGCTGCGCAGATGCAGGCAGCGCTCGCCGAGCTGGCACCGAGCGCCGACGTGATCGTCATGGCTGCCGCTGTCGCCGACTTCCGGCCCGTTGGCTCGGCGACGGGCAAGCTGAAGAAGGATCAGGGTGTGCCCCAGATCCTGCTCGAGCCGACCCCCGACATCCTCGCCGGCCTCGGCGCGAGTAAGCCCGCCGGTCAGATACTCGTCGGTTTCGCGGCTGAGACCAGCGATCTGCTCACGAATGCCGCTGCGAAGCTCGAACGCAAGCGCCTCGACCTGATCGTTGCCAACGATGTCAGTGCTGCGGGTGTGGGCTTCCAACACGACACCAACGCGGTCACCCTCTTACGTGCCGACGGCGCGATGCAGACGGTGGCACTCACCGACAAAAGATCCATTGCGAAGGCCGTTCTCGATACTGTTGTCGAGATTCGTGCCGGCGCAGCCACTCGCACATCCCCCACAGCATGAGGAGCCTCACCCCGTGAGCAGCTTTACGTTCACATCCGAGAGCGTGACCGAGGGTCACCCCGACAAGATGGCCGACCAGGTCAGCGATGCCGTCCTCGACGCGATTCTTGCCGAGGATCCGCACGGCCGTGTTGCCTGCGAGACGCTTCTCACCACCGGCCTCTGCGTCGTCGCGGGCGAGATCACCACGTCCGCCTACGTCGACATCCCGAAGCTGGCCCGCGAGGTCATCAACGGCATCGGCTACGACAACGCGCTGTACGGCTTCGACGGCAACACATGCGGCGTGATCGTCAGCATCGACGAGCAGAGCCCCGACATCGCGCAGGGCGTCGACAAGAGCGAGGAAGTCCGCTCGATCGGCAACGCCGAGGACCAGATGGAACTCCAGGGCGCCGGCGATCAGGGCATGATGTTCGGCTACGCGTGCGACGAGACGCCGGATCTGATGCCGATGCCGATCTGGCTGGCCCACCGGCTTGCCGAGCGCCTCAGCGAGGTCCGCAAGGACGGCGCGGTGCCCTACCTGCGCCCGGATGGCAAGACGCAGGTGACGGTGGAGTACGAGAACGGCAAGCCCGTGCGGCTGTCGCACGTGCTGGTGAGCACCCAGCACCAGGACGGTGTGGATCGCGACACGGTCATCCGTCCGGATCTCATCGAACAGGTCATCCGCCCGGTCGTGCCGGCACAGTTCGCCGACGACGACTACGACGTCTACGTCAACCCGACCGGCAAGTTCGTGATCGGCGGCCCACACGGCGACACCGGCCTCACCGGTCGCAAGATCATCGTCGACACCTACGGTGGCATGGGTCGCCACGGCGGCGGCGCGTTCAGCGGCAAGGACCCCAGCAAGGTCGATCGTTCGGCCGCGTATGCCGCCCGCTGGGTTGCCAAGCACGTGGTCGCCTCCGGCGCCGCCAGCCGTTGCGAAGTGCAGGTTGCCTACGCCATCGGCATGGCGCATCCGGTCAGCATCCTGGTCGAGACGTTCGGCACCGAGACGGTCGAGAACGCAAAGATCGTCCAGGCCGTTCGCGATGTGTTCGATCTCCGCCCGGGCGCGATCGTTCGCGACCTCGATCTGAAGCGCCCGATCTACCGCAAGACCGCCGCGTATGGTCACTTCGGCCGCAACCTCCCCGAGTTCACCTGGGAACAGGTCAGCCGCCTCGAGGACTTCATGCGCGCCTGCGGCGTGTGACCCCTGCGCCTCTGATGGCGCCGTTGGTGGCTCGGGTCGTCCCCGACGTCACCGGGCTGGACAAGCAGTTCGACTACCTCGTGCCAGAGTCATTGCGCTCCAGCGTCCGCGTGGGTTCGCTGGTGCGGGTTCCTCTGCACGGCCGCCGCGTCGGTGGCTGGGTGGTGTCTCTGGGCGGGCCTGACCCAGAACGGCCAGTCGAGACGCTGGTCGAGATCGCCAAGTTCTCGTCGGTCGGCCCCGGCGCCGACGTGGTCGAACTGGCCGAGTGGGCAGCACAGCGGTGGGGCGCGCCACGGGTACGACCGTTCCTGGTGGCAGCCGACCCGCCGACGATGGTTCGCGTGTTGCCCCGTGCGCGGCGAACCGTGGTGGTGGGTGCCTCGGTCGCCAGCGGCCTGCGCCGAACGACGCCGCTCACCGACCCGCTGCAGATGATCGCCGAGATCGCAGGCCATGGGCCGACGATCGTGGTGCACCCGACCCCGACGGCGGCACGGGCCATCGCCAACCGGCTGCGCAAAGCCAGCATGACGGTGGCACTGATGCCCGACGAGTGGGCCGCCGCCGCCGCCGGTGTCGATGTGGTGGTCGGTGGCCGCAGCGCGGCGTGGGCGCCGTGCCCCGGCCTGCGCTGCATCGTCGTGCTCGATGAACACGACGATGCACTGCAGGAGGAGCGCACGCCCACGTGGCACGCTCGTGATGTGGCGATACGTCGCGCGGAGCTCGCCGACGCTGCGTGTGTACTCATCTCGCCGTGCCCGAGCGCGTCGGCGCTCCACTGGGCGGGTTCGCGGGTCAGTGATCCCTCGGTCTCGGATCGCGTGGCCGGCTGGCCCTTCATCGAGCTCGTCGACCGCAGCGACGAAGAGCCTTGGAGGCGCTCGTTGATCACCTCCGAGTTGATCACCCACCTGCGTGACCCCGCCAAGCGCGTCGTCTGCGTGATCAACACGCCGGGTCGGGCCAGGTTGCTCGCGTGCCGTGCATGCCGTGCTCTGCAGCGCTGCGAGCACTGTGACGCAGCGGTGTCCCAGCGTGATGACGGGGCACTGGTCTGCGGGCGTTGCGGCACGACACGCCCGGTCGTCTGCCAGCAGTGCGGATCGTCGGCGATGGCGTTGGTCAAGCCCGGGGTGTCGCGCTTGCGCGAGGAGCTGGAGGCTGCCGCAAACCGGCCGGTCGGCGCGGTGGTGGGCGCAACCGAGGAGTTGCCACGTGCCGATGTCTTCGTCGGCACGGAGGCGGTGCTGCACCGGGTGCGGGGTGTCGACGTGGTTGCGTTCCTCGATTTCGATGCCGAACTGCTGGCGCCGCGTTACCGCGCAGCGGAGCACGCGATGGCGCTGCTCGTGCGAGCAGGGAGGTTGGTGGGACGCCGAGCCGATGGTGGGCGGGTCCTGGTGCAGACGTTCGTGCCGCACCACGATGTGCTGCGGGCGGCAGCGATGGCCGATCCGGCGCGGGTCGGCGAGGGTGAGCTTGCCCGCCGCAGGTTACTCGGGCTGCCCCCGTTCAGGGCACTCGCCGCTGTGGAAGGCTCCGATGCTGTCGAGTTCGCGACCGCAACCGGCCTCGAGTTCGCAACCACCGCGAAAGGCGCCCTCGTCCGTGCCGACACCTGGATGAAACTCGGGGCGGCGCTCGCCACCACGCCGCGCCCGAAAGGTTCACGCCTCAGGGTCGAGGTCGACCCTCCACGCCAGTGAGTTTTGCTGGGTTCGCCGCCGACTCCCCGAAGTGACGCGCTGCGTGTGCACTGGCCGAGCCCACCGTCGACGAACCGCGTCAGTTCCTTCGATGAGTGCGCAGGATGCGGTACCCGGCGGAGCTGGACAGCCGGGCCGTCGGGTAGCCCTGGGCGCCGAGCCAGACCTGCAGCGAGTCGCTGCCGAGGTGCTTGTGGACCACCATCACCGCTTCACCCTCCGGCGTGAGTCGGCCGAACCAATGCAGGAGCATCGCGTGCAAGGCCGGCTTGCCGATGCGAATCGCAGGGTTGCTCCAGATCGTCGTGAACTGCACGTCCTCGGGGACCTCGTCGGGTGCGCACACCCTCACGTTGTCGAGGTCGTTGCGCTCAGCGTTGGCCCGGGTCAGCGAGCGGGCACGCTCGTTCACGTCCACCGCCCAGACAGTCGCGGCAGGGGAGCGGTAAGCCATCGTCAGCGCGATCGCGCCCGTGCCGCAGCCGATGTCGAGCATGTGGCCGGAGGATGCCGGCGCTGGGGCGGTGAGCAGGAGCAGCTTGGTGCCGCTGTCGATGCGGTTGTAGCCGAACACTCCTCGGTCGGTCGTCAGGCTGAGGGTGAGGTCGGGCAGCAGCACCGTCACCGAACGCGGTGCAGACTCGGTTGTGGGCTCCTCGTCGAAGTAGTGCGATCCGGGCGCAGTCATGGGTCGCTAGCCTTGCACCTCATGGCGTACGAGATCCGCACCTACGGCGACCCTGTTCTGAAGTCGCAGGCTTCGGCCATCACCGAGATCAATGGCAAGGTCGCGCGCCTGATCGACGACATGTTCGACACGTTGTACGACAGCGACTCGGGCCTCGCGCTGGCGGCGCCGCAGATCGGCGTGCAGAAGCAGATTGTCGTGTGGGACATCGATGACCAGGCGATGGCGCTGATCAACCCCGTCGTGGTGGAGAGCGATGGAGAGTGGGTGTACAGCGAGGGCTGCCTCAGCATCCCCGAGCTGTACGTCGACATCGTTCGCCCGAACGCAGTGCTGGTGCGCGGCCTCGACATCGACGGCAACGAGGTCGAGATCGAAGCCAGCGAGCTGATGGGCCGCATGTTCCAGCACGAGATCGATCACCTCAACGGTGTGCTGATGTTCGAGCGGATGACGCCCGACCAGCGCAAGGACGCGATGGTCGAGTATCGCAAACTGCAGGAAGCGCCCGCGGCCCCGGCGCAGCGCCGCCGCCTGCGGCTTCGCTGAGCACTCGTGCGCCTCGCCTACTTCGGTACGCCGTCAATGGCGGTGCCACAGCTCCATGCGCTGGTAGCAGCCGGTCACGAGATCGCGTTGGTGGTCACCCGCGTCGACAAACGGCGGGGTCGAGGCGCTGAGCTCAGCCCTTCGCCGGTGAAGGCCGCGGCCAATGAACTGGGCTTGCCTGTCAGTCACGACGTCGACGACGTGCTCGGCAAGAAGATCGATCTCGGTGTCGTCGTGGCGTTCGGGCAGCTGATCAAACCGCACGTCCTCGCCGAGGTGCCGATGATCAACTCGCACTTCTCGCTGCTGCCTCGGTGGCGCGGCGCTGCCCCGGTGGAACGGGCCATGCTCGCCGGCGACACAGAGACAGGCGTGTGCCTGATGCAGTTGGAGGAAGGCCTCGACACCGGTGGCGTGTACGACACCGTGCGAATCCCGATCGGGCCGGCCACCACGGCCGACGAGCTGCGCGCTGAGCTGGTGTCGATCGCCAGTGACCAGCTCGTGCGCTGCCTGGCCGGGCCCCTTCCCGAGCCGACGCCGCAGCGTGGCGAGCCGATCTACGCGGCAAAGATCACGACAGCCGACCTCCGCCTCGACTGGTCGGCGCCGGCGGTGGCTGCGGACCGTGTGGTCCGGGTGGGTGGCGCGTGGACGACGTTCCGTGCCAAGCGCGTGAAGGTGCTCACCGCCGCGCTGGTGGCCGGCGCCGACGCTGTTTCTCCCTGCCCACTTCCGGGGCTCGACGTGCGTGTTGTGCAGCCTGAGGGCAAAGGCCCGATGGCATTCGCCGACTTCGCCCGCGGCGCCCGCCCGCAGCCGGGTGAGTGGTTCGAATGAACGCCCGGCTCGTCGCCTTTCGCTGCCTGCAACGCATCGACCACGAAGGCGCCTACGCGAACCTCGTGCTGTCGGCTGAGCTCGGCCGGAGCAAGCTGATGGAGCGCGACCGAAAGTTCGTGACCGACCTGGTGTACGGCACGACCCGCATGCGGCGGGCATGCGATGCCCTTGTCGATCGTTTCGTCTCGACCGATCCGTCGCCCGAGGTTCGCACGGTGCTTCGCCTCGGCGCCTATCAGCTCCACTTCGCCGGTGTGCCGCCGCACGCGGCCGTGGGCGAAACGGTGGAGCTCGCGCCGAAGAAAGCCCGCGGCTTCGTCAACGCTGTCCTGCGACGCGTGGCGAACACGCCGATGACCTGGCCGTCGGACGCGGTGCGGCTGAGCTACCCCGACTGGATCGTGGAGCGGCTGATCGCCGAGCTCGGTCACGACGACGCGATTGCCACGCTCACCACGATGAACGAGGCCCCTTCCGTCACCGAACGCGACGATGGCTACATCCAGGATCTCGGCTCGCAATGGGTGGCAGCCGCGGTGCCGGCGCACGAGGGAGACCTCGTGCTCGATGTGTGCGCCGCGCCAGGCGGCAAGGCCACGGGCATCGCGACCACCGGCGCCACCGTCATCGCTGCGGATCTGCAGCCCCAACGCGTCGGCCTGATCGTCGAGAACGCGGACCGCCTGGGAACCGATGACGTCCTGTCGTTGGCGGCGGATGCGACTCATCCGCCGTTCGCTGCGGCGTCCTTCGATCACGTGCTGATCGATGCGCCGTGCAGCGGGTTGGGCACCTTGCGGCGCCGGGCCGACGCTCGTTGGCGGATCACGCCGTCCGATGTGGCCGACCTGGTGGCGTTGCAGCAACGCATCATCGACGCGTGCGCCCCGCTGGTGAAGCCTGGCGGCACGCTGATCTACAGCGTCTGCACGCTGCTGGACTCGGAATCCGTGGGGCACGCCTTCCCGGCGGAGTTCGTGCCGATCACGCAAGAACCGCAGGGGGAGTGGCGCCCGTTCGGCACAGGCTGGCGCGTGCTGCCCCACGACGCCGACACCGACGGCATGATCCTGCTTCGGTACCGTAGGGCCTCGTGAACGATCCACAGCCGTTACTTGCGAAGGTCCTCACGATCAGCGATGGGGTGATCGCCGGCACCCGCACGGATGCGAGCGGGGTCGCGCTGGCCGAACTGCTGCGAGGCCACGGATTCTCCGTCGTCGAGCAGGCCGTTGTCGCCGATGGCACCGAGAGCGTTGCCTCGGCTCTGACCGCCCTGAGCACCGGCTTCGCCGGGCTGGTGGTGAGCACCGGCGGCACAGGGTTCGCCCCACGCGATCAGTCTCCGGAGGGCACCCGCATGGTGATCGAACGCGAGGCGCCGGGGCTGGCGGAAGCGATGCGCTTGGTGAACCCACTCGGTCGCCTCTCGCGTGGCATCGTCGGCATCCGCGGTCAGGCACTCATCGTCAACACACCTGGCTCACCCAAGGGTTGCGTGGAGCAACTGACTGCGATCATCGATGTGTTGCCGCATGCATTGCGGTTGCTCGCCGATACTCCCACCAGCCACTGAGCGCCTCGCCGGTAGCCTCGGTGGCGTGCTGAAACTGGTGTTGCCCAAAGGATCACTGGAGAGGGCGACCCTCGAACTGTTCGAGGCCGCCGACCTCCCGGTTGTTCGCTCCTCGTCCGTCGACTACAAGGCGTCGATCGCCGACCCCCGCATCGCTGAGGTGCGCATCCTGCGCCCGCAGGAGATTCCCACATATGTCGCTGAGGGCTTGTTCGACATCGGGATCACCGGCCGTGACTGGGTGGAGGAGACGAGCAGCGACATCGTCAGTCTCGGCGAGCTGAAGTACTCGAAGGCCACCGCACTTCCGATCAAGGTCGTCGTCGCTGTCGCCGGCGACTCGCCGGTCCAGCGCATCGAAGACCTGCCCCACGGCCTGCGCGTCAGCACCGAGTACCCCGAACTGACCAAGCGCTTCTTCGCCGCGAAGGGCATTCAGGCCGACATTCGCCTGAGCTACGGGGCAAGTGAGGCCAAGATCCCCGACATCGCCGACTGCATCGTCGACATCACCGAGACCGGGCGGGCGCTGCGTGCCGCCGGCCTGCGCATCATCGGTGAGATCCTGCAGAGCTACACCGAGGTAGTGGCCAACAAGGCTGCCCATGCCGATCCGGTGAAGCGTCACGCGATGGGTCAGTTGATGACCCTCCTCAACGGCACGCTCGACGCCCGCGGCCGGGTGCTGGTGAAGATGAACGTGTCGGCCGAGCAGTTGTCGGCGGTGCTCGCGCTGCTGCCGGCGATGAAGTCCCCGACGGTCAACCCGCTGGCCGGCGACGGTGGCTTCGCGGTCGAGACGGTCGTGTCGAAGACACAGATCAACACACTGATCCCCGAGTTGGTCGATGCCGGCGCCACGGGCATCCTCGAGCTGCCGATCTCCAAGATCATCCCGTGAACGGGTCGGTCGTCGCCTTCGATGCCGCGGTCGGGCTCGGCGAGGTCGAGCGTGCCGACGGCATCCACTTCGCGTTCCACTGCATCGAGATCGCCAACGGCACGCGAGACATCGAGGTCGGCTCAGCAGTGACCTTCGACCTGTTGTGCAAGCTCGGCCGCTACGAAGCGTCGGCCGTCAGACTCGCGTGAACGATCGCGACCGCCACATCCTGGATGTCATCCGGTCGCTACGCGAGGGGGAGGTGGTCACCTACGGCGACATTGCCGAAGACGCCGGCTATCGCAAGCAGAGCCGGCTCGTAGGCCGCCTTCTGGCGATCACCGACGACGATCTTCCCTGGTGGCGGGTGGTCAACGCTGCCGGCCGGCTGGTGCCAGGACACGAACGCGAGCAGGCGGCGCTGCTGAACAACGAAGGTGTGACGGTGAGTGACGGGCGCGTTCGCAGCGCTCCGATCGGCCGTTTCCGGCCGCGAGGATGAGCGCGAGCTAGGAAGCGGGTTCGGGGGCGGCGTTCTTGATCTGGACGAACGCGAGGCGGATGTTCGACAACGCCTCGAGCAACGTCTGCGAATCCTCGCCCAGGCGCTCGCCGAGACCTTCCACCAGGCAGCCCACTGCGTCGACGGCGAGCGCAGCCTCGTGCAGCGCCGGCGGTTCGGCGGAGAGGTGGATGGCAGCCAGCTCGTAGAGGCCCATCACGTGGTTCGACACCACCACCTCGGCGGGCACGGATGCAAGGCGCTCGCGTGCTTGCGCCATTGCGGACTGGGCGTCGTCGAGGGCGGATTCATCGAAATCGGCGTCATTCTGGCTCACGTTTGGTACCCTATCGGCCTACAACTGAGGCGAAGTGGGGTTGCCGTCCGCGGTCGTCCCCACCTGGCCACCGCCACCAGGCTTGCCTGGCGGTTCTCACAGGTGCGTCCAGGTCACACACATTGCGTAGCATGCCGTCCTACGGCCTTCGGGCCCGATGCGGTGTGCCCCGTCGTGTTCGGTGGCATTCGCATCACCAACACAGGAGGGGACACACCCATTGCACAGGAGTGAGCAGCCATAGCACCGCCGCAGACACCAGAACACCGGTACAACGAGCGCATCCGTGCCCGAGAGGTCCGACTCATCGGAGCCGACGGCAATCAGTTGGGTATCAAAGCCCTGCCGGATGCACTCTCCCTGGCCCGTCAAGCCGATCTCGATCTCGTCGAGGTCGCGCCAATGGCGACTCCGCCAGTGTGCCGGATCATGGACTACGGCAAGTTCCGCTACGAGGAAAGCCAGAAGGCCAAAGAGTCACGCAAGAAGACCGTGCACGTGTCGATCAAGGAAGTGAAGTTCCGTCCCAAGATCGGGAAGGGTGACTTCGATACCAAGGTCCGCCACATGCACGATTTCCTGGCAGACGGCCACAAGGTGAAAGTGACGCTGCAGTTCCGAGGCCGAGAGATGGCCCACCCGGAACTCGGTTCACGAATCCTCGATGCAGTGCTCGAACAACTGGGCCCGACCGCCAAGGTCGAGACCCAGGCCCGGCTCGAAGGGCGCAACATGACCATGGTCCTGGCGCCCGACAAGAAGGCCGTGCCGAAGAAGCCGAGTGAGGCCAAGCCTCATGCGGACGACGCGGCACCCACGACGACTGCCCCGGAACCCGAAGTGGCCCCGGAACCGGTAGCCGAGATGGAAACGCCCGAGGTTGCCCCGGCAGCCGCCGAGCCAGACCC
>JAYSPV010000130.1:0-8842 GCA_043721915.1 Ilumatobacteraceae bacterium | reverse complement strand
GAGAAGCCCGCTCGCCTCGGCGACCGGCCGCGCATGTTCAGCCGCGGCGGTGATCGCACCTCGTTGCGGTTGCTTCCCGCCGACGTCGAGTTAGTCCACGCCGTCGCCGTCGCCAACCCACGCACCGTCGTCGTCATCCAAGCGGGCAGTGCCGTGATCACCACCGAATGGGCCGGCGAGGTGGCCGCGATCGCGCAGGCATGGTACGGCGGCGCGCAAGCCGGGCCGGGCCTCGCCGACGTGCTGATCGGCGCGGTGAACCCGTCCGCTCGGCTGCCGTTCACGGTGCCCCTCGACGAAGCCGACCTCGTGGAGTTCGATGCCGCCGCAACGACGTTCACCTACGACCGCTGGCACGGCTGGTGGCGCGCCGCCCGCAACGGTCTGGTGCCGGCCTACCCGTTCGGCTTCGGGTTGTCGTACACGACCTTTGCGCTACGAGGCGCCAAAGCGTCCTTGGTCGGCTCCTCGGTCGTGCTGCGCGGAACCGTGTGCAACTCCGGCGATCGCGATGCCGCAGACGTCGTGCAGGTCTACGCCGAACTCCCCGACGCGGACACACCTGCGCGGCTGATCGGCTTCGCACGAGTCGAGGTAGCGGCCGGCGGCGAGGCGCCGTTCGAGATCACCGTGCCCCTCGACCGCCTCGCAACGCGCGACGGCGCCCTCCGGGCATGGCGGCAGGCGTCGGGGCTTCACCGGTTCACCGTCGCCCGTTTCGCCTGCGATCCTGCGGGGACTTCCATCCAACTCGATGTAGGTCTCGCCGCCGCCGGCTGAGCCCGGGCCTGCGTCGTGTGCCGGCCGTTCGCCTCCTGATCACTCGTACAACATTGACTCAATGCCTGACGAGTGATTATGGTGTCAACGTTGGCGATGCCATGGAGGGCTCAATGCGAACAACACAGGCGGTCGAGCCCGACGACATCGCCGTTCGGGCAGCGATGCATGCGGCACTCGGCGATGCAGCACGTCTCGCCATCGTGGACGATCTCACGGTGAGCGATCGGTCTCCCAAAGAGCTCGGCGAACGGCTCGGCATCCCGTCGAATCTGCTCGCGCACCATCTCACGGTGTTGGAAGACGTCGGGCTGATCGTTCGGTTCGTGTCAGCGGGTGATAGACGACGCAAGTACGTGCGGCTGGTCCGTGAACCCTTGGCCCGGCTCACCGTCGGTTGCAGCCTCCCGGCCGGGGACGTGCTGTTCCTCTGCACTCACAACTCGGCTCGCTCCCAACTGGCCGCCGCATTGTGGACGACCCGTACAGGAAGGCCGGCTGCGTCGGCCGGCACCCATCCTGCACCGCAGGTGCACCGCGGCGCAGTTGCTGCGGCACGGCGAGCAGGGTTGCGGCTCGGTGATCGCACGCCGCGGTTGATCGGCGAGATCTCGGCTGACACGCAGGTGGTGACGGTCTGTGATCGGGCCCACGAGGAGCTCGACCCAGCCCCGAGTTGGTGGCACTGGTCGATTCCCGACCCTGTCGAGGTCGGCACGAGCGCAGCCTTCGACGAGGCTCTGACGGATCTCGACACCCGCATCGCTTCCCTCATCTCGAACTCCTCATCATCGGAAGGGCCATCGCGATGACCACTCGCATCGGGATCAACGGCTTTGGCCGCATGGGGCGCCTCGCAGTGCGCGCGTTGCGCCACCAACCCGGGCTCCAGCTCGTCCACGTGAACGAACACAGGGGTGGCGTGGAGACTGCGGCGCACCTGGTCGAGTTCGACTCGGTGCACGGCCGCTACCAGGGCACCGTCGGTGTCACAGGGACGAGCCTCGTCATCGACGGCTCACCGGTCGCGTTCTCCGAGCACTCCATCCCCGCAGCGGTGCCGTGGGAGGACTACGGCGTCGATGTCGTCATCGAGGCCACCGGCAGCTTCCGTACCAGCGAGCTGCTCGAGCCGTACTTCGAGCGTGGCGTACGCAAGGTCGTGGTGGCCGCGCCGGTGAAGAGTGAGGGGGTGCTGAACGTGGTGATGGGCTGCAACGACCACCTCTACGACCCCGACACGCATCGCATCGTCACTGCCGCGTCGTGCACGACGAACTGCCTCGCCCCGGTGGTGAAGGTGTTGCACGAGTCGATCGGCATCGAACGCGGCGCGATCACCACGATGCACGATGTCACCAACACCCAGGTCGTGGTCGACGCGCCGCACAAGGACCTTCGGCGGGCCCGCTCGGCGTTGAACTCACTCATCCCCACTTCCACGGGTTCGGCGACTGCGATCACGCTGATCTACCCCGAGCTCGCAGGGAAACTGAACGGCATCGCCGTGCGCGTCCCGCTGCTGAACGCATCGCTGACCGACGCCGTGTTCACGATGGCACGCGACGTCACCGTCGACGAGATCAACGATCTGCTCCGCGCAGCAGCAGACGGTCCGCTCGCCGGCATCCTCGGTTTCGAGGACCGGCCGCTGGTGTCGGCCGACTACACCAACGACACCCGGTCGGGCATCGTCGACGGGCCGTCGACGATGGTCGTCGACGGCTGGCTGGTGAAGGTGCTCGTCTGGTACGACAACGAGTACGGGTACGCGTTCCGGATGGTCGAGCTGACCGCGAAGGTCGCAGCGGCACTCCACGACAGGGCCTGAGCGTGAAGCTGCGCAACTACGCCTTGGTCACCCTCGGCTACTGGACGTTCACACTCACCGACGGCGCACTGCGCATGTTGGTCCTGTTGCACTTCAACGAGCTCGGGTACTCGCCGGTTGCGATCGCGTTCCTGTTCCTCGCCTACGAGTTCATGGGCATCCTCACCAATCTGCTCGGCGGGTGGGTCGGCGCTCGCCGGGGCCTCAACCGCACGCTGGTCGCCGGGCTCGGCCTGCAGATCGTCGCCCTCGTCGCCCTCACTTTCGAGCAACCCGACTGGCACAAGCGGTTCGCCGTCGCGTTCGTGATGGCTGCGCAGGCACTGTCGGGCGTGGCCAAGGACCTCACCAAGATGAGCTCGAAGAGCGCCGTCAAGACCGTCGCCGGCGACGGCGACGGCGCCCTGTTCAGGCTCGTCGCGCTCCTCACCGGCTCGAAGAACGCACTCAAGGGCGTCGGGTTCTTCCTCGGCGCGGCGCTGCTGTCGTGGATCGGGTACGACGCCGCCCTGTGGCTGATGGCAGGCGTGCTCGTACTCGCCGGCGTCGTGTTGTCGGTCCTCCTCGACGAGGACATCGGCAAGTCGAAGAAGAAGCCGTCGTTGCGCTCGATCCTCTCCAAGTCGGAGTCCGTCAACCGGCTCTCCGCCGCTCGATTCTTCCTGTTCGGGTCGCGCGACATCTGGTTCGTCGTGGCGCTGCCCGTGTTCCTCGCCGACGAACTGCGATGGTCGCATCAGGCCGTCGGCGGCTTCCTCGCGATCTGGGTGATCGGCTACGGCGTCGTCCAATCGTTCGCACCTCGCATCCTCGGCCGCCGCGACGCACAGGTGGACGAGATCAAGGCCGCCCAGCACTGGGCAGTCATCCTCGGTGGAGTCACAGTGCTCATTGCCGTCGCCGTCGGGCTCGACGTCGGGACAGCCGCCGTGGTCGGTGGGCTGGTCGTGTTCGGCGTCGCATTCGCGTTGAACTCGTCGCTGCACTCGTACCTCATCCTCGCCTACTCCGACGACGACGAGGTCGCACTCGACGTCGGCTTCTACTACTCGGCCAACGCCGCCGGTCGCCTAGTGGGCACGCTGCTCTCCGGGCTGCTCTACCTGTGCGGCGGGCTCGATCTCGCCCTGTGGGGTTCCGCCGCATTCGTCGCCATCACCTGGCTGCTCACCCTCCGCCTGCCCGCCCTGCCGAGAACGTCTCGGTGTCGCTCGCCTCGCTGGAGGGCAGCGACTGACCCGCAGCCCTACCGCGACGGTAAGCTATCGTCGTTCGACGATCAACGATGACACGGACGGGACGTGCGATGAACGACCAACAGGTCACCGCCACCGAGGCGCCTGACGGTGCGGGCCCCACGGAGCGACTGTCGACCCTCGATCGGCTGCTGCCGCTGTGGATCGGGCTGGCAATGGTCACGGGCATTTTCCTCGGGCAAGCCCTCCCCGATCTCAACGACCAGCTCGAGAAGGTGAAGGTCGACACGGTGTCGCTGCCGATCGCCATCGGCTTGTTCGCGATGATGTTCCCGGTGCTCGCCAAGGTGCGCTACCGAGCGGTCCGCTCCGCGATCACCGACCGGCGGCCGGTGATCATGTCGGTGCTGGTCGTGTGGCTCATCGGTCCCGCACTGATGTTCACGCTCGCCTGGCTGATGCTGCCCGACCTGCCCGCCTACCGCACCGGGGTGATCATCATCGGCCTCGCGCCGTGCATCGCAATGGTGCTGATCTGGATCGACCTAGCGGACGGCAACCGCGAGATCGCCGCCGTCCTCGTCGCGATCAACTCGCTCATCCAGGTGCTCGTGTTCTCGCTGCTCGGCTACTTCTACCTCGAGGTGCTACCGGGCTGGCTGGGGCTGGACACGAATGGCATCGAGATCGGCATCTGGCAGATCGCCAAGTCGGTGCTCATCTTCCTCGGCGTGCCGCTGGCGGCGGGCTATCTCACCCGCACCTTCGGCGAGCGCCGCAAGGGCACCGAGTGGTACGAGAACACCTTCCAGCCCCGCATCGGCCCGATCGCGCTGTACGGCCTGCTCTTCACGATCGTGATCCTGTTCGCCCTGCAGGGCGACGAGATCAGCAACCGACCGTGGCAGGTGGTCCGTATCGCCCTCCCGCTGTTGGCGTACTTCGTGATCATGTGGTTCGGCACGTTCGCGTTGGGCATGCGGCTGAACCTTCCCTACGAGAGCAACGCTGCCGTCGCGTTCACCGCCGCCGGCAACAACTTCGAGCTTGCGATCGCGGTAGCAATCGGCGTGTTCGGTGTGTCATCCGGGCAGGCCCTCGCTGGAGTCGTCGGGCCATTGATCGAGGTGCCCGTCCTCGTCGGGCTCGTCTACGTCTCGCTGTGGGCACGGCGACGCTTCTACCCACTCACCCAACATCCCACGAGGGCGAAGGGCCGATGACCGTGAGCGCCGGCTCCCGCCCACGGCAAGCGAACACGCCCGCGCAGGAGTGCTGCGACGTCGTGCCGGTGGCGCGAGAAATCACCGCGCCCGACGACGAGACCCTTGCCAAGATGGCCAAGGCGGTCGCCCACCCGGCGCGCCTGGCGATCCTTCGCCTACTCGATGCTCACCAGGCTTGTGTCACGGGCGACTTCGTCACCGAGGTCGGTCTCGCCCAGTCCACGGTCTCCGAGCACCTGCGCCTCCTGCGTGCAGCCGGGTTGATCCACGGCGAGATCGAAGGTCCGCGCACCCGCTACTGCATCAACTCCACCGGCCTCGCCACCCTCAAAGCCGGCATCGCCGCCCTGTGACGCGGCACGGCCGCGATTGTGCGAGGTCTTCGACCTGGCTACGCCCGCAGGTCTGCGAGCAGTAGCAGGAGGTCCCGATTTCGATGAAAGCCGCGCTGCACGATCATCTGGCATGCAGCGGCAGCGAGCAACCAGTCGTCATCGGAAGCGACAACCTTGAGTTCGTCGAGATCAATCAGGTCCTGGCGGCGCAGATCAGGGTCGGAGGACAACAACTTGAGAGCGATGAGATGGCCGGTTCGCGCTACCGGCATCCGGAGCCCCCGAGCAACGGTGAGAACCTCGGCGGCGGCGGTGATCTCGGGCTCGATGCCGCTCGAGGCGAACAGCAAGTCGACGATCACGCCACCGGACACGCGTGAGCGAAGTCTCGCAGTGGCAAGCCGACCGAGAGCCGTCTGCTCCACCACAGCCTCGACGCCATACCCGCGAGCAAGTAAAGCGTTGACCGTCAACTCAGCATCCTTGTCAGCCCCGACCGAGACGACGAGGTCGGCGTCGCGCGTGAACCTCGGTTCGGCCCTGAGCGAAACAGCCAGCCCGCCGACGAGTGCGAACGGCCGCTGCAAGTCACCCAGATCCTCGGCCGCAGCAGCGAGCGACTCGATCAGTACCGTCATTGACGCGGCCAGCTGCCCGCAGTGCCCGCGCTGTCGCCGATCGGGGCCGATGGCCGTGAACACAACCACGCATCGACGATCTCGTCGATGGCCGATTCGCCAAGGTCTGGGGCCTCCCGCCGGGCACGTTCGCGGCGCATTTCGACCCCCAGATCGAACATCTCATCGACCAGATCGAGCGGATGCGCACACACGACACCATTGTACCGACCTGGCTCTCGCGAGCGCCGCCTCATGCCGATGGTCAGGACGCGCTCACGCGCCGCCCGGCTCGGCCGCCCAGCGTTCTACGGCCACGACGAACGCTTCGAGTTGGTCGTCGGTGACATCGAGAGCGAGCGCGATCATCCCGCGACGGGCGAGGTAGAAGCCTGCGGCCAACATCGCGTGGAAGAACAGCGCCACCCACCGATCATCGGTGGCATGCACGTTCATCATCGAGCCGACACCGATCACCGTCATCGGTAGCCCCGCGCCCGCGAACGTCACGTTCAGCCGTTCGCGCAGTTCGTCACCACGCTCGTTGAGAGCGATCAGCGCCTCCGGGGTGAGCACCTCGCGCAGCGCCGCAACGCCGGCCGCCATCGACACGACGTTGTTGTTGAACGTGCCCGCCTGGGACAGGGCGCCACCGTGCGCAGGATCGAACGCGGCCATGATCGAGCGCCGCCCGCCGAACGCACCGAACGTCATCCCACCCGCGAGGTACTTGCCGAGTGTGGTCATGTCGGGTGCCACGCCGAACAGCGCCTGTGCCCCACCGGGGTGCAGGCGCGAGGTCATCACCTCGTCGAAGATCAGCAGGCTGCCGTGATCGGTGCACAGCCGTCGGAGCTCGGCAAGGAAGCCGGGCGCCGACGGGACGCAACCACCCGAGCCCTGCACCGGCTCGACTACGACGCAGGCGATCGAGCCACCGTCGGCAGCGAACGCCGCCTGCACCGCGGCCACGTCGTTGTACGGCACGATCAGGAAGTCGTGCGGCACGTTCAACGGCCCGGCACCATGGGCGAAGCTGAGCACCCCACCGTGATAGCCCTCTTCGAACACCAAGACCTTCGGCCGGCCGGTGATGTGCAGCGCGGTGCCGATAGCCATCAGGTTGGCCTCCGTGCCAGAGTTCGTGAACCGCACCTGCTCGACGGATTCGAAGCGGCTGCAGACCAGTTCGGCCAGCTCGATCTCCAACGGGTGTGTCGCCCCGATTGCCCAGCCCCGATCGAGCTGGGCGACGATCGCGTCGCGGACCGCGGGCACCTGATGGCCGAACAGGCCGGCCGTGTAGTTGCCGAGCAGGTCGACGCAGCGATGGCCGTCGACGTCGACCAGCACCGACCCCTCGGTGCGCGCGACACGGAACGGGAACGGCTCGAAGTGCAAGACGGTACGCGTGTTGCCACCGGGCATCACCGTCGCCGCTACCGCGGCCATCGCCGCTGACAGGGGCCGACGATCCGCATACGAGCCGTGGGCGGTAGCGAGCGCAGCATCGAGATCGAGAGACGGCATACGCCGAACCTACTTCGAGAAAGCGCCGTGATCGGCTCAGGCGCCGGTGCGGATCAGCTTCTTGTTCACGAACTCATCCGCACCCCAGCGGCCGAGCTCGCGGCCCGAGCCGGAACGCTTGATGCCACCGAAGGGCAGCTCGGGGCTGTCGGCGCCGACGATGTTGACGTACACCATGCCGGCCTGGATGGCGTCGGCGACGCGGGCGGCCTGGACCGGGTCGGTGGTGAACAGATACGAGCCCAGTCCGAACGGTGTGTCGTTGGCCATCTCGATCGCCTCGGCCTCACTGGCGACCTTGTGAATCATGGCGACGGGGCCGAAGAGCTCCTCGTTGTACGAGGGGTTGTCGCGCCCGACGTTGGTGAGCACGCCAGGTGGGAAGAAGGCGCCCGAGCGCTCGCCAGCCGACATCAGCGTCGCTCCGCCGGCCACTGCGGCGTCGACCTGGCCGGCGAGGCGCTGGGCCGCAGCGAGCGACGAGAGCGGGCCGATGGTCGTCTCGGGATCGGTCGGATTGCCGACCTTGGTGGCCAGCACCCCCGCCGTGAACTTCTCGACGAACTCGTCGTAGAGGTCGTCCATCACGATGAAGCGCTTGGCCGCGTTGCACGCCTGACCGCAGTTGTCGACCCGGGCGACGACCGCAGACGCCACCACGGCGTCGAGGTCGTCGGTGGACAGCAAGATGAACGGGTCGGACCCGCCGAGCTCGAGCACCACCTTCTTCAAGTGGCGACCGGCGATCTCCGCGACGGCTGCACCGGCCCGCTCCGACCCGGTCAGTGAGACGCCCTGAACGACCGGGCTGGCGATGATGTCCGCCACCTGAGCGATGGAGGCATAGATGTTGGTGTAGGCCCCGGCAGGGAAGCCTGCGTCGACGTAGATCTGCTCGATCGCGGCCGCCGACTCGGGGCACTGCGCGGCGTGCTTGAGCAGCACCGGGTTGCCGATGATCAGGTTCGGGCCGGCGAACCGGGCGACCTGGTAGTAGGGAAAGTTCCACGGCATGATTCCGAGCAGCACGCCGAGCGGGCTCTTGCGCACGATAGCGGACCCCTCGCCGCCCATCAGAGTGATTGGTTCGTCGGCGAGAAACTCAGCGGCGTTGTCAGCGTAGAACTGGTAAATCGCTGCGCTGAAAGCGACTTCACCTGCTGCGTCGCCGAGTGGCTTGCCCATCTCCCGGGCGATGATCGCGGCGAGTGCGTCCTGGCGTTCAACGTGCAGATCGGCAACGCGAGAAATCAGCGCGGCCCGATCTGCTACGGAGGTGCTCCGCGACCAGGTGCGATGGATCTCGCTCGCCTGCACGATGGCCGTA
>JAYSPV010000129.1:0-40960 GCA_043721915.1 Ilumatobacteraceae bacterium | reverse complement strand
CCCCCGTGGCTGAGGCTGATCTCACCGGGCCGCAGGCTGGTGCTTCCGCCACCCACGAGCGACACCATCGAACTGCTGTGATGCGGGGCCCGAAACGGTGCCCGACGCACCAGGCCACCGGCCGGCAACCGCACCCCGGCAGCGGAGTGCACCATCGTGGCCTCCAGGGCGACATTCGGCTCGAGGGGCGGCAACAAGCCCGTCAGACGTTGCGCAAGCATCGTCTTGCCAGACCCTGGCGGGCCGACGAGCAGCATGTGGTGGCCACCCGCCGCCGCGACCTCCAGCCCGAGGCGGGCAAGCGGTTGACCGCGCACATCGGCGAGATCGGGAGGCTCGGGCTCGTCATCCACGAACTCGCCATCGGGTGGCTGCGGCCAGGGAGCGTCGGCGTTCAAGGCATCGACCACCTCACGCAACGTCGTCGCCACCCGGACAGCGTCGCCGGCGACGCCCTGTGCCTCGCGAAAGCTGGCGACCGGCACCACCGGGCGCACTGCGCCCATCGCAGCGACCATCGGGGCAACGCCGGGCACGGGCCGCATCGTGCCGTCGAGCCCGAGCTCGCCGACGAAGCCGAGCCCCTCGAGCTGCTCGACCGGGACCTGCCCGTTCGCGGCAAGGAAGCCGATCGCGATCGCCACGTCGAGCCCGGAACCGCCCTTGCGCTGGTTCGACGGGGCGAGATTGACGGTGACGCGGCACGACGGCCACGCCAGGCCGCTGGACAGCACGGCGGCGCGCACACGATCGCGCGACTCGCGGCACGCCTCGTCGGGTAGCCCGACGATCTGAAAGGCGGGCAAACCCGTGGACACGTGCACTTCCACGGTGACCGAACGTCCTTCGACGCCGAACACCGTGGCGGAACGAACAGCGGCAAGCATGCGCGCTACCTCCGACGTAGGAGTGGCGCCGAGCGCCAACGAACGAGGGAGGGAACGGCAACCGGTTCCCCGACGGGTGTCTCGAATCGCAACATATCGGTTCGTTGCCGATTGACAACGTTGCGCCATCAGGTGACCACCACTGACGGCGGC
Organism: Ilumatobacteraceae bacterium; assembly: GCA_043721915.1. Lineage (GTDB taxonomy): Bacteria > Actinomycetota > Acidimicrobiia > Acidimicrobiales > Ilumatobacteraceae > UBA668. The sequence goes on along the minus strand of JAYSPV010000129.1, from coordinate 39,920 downwards.
AGACCTGGGAGACTCGGCCCATGCCCCGACCGGTGTCAGCCCGCTTCCTCCTCGGCGCAGCGACAGTAGGTCTCGCGGCGCTGCTCACCGCAGGGTGCAGCGACGACGCCACGCAGCGAACCGAGGCCAACTACTGCGCGCAGGTCGCGAAACACACCGCAGATCTCAACTCGCCGGCGCTGTCCACTGATGCCGACGTGAGCCGAGTGCTCACGGCATGGCGTTCGGTAGCCGCCGCTGCCCCTCTTGCGATCGAGCCGGAGTGGGCGACCATGGTCGCGAACATCGAGACCGCGGCCACGGTCGATCCGGGCGACCCCGCCTCGATGCAGCGGGTGGCCGACACCGCTCGCGCGAGTGAACCGGCAGCCAACCGGGTGATCGCGTACACGCGAGACACATGTGGCGTCCTGATCGGCACCGTGGCGCCGGGCGCGGCACCTCCCGAGAGCAGCAGCCCGCCGTCGACGTGACACGGCGTCGACGTGACACAGGTTCGGCACTCATCTGTGCAGCCGAGCTGGCTGCACAGTCCTAGAGGATCTCGCCTCGCCGAACGATCACCTTGTCGACCAGGCCGTATGCCTTGGCCTCGTCGGCGGTGAACCAGCGGTCGCGCTCGCTGTCGGCCTGAATCTTCTCCAGCGGCTGACCCGAGTGGTGCGAGATCAGCTCGGCCATGCGGCGCTTGGTGTAGGCCAGCTGCTCGGCCTGGATCGCGATGTCGGTGGCCTGGCCGCGGAGGCCGGCGAGCGGCTGATGCATCATCACCCGAGCGTTGGGAAGCGTGAACCGTTTGCCCGGTGCGCCGGCGGTGAGCAGGAACTGACCCATGCTTGCTGCCATCCCCATGCACACGGTGGCGACCTCGCACCCGACGAACTGCATCGTGTCGTAGATGGCCATGCCGGCAGTGACCGAGCCACCGGGGCTGTTGATGTACAGCCAGATGTCGGCGGTGGGATCTTCGCCCTCGAGGTACAGCAACTGGGCGCAGATCTGGTTCGCGATGTCGTCGTTGACATCGGTGCCCAGCATGACAACCCGGTTCTTCAACAGCCGGTTGAACACGTCGAGGCGTGGATCCATACCGCCGTCGAGACTCATGGGGTTCGCGTTGGTCATGGTCGCAACGCTACCGTCCGAGTCGCCCGACGACCCCTGCAAGGCTGCCCGTTATGACCGACGAATCGTTTCAGCCCAACACCGACGAGTTGTTGCGGTACAACGAACGTTACGCCGCGGAGTTCGCCGACGGGGACCTGCCACTGCGCCCGGAGCGACAACTTGCGATCGTGGCCTGCATGGACGCACGGATGGACATCTTCGACATGCTCGGGCTCGCCCACGGTGACGCCCACATCATCCGCAATGCGGGCGGTGTCGTCACCGACGATGTCATCCGCTCGCTCGTCCTCTCCCAGCGCCTGCTCGACACCCGCGAAATCCTTCTGATCCATCACACCAATTGCGGGCTGCAGACGATCAGCGAAGACGAGTTCAAGGCCGAGATCGAGGCGGAGGTGGGCATCAAGCCGTGGTGGGCGTTGGAGTGCTTCACCGACCCGTACACAGATACCCGGCAGAGCATCAATCGCCTGCTGCAGAACCCGTTCCTGCAATACAAGGATCACATCCGCGGCTTCGTCTACGACGTGACCGACGGCCGCCTCCACGAGGCCTGACGCCGATGTCCTTCATCCGCACGAAGTGACGCGCATTTTCGGCTGCGAGCCTCGCCACCGACGGTGCACCGCGTCACTTCGGCGCTGACAAGCACGGCTGTCGCCGTCTGACCCTCACCGGCGGATGCCGCTGAAGATCACGGCCACTCGCTCGTCGGGGCGCACCCGCTCGCGCGCAGCCAACAGACCGGCCAGCCCGGCGGTTCCGGTGTGGCTGACGTCGATGCCGGACGCACGACAGCCGAGCTCGTTTGCCTCCAGCACCTCGGCCTCGGTGACGACGATCGGCGAGCCATTCCCATCGGCCATTGCACCGAGCACGGGCAGCCAGTCGTAGGTCTCGTCGTCGAGGATGCCGTCGGCGGCGGACTCGCCCACGTGCTCCCACGGCCACATGCAGTCGGCCCAGTGTGCTGCTGCTGTCTTCGGCCCGCCGAATGCAGCGGCCCTCGCCCACGCCCGAGCCAGCGGCGCACACGAGTCGGTCTGCACCGCGTGGAGGGCGGGCGTGATGCCGCTCATCCGGAAACCGGCCGCAACCGACGCCGCGAACGCCCCGCCGCCCACCTGCACGAACAGGCGGTCGAATGGTGGGCCGACGATCTGTTCCTCCATGTGGCGGGCCATCTCCCAGCCGATCGTGCGCCCGCCGTCGAGGCACCACGCGTTCTCGGTGCCCTGCACGCTGAACGGGATGGACCCTGCAGCAACAGCCTCGCGGAATCGGTGCACACACGGATCACCTGCAGGGTCGCTCGGGAGCCGCGGACACTCCACCACCCGAGCGCCCATCGCGGCCAAGCGGCTCGTGACATGCAGATTCGCCGAGGTCGGTACGAACACCTTGATCGGCCATGACACCGCCGCAGCCAGCGTCGCGGCAGCGATCGCCGCGTTGCCGCACGAGGCGATCGCCAGTTCGGGCCGGTCGGACGCCGTGCGCCACGACGCCAGTCCCAGCTCCTCCGCGCCGCGCAAGTGCAGCAGGATCGTGAACAGGTGGCGAGCCTTGTGGCTGCCGCCGACGTTGCCGGTGTCGTCCTTCACCCACACCCCACCATCTGCGCCGAAGCCGAGCGCGTCGCTCAACGCATCGGAGCGCTCGAACGGCGTGATGACGAACCCGCGCCCCTCGACGGCAGCAACCAAGCCGTCCAGCTCGACGATCATTGCCTCGCGAGCAAGGTCGGTGAGGCCGTGAGCAGCGAGGAACGCGTCGGCAGCGAGGTACCGGCGAAAGCCGACGAACGGGTTGGAGGCGCCGGTGGAACGCAGTGGGGCGATGCCCTGTACGAGCTGCGGCGCGTGCCGACGATCCGTGTCGGTTGAGTGCACGCACCGCCATGTGAATGGTGTCGCGATGTCGGTCGAGGTGCCGCACACGGCGCACTTCCATCCGGCGATCATCGGGCCCTGCATCATCGGCTCGCCTGCCGTCAGCCGGCGGCGACGCGCGCGTTGAACTCGGTGATCATGTCGTCCCACACGGGCAGGAGGCGGCGCAGGCCCTCCCAGAAGGGTTGGTGACGCCGCGCCTCGAACAGCTCGAATGGCGTTCCCTGCTGCTCGACCCACGTGTAGTAACCGAGGTTGAAGATGCGGTTGCGTTCGCGTTCGGTGAGCTCGACCGTGTTGCCGGTGGGCACGTTCGCCAGATGCTCGCCCCACACCTGTGCTGCGTCGAGGTTGGTGAAGCCGCCGCCGAAGTCGCGGGCCGTGATCTTCGGGTACTCGCTGGGGTACAGCGCCGCACCATCGGTCGCAATGGTGAGGATCGCATCGTCGGCGCCGAGGCCGAGCACCTTGGCCGTGCTGATCGCCGCGAGCACGTTGCAGATCGCCGAGAATCCGAAATGCGCCAGCGAGTCGATGATGTGGCGCGGCACCTGGCGCCGATCGGCGAGGTAACCGAGGCCATCCTCGCTGTTGAACATCGCATACAGCTGATCGGTGGCCTGGTCGCTGACGGCGCAGACGAGGTCGGTGTTCATCACGTTGTGGATCAACGGGATGTGCTTGTCGCCGATGCCCTGGATGTTGTGCTCACCGAAACCGTTCTCCAGCATGGTCGGGCACTCCAACGCCTCGACAGCAACGATCTTCGTGCCGTAGTCGCGCTTCAACCTGTCGCCGGCGGCAATGGTGCCGGCAGAACCGGTGGCGCTGGTGAACGCGGCAAGGCGAAGGTCGCGACCCGACGCATCGCGCACGGTTTCGAAGGCGTGGGCCAGAGCGCGGCCGGTGACTTCGAAGTGGCCGAGGTGGTTGCCGAACTCGCAGAACTGGTTGAGCACGAAGTTGCCCGGGTCCTTCGCCAGTTCGTTGCAGGCGTCGTAGATCTCTTTGACGTTGCTCTCCGTGCCGACCGTGCGGATGACGTCTTCCTTCGGGTTCTCACACCATTGGTCCAACCAGTCGAAGCGTTCCTGGCTCATACCGGCAGGAAGAATCGCGACACCGCGGGACGCCATGATGCGCGAGATCGCGATGCCGCCCCGCGCGTAGTTGCCGGTGGACGGCCAGATGGCGCGGTGGTGTGTGGGGTCGAACTGACCGGTGACGATTCGTGGGGCGAGGCATGCGTACGCAGCGAGCACCTTGTGCGCGGTGATCATCGGGAAGCGATCACCGAAGACGACGATGATCGGGCTCTCGACACCCGTCAGCGACGAGGGCAGCACGACGTGGTCCGGCACGCTCACCCGATTGCCGGCCATGTTGTTGTACCAATGGACGCGCCACAGGTTGCGAGCGTCTGGGGCGTTCTTGTCCGCGTCGCCAACGACCGAGGCGTCGAATGTCGAAGGGTCGGCGAGCTGCGCAAACGTCGGCAGCGTGATGCCAACCTCCTTGAACCGACCGACACTGTTGGCCAACGCCGCCTCGTCAACCACGCGGTCCGCCAAGCCGAACTGATTCTCGAGAGCGTGGGCGATCGGGTCAGTGCCGGCAGAAACGTTCATGTTGTACATTTTGTCAAACACAAGGGCTCCTCGCATCATCTTCGTCCAATGACTCAACCGGACCCTCAGCGACTGGCGTGGCCGAAACCCTGCTCTCGGGCGCTCAGTACGGCGTCGACCCGGTCGGCCGCGCCCATCTTCACGACGATATGAGAGATGTTGTTGCGCACCGTCTTGGGCGAGAGGCCAAGCCGGCGCGCGATGGTTCCGGTCGGCAGTCCCGACGCCAGCAATTCCAAGATCTCCGACTCCCGAGGAGTGAGCCCGTGCGACGCGCCGGACGGTCTCACCAGGGTCGAGACCGAAGCGAGCAATGAGTCCGCAACCGCACGTCCGACAATCACGTCGCCACCGGCGACTGCTTCGACGGCCCGCACCAGTTCATCCTGCCTGGCCCCCTTGACGAGGTAGCCGCGCGCGCCAGCTGCCAATGCTGCCCGCACAAGCGTGTCGTCCTCGTGCATCGAAACCACGATCACCGCAGTTGTCGGAACCTCACGAAGCAAGCGGCGAGTTGCCTCGCTCCCGTCAATGTCAGGGAGCGACAAGTCCATCATCACCACATCTGGTCGATGCAAAATCGCCAGCTCGACGGCCTCGAGGCCCGTCGAGGCTCGGCCGATCACCTCGAAACCTCTGGAGGCCAGTAAATCGGCCAGTCCCTCGCGAAACACCGGGTGATCATCGACCACCAGAATGCGAATGGGTTCGTTCACGTGGCTTCCTCCCGGATTGGCAGAAGCGCTGTCACGATCGTGCCACAGCCGTTGAACTGGGCGAGGTCGAGACGACCACCGAGCTGCTCGCAGCGGTCCCGCATGGACTGGAGCCCGACGCCTGGGAGATGCGAGCCAAGACCGCAACCGTCGTCCCTGATCTCCAGTCGAAGGTCGTCGCCCCGGGTCAGAGTCACCTCGCACGCTACTGCGTGCGCGTGGCGCACCACGTTGGTCATCGCCTCCATGACGACGTGATAGGCCGCCAACTCCACCGCAGCGGGGAGCGAGCCAAGGGCGCCGCGAGGACCGCCGACGTCGACGCGAACCTCGAGCGGACCGCCGCCTTCCGTCAGCCGGGCCGCCTGACTTCGCAACGCGCCCACCAGACCGAGTTCGTCGAGCGGAGGGGGCCGAAGGCCGCGTGCAAGAAGGCGCAGATCTTCGTACACATTCGCCACATCGTCTCGCAGCCGACTCAATCGGTTGCGGAACTCATGCGACTGCGAGTACGAAAGGTTGCCGAGCGTCTCGAGGCCGAGGCCGATCCCGGCTAAGGCGGGACCGAGGCCATCGTGGAGGTCGCGACGAATGCGCCGTCGCTCGTCCTCGATCGCCTCCACGAGAGCCGCCCGCGACTCCTGCACCTCTTCGACCATCGACACCACGCACAACGCAACCGCAAGAAACGGGCACAGCGTCTCCAGAAGCTCGGTCGCTCCTTCATCGGACCGGGTCCGCCTCGAATGAACGGGCAACGAGATGACCAGTTCACCGGCCGATCCACCGCCCCACACGAGCGAACGCCGGGTCAACGGCCCGTCGGCGACCCCGATCGACGCTGAGGTGCCGCCGACAGTCGTCAGCTGCACGAACGGCGCGGCGAATGTCTCGGCGAGAGCATCGAGGATGCCGGCCAATGCCGGCCGCTCACCGAACGGAATGAGCGCCCGACCCAGCTGCGCGACCGCCGCAGCATGGTTCGCTGTGGCGCCGAACAACCTCCGCTCGACGCCGACGCGGATTCGGTCGCGAATCGGCGCGAACGACACGGCTACCGCCGCAGTTGCGACGATCACCCCGATGTCGCGTCCCGTGCCTGGAATCAGCGACCCGACTGAAAGCGCAAGCAGTACATAGGCTCCGGTCAACAGCGTGGTAAGCAGGCCGTAGACAATCGCTCGGCTGGCTACTCGGTCGATGCTCGCCAGATCCGAACTCAGCATCGAGGCACACAGCGCGATCGGAAGCACGACCAGCAACATCACTAGGCCGACCTGCGCGCCCGCTCCCTCGCCGTCGCCCGACGCGGTCGCTACAACCATCGCCAGCAGGCCGACCGCAACGGGACACCCCAGCCACAACAGTCGACGGCGAGTCGCCTTCGGCGCATGCCACCAACTCATCCCCAGGCCGACCACCGCACCCACGAAAGTGAGCCCAAGGGCCAGCTGCGCGAGCCGCCCAACCGTGTGCAGCACGGCGCCGACAGGTTCAATGCCGATCGGATTGTCCAACGGACTCAGATCATCACCCATGCCTCCCAGTGGGCCAGGCGCGAACACGATTGCGACCCCTAGAAGTGTCCACAAGAGCAACGCGGCGGCGAACAACGGTCGCCACCGACGCGACCGCACGCGGCCATCTGGGAGTAGCAGCAACACAGCTGGGACAAGTGGCACTGTCAGCCACCAAAGGACGTCTCCGCCCAAGACCAGCCAGGCATTCGAACTTGCGCCGGGCCGCCCCACAAGCGCCCTCTGAAGTTGACCGAGCTCCGCCGCCGTACCGACCGCGAGCAGCATCCATCCGAGCGGCGACCGGGGTCGCAGCGCGGCGATCAGCACTCCCGCAGTCAACAGTGGCAAGAACGCCATCGTCAGCCATACCACGCCCGTGTCGTGTTGTGGATCGACACGACTGATGCCCACCGCAACACTGATCGTGACCGCCCCGGAGACTGACAACCCCACAGTCGGCCACACCCAACGTCGTTCACGCCCTGCAGCGCCGTTGATCAGGGTCAGATCCTCGGCATGCAGCACGCGCGGAGCCTAACCATCCGCAACAACGGTAAATTCGGCCGCCATGCCATGGTCGAGGTGGCTATCCCCCTCCTCATCGCCCACCTCACAAAAGATGAAGTAGTGGCCCGGAGGTAGCTGTTCGGCGAGCACCACATTCCACGTCTCACCTGGGTCGATCGCAATCATGCTCGCTACTGGAATCGCATGTTGACCCTCGACAGACGGACCGAGGAGCTGCGCGTCGGTGTCGACTCGTTTGATCACGAGTTCATGCGGCAGGGTGCCGGAATTCGTTACATGCATTGCGAAGATCCCAGTAACCAGCTGAGTCGCGTCGAGCGCGAACTGGAACTCGGAGACGTTGACCTCGACGACCGTCACACCCAGCGGCATCTCGAGCGGTGGTGAGGCATCGAGTTCGAGGGCGTCAATCCGCCATTGACCCTGGTCTCGAACCAAACCCAAATGCAGGTGATGTAGCCCGGATTGCACCCTGCCGGTCACCTCCACCTGGGCCGTGTCTCCGTCGATGGCCGGCTGTTCCATCGACCGGATGTCGATCGCGGGTTGACCGAGAAAGAGGTCGGGTCCGTGCGCCAGCAACGCATCGCATGGTTCCCCGAAGCTGCCTTCACAGAGATTTGCCGACATCAGACCGACAAAGCCCTCCGCATCCCGGTCGTCGAAGGCCAGCATGAACGAGCGCACCGTGTCCTCCACCGCGGCGACATCATCACTTGTAGGTTTCTCGGCTGCACCGGAATCCGAGTCCGAGCATGCGGCAGCTGTCGCAGCGAGGATTGTGACGAGCACCAACGGTGGAAGGAGGCGGCGCGGCGTTGTTCTCATGCGCACGATCATCGGCGAAACTGCGCCCAAGCCGATAGGGCACATGGCCCGTCGGACTCGGGATTCTGACCCGACGGGATCCCAGCCACAGAAGGTTCGTGAGATGCCGTTTCGGTAGGCTGCCGTGATGTCCGACGTTGCGAGCGAGCTCTCCAGTGCCAAGCGCCGCATCATCGAACGCCTCAAGCGGGCCGACACCGCCACCGCCCCCGAGCTCGCGGCAGAGTTCGGTCTCACCGACACCGCCATTCGCCAGCACCTTGAAGCGCTGGAGAACGCAGAGCTGGTCGAGCGTGTCACCGCGCCCAGCAGTGGCCGCGGTCGCCCACCCGTTCACTGGCGGCTCGCCGCGTCGGCCAGCGCGTTGTTCGCCGATCGCCACAGTGACCTCACCGTCGAACTGATCGTGTCCATCCGCGACGCGCTTGGCGAGGAAGCACTGGAAGCCGTCGTTCGCACACGAGCCGAGCGCCAGCTGGCTGCATATCGCGTCGCCATCGACGACAGCGCAAGTATGAGTGCGAAAGTGCACCGCATCGCTGCGCTGCGCTGCGCCGAGGGCTACCTCGCTGAAGCTGTCGAGAGCGACGGTCACATGACCTTGGTCGAGCACCACTGCCCCATTCGCGACGCGGCCGACTCCTGTGCTGGCCTGTGCAGCGCCGAGCTCAATCTGTTCCAGAAGGCGTTGGGTCCCGACGTCACAGTCGCCCGCGAGCAACACCTGCTCGAAGGCGGCCAGCGCTGCTCGTACCGAATCACGCTTCGGTAGCCCTCCGGGCACCCGATCGCCCCGCAGGGTCAATGGCAAAGTCTGCCAAGTTCAGCCGCTACTCTTCTGGTCATGTCGACCATGAATGTCTCACTTCCGGAGGAGCTCCGCTCCTTCGTCGACGAGCAGGTAGGTGTAGGTGTATACGGTTCGACGAGCGAATACGTGCGCGCGCTGATTCGCCGCGACAAGGACCGCCTTCATCTCCGCACACTCCTCCTTGAGGGCGCCCAGTCTGGACCGGGGCTGACGGCGGATGACGCCTACTTCGCCGCGCTTCGCGGGCGGGCCGCACACGCCTGATCGGGAATGCCCAGACGCGTCGACTTCAAGAGAGTGCAGTTCAGGATGTTGAGTCGGCCATGGCGCACTATCTGAGCATGGGCGACCGCCACCTTGTCGTCCGATTCGTTGAAGGCCTAGAACGAACGGTTTCCCAGATTGCACGGGGACCCCACAACGGATCGCTTCGCTTCGCCTATGAGCTCGAGTTACCGGACCTCCGCTGCTGGCCAATACCACGATTGCCGTATCTCATCTCCTACATCGAAGTGGCTGACCGCATCGTAGTGTGGCGCGTCCTCCACACGCGTCGCGACATCGCTGGACTCTTGGACGAGCCCGACGATCTGCCGTAGCAGTCCGACCAAGGGTGCGTTCAGATGCACCAGCCATCGACGCTTGCCTCACACTTTTTCGTCTCCGACGACACATCCTGCCGCACCGCTCACGCGGACAGCACCAGTACGGCACTCAGCACCATCGCACTCGTCCCACAAAATCGGCCCCTGCTGGCCGCCGCCCATCGCGCACACGGCAGTCTGAGACCTGCTCGCCCGCGGCGCCGTGCGGCGGCGTCCCCGGGTGGCCGCTACCGTGGCGAGCTATGGCTGAACTCTTCCTCGGCGGGTTGATCGATCCTGCTCAGCACTCGCGCACCGACAAGAACGTGCTGCTCTCCAGCAGCGACTTCACCACCCACGGGGTGATCGTCGGCATGACCGGCTCGGGCAAGACCGGCCTCGGTGTCGTGCTCATCGAGGAAGCCCTGCTCGCCGGCGTACCGACGCTGCTGATCGACCCGAAGGGCGACCTGACCAACCTGTGCCTCACCTTCCCGGCACTGGCTCCCACCGACTTCGAGCCGTGGGTCAACGAGGGCGACGCCACGAAAGCGGGCGTCACTGTCCCCGAGTTCGCTGCGGCACAGGCCAAGGCCTGGACCGACGGCCTCGGCGGATGGGGCATCACGCCCGACCGCATCGCGACCCTGCGCGAGAAGGCGATGTTCACCATCTACACGCCGGGCTCGAACGCCGGAGTCGGCCTCAACATCATCGGTTCGCTGCAAGCGCCCGGTGCCGGCGCCGACCCCGAGATCGTCGGTGACGAGATCGAGGGTTTCGTCTCGGGCCTCCTCAGCCTGGTCGACATCGAGTCCGACCCGCTCTCCAGCCGCGAGCACATCCTGCTCTCCAACCTGATCCTCAACGAGTGGAACGCCGGTCGCAGTCTCGATCTGCCGATACTCGTCGGCTTGGTGCTCAATCCGCCGATCCGCAAGCTGGGCGTGTTCGAACTGGATCAGTTCTTCCCGCCGAAGGATCGCACCGCGTTCGCGATGCGGCTCAACGGCCTGCTCGCGTCGCCCTCGTTCGCCGCATGGATGACGGGGCCCCCGCTCGACATCGACGCGCTGCTCCGCACTCCCGACGGGCGGCCGCGCTGCGCGATCGTCACCACTGCGCACCTCAGCGACCAGGAGCGGCAGTTCGTCACCACGCTGATCCTCTCGAAGCTGGTCACGTGGATGCGCAAGCAGAGCGGCACCACCGATCTCCGGGCGCTGCTCTACATGGACGAGGTGGCCGGCTACCTGCCGCCCACTGCCATGCCGCCCACCAAGAAGCCGATCATGACGCTGATGAAGCAGGCACGTGCGTTCGGCGTCGGAGTGGTGCTGAGCACGCAGAACCCGGTCGACGTGGACTACAAGGCGCTGTCCAACGCCGGGACGTGGATGATCGGTCGCTTACAGACCGATCGCGACAAGCAGCGGCTGCTCGACGGGATGAGCGCAGCGGCCGGCGGTGTCGACGTGGGTGCCATCGGCGACACGATCAGCGGCCTCGCCAAGCGAGAGTTCGTGCTCCGCCGCGCCGGCAAGGACCAGCCGGAGGTGTTCACCACCCGCTGGGCGATGAGCTACCTCCGTGGCCCGCTCACCCGCGACCAGATCGCGGTGCTGATGGCCGAGCAGAAAGGTGCCGTGGCGGCCGCACCGGTCCCGGCCGCACCTGCCACAACGCCGGCCGCGACAACGCCGGCTGCCACGCCGACAATCCTGCACGCGTCGCCGGTGGGCGACCTGCGCGACGACGAAAGCCCGCTGATGCAGGAGGTCGCCGCAGGCGTGGCCATCCGCTGGGCCGACGTCGCCGCCCCATGGTTGTCCGCCGTGGGCGGCGACCCGCGTGGCACTCGGCTGGAGCCGGCCGTCGTCGCCCGCGTGGCGTTGCGCTACGACGACGAGAAGGCCGACCTGATCCATGACGAGGAGTACGAGGCCGTCCTCTTCCCCGTGGGCGAACAGGTCGATCCATCACTCGCGATCGCCGTCGACTACGACGATCGCGACCTGCGAGTGGAAGTGCCGCCAACCGCCACGTATCAGCTGACCAGGGCGCCGCTGAAGAGCAAGCCGTTCTGGACGGGCGTCGAGCGCGACCTCGTCGACTTCCTCGTGCGCAGCCGCAGCATCGAATTGCAGGTCAACAAGGAGCTCAAGCTGTACAGCCGGCCCGGCGAGACCGCCGACGCGTTCTTCCAGCGCTGCTACCAGGTCGCCGACGCGAAGGGCGACGAGGACACGGCCAAGCTGCGCGACAAGTACCAGACGAAGGTCACCTCGCTGCAGACCCAACTGCAGGCCGCGGAGGACCGCGCCGACGTGCTGGAGGCCGAGCAGAAGGGCCGGCGCAACGAGGAGTTGCTGTCCACCGCCGGCTCGATCCTCGGTGGGCTGCTCGGCGGCCGCCGCTCACGTGGAGGCCTGTTGGGCAAGCTCGGCAGCGCCGCCGGTCGCCGTGGCCGCTCCAGTGCAGCCGGCGAACGGCTGGATGCGGCTGAGAACAAGATTCAGCTGCTGCATCAGCAGATGGAGGATCTCGAGGGCGAGCTCACCCAGGAGGTCACCGACATCGACACCAAGTGGATGGCCATCGCGAAAAACATCACGACGCTGCCGGTCACCCTGGAGAAGAGCGACGTCAAGGTCACCCAGCTGTCGTTGGTCTGGGTCCCCGTCACCTGAGCGAATGGGTGCTGCATGCACAATGCATGCAATGCTGCTACTGTGCCTGCATGCCGCTGGCTGTCACCATCCGCAACGTCCCCGACGAGGTGCGCAACGAACTCGCGTCGCGTGCCGCGTTGAAGGGTTGGTCGCTCCAGCAGTTCCTGCTGCACGAGCTCGTCGAGCTCAGCCACCGCCAGGACCGGCACCTCCTGATCACTCGGCTGCGGGACAACACAGACGGCCACCCGTCTCTCTCCATCGACGAGATCCTCGCCGCCCGCGACGCCGACCGCAGATGATCGTCATCGATGCCAGCGCGACGATTGCGCTGCTCGCCGACAGCGGCGCCGTCGGCGCCTTCGTCGGCACCATGTGCAGCACTCATGAGCTGGCCTACCCATCACTGATGCCGTACGAGGTCGCGAGCGGGATGCGCCGACTGGCCGCTGCCGGCGTCATGTCGCCGGCGTTCGCTCAGATGGCCGTGCGCTCTGCGGCAGCACTCGACGGGCTGGTCTGCCCGTTCGACGCCCTCGCGGAGCGGATCTGGCAGCTCCGCGACAACGTGTCCGCCTACGACGCGTCGTACGTCGCACTGTCGGAGCTGCTCGATGTGCCACTGCTCACCCTGGACGCTCGGCTACTCGCAGCGCCCGGCCCACGCTGCGAGTTCGTGCCACTGCCCGCCGCCTAGTCTGCAGCCATGGCCGTGTTGGCGATCGATCAGGGCACCTCGGCCACCAAGGCGGTGGTTGTCGACATCGAGGGACGGGTACTCGGCATGGCCGAGGCGCAGGTGGCGGTGCATGCAACTCCCGATGGTGGGGTCGAGCTGGACCCTGAGGCGCTGTGGGCCAGCGTGCTCGCCGCCGGCACGCACGCGGTGACATCGGCCGGCAACCCTGCGCTCGATGCCATCGGTCTCGCCAACCAGGGCGAGACGATCCTGGCCTGGGACCGCTCCACCGGTCGCCCCGCAGGTCCGGCGATCGTCTGGCAGGACCGTCGATCGAGCGCACTGTGCGACTCGCTGGCGGCACACGCACCCCGGCTCGCTCACCTCACAGGGCTGCAGCTCGATCCGTACTTCGTGGCACCGAAGATCGCGTGGCTACGGCCGCGCGTGGACCCATCGCTGGTGATCACCACCACCGACACCTGGCTGCTCCACCGACTGTGCGGGGCATTCGTCACCGACGTCGCCACGGCCGGCCGCTCACTGCTGCTGGCCCTCGAGACCGGCGCCTGGAGCGACGAAGCGTGCGCAGTGTTCAGCATCGACCCGGCGGTGCTACCTACCGTGGTCGGCAATGCGCAACCACTGGGCCACTGCACTGCCTTCGGCGGCAGCGTGCCCCTCACCGGCGCCTGTGTGGACCAGCAGGCAGCGCTCTACGCCGAGGCGTGCCACAGCGCCGGGGAAGCGAAGTGCACGTACGGCACCGGTGCCTTCATGCTGGCGTGCACCGGCGGCACGCCCACGAGGTCGGCGAACGGGCTGGTGGGGTGCCCTGCCTGGCGGCTGGGCGACGATCTGACCTACTGCCTCGACGGGCAGGTCTACACGGCGGGCGCAGCCATCGGCTGGTTGATGGACATGGGTGTCATGCACGAGCCGGCAGATCTCGATCGGCTGGGTGGCGCCGTCGGCGACTCGGCCGGCGTCACCTTCGTCCCTGCCTTGGCGGGGCTTGCGGCGCCGTACTGGAAGCCGCACGCGAAGGCGTCATTCACCGGGCTCACGCTGGGGACCGAACGCGGGCATCTCGTGCGTGCGGCGATCGACGGGATTGCCGCGCAGGTGGCGCTGCTGGCGCAGGCCGCCGGCCGCGACCTCGGCGCGCCGCTTGCGCGGCTGCGCGTCGATGGCGGCCTCACTCGTAGTCACACTCTGCTGCAGGTGCAGGCCGACCTGCTGCAATGCCCGGTGGAGGTGTACCCCTCTCCGCATGCGACGGCGCTGGGGGTCGCCGCCTTCGCGGCCCTTGGTGCCGGATTGCCCGCCGCCGCCCAGAGCTGGCGGCCGAGCGCTGTCGTGCTGCCAACCATCAGCGCCGACGAGGCTGCCGACCGCCTGGCGCGCTGGCAGGCCGTCGCCGACGCAACGATGGACCACTGATGACCGAGGCCTACGACGTGGTCGTCGTCGGCGGTGGCGTCGTGGGCTGTGCCGTTGCCCGCGAGCTCAGCCGCCAACATCTCTCCGTCGCCCTGCTGGAGGCCCGCAACGACATCGGCGCAGGTACCAGCAAGGCCAACACGGCCATCCTGCACACCGGGTTCGACGCAGTTCCCGGCTCGCTGGAATCGCGCCTGGTCGCCCGCGGCTACGAGCTGCTGCGGGCCTACGCGCCCGGTGTCGGTGTCTCCATCGAGGAGACCGGCGCAGTGCTGGTGGCGTGGGACGACGAACAAGCTGCCAGCCTGCCCGCGCTCGTCGACAAGGCCGTTGCCAACGGGTATGGCGACACGCAGCTCATCGATGCTGCGGCCGTTCGTGCACTCGAACCGCACCTCGGCCCCGGGGTGACCGGTGGGATGCTGGTGCCCGGCGAGCACCTGATCGACCCTTGGAGCACGCCGTTGGCGTTCGCCACCGAGGCGGTCGCCAATGGCGTCGACCTGATCACGAAGTTCGCTGTCGTGGCATGCGACCCGGGGCCCGAGGTCACCAGGCTCTTGGCAGCCGACGGTCGCGAGGTGCTCACTCGCTTTGTCGTCAACGCTGCCGGATTGCACGGCGACACGCTGCATCGGCTGTTCGGGTTCGACGGGTTCACCATCAGGCCACGCCGCGGCGAGCTGATCGTGTTCGACAAGCTGGCCCGCCCTCTGCTCGGCCGGACGATCCTGCCGGTACCCACCTCGAGCACCAAGGGTGTGCTGGTGGCCCCGACAGTGTTCGGCAACATCATGCTCGGCCCCACCGCCGACGAGATCGACGATCGCGATGCCACAGGTAGCACGCGGGTCGGCATCGACAGCCTGTTGACGAAGGGCCGTCGCATCCTGCCCGGCCTGCTCGACGAAGAAGTGACAGCCGTGTATGCCGGGCTGCGCGCCGCGACCGAGTACAGCGACTACCAGCTGTCCAGTGACGTCACGACTCGCTACGTCTGCCTCGGTGGCATCAGGTCGACCGGCCTCACCGCCTCGATGGCGTTGGCCGAGGAGGCGGTCGTCCTGTTGGCGGGCATCGGCTTCAGCGCGGAGCCCAAGCCACCCGGCGAGTTGCGCTCGATCAGGTTGACACCGCTCGGCGAGATCGACGAGCGGCCGTACCAGCGCGGCGGCACCGTGGTGTGCCACTGCGAGCGCGTCACCGCCGACGAGATCGACGCGGCGATCGTCGCCCCTGTACCGGCCACCGATCTCGACGGATTGCGCAGACGCACCAGAGTGCTCGCGGGTCGCTGCCAGGGGTTCTACTGCGCGGCCGAGGTGTGCGCGCATGCGGCTGCTGCATCCGGGCGCCCGATGGGCGAGTGGATGGGGCTGCGATGAGTGCCGCTGAGGTGGTGATCATCGGCGCCGGCCCCGCTGGTTTGACCGCCGCGATCGAACTGCGTCGCCGCGGCGCCGGCCGTGTACTGGTCTACGAGCGCGAGCTGCAGGCGGGAGGCATTCCACGCCACAGCGCCCACCTCGGCTACGGCGTGCGCGACCTGCACCGCCTCACCACCGGGCCGCGCTACGCAGCTCATCTCACCCGCACCGCTGAGCGCGCGGGCGTGGAGATCGAGGTCGGCCGCACTGTTCGATCGTTCGCCGGTGGTGCCGTGGCCACGACCGGCGAGAGCGGGCCGGCGACCGTAGAAGCCGCAGCGGTACTGCTGGCGACCGGTGTCCGCGAACGCCCTCGCACCGCACGGATGGTCGCGGGCGATCGCCCAGCAGGCGTGCTCACGACCGGGGCCCTGCAACAGTTCACGGCGTTGCATCATCAACGCGTCGGAACGCGAGCGGTGATCGTCGGCGCGGAACACGTCAGCTACTCCGCGATCCTGACGCTTCGCCACGCGGGCTGCGAGGTGGCGGCAATGGTCACTGCGTATCCGCGACACCAGACGTATGCGCCGCTGCAGGTCGCCACCGCCTGGCGGCATCGCGTGCCGCTGCACGTCGGCGCAGAGGTCGCCCGGATCGTGGGACGTGGCCGCGTCGAAGCCATCGAGTTGACCGACGGATCCCGCATCGAGTGCGACACCGTGGTGTTCACGGGCGATTGGGTGCCCGACCACGAACTCGCCCGCTCTGCCGGGCTGGTGATGATGCCCGTCGCCGGCAGCCCGGTGGTCGACGACGGCTGGCGAACCGAGCAGCGCGGCGTCTTCGCGATCGGCAACCTCGTCCACCCGGCCGAGACCGCCGACGTGTGCGCGCTCGGCGGGCGTGCCGTGGCCGCCCACGTGATGGATTGGCTGGCGCTGCAGCTGTGGCCCGCACACGTCTCCCCGGTCGCTGTCGAGGCGCCGTTGCTGTGGGCGGCTCCCACGTCCACAGGCCTGACATGCCGTGTCGCGACGTTCACCAGCGGCCGCCTCGAATGCCGCCACCAGGGCACGGTCGTGCACGTGACACGCCGCCGCGACCTTGTGCCCAACCGGGCGATCCACCTTCCCACCCCATCACCTGTCGATTCGATCCGCCTGGTCTGAGCCGCAACCCACGGGTCGTCGGCCACGGTCGTTCGCTATGCTGCAGGCTCGCCGCGGGCGTGGCGAAACTGGCAGACGCGCAGGCCTTAGGAGCCTGTTCCGCAAGGAGTGTGGGTTCAAGTCCCTCCGCCCGCACCATGATCCTCGATGTGCAGTTGAGCACGGCCCACAACGACTGGGCGACGTACCGCGACGCCGTGCTCCAGGCCGAGGCCGACGGTTTCGACACCACGTGGGTGCTCGACCACTTCGACGGCAGGGTGCTCGGCGGCGACCGAGCGGTGCTCGAGTGCTGCACGCTGCTGGGGGCATTGGCCGCGGCAACCACCACCATCAACCTCGGTGCCCTGGTCGCGAACGTCGCCAACCGGCATCCGGCAGTGCTCGCCGCAGCGGCCAGCAGCGTGCAGCGCATCAGCGGTGGGCGCATGCGGATGGGCGTCGGGGCCGGCGCATCGCCCTCCACGCCGTGGGCGAAGGAACACCACGACCGCGGCATTCCGCTGCTGCCCGACATCGCCGACCGGCACGCGGCGGTGGTGCGTCAGATCGAAGTGCTGCGCACGATCGAGCCGATGCCGATCATCGTCGGGGTCAACAGCATCGCCCTGGCCCGCATCGCCGGCCTGTACGCCGATGGCGTGAACGTCCGCCTCAGCAGCCCTGCAGCGGCAGACCACATCGCCGCAGCGCGCGACGCAGCCGATGGTCGGCCGTTCGAGACCAGCGGCTGGGCGGCGCGTCACGATGCGGCGTCGCGAGAGAAGGCATACGAGCTCGGCCTCGATCGGCTGATCATCTCCCGCCTGGAGCAACTCGACGGCTGAGTGCGCGAAGCTCCGCACACGATGAACGTGCACGACCTTCCTACCCCGGCACTGGTGATCGACGCCGATCTGTTGCAGCACAACCTGTCGGCGATGGCGGCGGTGTTGCCGGGCACCTCACTGCGCCCGCACGTGAAGGCGCACAAGTGCACGGCGCTGGCCGCCGCGCAACACGCGATGGGCCACACGACGTTCACGTGCGCGACGCCGCGTGAGGTGGTGGGCATGGCCGCCGCCGGACTCGGCGAGGATCTGCTGCTCGCGAACGAAGTGCTTTCGCCCACCCGCCTCGCCGCACTCGCCGCCGCGCAGGACACAGCGTTCATCACCATCGCCGTCGACTCCGCGGAGACCGTCGACGCCGCTGCCACCGCCGGGTTGCGGCACGTGCTCGTCGACGTGAACGTCGGCCTCCCCCGCTGCGGCTGCCAGCCGGAGGAAGCCGGCCGTATCGCGAAGCTCGCACGGTCCCGCGGCCTGACCGTGCGCGGGGTGATGGGGTACGAGGGCCACCTGATGATGGTCGACGATCGCGAGCAGCAGCGGGCGCAGGTGGCTGATGCGGTCGACCGGCTGCTCGCCGCGCACGAACAGGTCGGCGGCGAGATCGTCAGCGCCGGCGGCACCGGCACCTATCACCTGCACGACCGCGTCACCGAAGTCCAAGCCGGCAGCTACGCCTTGATGGACACGCACTACGCGCGCATCGGTACCCCGTTCCAGCAGGCGTGCTTCGTGATCGGCTCGGTGGTGTCGGCGACGCCGAAGTTCGGGGTCGCCGATGTCGGGCTGAAGGCGATGGGGATGGACCACGGCAACCCGAGCGTCGAGACGCTCGACGGTCAGGGCGCCGATGTGTGGTTCCTCAGCGATGAGCACATCACGTTCGTGCCACACACCGGCGTCGCTGCCGTCGGCGACAGGGTGCGGGTGGTGCCGGCACACATCGACCCCACGATGGCGATGCACGAGGTGGCATGGCTGGTTCGCGGCTCAGAGGTGCTCGACCGTTGGCCGATCGACCTTCGCGGTTGGTGATGCCGCTGCCCGACCGCCCCACGGGGTGACGACACCTTCGGAAACGACTGTGCTGAACTCGTCGGAATGCCTCGTTGGATCCCGAACGCGCTGCACGCCGCCGGTTGGCTCGCACTGCTCCCGATGCTCGGCCTGTGCGGCACCCTCTGGCTCGGGATCGACGACCGTCGCACGATTGCCGCGTTCCAGGCGCTCACGCCATGGGTCTTGGTCTGGGCCGCGCCGCTGGCAGTCGTTGCGGCGTTGGCTCGACGACACGCGTTGGCCCTCACCACGCTGTTGCCGCTGGTCACCCTGCTCGTGCTCAGCGCACCGATCGTCTTTCACTCGGCCCCACCAGCGGCTGCGTCAGGTTCGCCGTCGCTCAGCATCGCCTACTCCAACGTGCTCTACAGCAACACCACACCCGCTGCCGCCGCGGCCACACTGCTCGCTCAGGATGCAGACGTGCTCGTGCTGGTCGAGTTCGCCGCGCCCGTGAGTGAGGCCCTCCTCGCAGCTGTTCCCGAGGGTGACTATCGGTTCCGAGAGGAGGCCGTGAACGGCGGCGCAGGCTCGATCGCGATCTGGAGCCGCCACACGATCGTCGGTGGTGGGGTGACCCAGGACGACGGCTGGCCGATCATCGACGTCACCCTCGACGTGGAAGGCAGCACCTTCCGGGTGATCGGCGTGCACCCTCATCCGCCCACGTTCGACGCCCCCGCCTGGCGCAGGCATCTGGCGCTGATCGGTGATCGGTTTGCCGCCTCGACGATGCCGACCGCTGTGGTCGGCGACTTCAACGGCTCGCGCTGGCATCCATCGTTCAGGGCGCTGCTCGACCGCGGACTCACCGATGCCCACGAGGCCTTGGGGCGCGGCTGGACCGTCAGCTGGCCGATGGACGAGGGGCTGCTGCCCCCAACCTTCGTGCGCATCGACCACGCGCTGTACGGCGACGGCCTGACCCCGACAGCGCTACACGATCTCGAGGTCCCCGGCAGCGACCACAAGGGCTTCGTGGTCACGTTCGCTCTGACGGCGTGAGCATCGCCCCACCGGTACTGCCGTCGTAGCAGCCGAGGAGGATCAGGCTGTCGCCCGTCCACACGGGCGAGATGGGATCGTGACAGAACGACACCCCGGCGAAGCTCTCCACCCATGTGTCGCTGGCCGGCTCGTAGCGAGTCACCCCACCCTTCGCGAACAGGTAGAGCGAGGCGCCGTCCCACGCCATCTGGAAGCCAGGGTGCGCGGGGCCGTCGGTGAGCGGACGCCACGTGTCCGTCGCCGGGTCGTAGGCTGCACCGTCGGCGTACGCCATCATCCCGTCGCTGTTGCTGCTTCGCCCGGCGGTGACCAGCAGTTCGCTACCAGTCCACACACCACCGACCAGGCGCGGGCTCAGCGGCGACTCACTCAGCGTGCGCCAGGTGTCGGTGGCCGGATCGTAGGCCGCGCCGTCACCGAGCGCACCGCTGACGGCGGGGTCGTTCGCTTCACCACCCCACACGATCCACTCGCTGCCGGTCCACACCGAGGCCGAATCCAGACGTTGCGCAAGCGGCCACGCCGCGAGGCTGCGCCATGTGCCCTGCGTCGCGTCGTACGAGAAGGTGGCGGAGCCCACCAGCACGAGCATTTCGCTGCCTGTCCAGGCGTGGGGCGTCTCGGGAATGGTCTTGAACCCGACCGGCAGCTGTGGGCCCACCGTCCATTCGCCGGTGACGGGATCCAGCACCGCTGCCGCCGTGTTGTGCACGCGGTCGTCCCAGCCAATGATGAGGACCTCGTCACCCGTCCATGTCGCGATCGACCACATCAGCGGCACACCCAGCGACACGACGCGCCACGATTGCGAGGTGGGGTCGTACGCATCGACGCCGGCAGCGCCACCGTCGGACAACGCGCCGCCCACGGCAATCGCCTCGGTGCCTGTCCAGACGACCTGCGCGCCCGTCACCACACCCCGCGGCCCGGGCGGGATGGCCGACCACCCATCGACGGGCGGCGGCCCCGGCGGGCTGAGTTCGGGTACGGTCGACGCGACCACCGTCGTCGTCGCTCCGCCATCGCCGGCCGGTACCGCGGTTCGACCCGCGCCGCTGTTCCACACCGCCACGCCCCCGAGGGCAACGACGGCAACAAGCGCCGCGCCCATGGCAGCACGCCGACGGCGTTCCAGGCGTCGAGTGGCGCGGTGGACACGTTGCCCCATCGCAGCAGCCTCGGCGACGGCCACATCGTCCACGCCGCCGAGGTACGAGCGGACCTGTGCCTCTGTGCGATCGTTCATGCCCCCTCCTGAGCCTCGAGTGCGGTGCGAAGTTGCTCCAATGCGCGCGACAGCGTCGACTTCACCGTGCCGACGCCGATGCCCAGCACTTGCGCGATGCGCGCTTCGGGCAGGTCGTCGTAGAATCGCAGGACCACGACGGCGCGGCGACGCGCCGGCAGGGTTGCGAGCGCACGCAGCATGCGATGGCGATCCGCTGCTGCGGTCGCGGAGTCACCCGCCGGCTGCAGCCAGTCCAGCGCACGATGATCGCTGCGCAGCGACAGGCGACGTCTGCGCCAGCGGCGGTGCACCACGTTGACCATCACCCGACGGAGATAGCCGGGCGGGTCCTGCACGCCTCCGGCACGCCACTTCGGCAACGTCCGCGCGATCGCCTCCGCCACCACATCGTCCGCAACGTCCGGATCACCCACCAGCAGGCGCGCGAGCCGCTGCAGGCGCGGCAGCTCCGCACCCACCAGCTCCGCGAAACCCGCGTCGCCGACGGGTGCGCCGACCTCGATCTCGATGTGCGACGCAGACGGGTCCACGACGCCTCAGAGCCTCAGCCGTGCTCGGAGGTTGCCTGGGCCCGCAACGCATCGACCAGCGCCTCGAATGCTCGGCCGCGGTGAGAGATCTCGTTCTTCTCGGCATCGGTCATCAGGCTGAACGTCCGGCCGTCGCCGTCGTCGGGTATGAACAGCGGGTCGAAGCCGAAACCACGATCGCCACGCTCCTCCGTGGCAATGCTGCCGGCGCAGACGCCTTCCGCACACAACTCGCTGCCATCGGGGTAGACGACCATCACGACCGTGCGGAAGCTGGCCCGTCGGGCGGCCACGCCATCGAGCACCTGCAGCATCTTCGCCCGGTTCTCCGCGTACGTCGCATGCGGGCCGGCGTAGTACGCGGTTTCCACGCCCGGTTCGCCGTCGAGCGCGTCGACGAACAGCCCGGTGTCATCGCTGACGGCCGGCAGCCCGGTGGCAGCGCAGATCGCGGCCGCCTTGAGCCGTGCGTTGCCCTCCAGCGTGCCGGCGTCCTCCACCACCTCGGGGACATCGCCAGGGCGCGGCAGCAGTTCCACCAACCCGTCGAGGATGCCGGCGATCTCCGCCAGCTTGTGCGGGTTGGCGGTGGCGCTGACCAGCTGTGGCAGGCTCACCGGCCGAGCGCTCGCGGCGCCGGCGGCTCGGCCACCAGCAGTGCTTGCAGGTCGATGATCTCGCTGAGGCCCTTCGTGGCCAGGCCGAGCAGTGCGTCCAGTTCGCCGCGGCTGAACGCCGCGCCCTCGGCGGTGCCCTGCACCTCCACGAACTTCGGCTCGTCGCCGGGCTGGCCGAGCACGACCACGTTCATGTCGACCTCGGCGGTGCTGTCCTCCACGTAGGGCAGGTCGAGTACCGGCACGCCACCGCAGATGCCGACGCTGATGGCCGACACGTACGAATGCAACGGATGTTGCTTGATCGCCTTGTTCTGCACCAGGCGCGTCAGCGCATCGTGTAGTGCGAGGTAGCCACCGCAGATGCTGGCGGTGCGGGTGCCACCGTCGGCCTGCAGCACGTCGCAATCGACGATCACCTGACGCTCACCGAGCAGTTTCATGTCGCAGCTGGCGCGCAGGGCGCGTCCGATCAAGCGCTGGATCTCGACGGTACGGCCGCTCTGCTTGCCCTTCGCCGCCTCGCGGTCGATGCGCTCGGGCGAGGCGCCTGGCAGCATCGAGTACTCGGCGGTGACCCACCCCTTACCGCTGCCCTTCATCCAGCGCGGCACGCTCTCGTCGATGCTCGCGGTGCACAGCACGCGGGTTTTGCCGAAGGTGACGAGCACGCTGCCGGCGGCCATCTCGGTGTAGTCGCGCTCGAAGCTGATCGGGCGCAGTTCGTCGTCGGCACGGCCGTCGGGGCGGGGCATGATGTTCTCTCTTCGTCGTTGCTTCGGTGAATGGTCTGGTTCTGGTGGCGGTTCAGTCGTGACGCCACTGGCCGGCGTTGCGCAGTTCGGGGCCGAGCAGCCGGCCGCCGAGATCGGCGAACCAGGAGATGTCACCACTGGAGAGGAACCGGTGTTCGGCTTCCTCGCCGGCGGGGGCGCGCAGTAGACCAGCGGCAGTCAGCTCGGCGAGCGCCACCAACGCGGTCTCGTCGGCGCTGCTCACCAGTGTCACGTTCGGACCCATGACCTCGCCGATGACGCGGGCGAGGTAGGGATAGTGCGTGCAGCCGAGCAACAGCGCATCCACGCCGGCCGCGTGCACGGGAGCGAGGAGGCGCTCGGCGAGGATCTCGATCTCCTCACCACTCGTCTGGCCCCGCTCGACGAACTCGACGAAACCAGGACACGCGGCAGACGTCAGGCGTACGTCGACCCCTGCGGCCGCGACTGCCCGATCGTACGCTCCCGAACGAATCGTGCCCACCGTGCCGATCACGCCCGCTGCGCCGCTGCGCGTCGCGCGCACGAGCGCCCGCGCGCCCGGCTCGACGACATCGATCACCGGTACGGGCAGCTCGGCCCGCAACTCGTCGATCGCGGCCGCTGATGCCGTGTTGCACGCCACGACGATCGCCTTCACCTCGTAGTCCTTCACCAGGCTCCACGCGATCTGATGAGCGAACTCGCGCACTTCTTCCAGCGGGCGGGGGCCATAGGGGTAGCGGCCAGTATCGCCGATGTAGACGAGGTGCTCGTGGGGCATCAGATCGATCACGGCTCGGGCGACGGTGAGCCCACCGAACCCACTGTCGAACATTCCGATCGGCCGATCCATCGCCCCGAGGCTAACGGCTCCCCCACCACACCCCCGCCCCCATCGTTCGTGTCATGCGTTGTCGACGTGCAACGTCAGATTTCGATGACACAAGCGGCGGTCGCTGGACGTGGGCGGGCCAGACCAGCCGTCCGCCAGCTGGATCAGCGGTTGACCCAGAAGGCGATGGTGTAGGCCACCGAGTTGGAGGCGACGTGGGCGATCATCGTTGCGAGCACGCTGCGCGCCCGGTACCGGATCCAGCACCACCACAGCCCTGCGATCGTCGTGCCGACCACGGCGAACACGACGGCAGCCACCATGCCGGGCGTCCCCGTGCCAAACGCGCGCGTCGCGCTCGGATTCACGGTCGTCAGCCCCAGTGCCGGTAGCACGTGCCACAACCCGAAGCACGCCGAGCCGGCAATGCACCCGCGGAGCACGCCCCACCGGGCTGCGAACATCGCCGGCAACACCGCCCGAAAGGCTGTCTCCTCGAGAACGGCAGTCCCGAGCGGAATCCGAACGAACGCGTGGTACAGCCACGACGCGGTGCGATCGGAGACTCGTCGGTCGTGATACATCTCGTTGAAGGCGGGCATGATCACGCCCAGCAACAGCACCCCTGTCGTGAGCAAGAACAGCACCCCGCCCCATGCCGCGCCACGACGCCACTCGGCGAATCCCATCGCCTCGGCCGAAACGACCCGATGGGCGATCGCAATGATCGCAGCCGCAACCAGCAGGTTCCACGGCACGTAGGCCCAGGCGGGAATCAGCCGGTTCGACACCACGTTGGCGATGACGAGCACGGCAAGAACTCCAGCAGTGGACGATCGCCAGCGCCTACGCTCGGACAATGCATCAGTCGCCACGGTCCGAGAGTAACCCGTGACCGACGTCGTCGACTCGGCCACATCGGCGTCGTCGCGCGATCGCTACATCGACTTCATGCGAGCGTTCAGCCTGCTGGTCGTCGTTGCCTGGCATTGGGTGTTCACGATCGTCGTCTGGAAGGACGATGGCCCGCACGCCACCAGCCCGATCGGCTTCACCACCGGCTTGTGGGCGGCGACGTGGCTGCTCCAGGTGATGCCACTGTTCTTCTACGTCGGCGGGTACTCGCACCTGGTGGCATGGCAACGCGCTCGCTCGCGCGGGGAACACATCGGCGGGTTCGTGCTTCGCCGCCTCAAGCGGCTGGCCGTGCCGACGCTGGCCCTGCTGATCGTGTGGATCGCGCTCGGCATCACGTTCGGCGCGATCTTCGATCTGGAGTGGATCGGCAGGGCGGTGCTGCTGGTCGTCAGCCCGCTGTGGTTCATGGGGGTCTACCTGATGCTGGTGGCGCTGCTGCCCGTGTTCCTCTGGCTGCACGAGCGATGGGATTCGATCGTGCTGGTGTTCTTCGCCGCGACGGCGGGCGCTGTCGACATCCTGCGCTTCCGATACGACTACGAGTGGCTCGGCATCATCAACATGATCGCCGTCTGGGGCCTGTGTCACCAGTTGGGCTTCTTCTACGAACGATTGGTCGCTGCCACCCGCCGAGCCGACTGGACGCTGCTGTGGGCCGGCCTGGCCACGTTGGCCGGATTGGTGGCCAGTGGCATCTACCCCGGGTCGATGGTCGGCGTCCCTGGCGAAACCTCGAACATGGCGCCGCCGACGCTGTGCATCGTTGCGCTGGTGCTCTTCCAGGCGGGCGGCGCCGAGGTGCTGCGCCCACACCTGGAGGCCAGGCTGGAACGGCCCCGGTGGGCGAGGGCGAGCGAGACGATCAACCGCTTCTCGATGCCCCTCTTCTTGTTCCACACCACCGGGATGGCGTTGCACCGCGCCGCCCGCTACGCGCTGGCGGGCAATCGCAACGAAGCTCGCGAACCCACGTTGATGTGGTGGCTCTACCGGCCGCTTTCGTTCATCGGCCCCTTGCTGTTCACGTTGCCGGTCATCTACCTGTTCGGGCGGCACTGGGTGAGGCGAACCCCGAAGCCGACCGCAGCGACCTGAGCCACCCACCGCATGCTGTTCGCCACATTGCTCTCGCTGGGCGCCGCCGTGCTCCACGCTGGGTGGAACCTCGTCGCCAAGCGAGCCACGGGCGACCGGTACATGGTGTTGTGGGCGCAGTTCTTCATGGCCGGCGCTCTGTCGCTCCCGTTGGCGATCGGTAACGAGGTGATGTTCGGCCTCCCAGCGAAGGCCTACATGTTCGCAGCGCTCAGTGGCGCGATGCACCTGCCGTACACCTGGTTGCTGGCCAAGGCCTACACGATCGGCGATTTCTCGGTGAGCTACCCGGTTGCTCGTGGGGGTGGCGCCGCGCTCGCGGCGCTCGGAGGTGTCGTGTTCCTTTCGGACCACCTGACGGTGTGGCACGTCGGTGGCATCGTCGTCATCGTCTCGGGTCTGTCGATCCTGGCCGCGGGCGCCACCGGCCCTAACCTGGCGGTCGCGATGGGCGTGGCGATGACCATCGGTGTCTACTCCGTCCTCGACGCCGCCGGCTCTCGTTCGAAGCAGGGAACCGTCGCCTACATCTTCGCGACGATGGTGGGTGGCGCGCTCGCCAACACCACGTTCGGGCTCGTCACCGGCCGCCGGCACGAGATGATCGCGATGTTGCACGTCCGGTGGCGAACTGCTCTGATCACAGGTGCTGCCACCACCGTGACGTACGGAATGGTGTTGGTCGCCACCCAACATGCACCGCTCGGCTACGTCACCGCGCTACGCGAGTCGTCCGTCGTTCTTGCCGCTCTTGCCGGATGGAAGTACTTCGGCGAGGGCGACCATCGTCGCCGGATCGCATCGACCGTGATCGTCCTCGCAGGCATCCTGTTGCTGGTGTTGGGCCGAGCGTGACGATGCATGCCGGTCTCATGTGACGCTGACCAACCGGCCGGTCACCACGATGCGATAGTAGAGGCTGGTGGGCGTGCCATCAGCTCTCGAGCAGGCCACCAACTGCGCGGTGACCGGGGCGCCGAAGAACGCCGCAACACCGAAGATCGCGCTGTAGTCGGGCTGGGTGACCCCCGTGAACATGACCGAGTAGTTGTATGTGCAACCGTCCGAGCCAATCAGGCTGAACGAGTCGCCAGGCTTGAGCGAGTTGATGTACCTGAAGATTGTTCCGTTCTCCGTGCGGTGCCGAACAGCATCACGTTGCCCGGGCTAGCGACGTTGACGCTGTCGGCCCAGTCGGCGGCGACGCCGGCGTCCGCGATCACGTCGAGGTTGGTTCCCACCCTCACGCCGGCGTAGAGCCCTATCTTGTTGGCGAGTACCCCGACAGCTCGGTTGGGGTTGTAGTCAGGGTTCGCAGGCACTGCCTGCGTTGGTACCGACGGTGTTCCCAGGTACCACCCGGCGACATCGGCGATCAGGTGCGCTCCGGCGTTCGTGAACAATGCGACTCCGCGCGTGCTCACACGCACACTGCTGCAATGTTGACCACCGCCGCCATCGCTCCTGCGGGAACCCCGGACTTCGACAGATCAACCGATCTGACAGCGCGGGCGGCGAGCGCCGGACCGGTCAGACGGGTGTCGAGCCCTCGAACTGCCCCACCCTCGATCGTCTTGACACGACCACCGGCAACCGCACCTGTGACCGGCACGTACACCGCCACGAGGTCGATCGCGACATCAGCACCGACCACTCGCGTGACATCGATGGAGCCGCCAGCTCCGATCTTGACATGCGCAAGATCGGAGATGGTGCGACCAGCTGCGTCGGAGTTGACATTGGCTGTGGTCGGGAGCTTCGTGCCGCTGGGATATGCAGTGATGTAGCCCCCTCCGTTGGCGTTGATGAGGGCGATGTTGACCACGGCGGCGCTTGCGTTGCTGGGCACGCCTGGGCGGCCCGTGACGTTGATCCGGATGGTGTTGCTGTTGACGACGGTGAACCCGTAGGCACCCTCGGACGGACGAGTGTCGGCAAGGCGGAACGGCGTGATCGCAATGTACTTGGGGGCCCCGGCAGCCAAGGGCTCGACTGCGTCCACCGGCGAGCGGACGCCGAATTGCACTCGGCAGAGCACTACGACCAGAGCTACGCGGCGCCCGCAGCGACCCAACATCAGAGCACTCGTGACCTTCCGAACGCACCTCATGGGCACACCCTTCGCATCGCAAGGATCGTAACCACGAGTCGTTCTTCAGGCGCCGCTTCCACGCAGCACAGTGCTCAGAAGTAGATGATCGATTCTGCTTTGGCCTCGGCCGCATCGAGATCATCGGTGTAAGCCCCGGTGCTCAAGTACTTCCATCCACCGTCGCACACGATGAAGACGATGCATCCTGATTCGATCTCGGAGGCGACCTTGGCAGCCCCTGCCAGTGCCGCGCCCGCCGAGATCCCTGCGAAGACGCCACACTCGCCAACCAGGCGCCGTGTCCACTCGATGCTCTCGCGCGGCCGCACGACTCGCTTGCGATCCAGCAGATCGAACCCGTGCCACCGCTCGAACAACGGAGGGATGTAGCCCTCATCGAGGTTGCGGAGGCCCTCCACCCGCTCGCCCAACGGCGGCTCGATGGCGATCACCTTGATGCTCGGGTTCTGTTCCTTCAGGTACTTGCCAGTGCCCATCAACGTGCCGCTGGTGCCCAACCCGGCCACGAAGTGGGTGATCTCCGGACAGTCACGGTAGATCTCGGGCCCGGTGCCCGTGTAGTGCGCGATCGGGTTGTTGTCGTTTCCGTACTGGTAGAGGAAGCACCACTCGGGATGCTCGGCGGCGAGTGCCTGTGCGCGGGTAACGGCGCCGTTGCTGCCTTCCTCGCCCGGTGTGAGGATCACCTCCGCGCCGAACACCTCGAGCATCTGGCGACGTTCGATCGAGACGCTGGTGGGCATCAGGATCTTGATCGGGTAGCCGCGCATCTTGGCGATGGCGGCCAGCGCGATGCCCGTGTTGCCCGACGACGGCTCGATGATGGTCTGGCCGGGGTGCAGGATGCCATCGGCCTCGGCCTGAAGGATCATCTGGCGAGCGATGCGGTCCTTCACCGAGCCGAATGGGTTCTGGCTCTCCAGCTTGGCGATGATGCGTACGTTCGGGTTCGGCGACAGGACACTGACGTCGACCATCGGCGTGTTGCCGATGAGATCGAGCACGCTGCCGTGCACCGAGCTCGTGATGACGCTCACGCTGACAGCCATGTGGCGTACCCCTCACAAGTATCCGACCTAATAGGTCAGGATTCTACTGTCCGATTCGGAAGTTCACCCGACGGAGATGGGTACCTCTGTGACAACGCCGTCACGGATGCGGTAGCAGCGCGGCTCGGGAGCCTCCCGCTTGAGGCTGACGATCACGTACACCCAGCCTGGGTCCGGCGCCTGGGTGATGTCCGTCGGGCTGGGGTAGGGCTCGCTGTGCGTGTGGCTGTGGAACACCCCGATGATCTCCAGGCCGTCGCCCTCGGCAGCCATTTCGGCGCGCAGCAGCTCCTTGCCCGGGATCGTGTACACCCTGGCCGAAGCCGCCTCGTTGGTGCACGGCACGAAACGATGGACGTGAAGGCCCTTGCCCACCAGGAGGCCGCAGGCCTCCAGCGGGTACCGGTCGTAGGCGTCACCGATCATCGCCGCGTAGGCCGCAGCCGGGAAGCTGAGCGGTACGACAGCAGTGTTGCTGGAATCGGCGGCCATTGCTCGGGAAGGGTACCGCTACCCTGGGGCCTCCCATGGCCCCGAACCGTGATCGCAGCAACCCAGCAGGCCACAAGCTCGTCGCGAGCAATCGTCGCGCGCACCGCGACTACGACATCCTCGAAACCTTCGAGACCGGCATCGTGCTCAGCGGCAGCGAGGTGAAGTCGCTGCGCGAAGGGCATGCGCAGGTGGCAGACGCGTTCGCCCGCATCATCAACCGCCAGGTGTGGCTCGATGGTGTGCACATCCCGCCCTACCAGCGAGCCCACGGCATCGGGGCACACGATCCCGACCGTGCGCGCAAGCTGTTGATGCACCGCCGCGAGATCGATCGGCTCGCCCACGAGCTCGCGGTCGAACACCTGGCGCTGATTCCGCTGTCGTTCTACTTCAAGGACGGCCGCGTGAAGGTGGAGCTGGGCGTCGCACGTGGCCGCAAGAAGGCCGACAAGCGCCAGGCGCTCGCCGAGCGCGACGTCAAGATGGAGATGGCCAAGGCGATGGGCCGCCAGGCGAAGGGGCGGATGTCGTGAACAAGCAGGATGTCGTGAACAAGCAGGGTCTCGTGAGCAAGCACGCACTCGTGCGTCGGCCCAGCCCACGGCTGGCCGACGGTCTCGTGACACACATCGACCGCTCGCCGGTCGATGCCACCCTGGCAGCCCGACAATGGTCCGGCTACGTCGCCGCGCTGCATGACCACGGGTGGTCCACCACCGAGGTCGCACCGGCGCCCGAGTTGGCGGATTCGGCGTTCGTCGAGGACACGATGGTGGTGTTTCGCGACACTGCCGTGCTGGCCAGGCCCGGTGCCGACGAACGCAAGCCGGAGGTGGCCGCTGCTGCCCACGCCGTGCGCGGCTACGGCTACCGAACGGTGGCCATCGAGGCACCCGGCACGCTCGACGGTGGCGACGTGCTGAAGGTGGGCGACACGATCTACGTGGGCAACGGCGGCCGCACCAACGTCGAGGGCATCGCACAACTGGCCGCTGCGTTCGAACCGTTGAGCGCGACCGTCGTCACCGTGGCGCTGTCAAAAGTGCTGCACCTGAAGTCGGCCGTCACTGCGTTGCCCGACGGCACGATCATCGGCTGGGAGCCCGCGGTCGACGACCTGTCGCTGTTCCCCGGCTTCGTCTCGATGCCGGAGGAATCCGGCTCGCACGTGGTGATCCTCGATGAGCGCACGTTGCTGCTGTCGGCCGACTGCCCGCAGAGTGCAGCCCTCCTGCGCGACCGGGGCTACGAGGTCGTCACCGTCGACATCAGCGAGTTCATCAAACTCGAGGGTTGCGTCACCTGCCTGAGCGTGCGCCTGCGCGAAGCTCCACACGCACTCACCACCTGATCCTCGCCGGAGCCCTGATCATGTCGCCCACACCCCGCCGCACCTACGGCACGATCACCGAGCCGGCACGCCAGATCGATGTGATCCACGAGACCGATGTGCTCGTGGTGGGCTCCGGCCCGGCCGGCCTCGCGGCGGCCGTGGGCGCCGCCCGCGCCGGCGTCGAGGTCGCGCTCGTCGAACGATTCGGTTGCTACGGCGGCAACATCACTGCTGTCGGGGTGGAAGGCATGGCCTGGTACCGCCACGAGCAGACGGTGGAGGCCAACGGCATCGGCCGCGAGTTCGAGACGCGCGCGTTCGAGATGGGCGCAGCGGTGCAGGAAAGCCAATCGCAGTCCTACGAACTCGACAGCGAGGGCTTCAAACTCGTCGCCGATCGGCTGGTCGAGGAAGCCGGCATCCACGGGATGATGCACCGCGCGTTCGCGGCGCCGATCATGGACGGCGACGCAGTGGTCGGCATCATCACCGAGTCGAAGGCCGGCCGCGAAGCGATCAGGGCGAAACGGGTGATCGACGCCACCGGCGACGCCGACGTCGCCTTCCGTGCCGGCGCCCTCACCCATCACACGCCACGCGAGCAGATGATGGCCGCGTCGGTGATGTTCCACCTCGCCGGTGTCGACAAGAAGGCGTTCATGGCCGGCATCGCCGCCGACCCGCAGACCTACCAGGACTGGGGCGGAGGCGGCGAGTGGAACATCGAGACCAGCGGCAAGGAGGACGCCATGTTCTCGCCGTTCCTCAAGAAGCCGTTCGAGCAGGCGATCAAGGACGGCCTACTGCCCGCCCACCTCACCACGATCGCCGGCACCTGGGGCGCGATGCACGACACGGGTGAACTGACGTACATGAATTTGGTGCACCTCGACAGCATCGACGGCACCGACCCCGACGACCTCACCCGCGGCGAGATCGAGGGCCGCCGCCAAGCGATGCTGGCCATCGAGGCCCTGCGCCGCTACACGCCCGGCTGCGAAGGCGCCCGGCTGCGCAACTTCGGCATGACGTTGGGCATTCGCGACACGCGCAAGATCGACGCCGTCTACAACATGACCGAGGCCGATGTGCGCGAGCAGGGCCGTTTCGACGACAGCATCGGCATCTACCCCGAGTTCATCGACGGCTACGGCATCCTGATCCTTCCGACCACCGGCCGCTACATGCAGTTGCCGTACCGCAACGTGCTGCCCAAGGGCGTGCGCAACCTGCTGGTGCCCGGCCGGGCGTCCGGCGGCGACCGCATCTCGCACGCCGCCACACGCAACATGTCGTGCTGCGCCGTGCTCGGCCAGGGGGCCGGCGTGGCGGCCGCGCTGTCGCTGCACACGTCACGCGCGCTGGCCGACGTCGACGTCGAGGGCGTGCAGAAGGAGCTCGAGCGTCAGGGCGTACGTCACTGGTAGGCCAGACCAGGAACGGATGTGCCCCACGCCGTTCGGCTTGCGTGGCCAGCAGCCAGGGCACGTCGCGGCCGGTGAACGGATGAGTCGGCGTGGGTTGGATACTCTTCGACTCCACGATCGTCGTCCCCCTCATCTCGTCGCGCGGCGTATCTTGTACGGCGTACAACACCTGAAAGGACGGCCGCCATGCCCCTTCGCGAGACCGCCGTCGGCCACGAGTTCGACCCGATCACCGTCCGGCCCGATGCCCGCTGGTGCATGGCGTTCGCGGCCGGCGTGCCCGACGCTCGCCCCGAGCTCTACGCCACCCACGTGCGGTTGGTCGTGCACCCGTTGTTCCCCGTGGCCGCCGAGTGGCAGCAGATCGTCGCCAATCGCTCGCTGCCCGAGGGAATGACGCACGACGAGGCACGACGCGGCATCCACGTCGGCCACGACCTCGTGCTGCACCGGCCGCTGCAGGCCGACGAGGAGCTGTCGGTGGCTGCGCACGTCACGGCTGTGGGTCGCCGGCCTGCGGGCGCCAGCCAGGAGATGCTGTTCGTTGCCACCGACGCCAAGGGCGAGGTGGTGTGGCGTACCCGTTTCTCGTCGCTGTTCCAGGGCGTCGAGCTGGAGGGTGAGCCGGTCGCCGCCGTGCTCGACTGGCCGGCCGCTCGGACGAACGCACACTCCGAATCGGCCGAGCCGATCGCACGGCGCCGATCGCACGTCCGTCCGCTCGACGCGCACGTCTACTCGGAGTGCGCTCGCATCTGGAACCCGATCCACACCGACGTCGTGGCGGCCCGTGCGGCGGGCTTGCGATCTCCGATCCTCCACGGCACCGCCACCCTGGCGCGCGCCGTGTCGATCGTGACCGATCTGGAGGGCGCGCGGTTGGCCGATGTGCGCCGCGTGGCCGGCCGCTTCGGGGCGATGGTCGAGCTCGACTCGACCATCGATGTGCGGCTGCTCGGCAGCGAGGGCGGCACGCTGCGGTTCGACGTGCTCGACCAGGACGGCAAACACGTCATCACCAACGGTCTCGTCCAGCTCCACCGGTAGCCGGGCGCGCTCAGCCGATCGCTGCTCGCCATGCGGCGGCGTAAGCGGCAGCGAGCGACGCGACGGTCTCGTGGGCGTTGAGGCCACTGGGGTTGGGCAGCACCCACAGCTCGGCGCCACCCAACGGGTCGTCCTGCCGGCCGGCCAGCGCCTTGGGTCGCCCAAACGCCTGCCGGTAGGCGGTGAGGCCGAGCACGGCCACCACATCGGGCTGCAGCAGGCGCACCTTGGCCTCCAACGCCACTCCCCCGGCGCGAAGTTCGTCGCGGGTCAGTTCGTCGGCGCGGGCGCTGGCGGTCGGCACGATGTTGGTGATGGCGATCCCGAGCTGGTGCACCATCACAAGGTCGTCGGGCGCCATCCCATCACTCGCATCCACGAGTGTCGGGGTGATGCCCGCTGCGTGGAGCGCAGGCCAGAAGCGGTTGCCCTTGCGGGCGAAGTGGGCGTTGACCGCAGCCGTCCAGAGGCCGGGGTTGATGCCGACGAACAGCAGCCGGACATGCTCGTCGGCCAGATCGTCGACGAGCGCGCCGTTGAACGATTCGAGTTGTGCGCGGGTGAAGCGCGCCAACGGTCAGCGGCCGATCGTGTAGGGGGCCAGCTCGCCGGTGATCGATTCGTAGAGGCGGTCGATCGAGGGGCGGGTGATCAGCGTGTAGGTATCGGCGATCGCGGTCTCGCGGTGCGCGGCCTGCGCTGCGAGACGATCCGGATCCGTCACGACGGCCATGAACGCGGCGCGACTGGGGAACACGTTGAAGCGA
Organism: Ilumatobacteraceae bacterium; assembly: GCA_043721915.1. Taxonomy (GTDB): domain Bacteria; phylum Actinomycetota; class Acidimicrobiia; order Acidimicrobiales; family Ilumatobacteraceae; genus UBA668. The sequence continues at coordinate 5,825 of JAYSPV010000129.1, read as the reverse complement.
ATCTGGTCCCACTCGCGGCCGTCGCCGAGGATCGTGCCTTCGACCTGGGTCCATGCTGCCAGGCGCACACCGTGGGATACAGCGATCTTGGCGGCGTGGTCGGTGTAGGTGGCCATCTCGTCGCGGCGTTCGTCGTCCTTGAACTTGATCACGTGGATCACCACGACGTAGCCGTCGTCGGCGGTCGGCGGGAACGGCACCTCGTCCCATGTCGGCGCACCCTCGGGAAGCGGTGGCAGCTCCATCGGCAGACAGCCGGCGACAATGGTCTCTGCCATGCCGGCTTCCTTGTGGTGGTGCAGCTCCTGGAAGTCGGGGCGGCTCTGCATCTCGATGAACGCTCGCCGGCTGGGGTACTTGACGATGCCGACGCGATCCCACTTCGGGCTGTCGTTGAGGAACTGGGTGTCGACGTCGGCGAGGAAGACGGGGACGGCGCCGATCGCCTTCAGCGGCCCGAGCGGCGCGTACTTGTCGTCGGCCTCCTTCCCGCTGTACTCGGCCTCGCGACCGTCGGCGTAGTCGGCCTTGGCGCGGTAGCTCATCAGGTTGACCATCCAGATCGGGCCGTCGTCCTCGGGCGCGGTGGTGGCCAGCTTGAAGCCGTACTCCTTGTTCACCTTGCCGTAGCGAACCCTGGTCTTGTTGATGTCCGGCTTGATGCTGTCCGACATGTCGTCACCTCTCTGAGCAATTGTCAGTGAGTATGACACGAAGTGCCATGCAGGTCCACCACCGGTGCTTCGGTGGTTCTCCGGGCGTCGGCGGCGCATACATTCGGGTGCACTTGCAAGCCTGCTGAACGGGGAAGATTCCATGCACGTACACAGCGATCTCTACATCGGCGGACGATGGGTGCCGGCCACTTCTACAGACGTGATCGAGGTCGTCAACCCGGCGACCGAACAGGTCATCGCGACCGTCCCGGCGGCATCAACGCAGGACGCCGATGCCGCAGTGCGAGCAGCTCGCGACGCGTTCGCTTCGTGGTCTGCGCTGACTGTCGACGAACGCGTCGATTACGTCGAGAGAATTGCGGCAGCGATGGCCGAGCGCGCCGAGGAGATCGCGATGGTGGTGTCGGCCGAGCAGGGCATGCCGATCACCAATGCGCGCCGCGTGCAATCAGGGCTCCCCATCACGGTGATGAAGAGCTACGTCGGCATCGGCCGCGACTACGCCCGTGCGGAGCCGGAGCGGGTCGGCAACTCGTTGGTCGTCCACGAACCGATCGGCGTCTGCACCTTCATCACGCCATGGAACTACCCGCTCCACCAGATCGTCGGCAAGGTCGCTCCGGCGCTCGTGGCGGGTTGCACGATGATCGTCAAGCCGAGCTCGGAAACCCCGCTGAACGCATTTCTGCTCGCGCAGATCATCGATGAGGTCGGGCTGCCCGCCGGGGTCTTCAACCTGGTGACCGGGGCCGGCCGCACCGTCGGCGAAGCACTGTGCGTGCACCCCGAGGTGGACATGATCTCGATCACCGGTTCGACCGAGGCGGGGGCGCGCATCGCCACGCTCGGCGCCGCGTCGGTGAAGCGCATCTGCCAGGAGCTCGGCGGCAAGTCGGCGAACGTGATCCTCGATGGCGCCGACTTCGCCGCCGCCGTGCCCGCGGGCGTGATCGGGATGATGCTCAACTGCGGCCAGACGTGCACGGCACTCACTCGCATGATCGTGCCCCGCAGCCGGCAGCAAGAGGTGGTCGATCTCGCCGTCGGCGCGCTCGCCGGCCTCGCCATGGGCGACCCGTTGACCGACGGCAACTTCCTCGGCCCGGTCGTCTCGGCTGCGCAGAAGCGGACGGTGCAGGGATACGTACGCACCGGCATCGAGGAAGGTGCACGGTTGGTCGCCGGCGGCCCCGAGGATCCCGAAGGTTTCGGCACCGGGTTCTACGTGCAGCCGACGATCTTCGCCGATGTCGTCAACTCGATGGTGATCGCCCAGGAGGAGATCTTCGGCCCGGTCCTGTGCATCATCCCGGTCGACAGCGAGGACGAAGCGGTCGCCGTCGCCAACGACTCGCCCTACGGTCTCTCCGGCGCAGTGTGGGCCGACACGAACGAGCACGCCATCGCAGTTGCTCGCCGCATGCAGACGGGTCAGGTGATGGTGAATGGCGGCCGGTTCAACCCGCTGGCGCCGTTCGGCGGGTACAAGACATCCGGGAACGGTCGCGAGTTGGGCCGTGCCGGACTCGACGAGTTCCTGGAGACGAAAGCAATTCAGCTGCCCGCCTGACGCACGTCGCGTGGTCGGCACACGCGCCGTGTGGCGTCGGGTCACCTCTTTCGGACGCGTCCCGCGCTCAGCGCCTGCGCGGCCCGACCGGTGAATTCAATGAACGCTACGTAGCCTTCCGTGAATTCACGGTTCAGGCTTGCGCGCACAAGAATCACCGGCCCGGCCGGTGGCGTGCGCTGGTAGCGTGGCGGTGCTATCCCAATCAAGGGGCTGACAGGTTTCGACGTCAGATTCACTGGGCGGGCGTGCGACCCGAGTTGCTCAGACTCGTAAAACAGGGCACAAACAGAATTGCCAACGAGCAGTTCGCTCGCGCCGCCTGATTCATCAGGTTGTGACGAGACATCGTGACCAGCAATGGCGCACGGGGCCGATCCACCGCAGCCTGGCACCAGAAGCGGGGGATGACAGCGGAAAAGACTGCTGACATTGGGAAAGACCGATGACGATTCGGAAAGACGATTCGCGGGCCACCGGGAAACCGATGGCCAACTGACCCGCCGGTCTCCCTGCGTCAGGGTGAAGGTCGGGAATGGTCGTAGCACGTACGTGTAGTGCCTGATGGACGGGGGTTCGATTCCCCCCAGCTCCACCAATACATATGCCCTAACCAGGGGATAAGTACATATGCCCTGACCAGGGGATAAGCCAAGAAAGCGGCGGGGCTGAACCCCCCAGCCACCAAGCCGAAAGCCGCAGGTCAGCCGCTCGACAAGGCCCAGAAGTGGGCCGGCTTCTACCGGATCTCTACCGCCTGGATCGAGGGTCTCACCTTGGTTTGGGCTCAATGAACATCAACACACACCACGGAAAGCGGCGCCGTGGCATCCTGCGATCGCTCGGAAACGCCGAGCGCTGTCCATCGGCGAACGGGCCGCCACCACACGAAGGCGTCGGGATTAGTCGTCCGACAAGGCGAGGCCGCTTCCGGAGCGCAATGCAACCACGACGTCGTGAAGCAGCTTCAGAGCTCCGAAGCCAATGACGATTCCGATCAGCACGGCCATCACAGAGTCGAGCCAATCGAAGCTGCCGGTGAGGTAGATGACGGCACCCGAGAGGGCGACACCACCTGAGGCGACCGCGTCGGAGATGGTGTCGAGGAGCACTGAACGCATATGCAGATCCTCGCTCTCTGCGTCGCGCCCCAGAATGACGACTGCGATCACCATGCTTGTCATGGCGATGAGACTGACAATGAGCACCGACAGTCCGTGGATCTCCGGGGTGTGGGTGATCAAGCGGCGAAGGCCTCCCACGATGACGAAGGCCGTCACCCCCAGCAATACCAGGCAATTGATAAGCGCAACGTAGGTGGTCGCTTGAGGATGTCCGCGCGGGTGCTTGGCGATCTGGATAGCCATGATGCCCAGGACGATTGCCACAGAGTCAGCCACGTAGTCACCGCCGGCGGCCAGCACTCCCAGTGAGTGTGAAGTGAGCCCAACGACCAGGAGGCCGGCGATCATGACCACGTTGATGCCAAGCACCAGGATCAGTCGTTTCTGTTGAGTCATGCGAGCCGTTCAGGTTTCAGGTTTGTGCGAATAGTTTCACGCTCCTCGGGGCCGTAGAAGCCGCCCACTAACCAAGTCTGACCGACGCGAATTGCAATTGCAGTGTTCCGGATCCTCGCGCTCGTCAAGTCGTAAGTCGCTCCCTATACGCGATCAGTACCGCGGGTCGGGACAACTCAAGGATCATCGCTGTCCACGTTTTCGAGGCCCCCACGCTGCCCATGCCCGGATTTGCCGAACGACTCATGGGCATCTACTAGGAGGGTGGCGCGATCCACTGCGCCGCGAACTCGAGGATCAGTAGTGCAAGCAGATACGCGACGCCCGCGTCGGGTACGAGGCCCTACTGCTTGACGGACCTGTCGGCAAGACGCTTGTCGAGCTCACCGACGAACGTGACGCGGCACCAATCGTGCTTGGCTCCCGGCGTGGGCTGTTCCATGGACTCAGCTCTCGTGGTGTCGCCAACGAGGTCCTCCGCCACGCCACCCGACCGGTCGCCATCGTTCCGTCCACCGACGAACCCTGATCCAATGCATGCCCGCCACGCCCGAAGCGGCCATCACTAATGTTCGGGGATGAGCGACACCGAACCCGCATCCGCACCGCCTGACGAGCAGCCCGTCGACCTGCAGCACACCGACGGAACCGGACACCAACTCGAGTGCCCAGCCTGCCGTGTCATCGACCGCGCCGACGGCGTCGAAGACGGACATCTCTGGAACCCAGCGCACTACGGCACCGCAGCGTCCCGCGACCTGTTCTCGCTGATGCGCCGCATGCAAGACCACACCGCCGACGGCATCACCGCCTTCGCCGGGTCCATGCGCTTCGTTTACATCCACCTCATCTGGTTCGGCATCTGGATCGCCCTCAACGTCGGCCTCGCCGGCGTCGACCACGAGTTCGACAAGTACCCCTTTGGCCTGCTCACCATGATCGTCTCGCTCGAAGCGATCTTCCTCGCCACCTTCGTCATGATCAGCCAGAACCGTCAAGCCGCCCGCTCCGACCTGCGAAGCCAACTCGACTTCGAGAACAACATCCGCGGGGAGATCTGGTCCGTGCACATCGGCGAAGCACTCGGCCTCGACGTCGAACACGTCGAAAACATCGTCCGCCGCGCCATCGACGGCGCACAAGCCGCCATGCGCAACACCCCCACAACCACGGCCAAGACCACCCGGTGAGCGCGAGACCCCAATTCGTGTCCGCCAGCTCAGGGCCACCGCCGTGGTTCACGCTTGGGCACCCGAGTCGGTCCCCAAGCGCCGTCGGACCCGTTGCGTCAACATCGCCCGTTCTGTCGGCGCTGCGTTCTATTGGTCACCGAGCAGCAGGTTGCCACGCTGCTCAGCAGCAGTCGTCGCAGATCTCGCCTCGCCACGCTTCCCGGCCTTCGTTGACCGCGAGCGCGGCGATGGCGAGGGCGGCAACCGGATCGGCCCACCACCAGCCGACGGTGGCGTTGAGCACTAGACCACCGAGCAGGATCGCTGAGAGGTAGGCGCAGAGCTTGGTCTGGTTGCTGTCGGCGACCACAGTGACGCTCCCCATCGCGTTGCCGGTGCGACGCTTGGCACGGGCCAGCAGGGGCATGACGACAAGGGATGCGATTGCCAGGCCGATGCCCACCGGCGACGACTCGGGTTCTGAGTTGCCGGCAAGATCGATGATCGCCTGTACGCCGACGTAGGCGGCGAGGCCGAAGAAGCTGACGGCGATCAACTTCAGCGCTCTGCGCTCGCGTTCCTCGGCGAGTCCTCGGAACTGCCACACGATGACCACAGCTGACATCACTTCGACCGTCGAGTCGAGCCCGAACCCGACGAGCGCAATCGAGTTCGCTGCCGCGCCGGCGGCGATCGCGACCACGACCGGCCTGGGTCTTGGGTTGGCCGAAGTGGACGTTCCAACCAATCGCGATCACCGTCTGGTTGATCTGCGCCCGCCCCGCGACCAAATCGACATCCGACCACCGCAATCCGAGCGCCTCACCTCGGCGAAGTCCGGTCGTCGCGATCAGCATCCACAACGCTGACAACTCGTCGTCGCGCG
>JAYSPV010000128.1:0-12710 GCA_043721915.1 Ilumatobacteraceae bacterium | reverse complement strand
TGTCGTTCGCCGTCGGGCAACCGTTCGACGTGCTGGTGGTCCTCGGAGTGTGCGAGGGCTTGCTGCCGGCGCCGCCGCCCCAGGAGGCACTGCTCGGCGACCACGACCGTGGCCTCACCGACGGTGCGCTACCCGTCGACAGCGAGCTGGCGCTGGAACAGCAGCGCCAGTTGTGGGCTGCACTCGCCGGGGCCGGGCGTGCCGTCTTGCTCACGCCCCGCGGCGATCTGCGCGCCACAGCCCTTCGCCAACCGTCGCGCTGGGTTGCCGAGCTCACCCGTTCGCTGCCGGCACGGGTTCGCTCGATCCCCTCCTTTGCCGCCGGACTGGCCGATGCGGCGTTCCCTGCCACGGTCTCACAACATCGCTTACGCGCCCTTTCGCATGCCGTCCGAGCAGGTCAGCCGATCGCGCAGCACCCTCTGATGCAGTCGCTCCAGCCGCTACGCGTCGGCAGCGCAATGCTCGCGGCCCGTGCACTCCCGATGCTCACGGAATACGACGGCGATCTCAGCGGCGTGCAGATCGACGCACTCGGTGACCGGCCGATCTCCCCCACCCGCCTGGAGGCCTGGGTCGCGTGCCCACATGGTTGGTTCATGCGGTACGTACTCGGGCTGCAGTCGGTGGAACAGCCCGACGAGCAGTTGCAGATCACACCCAAGGATCGCGGCACGCTCGTGCATGAGGCGCTCGATCTCTTCCATCGCCAGGTGATCGACGGCACCCTCCCCCAGCCGGGTCCCGACGGGTGGGGCGATCAGCACCTCACTGCGCTGCTCGCCGCCTTCGAATCAGAGGCTCGGCGCCTGGAGCTGCAGGGCGCGACCGGCCGTACCGCGTTCTGGCGCAGCGAGCAGAGTCGGCAACGTCACGAGCTGGCGATGTGGTTGCAGCACGACAGCCGCCTCGTCGCGGCCCGTTCGGCAACCGTGCTCGCCTCCGAGCACGGCTTCGGCAGCGAGGGTGCTCCGGGTGCGGTCATCACGCTCGCCGACGGCACCGAGGTATCACTGCGCGGCTCGGTCGACCGCATCGACCGCTGCGCCGACGGCAGCCTGGTGGTCACCGACCACAAGACCGGCGGCGCCGACAGCTACCGCGACATCACCGATGCCGACCCCACAGCGGGCGGCACCAAGTTCCAGCTTCCCGCCTACGCCGCCGCTGCGCTGGCACTCACCGCCGAGACACCACGCCCGGCTGTCACCGCCGAGTACGGCTTCTTCGGCAAGGAGCAGTACCGCCGGGTCGAGTGCACCATCGACACCCAGTCGTGGCCGCAGGTGACCGAGGCGCTGCAACACGTGCTACGGGGCATCCGCTCCGGCGTGTTCGTCGCACGACCGGAGAAGTCGCAGTTCCGGTTCAGCTTCGTGCCGTGCGAGTACTGCGACCCCGATCACCTCGGCACCGCCGAACGCTGGACGCAGTTCGAACGCAAGCTGGCCGATCCACGCGTGGCCGCGCTGCTCGGCCTGCTCGAGGAGGAACCCTCCGATGGCTGAGCAACTCGATCTGTTCGGCCGCTCGGGCACGCCGGTGCCGGTCGCCCACGCGGCAGTGGTCGCGCCCGCGACGGTCATCATGCCGCCGGCCCCCGATCAGGCCGACCGCGATCTGGTCACCGACACGCTCGACACCACACTGTTCGTCGAGGCGGGCGCCGGCAGTGGCAAGACCACCGCGCTCGTCCGGCGTGTCGTCAACCTGATCACCAGCGGCGTGCCCGTCAGGCGCATCGCGGCCATCACCTTCACGGACAAAGCCGCTGCCGAGCTGCGCCACAAGGTGCGCCAGTCGTTGCTCGCTGCAGCGGCCGGGGCGCAGGCCGACGCGGAGCTCGCGGCGACGGCACTCGACGAGCTCGACCAGGCCCCCATCGGCACGCTGCACGCGTTCGCCCGGCGGCTTCTCAACGAATTCCCCATCGATGCACAGCTTCCTCCGCAGTTCGACGTGCTCGACGAGGTGCGCAGCTCCACTGCGTTTCACGAGCGGTTCACCGACTTCCTCGAGACCCTGCTCGACGATCCCGACTCGGTTCGACTGGTCGAGCTGTGCCAGTACGACCGCTTCGGCATCGAGCAGGGCGTACGCCGCATGGCGGAGGACTTCCAGGCCAACTGGGATCTCGTCGCCGAGCGAGTGTCCCCGTCGATGCCCACGCCGGTCGACACGGCCAGTGTCCAGCAGCAGTTGGCAGACCTTTGCTCGGTCGCTGCCGGCTTCCACCCTCCCGTCGACGACACGCAGTTCGCCGTTGCCGCGCTGTTCGCCGATCGCGCGCGGATGCTGACTGGCGACGTGCCGCTCAGCGAGATGTTGCGCATCGTCACCGAGCTCTCGGGCACGAAGCCGGATCGCGCCGGTAGCACCGCAAAGTGGAAGCAGCAGGATGGCAGCGATGCCGCGCTGCTGGCATATCGGGCCGCCCTCACGGCCGTCGGCGCTGCCGCAGTCCGCGCGCTGACCGTGTTCAACGAGGAGCGGCGCCTGACGCTCGGCGCGCTGCTGCACGAGTTCACGCTGAGCTCCGTGGCGATGCGTCAGCAGGACGGCGAGCTCGAGTTCCACGATCTCCTCGTGCTCGCTCGCAGGCTGGCAGCCACCAACGACGAAGTGCGCGAGCAGCTGCACGCGCGGTACACGCACCTGCTGCTCGACGAATTTCAGGACACGGACCCCATCCAACTCGAGCTCGCGGTTCGCATCACCGCCGACCCTGCCTCGCAACGGTCGGCCGACGGCGAGACGGCGGATTGGCGAACGCTGCGCCCGCTGCCGGGCAGGTTGACGGTGGTGGGCGACCCCAAGCAGAGCATTTACCGCTTTCGGCGGGCCGACATCGGCCAGTTCCTCCAGGCGCGAGCACAGATCGGGGCACGCGCCGCGACGCTGTCTGCCAACTTCCGCAGCACGGCACCTGTGATCGCGTGGGTCAACCACACCATGGGCAACCTGATCACTCACGAGCCCGACGTGCAGCCCGCATACGAACCACTGATCGCCGCACGCCACGGGGGGCACGCACACGGCAGCGTCACCGTGCTGGGCGCAGAGGCGCACACCGACCTGCCACGCGCCGCAGCAGAGGCACTGCGCGAGCGTGAGGCCACCGATGTCGCTGCCGCCGTCGTGCAGGCGCTCGGGGAAGGGTGGCCGGTGTGGCGCGACAACGAACTGCACGCATGTCGCCCGGGCGACATCACCATCCTGATCCCCTCTCGCCTGTCCCTGCCAGCGCTGCAGGTGGCACTTGCCGCCCGCGACGTGCCGCACCGGGCCGAGAACAGCTCACTCGTGTACGCCGCCCCCGAGGTGAGAGCCCTGATGCTCGCCCTGCGCGCCGCCGACGATCCCACTGACGAGCTGGCCATTGTCTCGGCACTGCGCACGCCACTCTTCGGCTGCAGCGACCGCGACCTCTACGAATGGAAGGTCACCCACGGCAGGCGTTGGCAGTGGCGCGATCTCCCTGAGGCGCTCAGCGATCACCCGGTAGCAGTGGGGCTCGCCTGCCTCGGCGAGATCGCCGCTCGGGTGCCGTACAGCACGCCGTCGCAGCTGCTCGGTTGGTTGATCGAGGATCGCTGTGTGATGGAGTTGGCGCTCGCCCAGCGCGACAGCCGCGATGTGTGGCGCCGGGTCCGCTTCGTCGTCGACCAGGCCCGCGCGTGGAGCGAAGCCGGCGGGCACGGCGTTCGTCGCTACCTCCTGTGGACGCGACTGCAAGGGGACGAAGGCCGCTTCGTGGCGGAGACGGTGTTGCCCGAGACCGACCACGACGTGGTGCGGATCATGACGATTCATGCTGCCAAGGGTCTCGAGTTCCCGATCACGATCGTGTCCGGCCTCACCGCCAAGCCCAACAGCACCCGTGGCCGGCGTGTCGTCTGGCCGCCAGGCACGTGGGCACTGAGCGATCGGCACGACCCCACCTACCAGCAGTTCGCTCCGGTCGACGAACAGATGAGCGACGCCGAGCGGCGGCGCCTGCTCTACGTTGCGTGCACGCGGGCGATGGACCACCTCGTCGTGTCCTTGCACCGCGCTGACCGCCCCAACAAGTCGGCCGCACACGAGCTGGCTGCGGCAAGCCACGGTGCGCCGCACAGTGCGTTCGTGGCCGCCGACGCCACGCTGCCGATGCCGGTGCCGGCCGCCGCCGAGTTGCCCTGGCCCGACGAGGGCGCCTGGGCCGCGAGATGGCAGGCCGATCTCCGGCTGGCTGCTCGACCAGCAGCACTCAGCGCCACCACGCTCGCCGCCCGCCTCGAGGACGAGGCCCACCAAGGTGTCGGGGCCACCGACGACGGCCGTCCCGCGTCGGGCGCTGCGCTGCAGGCAGTCCCGGCGCGTCGTCGGCTCGACGCGGGCATGCTGAAGGACGCCGTCGATCTCGATCTACCACCGTGGCAGCGCGGCCGCTACGGCACCGCCATCGGCCGGGCTGTTCATGCTGTGCTGCAGTTCGCCGATCTCCGCACCGGCGCCAACATCGCCGGTCTCGCCGCTGCGCAGGCCGCCGCTGAGGGCGTGCTCGGCCATGAGCGCACCATCGAACGGCTCGCCCGCTCTGCGCTGCAGGCACCCATCGTCGCCGGAGGAATCTTGGGCCCACACTGGCGCGAACTGTTCGTCGCCACCACAGTGGCCCCGCTCGGCGACAGCACGGCGTCGCCTGGTTCCCCCCACGAGCCAACCGTCGTCGAGGGCTACATCGATCTGCTCGTGCGGCACCCCCAACGAGGACTGGTGGTGGTCGACTACAAGACGGATCAGATCGCCACCGGGCCAGAGCGCGCGCAACGGCTCCACCGCTACGGGTTGCAGCTCGCCGCATACGGTCTTGCGCTCGAGCAGTTGCTCGGCGAGCCGGTCAGTGGCGGCGTGCTGGTGATGTGCCGCCCCGGCGGCGCGGCCGAGCAGGTGGAGATCGAGGGATGGGCGTCGTTGTGCGCGGAGTTGCGCGAGCGCCTACTCAGCGCGTGAGGCGGCGCCATGCCGGCGGGCGGGCGGCCGCGTCGGCTCTGTGGAGCCGATCTCGCGCAGCGACCGGCCCACCACGAACAGCAGGTGCTTGAACAGCACCAGGGCCAGCAACACGCCGAACGCGACAACAAGTGGCTCGATCACCGCCAGCATCAGTGACGAGGCGTGCCCCTTGAGCGGAGTCAGCACACCGGTGTCCACTGCAGAGCCATCCGGCAACAGCGTGCGAACCGGGTCCTCGACTCGCGGGCAATCGATGTCACTGTCGTTGGCGCCGATCACGGCATCACCGCCGAACAACGGCGCCGCCTCGCGCACCGTGCTGGAGAGGAGGCCCGTATCAGGGTCGGCGGCCGCCCCGACGATGTATTGACGCCCGGTGGACTCACCGCCGACGATCAGGAATCGGGCCGCTTGTCCGTAGCGTACGTCGACGAGTCGACCAACCTCGAAGCCGTCCAACGAGCCGGCGAGCACGGAGTCGACCCGGAAGCGGAACGTTGTCGGCCTGTTCGGGTCGTCGACCAGCAGGATCGTGCCCCGGAACACTGCGCGAGCGGGTGCAGGCGCCACACATCCGGAGGGCACGACCACCAGAGGACCGAGTGCGGGTGGTAGCACGCCAGGCTGCGTGGTGCTCGGGACGTCGCTCGGCGGCGGGGCCGCGGGGTCGGTGGGTGGCACGGTCGCGTGTGCCGATCCACCCCACCACAGTGCAGCCAGTAGGCCGACACCGAGTATCGCCAATCGTCGCACGCGGGCCACGCTAGTGACCATGAGCGCCGCAGTGGTGTCAGCGGCCCTCGAACCGCGGCACACGCTTCTCGATGAACGCCATGATCGCCTCGGGTGTGTCCTTGGTCCCGAAGTTCACGGTCTGCGCCAACCCCTCGTCGTCGAGCGCCTCTTCGAGCGTCACGTTCATTGCGTTGTCGAGCAGCCGCTTGGTCATTGCGAGTGCGATCGGTGGACCGGCCGCCAACCGCGAGGCCCAGTCGAGGACGAACGTGTCGAGTTCGCTGTCGGCCACCACCCTGTTCACGAGCCCCATCCGCTCGGCCTCGGATGCAGAGATGATCTCGGCCAGCAGGGCCAGCTCTTTGGCCCGGTGGAGCCCGACGCGTCGGGGTAGCAGCCACGACCCACCGAAGTCGATGCTGAGCCCGCGCTGGGCGAAGATCTCCGAGAAGCGGGCGGTCTCCCCCGCTACCACCAGGTCGCAGCCGAGGGCCAGGTTGCACCCGGCCCCGACAGCCACACCGCGCACCTTGGCGATCGTCGGCTGCGGCAGGCGGTGCAGTGCGAGCGCGACGTCGCCCACGTGCCGCATCGCCGCCAGTTGATGTCGGTTGCCCGATCGCCCGGTGAGGTCGGCGCCGCTGCAGAACTCACCGGCTGCACCGGTGATGATCACGGCGCGATCGTCGCTGGAACCGGCGATCGCACGAAAGGTTGCCAACAGTTCGTCCCACATCTGGTCGTTCATCGCGTTCTTCTTCGCGGGCCGATCGAGGGTGATCGTGACGACCCCTTCATCGCGGGAGACTTGCAGTGTTTCCATGTTGGCGGACGATACTGATGCGATGGGCTTCAACCCGAACCGCAAGCACGTCCCTCGCAAGAGCGACTACTTCTTCGTCGCCACCGCCGCCGTCGCCTGCGTGGTGCTGCTCGTGTGGGCGTTCCTGGGCTGAGTCGCCGCCTGTGCGGCGCAGCGATCAGAACGCTGACTCGATCACCTCCACGCGCGCTCCGATCACTGCTGCAACGTCGAAACGGACGTCGATCGGACCGTTGAGCGCCATCGCGCGTGCGCGTTCGCCCCCCAACCAGATCGCTGCCAGGCGCCGCAGCCGCCGCTGCTTGGCCCAGTTCACCGCCGCCCACGGCCCGCCGAACTCGCTGCTAGCCCTCGCCTTCACCTCACAGAACACCACCACGTTCGCGTGCGTCCCACGCGACATGGAGAGGATCAGGTCGACCTCGCCGGCTGCGCAACGCCAGTTGCGTTCGACCACGGTGTAGCCACGCTGGAGGTACCAGCGCAAGGCTTCGTTCTCCCCGAAGCGACCCCTCGCCTGGGCGGCCAGGGACGGCTGTCGAACGCTGCGGGCTACAGCTCGATCGGCGGAAGCTCCTCGACGTTGACGTCCTTGAACGTCAGCACCCGCACCTTCGGGATGAACCGGGTCTTGCGGTACATGTCCCATACCCATGCGTCGGCCAACTCCACTTCGATCACCGGGCGCGACGGGTCACCGGTGACGGTGACCTTGACGTCGTTGGCCAGGTAGAAACGGCGCTCGGTCTCCACGGCGAAGCGGAACATGGCCGCGACGTCCTGGTACTCCTGAGCGAGTTGGAGCTCGCGCTCGGCCTCGAAGTTCTCGAGATCGTCAGAACTCAACGTGGGTGCTGCTTACACCAAAGGTGACGGCGCCGATCAGGCGTCGCGCTTTTCCTTGATCTTGGCGCGCTTGCCGATGCGATCGCGCACGTAGTAGAGCTTGGCGCGGCGCACATCGCCACGCTTGAGGACTTCCAGCTTGACGACGGTGGGGGTGTGCACCGGGAAGGTGCGCTCGACGCCGACGCCGTAGCTGAGCTTGCGCACGGTGTAGGTCTCCTGCACGCCACTGCCCTTGCGAGCGATGATGTTGCCCTGGAACACCTGCACGCGCTCCTTGTTGCCCTCGACCACCTTCACATGCACCTTGACCTCGTCGCCGGGCCCGAAATGCGGGATGTCGGTGCGAAGGGACTGGCTATCTACAAAATCGGTGGACTTCATGGCGCGAACTCTCTGACAGCGGTCGGCTAGGGAACGCTCAAGGATAGGCGACGGAGGGGAACTCTTCCAACAAGCGACGGTCAGTTTCAGTGATACCTCCGCGGGTATCGATCAGGTCCGGACGGTGCTGCAGAGTGCGATGCAGGGCTTGGGCACGGCGCCAGCGCTCGATGCGGGCGTGGTCGCCGCCGCGCAGGACCGCCGGAATCTCCCAGCCGCGGAACTCCGCGGGCCGGGTGTAGTGGGGTTCTTCCAGCAGCCCGGATGCACCGAAGCTCTCGTGCACGGGGCTGGCGGCATTGCCCATCGCACCCGGCAGCAGGCGAACGACAGCTTCGATCACCAGGCACGCAGCAACCTCGCCACCGTTGAGGACGACATCGCCGACACTCAGCTCACCATCCACCAGGCGCTCGCGCACCCGATGATCAACACCTTCGTAGCGGCCGCACAGCAACGAGAAGCCGTCACTGTCGGCCAACTCGTTCGCCATCGCCTGATCGAAGCGTCGGCCGCCAGGACCGAGGAGGTACAGCGGGCGCGGCGGCTGCGCAGCCTCCACCGATCGGAACAGCGGCTCGGCCTTCATCACCATGCCGGCGCCGCCACCGAACGGCGCGTCGTCGACTGTGCGGTGCACATCGGTGGTGTGATCGCGAGGGTCGTGCGTGCGGAGATCCAGCAGGCCGTTGGCACGCGACTTCCCCAGCAGGCCCTCGCCGCAGAAGCCGTCGACGAGGCCTGGGAAGATGGTGAAGACGTCGATACGCATCGCGTCTGCAATCCTACGTGTGATGATCTTCCACCTCACCGAACCCGACCGCTGGGCCCAGTCCCAGGCCGAGGGCATCCACACCGGTTCGTCGCGTGGCATCGAGCTTGCCGACGAAGGGTTCATCCACTGCAGCACTGCCGCCCAGTGGCCCGCCACCGTCGAGCGCTTCTACGCCGATGTCCCCGAACTGCTCCTGCTGCACATCGACGAGGCCTTCCTCGGCGACACACTGGTGTACGAGCAGCTCAGCGGCGCCCCGGAGCCGTTCCCGCACATCTACGGTCCTGTACCTCTCGTCGCCGTCGTCGAGGTGCAACGCCTCCGCTGATCGCGGCAGCGTCGCGAGATCAGTCGAGCAGGTCGAACAAGCCGTCGGGGGGATTGATCGTCAGCTTGCCGGGCGCTACGTCGGTGATGAACACGACGGGCACCAGCGAGCCGTCCTCCAGCTCCAACAGATCGTGCGCCGGGTTGGCGAGCACGGCCACACACGACCCGAACTCGGTGCCGTCCACGCCGACCACCTCCGAGCCGATCAGGTCGCTGACGTACCAGCCGTCCTCGTTGGTCGGCAACGGTGCCGCGAACAGCGGCGTGCCGACCCATGCCTCGGCGGCAGTGCGGTCGGCCATGCCTTCGAAGTGCACCAGCCAGCGGGTGCCGGCAACACGTGCCGTGTGCACGGTGAGCCACTTGCCCTTCGCTTGCACGCGGGCACCGACTGCCAACCGTTCGGTGCGATCAGTGATCAGATCGACGTACAGATCGCCGCGCACACCGTGGGCGCGACCGATCTTGCCCACTTCTAGCAGGGCATCGTCGGCAGCCATCAGTCGAGGGCTGGGTCAGTCGGCGAAATCGACGTCGACATCGACGTCGTCACGAGTGGCGGCAGCACGCACCACGGTGCGGATGCTCTGCGCAGTGCGGCCACGACGGCCGATCACGCGGCCGAGATCGCCGGGGCCGACGCGCACTTCGAGGCGCACCTTGCCACGGCTCTCGCTGGCATCGACGATGACCGCAGTCGGGTCGTCGACGATCGAGCGCACCACATGCGCAAGGACGGCTGTGGCGGTGGGGGCCAGCTCGCCGTCGGTGTTGTGTTCGGTGGATTCGAGGTCGGTCACAGCTGAGACCGGATCACTTCGCCGCGCGAGCGGTACCGAACTCGGCCCATGCGCCGGAGATCTCGAGCAGCTTCTTGACGCGCTCTGTGGGCTGCGCGCCGTCCATCAGCCACTTGACGGCCTTGGCATTGTCGACGCTCAGCGTCGACGGATCGGTGCGCGGGTTGTAGGTGCCCACGATCTGGATGAAGCGGCCATCGCGAGGTGAACGGCTGTCGGCCGCCACGATGCGGTACTGCGGCTGCTTGGTCTTGCCGACTCGAGTGAGGCGCAGCTTTACTGCCATGCGACTTCAGTGCTCCCTACGAATAACGTGTTGTACGTCGAAATGCGAACTACGTGAGGCTATCAATTGAACTTCGGGAAGCCACCCGAAGGGCCACCCAAACCGGGCATTCCGCTGTCGGGCCCCATGCCTGGCATTCCAGGCATCCCGGGGAAGCCGCCACCCATGCCCGGGGGTAGCCCCGGAAACCCGCGACCCGGCTTGGGCTTCTTGCCCGGCTTGCCCTTCTTGCCGCGACCCATGCCGCTCATCGCGCCCATCCGCTTCATCATCTTCTGCATCTCGCCGAACTGCTTGACCAGACGATTGACGTCGCCGACGGAGGTGCCGCTACCGATCGCGATGCGGTTGCGGCGGCTGCCGTTGATGATCTCGGGCTTGCGGCGTTCCAGCGGCGTCATGCTGCGGATGATCGCCTCCACCGGCTTGAGCTGCTCGTCGCCGATCTCGGCGCCTTTCATCTCCTTGGGCATCCCGGGCATCATGCCCATCAGGTTGCCCAGCGGCCCCATCTTCTTCAGCGCCTGCATCTGCTCGAGGAAGTCGTCGAGCGTGAACTCGCCCTCCATCAGCTTCGTGGCGGCGACCTCTGCCTGATCCTTCTCGAACGCCTGCTCGGCCTGCTCGATGAGGGTGAGCATGTCGCCCATGCCGAGAATCCGGCCGGCCATTCGATCGGGATGGAACTGTTCGAACTCGTTGAGTTTCTCGCCCGTGCTGGCGAACGCGATCGGACGTCCGATCACTTCCTTCACGCTCAGCGCAGCGCCACCACGGGCGTCGCCATCGAGCTTGGAGAGGATCACACCATCAATGGCCAACGTCTGGTGGAAGGCCTCGGCGACGCTCACCGCGTCCTGGCCGGTCATCGCGTCGATGACGAGGAACGTGTAGTTGGGCTGCACGACCGCGGAGATTTGACGGACCTGCTCCATCATCTCGGCGTCGATGGAGAGGCGGCCTGCAGTGTCGACGATGAGGACGTCGCGGCCGAGGCGGCGTGCTTCCTCGAGGCCGCGGCGGGCGGTGTTGACCGGATCGCCGGGCTCGCTGAACACGGGCACGTCGATCTGGCGGCCGAGGGTGCGCAACTGCTCCACGGCGGCGGGGCGCTGCAGGTCGGCGCCGACCATCAGCGGCTGGCGGCCCTGGCTCTTGAACCAACGGGCCAGCTTGGCCGAGTTGGTGGTCTTACCCGAGCCCTGCAGACCCGCCATCAAGATGACGGTCGGGGGCCGGCTGGCGTACTGGATCTTGAGCGTCTCACCGCCGAGCATCGCGGTGAGCTCGTTGTTGACGATCTTGATGACCTGCTGGCTCGGGTCGAGCGCTTCACTGAGGCGGGCGCCGATGGCCTGCTCGCGGATGCGGGCCAGCACGTTGCGCACGACACCGACGTTGACGTCGGCCTCGAGCAGCGCGGTGCGGATCTCTTGCAGCATTTCGTCGACATCGGCTTCGGTGAGGCGGCCCTTGCCGCGCAACCGCTTGACGATGCCTTCGAGGCGGGTAGACAGGGAGTCGAACATGCGCATGCAACGCTACCCGTCAGCCGCCACCGTGCGCCGGACGCGTCACCGGCCCCATCCCTCGAAGGGACAGGGCCGGCTCGCGATGTGTGGGCGGTGTGCTGGTGTCAGCCGATGAAGGCGACCGACGTGATGACACCACCGGTGACGGCGACGTTCACTCGCCACGGGCGCAGGTCGTCGGTGATCGCCTGCGACTCGCCGTCGATCTCCACGACCCGGATGTCCCAGCCCTGCTCGTGCGCAACCTTGACGGCCTCGTCGAGCGCCAGTCCATTGAGCAGCTGCTCCGCAGCGGCCTGATCGGCAGGCTGCGTCTGGTCGAACGGCACGGTGTCGATCGCCGTCGGCTCGACCACCACCGTGTCGGCGGGAACGGTGCCGTCGACGACGGTCTCGACCGGCAGCGGCTCGGGCATCGGCAGCGGCTCGGGCAGGGCGATGAAGCTGTCGTCGATGGCGATCACCGAGTACTCGCCCATGTCGGCAGACGTGAACGTGTACGCGGGCAGCAGCCAGATGGTGCCGTCCTCGGCCCACTGCATGGTCAGGTCGGTGCGCACCTCGGTGAAGGTGACGGTGATCGGCTCGGGGGCCGGCATCTCCTCGATCACGCAGCGGGTGGCGGGGTCGCACACGGGCTGGTCGATCACCACTGGCTCGCCGACCTCACCCATGGTGTCGGGTGGCGCGACGGCTTCATCGGTGGCCGGTTCCGGCGCGCCGACGGCCGGTGATGGAGCGACCTGGGTGACATCACCAGCCGCGATCTCCATCCGGGCGGCGCCGCCCATGTAAGCCATCCACTGGCCGCTCTCGTCGTTCAGGCGCTGCACCGCCGCGTCGATCGACACGAGCGGGTAGTCATCGGCAGGCTGCGGTGCGGCGAGTGAGCCGGATGCCCAGGTGAGCACACCCTCAGCGCCGTAGCCGGCAGAGAGGGTGATCGGGCTGCGGTGGCCGTCGAGCAGCAACCATGCCGTCACGTTCGCGCTCCACTCATCGGCGTAGACCTCGTACTCGTAGGCGCCGACGTCGTAGCCCATGTCTGCGAACAGCTGCTTCGCCCGTGCGAGAGCGGTGGCCTCGTCGGGCACGTTGGCCGGAGGCTGCGGCTCCTCGCAGATGGGGTCGGGCGGCTCGATCCCGGTGTTCTCGGACACCGACCCGTCGGTGCCGACGACTGCGTCGCCGGCGACCGTGT
>JAYSPV010000127.1:0-8240 GCA_043721915.1 Ilumatobacteraceae bacterium | reverse complement strand
GGCTGGCCTGTGATGTCGTAGCGAACCAGCACCGTGGCGCTCTGCTGATAGAAGAGGTTGCTGGCCAGATCGATGTCGAACAGGAAGAAGTCGGTGTTGCCATCGATGAAGGTGAGCCCCATGTCGAGGGCCCTCCCACTGCTGGTCGTGGCGACCTGGTTGTTGGCGCCGACGGGCACCGGGAGAGAGAACCCGGTGAAGTAACGACGGTTGATGTAGTTGCCCTCACGCTTGTCGGGGATGGTGTTGGTGAGCGACACCTCCACCAGCACGTGCACCACACCAGCCGCAGCATCGAGCGTGTAGGTGGTGGTGCTGCGGTAGGCCAGTCCGTCACCGGCGGCAGCGGCAGGGCTGCTTCCGAGGCCGAGCGCGAATGGCACCACGATGATGAATGCAATGAGAGAAGAACGGATCCGCCGAACCATCGTGCAAATCTAGTCAGGCTCACGCCGGTTGCGGCGTGCTGCTCGTTCGAGTCGGCACCCGGTGGCCTCAGCGTTTCATGGCGCGACTAACCTGGTGAGCGTGAAACGCAGCAGCGTGGGTCATATGAACTGTTCCGTGGCGCGCACCCTTGAAGTGGTGGGCGAGTGGTGGACGCTCCTGATCGTGCGCAACATCATGCTCGGCCAACGCCGCTTCGAGGCCATCCAGGGCGATCTCGGGATCGCCCGCAACATCCTCAGCGACCGTCTGGCAACGCTGGTGGCGCACGGCGTGGTCCAGCGGGTGAAGTATCACGAACACCCGGAGCGGTTCGAGTACCACCTGACGGAGAAGGGTCGCGACCTGTACCCGGTGATCGAGGCGCTGATGGCCTTCGGCGACAAATGGGAGTCACCCGACGGGCCGCCGCTGTTGATGCGCCACACCTGCGCAGGTCGCGGTCACGCGCAACTGGTGTGCTCGGAGTGCGGCGAGGCGATGGAGCTCGGCGCCGTCAGGGCCAAGGCCGGGCCCGGCTTTCGGCCGCCCGCCGCCCTCTGACTCGCACGTCATGCCACTGCGTTGCATGATGCAATGCACTCGCCTAGTGTTCCGCCGATGAGCGAACAACCCTGGCAGCCGACGGCTTGCATCCTGTGCGAGTGCAACTGCGGTATCGAGGTCCGCCTCGGTGATGACGGCCACACGTTCGACCGCATCCGCGGCGACAAGGCGCACCCGGCCTCCCAGGGCTACACGTGCGAGAAGGCGCTGCGGCTGAACCACTACCAGAACGGCGGCGACCGGCTGCTGGCTCCGCTGCGCCGCCGACCCGATGGCACCTTCGAGGAGATCGACTGGGACACCGCGATCCGCGAGGTGGCAGCGAAGTTCGCGGCCGTGCGCGACTCGTACGGCGGCGAGACGATCTTCTACTACGGCGGCGGAGGGCAGGGAAACCACCTCGGCGGCGGGTACAGCGCAGCGACGCTGCGCGCGTTGGGTGGCAAGTACCGCGCCAACGCGTTGTCGCAGGAGAAGACCGGCGAGTTCTGGGTGAACGGCAAGATGTTCGGCGGTGGCGTGCGTGCGTGCCGATTTCGAGCATTGCGAAGTCGCGATGTTCGTCGGCAAGAACCCTTGGCAGAGCCATGGCTTTCCGCGCGCCCGCACCACGTTGAAGGAGATCGCCAACGACCCGTCGCGGGCTCTGATCGTGATCGATCCGCGGCGCAGCGAGACCGCAGAGCTCGCAGCCTCGTCGGACAGTGGAATCCACCTCCATGTGAAGCCGGGCACTGATGCGTTCTGCCTGTCGGCGATGGTCGCGGTGTTGGTGCAGGAGGGCCTGGTGCACGCCGAGTGGGTGCGCGACCATGTCGCCGACTGGGATGCGGTGGTGGCCGAGTTCAGCTCGGTCCCGGTTGGTGAGTATGCGGTGCGGTGCGGAGTGGACGAGGCGCTGCTGCGGGTAGCGGCTCGTCGCCTGGCGGCCGCCGACAGCGTTGCCGTGTTCGAGGATCTCGGCGTGCAGATGAACCGGCACAGCACGTTGAACAGCTGGTTGGAGAAGCTGCTGTGGGTCCTCACCGGCAACTTCGCCAAGCAGGGCACGCAGTACATGCCGTCGTCGCTGATCGCACTGTTCCGGAGTGACAGCGCCAAGAGTGCGCAACAGGCGTCGCCGGTGGTCGGGGCGAAGATCATCAGCGGCTTGGTGCCGTGCAACGTGATCCCCGACGAGATCCTCACCGATCACCCTGCTCGGTATCGGGCGCTGCTGGTCGAGAGCGGCAACCCGCTGCACTCGTTGGCCGACACGCAACGGATGCGTGCGGCACTCGATGCGCTCGAGCTCGTGGTCGTCATCGACGTGGCCCTCACCGAGACCGCGCGCGCCGCGCACTACGTGTTGCCGGCGCAGACCCAGTACGAGAAGTGGGAGGCGACGTTCTTCAACTTCGACTTTCCGCAGAACGTGTTCCACCTGCGCCGCCCGCTGCTCGCCCCACCGGCGGGCCCGCTGCCCGAACCCGAGATCCACGCCCGCCTGGTGGAGGCATTGGGTGCCTACTCGCCTCAGGACCTGGAGCCGCTGCATGCTGCCGCCGCCAGCGGGCGCGAGGCGTACGCGGCAGCGTTCTTCGAGGCCACGGCTGCCAACCCCGCGCTCGGCGCGGTGGCCCCCGTCGTGCTCTACCGCACGCTCGGGCCGACGCTGCCCCACGGCGCGGCGAGCGCTGCACTGTTGTGGGGGGGGCAGCGCACCGTTGCGCGATGAGCTTCGAATCTTCGGTGCGGCGCGCCGGGTTCATCGGTGAGGGCCTTGCGCTGGGTGAGTCGTTGTTCGAGGGCATCCTCAACGGCGATCACGGCATCACCTTCACGATCGACACCTGGGACGATGTGCCGGCGCGGGTGCGAACCGACGACGGTCTGCTGCACGTGCACATCCCTGAGCTGGTGGACGAGTTGCGAGCCCTCGCCACGGAGCCAACGCTCACCTCTGCGGAGTGGCCATTGCTGCTCAGCGCCGGTGAGCGCCGGTCGTTCACCGCCAACACGATCATCCGCGACTCGACATGGCGCAAGCGCGACGCGGGTGGCGCGCTGCGGGTGAGTGCCGCAGATGCGGAGGCGGCGGGCCTCGTCGATGGGGGCGTCGCCCGTCTCAGCACTCCTCGCGGCAGCGCCCGAGTGCTGGTGGAGATCAGCGCGATGATGCAGCCGGGGCATGTCTCGCTGCCCAACGGGATGGGTCTCGACGAGGGCGGCGATCGTGTCGGCGTCGCCCCCAACGAGCTGACGAGCGGCGCCGACCGCGACGCGATCGCAGGCACACCGTGGCACAAGAGCGTTCCCGCCCGTCTCGAACCGGTGGGGTGAGGAGCCTCGGCCCGATGAGTGGTGGCCGGGGTGGGCAAGCGCGGAGATAATTGTTACTATGGCCGTAGTGGAAATTCCTCGGTGCCACACCCTGGCTGATCGGAACACACAATGACCTCGTTCGACCTCGATCTCAGCAAGTACAACCTCGGCTGGAGCGATACCGGCGTCGAGTACGCGTTCAAGCCGGCCAAGGGTCTCGACGGCGGCGTGGTCGATCAGATCAGCTGGTGGAAGGGTGAGCCGCGATGGATGAGCCAGATGCGCCAGCGCAGCCTGCGGACGTTCGATCGCAAGCCGATGGCCGAGTGGTTCGCGGTCAACATGCCCGACATCGACTTCCAGGACATCTACTACTACCTGCGCCCGGCCACCGAGCAGGTCAGCGAGTGGGACGACCTGCCCGAGCAGATGAAGGCGACGTACGAGAAGCTGGGCATTCCCGAAGCCGAGCGCAAGTACCTCGCCGGCGTCACCGCGCAGTACGAGTCGGAAGTCGTCTTCCACCGGAACCGTGAGGATCTCGAGCAGCAGGGGATCCTGTTCTGCGACATGGACACCGCGCTGCGCGAGTACCCCGAGCTGGTCAAGCGCTACTTCGGTACGGTCATCCCCCCCGGTGACAACAAGTTCTCCGCGCTGAACACGGCGGTGTGGTCGGGCGGTTCGTTCGTCTACGTGCCGCCGGGTGTGAACTGTGAGATGCCGTTGCAGGCGTACTTCCGCATCAACAGCGAGAACGCCGGCCAGTTCGAGCGCACGCTGATCATCGCCGACGAGGGCAGCCAGGTGCACTACATCGAAGGCTGCTCGGCGCCTGTGTACACGAAGGATTCTCTGCACTCGGCAGTGGTCGAGATCATCGTCAAGCCATCGGCCCGCGTCACGTACACCACCATCCAGAACTGGTCGCCGAACGTCTACAACCTGGTCACCAAGCGTGCCCGGGTGGAAGCCGAAGGCCACATGGAGTGGATCGACGGCAACATCGGCTCGAAGCTGACGATGAAGTACCCCAGCGTCTACCTGGTCGGTCCGAAGGCCACCGGCGAGGTGCTCTCGGTCGCGTATGCCGGTGCGGGGCAGCACCAGGACGCCGGGGCGAAGATGATCCACGCAGCGCCCGAGACGACCTCCAAGATCGTCTCCAAGTCGATCTCGAAGGACGGCGGCATCACCGCCTACCGCGGGCTGGTCCGCGTCGAGGAGGGCGCCTACGGCTGCAAGAGCCACGTCCAGTGCGACGCCCTGATCCTCGACGAGCAGAGCGAGAGTCGCACGTTCCCGTACATGGAGGTCGGCGAGCGCGACGCGCAGATCGGCCACGAGGCCACAGTGTCCAAGATCGCCGACGAGCAGTTGTTCTACCTGATGTCGCGTGGCCTCTCGCAGGAGCAGGCGATGGGCATGGTGGTCAACGGCTTCATCGAGCCGATCGTGCGCACTCTGCCGATGGAGTACGCCGTCGAGTGGAGCCGCCTCATCGAGCTGCAGATGGAAGGCAGCGTCGGCTGACCTGACGGGAAGCTGGTGGCTCAGCACTCCACGAAGTTGACGGCGACCTGCGCGATCGGCTTCTTGCCGAGGAAGGTGATCGCCAGGCCGCCACGTGCGGTCTCCTTGTACTTCTCGTGCATATCGCGGCCGGTGTCGCGCATCGTCGCGATCGCCTGATCGAGCGAGACCAGGTGGGTGCCATCGCCGTGCAGCGCGAGACGGGCAGCGTTGATCGCCTTGATGGATGCCATGGCGTTGCGTTCGATGCAGGGCACCTGCACCAGACCACCGATCGGATCGCAGGTCAGCCCGAGGTTGTGCTCGAGTGCGATCTCGGCAGCGTTCTCCACCTGTTCCGGTGTGCCGCCGAGCACCTCGGCGAGCCCCGCTGCCGCCATCGCACACGCCGAACCGACCTCGCCCTGGCAGCCGACCTCGGCGCCCGAGATCGAGGCGTTCATCTTGAACAGCGCGCCGATGGCCCCGGCGGTGAGCATGAATGCAACGACACCGGCGTCACTGGCATCCGGTACGAAGTGGACGTAGTAGTGCAACACGGCCGGAACGATGCCGGCTGCTCCGTTGGTGGGGGCCGTGACCACCCGTCCGCCCGCAGCATTCTCCTCGTTGACGGCGAGGGCGTAGAGGTTCACCCAGTCGAGCGTGGTCAGTGGGTCCGGCGAGCCGGCGTTCGCCAGCAGGGTGCGATGAAGCGCCGCGGCGCGACGTTGCACGTGCAGCCCGCCCGGCAGTTCGCCCTCGTTGCGGCATCCCCGCTCGACGCAGTCGCGCATCGCCTGCCAGATCGCGAGCAGATCGTCGTGCACCTCTTCCACGTTCCGTGTGGCGAGTTCGTTGGCCCGCATCACCTCACTGATCGCCAAGCCTTCACGGCTGCACATCTCCAGCAGCTCGTCCGCGGATTTGTACGGGTAGGGCACTGCGACCTTGGAGGTGTCGAGGGGGGAGTCGAGTTGAGCGTCGTCGACCACGAACCCGCCCCCGATCGAGTAGTAGCGATGCTCGACCAGCAGCGCACCCGAGGTGTCGAACGCTTCGAAGCGCATCCCGTTGGGGTGGCCGGGCAGCGACTCGTCGGAATGCATGACGACGTCGTTCTGGACATCGAAGCTGATCGCAGTGTCACCGAGCAACCACAGGCTGCGATCGCGCTCGATGTCGGCGAGTAGCAATGGGATGCGGTCGGGATCGACCGTCTGCGGGGCGGCGCCGGTGAGACCGAGCAACACGGCCGAGACAGTGCCATGGCCCACGCCGGTGGCTGCCAGCGAGCCGTAGAGATGGGCGCGGACCCGCCCCACCTGCGCAAGAGGGGTGGTGACGGCGACACGCTCGAGGAACAGTCGCGCCGCTCGCATCGGGCCGACCGTGTGCGAGCTGGACGGCCCGATGCCGACGCGGAACAGATCGAAGACGCTGATGGTCATCTGGGGCTCTCGGTGCGCGACATCCCCCGATCCTGCCAGACGCGAGCCTGTCGTGCTGGCAGAATGTCTCGCATGCCGATGCGCCAGGACTGCCGCAACTTCGAGAGCCGCACGTACCCGAACGGCGAAACAGTCCGGAAGTGCAACCTCGATCTCGCTCCTGATGCGCCGTGGCGGTGCCCCGCCGACTGCGGCAAGTTCGAGCACCGGATGGATGCCGGCTGGACGTATGGCTCGATGGTGGCACCGAAGACTCCCGAAGAGCCGCCGGGACTCGACGACGGGAGTGCTGCCGCGTTGCTCGACGAGGCGGAGGACTTCCTCAACTCGGTCGGCGCGAAGGTACTGGCCGAGGTGCACGCCGAACGTGCCGCGGACGAGGCCGCACGTCGGTCGGGCTGGAAGCGGCTCTTCCGCCGTCGCCGTAGCGGTGGAGGCATTGGGGATTAGCACTACGTGCGTAGTAGTATTTATCCCGTGCCTGCGTTCCTCCTAGACGCCATTGCGGCCGATGCGCCCGATCGTGCCCTCCGCCTTGCCGCCGCCGACCGTGCTGCGGCCATGGCCGCGCCGAGCGCCGAGCAAGAGGTGTGGCGTTACAGCCGCATCGGTGAGCTGGACCTCGCGGCCTACGCCCCGACGTCCGTTCACTCCACGATCTCGGGCGCCGAGCAGGTGCCCGAGGCCGATCCCGCCCTCGTCGGTGCACTCGTCGCCGAGATGACCGTGCACGATCTCTTCGACGAGCTCAACGCCGCGTTCCACACGACGATCGCGATCAGTGTCCCTGCGGGCAAAGTGCTCGCTGAGCCGATCGTCATCACCCACCACCTCGACGGCGAGGGTGCGGCCTTCTACCCGCGCCTCGTGATCCTGGGCGGCGCCGACAGCGAGTTCACGGTCGTCGAGCGTTTCGAGAGCTCCGATGCGTCGACGGTGCTGGTGGTTCCGCGGCTGGTGGTGCAGGCGTCGCAGGCGTCGCGTGTGTCGTACCTGGGCATCAACCTCCTCGGCGCACGGACGTGGCAGCTCGGCCATCAGCAGGCCTCCGGCGAGCGCGACAGCACCACGCTGCTGGGCACCGTGGCGCTCGGCGGCGAGTACGCCCGCATGCGCACGGATGCTCGCCTGGTGGGCAAGGGCGCCACGACCAAGCAGGTCGCGTTGTACTACGCGGACGGCAACCAGATGCACGACTTCCGGACCCTGCAGGATCACGTTGCGCCCAAGACCTACAGCGATCTGCTGTTCAAGGGGGCAGTGCAGGACACCGCGAAGAGCGTCTACACCGGGCTGATTCGCATCGGCGAGGAAGCCCGCGGTTCGGCCGCCTACCAGACGAACCGCAACCTGACGCTGAGCGCCGGAGCGTGGGCCGAGAGCGTGCCCAACCTCGACATCCGCACCAACGACGTCAAGTGCAGCCACGCGAGCACGGTCGGTCCGATCGATGACGAGCAGCGCTTCTACCTCGAGAGCCGGGGCATCCCGCCCGAGGTCGCGGAGCGCCTCGTCGTGCTCGGCTTCTTCGACGACGTGCTCAACCTGCTGCCGGTCGGCAGTCTGCGAGCCGGTCTTCGTGCCCGCGTTGCATCCAAGCTGCAGGCCGGCCGATGAGCACCGTCGTGGCCGCTCTCGCCGACCTGGCTCCTGGCAGCGCCACCAAGTTCGAGGTCGCGGGTGTGGCAGTCGCCGTCATCCGCATCGGCGACGACGTCTATGCCATCGGCGACACCTGCAGCCACGCCGACATCTCGCTCAGTGCCGGCGAAGTGTGGTGCGACGAAAAGGAGATCGAGTGCTGGAAGCACGGCAGCAGCTTCAGTCTCGTCACCGGTGAACCCCAGACGCTGCCGGCGATCAAGCCGGTTCCTGTGTACGTGGCCCGCGTGGTCGACGGGATGATCGAGATCGATGTGGAGGTCACAGAATGAGCACGCTCGAGATCAAGGGCCTGGTCGCCTCGGTGGCCGGCAAGCA
>JAYSPV010000126.1:0-19881 GCA_043721915.1 Ilumatobacteraceae bacterium | reverse complement strand
CGCTCGGGCTGGGACTGTCAGCCTTTGCAGCCGCGTGGCACTTTCGACGGGCGCAACGACGTGCCCTGTTCTCGACGATCGTCGGGTTGATCCCCGGTGCTGTCGCCATTGCAGCCGTTCCTTTGCTCTGGCCGGCCTGACGCTCGCGGATGTGATGCTCCCATCCCGGTGGCCCAAAAGGGCATTCCCGGCGTCCCGATCGCATGGACAGTCGCGTCGCCGACGCGACTGTGCACGCCACTACTCACGCGACTGTCCACGCGACTCTTCACCCGACTGCCGCCGTGATGGCTGCTCAGCCCTCGGCTGCGAGCGGGATCAAGTCGGTGCTGCTGCGGTGGGCGTCTGGTGACGATCGTTCACGGTTCGCCGAATTCCGTCGAGCCACGGATGCGCAACGGGCGCACGCCTTGGGTCGTGAGAGCGGCGAGCCATGGCCCGCTCGGGTGCTGCGCGAGGTGCCGTTCGAGCGCGTCCCATTGACGCACGAGCACTGAGAGCGTGTCCCAAGTGCTGAGATCGCCGGCGCTCGTCAGAACGAACCCGCGGATGCCTGCAGCGATGACGAGTTCTGCTTCTGCCGGGCGCGACCGGATCTTCTTGTCTCGTGTGATGACGACCAAGCCCAACCCACCGACGATCGGGAGCCACTGGGCGTCAGGCGTGCCGAGCGGAACATTGGGCAGACGAACGTGGCCGGGGTGCAACACGTCCTTGCGGGCAAGGGCGAGGCTTCGGCCGAGCGCGAGGTCGTTCTCGTCGACGAAGAACCGCGCCGGAACGTCACCGCCCATCAGGCAGCCGTTGCCGCCAGCTGGGTCTCGTACGCGATTGCGGCGTTGATGTCGCCGATGGGCAGCTCGTACGTCTCGGCCAGAAACTCGGCGCTGTCTCCGCCCCGGTAGAGCTCGGCGATGCGCTCGGTGGCCACACCGCGAATCGATGGCCGACCGAAGGAGAACTCGGGGTCGATGACGACCGGTGAGGTCTTGCCTGCCGGTCGAATGCGGGCGACGACGTTGTCGGCGAACTCGACCTTCTGCAGGTACGCCTCCACCTCGCGGGCGAGAATCAGCTCCTGGCCTGAGCGGATGACGATCGCCAGCGATGGGTCGAGCTTGGTCTCCTCCTGGATGCGCAGGACGAGCTGGTGGTCATAGATGAGCGGCTGTGCGTGAGCCAGCGGGTAGCGCACGCCGAACTCCTGACGAAGGCGTTCGATGACCGGGCGGATGTGCTGCAGGCTGACGCGTGCACGGCGGTACTCGCGGAGGTAGCCGAGCTCGACGAACTCGCCCCAGGTGACGAGATCGCTACCAGTCGACACCTCGCGGATGACCGGCGCGTACTGAACGCCGCCTCGCTCGTAGCCATCCAGCCAGCCACGAACCTTGTCGTGACGCAGGCCGAGCAGCGACGACGCCTGGCCGACGCCGTACACGGCACGTTCAAGAGTTGTCACGGCGCTCATGTCCCACACGATACGCCAGGCCTGTGACAGAGAACGCGACTCGATTGTTGGTGGTGCGCCCACCGTCATCGACCTACTGAGTTGATGGCGGGCTCCGACAGTCGCCCGGCCGCCAGTTCATCGTCACCTGGAAGCCTGGACTCGTACCAGCGCAGCATCGCGGCTACGTCGCTCCAGCCACCCCAGCGTGCTGCCGTACGCAGCGGGACGCCGGCTCGCAACCAGCGGGTGACAGCGAGGTGGCGGAAGGCGTGACGGCCAACTTCGCGCAGGCGATGGCCTTCGGGGAACGCCAGTTCGCGGGCGCGTTTCCATGCCCGCTGCTGGAGGTGGGAGATGTCGAGGTAGCGGCTGGTGGTGCTGGTGAACACGCGAGCGTCAGCCGGCAGTTCGCAGAACTGTTCGAGGTGGGTGCGCAGTACCCCCGACTCCGCAGCTTGCAGGTAGGTGCGCCGGCCGCGGAGGTCGCCGTCGGGGCCCTTGGCCTTGGTGCCTCGTCGCTCGGCGCCATCGCCGGAATCGGTCCACGAGCGGCCCGGTGTCGCCAGCGTGCCTCGCACCGAGATCCATAACCCGTTGTTCGGCCCGTCGGTGCAGTCGCGGCGACGGAGCTCGCAACACTCGCCGATACGGAGCCCGGCGCCGCCCATCACGAGTGGCAGGGCGGCGTACTGCGGCTTGCCGACGAGGCACAGTGCCCAAGCCATTCGCCACATCTCTCTTTCGTCGGGGATGGGCTCGTCGTCGCCCAGAGTCGGGATGCTGGTTCCCCGGATGACTCCGAGTCGCGCGGTGAGATCTGAGCCGACGATCGCCTCGTCGTTCCACCAACGAAGCACGGCGCGCAATTGTGCCCAGCGGCGGCCCTCGGTCGCTGCTGCGTGGCCCTGGCCGAGTTCGGCGATGAGCCGCCGCACTCGGTCACGGTCCAGGTCCGCGACCGGCAGCGACCATCGTTCGAGGAAACGTCGGCCGGTGAGGAGGTCGGCCGCACCGAACACCTCGCCGTGGTATTCGAACTTCTCCGCGAGCGCGCTCGCGTCGTTTGGCGCATCGGCGCCGCGGAACGCGATCAGGTCGAGGTATGCGCGGGCGGCAGCCGGAAGTGGCGGTGCGTTCGGCTTCAGCAATCGCGCTGTCGTGTGGAGCGTGAACGAAGCCGCCTTGCGACCATTTGCCGACGCCCCGCGCCACGTAGCCGAGCGGTACAGCAACAACGCCGACCAGACCGTGTGGTTCCCGGTTGTCGGCGCGACCGCTGCGGTCTGGTCGCTCGGTCGTCCGTCGTCGTCGAGGTGCCACCCGCTCGTCGGTAGCCCGACGGCCCGGAGCCGACTGACGAACTGGTCGGCATCGGCCGCCCGGTCGAAGCGCTGCCGGAACATCCTGCTCTCGCCCGTACGGAGCACCGCCCGCCAACGGACGTCGTAGCGCTCGGTCACCACGCCACGGCGATCGCGCGTCGTCACTCGTTTCCTGCTGCGGCCCAGCACGGTCACCCTCGTCACGTCCAGCGCCATCGGTTCCTCCCATGGTCCACGTCTCTTACAGAGCCAGCGGAACCGGAAGCGCAGCACCGAAGTTGAGTGCCATTGGAGTGCCATCGAGACCGCTGCAGCCGCGAAACCCCAGGTCAGATGCCATATGTCAGCGTCCTGAAGAAGGACCTGCGTGCGCCGTACTGGGAAGGTCGTGCACGGAACGTGAACTAGCACGTCTTGGTACAACTCGGATGGAGCCCGTTGCGGCTCCGAGGGTTCTTGGTTGCCGGCCGGGCCGAGTTCTCGTTGCCAGCCCGCACAGCCTCTGGTACAGTCCCGCAGGGCTTGATGCTGGCGATCCGGCGACGAGCGGGGGGTACGGGCATGACGACTGTCGGTGAATCCGTTGCTGTTCCGTATGACCCGCGAGCGGCACGCTCTCTCACGGGGACAGATGGTGGTCTGCTGTGTCTACGGGTTGTGGTCGGGATCGTGTTTCTGGGGCACGGCTTACAGAAGTTCGGGCTCTTCGACAGCGGCGGGTATCCGAACAGCATCGCTGCGCAGGAGGGCCTCCTCGCGGCCTTTGGCTACTCGTCGGTCACGTTCCTTGCGTGGACGATCACTCTCGCCGAGCTGGTCGCTGGAGTCTCGGTCCTACTTGGGGCAGCGACGCAGCTCGGCGCTGCGATCATCTTCGGCATCCAGGTGCAGTTCGTGCTGGGGCTTCAGTGGGACGGCGGGTTGTTCGGCAATGCGTCATCGGGCGGCTTCGAGTTCTCGTTGGTCGCGATGGCGATAGCGGCCGCTCTCGCCTTCGCCGGCCCTGGGAGGGCGTCGGTCGATGCGGCGGTCGGCTGGAAGTGGTCAGGGTTGCGATGGGGCGGATTCGCATGTCTCCTGGGCCTTGCGGTCGGGCTGTTCGTGCTCGTCGTGTGGGGCGTCGGCGTCGGTGGCACTCCGCCTCCGCCATCGTTCTGAAGCGCGACCACCTTCGGAAAGCCGTGCTGCACCACGCGCGTCACGTCCAGCGCCATGGAGGTGGCTGCTCCACCGCAACCCGAACTAGCACCTCCGGCGCGGCCGATGGGGCGTGTTGGGGTCAGGCGACGAGGAGTTCGTCGAGGGTGACGTGTTGCAGCTGCCAGTCGAGTTCGGTTCGGACTTCGGTGGTGTGCAGGTCGCAGCGCCAGCCGATCTCGGTGCTGTCGGGTCGGTGGCGGTGCCAGCGACTGTTGTGGTCGCGGAGGGTGTGTACCCGGCGGTCTTCCACCGGTTGTGATGCCCACACAGCGGGGAACCATTGGCCGCGCTGGTCGGGCCGTCATCGGCGTGGGGGACCATGTGGTCGGCTTGGCAGTGTGTGGTCGGCCGGTGACAACCGGGCCACACGCACCTGGCCCAGGAGTGCATCACTGCGTCGCGTAGCGGCCCGGTGAACAAGCGTTGGCGGCGACCGAGATCGACAACCACATCAGCGGAGTCGACGACCACCCGACGCACATGACCGATCGTGGCGGTCGCTGGCACCGTCCTCGTCGGCCAACGACTCCCACCGGGCGACGGCGATCACCAGATCATCGAAGTCCAAGCTGCACGCCTGCGCCACCAACAACTCGATCGCATCCTCCAGATAGTCGCAAACTCGCGGGTTGGCGGCCACCTTGGCCAACACACGCAGTTGCGGTGGACCCAGCCCGTCGGTGTCGACTGCTTCAGCCACCTGAGGAAAAGAGGCCAACAGCCGACCCAGCTGTTCGAAGCGTGCAGCCTCACCGGTGGACCAGTTGCACGTCGCCCGGGCAAACCCGCGCAGGCTTCGATGACCGTCGACGAGATGAACCCGTCGTCGCCCAGCCGATGCGTGAACCGCCCCAGCCGAGCCTCCGCCCGCACGCGTTCGCGGTCGAACTCTCGCCAGCACGCCTCACGCTCGGCTGGGGTCATCGCCCCCAACGTGAGATCATCCGGCTCCACCCACGAACACATGTACACATCATCCCAGGAGGGTGTGACAGATATGCCGCCGATGTGGCTAGGCGGCAGCGAGTGCGTTCCACATGAAGACGAACACAAAGAACGCGAGGCCGAAGCCGATCAGGTTCTTGTTGCCCGGGGTGAACGAGAGGCCGGCGGCGACGAAGAGCACCACCGCAATGAGGAAGAAGATCCCTTGAACCGATGAACTCATAGTGCTGAGTGCGAACATGACTGTCTCCTTGGTAGGTGAAGCGGACTCCTTGTACCCACACCTTCGGGGCTTCAAACGTCGCTGGCATTGTCGAGGTCGTGGCCTGGCCGACGTCGGACCCGCAGCCACCCGTCCGCCGAATTCACGTGGTGTTCATCGATTTCGGCGGTTACCGTCCGCGTATCGGCACTGGCTGTCGGCGATCATGTCCTGAGGAGGTGGAGAGGTGTCCAATCCCGTGTTGTTGCTCGATGCCGCGTGGCGCGTCGATCGCATCATCGGCGTCGAGTACGCCTGCGAACTGCTGTTGGAGGCGAAGGCCGTTGCCGCCTCCGATGACATCGCGAAGATCATGCACTCGCCTTCGCTCACCGTCGAGATCCCCTCGGTGATCGCCCGAGTCGGTTCGCTCCGTGGCGCGGGCCACCGGGGCGTCGCCTGCTCGCCGCGCAGGGTCAAGCTGCGCGATGGGCACGTGTGCCAGTTCGTCATCGACGGTGTTCCCTGCGAGCGCCGCGGCGACACGGTCGACCACCTCGTGCCACGGGCACTGTCGGGCGTGACGTCGTGGCACAACTGCGTGGGTGCCTGCCGCTTCCACAACGGCTGGAAGGCGAGCACGCCGATCGACGAGATGCGTCGCCGGCACGGGTGGGAACTGCTGCGCGAACCATTCGTGCCTTCACGCGCAGAGCTGATCGTGGCAAGTGCCCCGCAGCGGCCGGCCTGGCAGCCGTTCCTTGTCGCCTGATCTGCCTACCGATCGTCCAGGTCGATCGTCGGACGTCGGCTGACCAGCACCGCACCAGCGAGCGCGACGGTGCCACCGAGCACCTCCCACAGCGTCGGTGCATCGCCGAGGAAGAACCAGGCGACCATCACGCTGGCCGGAGTGACGATGGTGCTCAGCGACGATGTCGCGGTCGCCGACAGCACGGTCATCGCCCGCGCCATGGCGTAGTAGATGAACGCAGAGCTCGCCGAGCCGAGCCAGATCACGACCAGCCAACCCTTCAGCGAGAGGTCGCCGAACTCGTGCGCACGCGGCGCCACGAGCACGATCATCAGTACTGCGCCGAGCACCGTGCCGGGTGTGTTCAACCACCACGAGTCGTACACGGTGGCGATGCTGCGGGTGGCGACGGTGACTGCGGCCCACACCAATGTCGACCCGGCGATGGCGGCGGCGCCGATCAAGGTGCCGCCGCTCCCGTCGGCTGCCAGACCGATCACGGCGCAGCCACCGGTGGTGAGCGCAAGGCCCACCACCTGCATGCCGCGAAGGCGGTGGTGGAGGAACGCGACCTCGCCGATCGCGACCATCGCCGGGAAGGTGGACATCACTACGGCGGACACCGCGACCGACACCCGCAGTTGCCCCCATGCGAACAGCACGTGGAACACAGCTGAACCACCCAGGCCGCACAGCACGACCCGCAATCGGTGCTGCGGCAGGATCGGCCGCCGGCGACCTGGCGACAGCGACACGAATCCGACGAACACCACGGCCGAGGCGACCACGCGGCCGGCGGCGAGGCTCAGCGGCGAGAGATCGCGCAGTGCAACCTTCACGAGCGTGAAGGCGAAGCTACCTATCGTGATGGCTGCTGCGAGCAGCAGGTATGCCCCGCGGCGGTCGGAGCCGGCTGGTGAGTCGAGATTGGTCGGCATGAGGTCACCCGAAGGTAGCCCGGGGCAGCTCCGATCCGGGAACCGCTCCGGCGAACGAATAGGGTCGCGCTTCATGAAACTCTCGATGGGCATCAACTACTCCGGCGGCTTCAAGGAAGCGGTTGCGCAAGTGGTGGAACTGGAGAAGGTCGGCCTCGATCAGGTGTGGATCGCCGAGGCGTACAGCTTCGACGCGATCAGCCAGGTGGGCTACCTCGCAGCCAAGACCAACCGGGTGGAGATCGGCACGGGCATCGTCAACGTCTACTCGCGCACCGCGGCGCTGATGGCGATGACTGCAGCGGGCTGCGATTACGTCAGTGACGGTCGTTTCATCCTCGGCCTCGGCGCCAGTGGCCCGCAGGTGATCGAAGGCTTCCATGGCGTGCCATACGAGAAGCCGATGCAGCGGATCAAGGAGTACATCGAGGCCTGCCGCATGATCTGGAAGCGCGAGGAGAAGTTCGACTACCAGGGCCAGACCTTCCAAGCGCCGCTTCCCGAAGGCCAGGGCACCGGTCTCGGCAAGCCATTGAAGATCATCAACCACCCGGTGCGCGCCGACATCCCGATCTGGTGGGCCAGCCTGAAGGACCGCAGCGTCGAGGCCACCGCCGAGATCGCCGATGGTTGGCTACCGATCATGTTCATCCCCGAGCGGTTCCAGAACGTCTGGGGCCCGCAGCTCAAAGCCGGCACCGCCAAGCGCGACCCGGCTCGCAAGCGCCTCGACATCTCGGCCGGCGGCATGCTGGCGATCGACGAGTCGCTCACCGGCGACGCGAAGCAGAAGGTGCTCGACATGGCCCGGCCAGGCATGGCGCTCTACGTCGGCGGCATGGGTGCACGCGGCAAGAACTTCTACAACGACATCGCCTGCGCCTATGGCTACGAGAAGGAGGCTGGCGAGGTGCAGGATCTGTACCTCGAGGGCAAGAAGGCCGAAGCCGCCGCGGCGCTTCCGGGCGAGTGGCTGGAGCTGTCGCATCTCGTCGGTCCGAAGAGCTACATCAAGGAGCGCGTCGCCGCGTTCAAGGAAGCCGGTGTGACCGTGCTCTCCGTCAACCCGGTCGGCCCGAACGCGGTTCAGCAGATCGAGATGTTGCGCGAAATCGTCGACGGCTGACGGTCGCGCTCACTGGGCTACTCGGCTACCGTCGACGGCCATGGCACACGTTCTCATCACAGGCTGTAGTTCAGGATTCGGCGAGCTGGCGGCACTCACCTTCGCCGATCGCGGCCATCAGGTGTGGGCCACGATGCGCACACCGGGGAAGTCGGCGGCGCTCAACGCGCGCACCGACATCCACCAGTTCGAGCTCGACGTCACCGACGCCACGAGTGTGAACGCCGCCGTCGAGCACGTGCTCGGCGAGGCCGGCAGCATCGACATCGTCGTCAACAACGCCGGCATCGAGATGTTCGGCCCGATCCATCTGCTGTCCGACGACGAGGTGACGCAGCAATTGGACACCAACGTCACCGGTGTTGTCAGGGTGGTGCGTGCCGTCGTGCCGGCGATGCTCGCCAGCGGCGGTGGCACGATCGTCAACGTCGGCTCCGTCGCCGGCCTCGTGGGTGCGCCGTACGGCGGGATCTACGCCGCCAGCAAGCACGCGGTGGAGGCGATCAGCGAGGCCCTTCACTTCGAGTTGTCGCAGCAGGGCATTCGTGTGCGAGTGGTCGAGCCAGGCCAGTTCGCCACCCAACTGGGCTCGAACGGTTTCATGGCTGCGGCAATGACCCCCGACACGCCCGAGTACCAGCGCCGCGAGCGTTTCCGCGTCGCCCAGCGCTCGCTCGTCAACGGCGAGCCCGCACCCGCGCAGCAAGTGGCCGACGTGATCTATCAGGCCGCCACCGAACAGCCGGGCAAGTTGCGTTACCCGGTGGGCGCTGATGCCGAGCTGATCATCGGCACCAAGGCGCAGATGAGCTTCGAGGACTTCGACACCACGATGCGCGCCGCCCTCGACTGGTACGAGTGAGGCAGCGCTCGACCGTCGAGGCTCACACCGTCCCGGGGAAGTGTGCTTCGACGACATCGGGATAGCTGCGCACGTAGTAGTTCCACATCTGCTGACCGAACACCTGGGCGGTCTCACTGCCGATGTCGTCTCGTCCGTCCAGCAGTTCGTCGCGCTTGCGCATGAACCCCGCGTCTCGATGCCGACGGCTGGCAGCGACCGCCTCGCCGAACCGAGGAGGAAGGTCGAGCGGGACGAGTGGTGTGCGCAAGTCCGGGCCGTGGAAGTACGCGCTCGAGATTCGGGGCTCGGTGGCGATGACGCGGTGAGTGCAGGCGACGAAGTAGTTGCCGGTCATCGCCTGCAACATCTCACCGATGTTGACGATGATCGCCCCCGCAGGTGGGTCGACGTCGATCCACTCGCCCTCGGGCCCGAGGGCCTGCAACCCACCGACCCCATGTTGCACGAGGAGGGTGAGAAAGCCGGCGTCGTGGTGAGCGTTCACCCCGGCCTCGCCCTCGGGTGTGCGCGGGTAGCTGATCAGCTTCACGAACGACAGCGGCCGCTCGCCGAACGTGTCGCGCAGGTGACTGCGCTCGAGCCCGAGCCCGACCGACATGATCTCCATCAGCTCCCAGGCAACAGCGCCCATCCGGGCGAAGAACTCGTCGACGGCCGCGTGGAAGCCGGGCAGCTCGTGCTCCTGCAGCCACTGGTTCGGCCCGTCGAGATGAAGGTATGCGGGTTCGACGTCGGCCGGGTAGGCCGGGTTCTCGGTGCTCGCGTCGAGCTGTTCGCGGTAGTCGACCCGGTTGTTGGTGAGCTCCGCGCCCACCTGCTCCCATCCCCGAAAGTGGGGTGACCGCCGTTTGTCGATCTGCGCCTTGGTGGCCTCGGGCAGGGCGAAGAACTGCTCCAGCAGTGCGAAGTAGCGATCGATGAACGTCTGCGGCACGCCATGATCGGTGAGGTAGAAGAACCCGACGCCGTGGCACATGCCGAGCAACGATCCGACAGCAGCGGTCTCGTCGGTGCCGTCGCGCCACGGGGCGAGGGAGAACGTAGGGATGTCCGCGGTCACGTGAACAGTGTGCCCTGCCGAAGTGAACAGTTTTTCGATCGGACTCGGAGGAGACGTTCGTCACATCGAGCGGGACCGGCTACGGTGTGGCAACTCAGCTGGGGAGAGGACAGGTTAGGCGTGACGTTGCTGGACGTGGAAGATGTAACGGTGCGATTCGGTGGCATCGTCGCGCTCGACGGGTTGTCGTTCAGCATCGAGGAGGGCCACATCTGCGGCCTGATCGGGCCGAACGGCGCTGGCAAGACGACGATGTTCAACGTCGTCAGCCGGATCTATCAGCCCGCGATGGGGTCGGTGAAGTTCCGTGGCCGCGAGTTGCTCAACGTCGCTCCCCACGGCATCGCCAAGCTCGGCATCGCCCGCACCTTCCAGAACCTTGCACTGTTCCCCACGATGACGCTGCTCGAGAACGTGATGGTGGGCGCCCACAGCCAGGGCCGCGTTGGTTTCGGTCGTGCCATCTCGCGACTGGGCGCCGCCGCCGACAACCGCCGCACCCGCGACGCCGCCGGTGATCTGTTGCACCAGCTCGGGCTCGGCAAGCTGGCATTCCTGCCCGCCGCCGGTCTGCCCTTCGGCACGCTGAAGCGGTTGGAGATCGCCCGCGCGCTCGCTGCGAAACCCAACTTCCTACTGATGGACGAG
This sequence comes from Ilumatobacteraceae bacterium, assembly GCA_043721915.1. Lineage (GTDB taxonomy): Bacteria > Actinomycetota > Acidimicrobiia > Acidimicrobiales > Ilumatobacteraceae > UBA668. The sequence goes on along the minus strand of JAYSPV010000126.1, from coordinate 9,368 downwards.
CCCGCGGCCGGCTTGCCCCACGGTGAGGTCGACGAGCTGGGCGAGACCATTCGCCGCATCCGTGACGAGTTCAACCTCACCGTTCTGCTCGTCGAGCACCACATGTCGATGGTGATGGGCATCAGTGATCGGGTGGTCGTGATGGAGTTCGGCCGCAAGATCGCGGACGGAACGCCCGGCGAAGTGCAGCGCAACCCGAAGGTCATCGAGGCATATCTGGGGACGACGGAATGACACTGCTGCGAACACAGGGCCTCACCGCCGGCTATGGGCCGGTGACGGTGCTGCACGGGTTAGATCTGGAGGTCGCCGAGGGCGAGATCGTCGTGATCCTCGGCGCCAACGGCGCCGGCAAGACCACCACGATGCGCGCCATCAGCGGCACGATCCCCCGCCAGGGCGTCATCGAGTTCGAAGGGGTGCCGACACAGAAAGCAAGCCCCGACTCGATCGTACGCGGCGGCATCGCCCAGGTGCCCCAGGGGCGCGGCACCTTCCCCGAGCTCTCGGTGGAGGACAACCTGCGTGCAGGCGCCTTCGTGCGTCGCGATGGCAGCGGCGGCATCTCCGACGACGTCAAGCGTTGGTTCCAGGTGTTCCCCCGCCTCGATGAGCGCCGCTCACAGCGCGCCGGCAGCCTCAGCGGCGGCGAGCAGCAGATGCTCGCCATCGCCCGGGCCCTGATGAGCCGACCCAAGCTGCTGCTGTGCGACGAGCCGAGCATGGGCCTGGCCCCGCTGATCACCCAGGAGCTGTTCCAAGTGATCGAGCGGCTCAACAAGGAGGAAGGCTTGTCGGTGCTGCTGGTCGAGCAGAACGCCAACCTCGCGATGCACATGGCGCACCGCGTGTACCTGCTGGAGACCGGTCGCATCGTTGCCCAGGGCAGCGCTGCCGAGCTCAGCGCCGATGACGCGATCCGAAAGGCGTACTTGGGGTTCTGATGGAGCTTTTCCTACAACGACTCGTCGACGGTCTCAGCGAGGGCAGCGTCTATGCGCTGATCGCGCTCGGCCTGGTCATCATCTACCGCGGCACCGGCCACCTCAACTTCGCGCAGGGCGAGATGGCCCTGTTCTGCACCTACGCCGTGTACCAGTTCGGTGAATGGGGCATCCCGATCGGCATCGCCGTCATCATGGGGATGGGGGTGGGGTTCGCGGTCGGTGCCGCTGCCGAGGTGGCGCTGGTGCGGCCCGTTGCGAAGAAGTCGCCATTCGCGGTGTTCATCGTCACGATCGGTCTGTTCCAGTTCCTCAACTGGCTCGACGGCGCGATCTGGGGTGGCCAGCAGCTCCCCAACTCCGGCGTCGGCAGCAAGCAGATCAGCTATCCCAGCCTGTTCCCCAGCGCCCCCGACGACTTCGTCCGCATTCTGGGCGCCGAGATCACCTATAAGTCGCTGGGCACGATCGCGCTGGTGCTCGTGATCACCGCGGCGTTGTTCCTGGTGTTCAATCGCACGAAGCTCGGCCTGGCGATGCGCGCCGTCGCCTCCAACGCCGACAGCGCCAAGCTGGTGGGCATCCGCACCAACACCGTGCTGATGGCCAGCTGGGGTATCGCGGCTGCGATCGGTGCGCTCGGCGGCGTCGTCACTGCCGGTAACGCTGCCGGTGTCAGCCAGAGCCTGATGTTTCAGGTGTTCATCTACGGATCCGCCGCAGCTACTCTCGGTGGGTTCGACAGCCCCGGCGGCGCCGTCATCGGTGGGTTGTCGATCGGCGTCATCCAGAACATGGTGGCCGGCTACGCCGACCAGTGGGTCGGGCAAGAGATGAAGGTGGGCGTGTCGTTCCTGGTGATCGTCGCGGTGCTGATCTTCAGACCGTCCGGCTTGTTCGGCACGTCGAAGGTGGAACGGGTATGAAGTCGTTGTTCACCATCAAGTCAGGCGGCCCGGCCAGCTGGGCGCTTCGCTTGGTCACCGCAGTGGCCCTCGGGTACGCGCTGCTCTGGATCCCCACCAGTGGGAGCGACAGCCTGATCGAGACCTGCACCACGGCCTTCACCCTGATGGCTGCAGCGCTCTCGCTGAACCTGCTGCTGGGCTACGGCGGGCAGATCTCGCTCGGGCATTCCGCGTTCTTCGGTCTCGGCACCTACACCACCGCGGTGATGGTCACCCGCTGGCAGTGGAGCCCGTTCCTCACCATGCCGGTCGCGTTCGTGCTGGCCTTCGTCGTGGGTGTGCTCGTCTCACTGCCGGCACTGCGGATTAAGGGCGTGTACCTGGCGCTCGTCACGCTCGCGCTCGGCCTCGTGTTCCCGCAGGTCATCAAGTGGAAGAAGCTGTCCTGGCTCACCGGTGGAGCAAAGGGCCTCAACGACACCGGTTTCAAGTTCACCAAGAACAACCGCACCTACGAGATTTTCGGGTGGAACCCGTGGGGCAACCTGCGCGGCCAGAACGTGAAGCCGTTCTACTACTGGGTCGGGCTCGTCATCGTGGTCATCGTCTACCTCATCTGCCGTGGTGTGGTGAAGAGCCGCATGGGGCGCTCGTTGATCGCCGTGCGCGACAACAGCACCGCAGCGGCGGTGATGGGTGTGAACCTGGCGGTGACCAAGGGCATAGTCTTCGGGCTGTCGGCGGCGATGTGCGCGCTGCCCGGCTGTCTCTCCGCCATCCGCACGGGCACCGTCACACCCGACACCGCGCTGCTCACGGTGAGCGGTGGCATCACCTTCCTGGTGATCATGGTGGTCGGCGGCGCAGGCTCGCTGTGGGGCCCGATCATCGGTGCTGCGATCTATCAGTTGATCACCGAGAAGACGGGTGACTGGACCGAACCCGACAAGATCCCAGGGCTCTTCCGGCCCGTGTTCAGCTGGGCCAAGACCGCGCCCGGTGGTGGCATCTTCGCCTCGGCCTTGATCGTCCTGATGTTCGTCGCGCCGTTGGGTATCGTCGGGTTCTGGCGCCAGCAATCGGTTCGGGTGGTCAAGGTTGTGCCCAAGGCGGCCGGTGGCGGTACCATTTCCCCACCGTTCGTGGCCCCTCAAGAGGGCTGACGGCACAACTACCAACTGAGGGAGAGGCACCATGCGACGTACGTCTGCACGGATGCTGGCGGCATTCACCGTCGGCGCACTGATGATCGCTGCTTGCAGCGACGACAAGAAGTCGGACAGCACCACCGCTGCCACCACCGGCGACACCACGGAGGTCACCACCGGCGACACGACCGAGGTCACCACCGGCGACACTGCTGTGACCGAGACCACCGAGCCGGCCCCCGCCGGCTGGGCCGTCAACACTGATGACTGCATCGATCCCGATGCCGCCAACGCCCTCATCGAAGGCACGATCAACATTGCCTCGGTGATGCCGCTCACCGGCGACTCGTCGGCCGACGAGGCCTTTGCCCCGGTGAAGGACGGCTGGCTGGCCTACATGGACTACGCCAACGAGCAGGGCATCCTCGGCGACATCACCATCAATCCCTCGGTCGAGGACGACCAGTACAGCAAGGACCTCACCCCCGGCGCCGTCTCGGCTGCGATCGACAATGGTGCCGACGTGTTCTCGGGCATCATCGGTTCGCCGAACAACCTCGCTGTGCGCGCCACCCTCAATGAAGAGTGCATCCCGCAGCTCAGCAGCCTGACCGGCTCGCCGGCCTGGGGCGAAGTCGCCGAGTACCCGTGGACCACCGGCGAGCTCGTGCCCTACGGCACCGAGTCGAAGGTGTACGCGAAGCAGATCGCCGAGCTGTACCCAGAGGGCGCCACTGTCGCCCTGTTCTACGTGAACAGCGAGTTCGGCCAGGTCTACGCGGATGCGTTCAAGGAACTGGCCGGTGACTACGGCCTGGAGATCGTCGACGAGCAGACCATCGAGGCAACGGACACTGCGCCGCCCGCCTCGCAGATCACCAGCATCGCCGACAAGGCCCCGGACGTGATCATGGCCGTGCCGCTGGGCATCGGCTGCGTCACCTTCCTCGGCGCCCTCGCCGAGAAGAAGGCGCAGAGCGCCGGCTGGGCTCCGGCCACGTTCATCACCAACACCTGCGCCAGCAGCCTGATCCTCGGTGTCGCCGGTGCAGCTGCTGATGGCATCTACACGTCGAACAACCTCACCGACATCACCGATCCGGCGAATGCCGCGGTGCCGTCGGTGAAGACCTACGTCGACTACATGGCCAGCATTGGCAAGTCGGACATCGCCTCGACCGCATCTGCCGGCTGGACCGTCGCAGAGACCACCGTGGCGATCATCAAGCAGGCGATGGAGTCGCCCGAGGGCCTGACCCGGGCCTCGATCATCAATGCCGCCCGCAACTTCACCTTCACCCCGTCGCTCGCCCGTGACGGTGTGGTGTTCAAGTCGATCGGTGAGGAAGATCCGTTCCTCGCCGAGTCGCTGCAGGTGCTGCAGTACGACGCCACGGCGAAGACGTTCACGAACATCGGTGAGCTGATCACCGAGTTCGAGAGCTGATCGCACTCGGTTCGCCGAGCTGTTGAGCGGCCCGCCCCTTGGGGGCGGGCCGCTTGCGCGTTGGGGTTCAGTTCGCCCGTGCGCGTCGCGCCCGACGGATGGAGTCGGCGGTGAAGATGACGAGTCCGGTCCATACCAGCGCGAAGCCGAAGAGCTTCGTGGCGTCGAGTTGCTCGTGGTATAGCAGCCAGCCGATCAGGAAGTTCATCGAGGGCACGATGTACTGCATCGGCCCGATGATCGTCAGCGGCACTCGCTGGGCCGCATAGGCGAACAGGATCAGCGGGCCGACGGTGGCGAAACCGGTGAGCGCCGCATAGGCGAGCTCGCCGCCCGAGGCGCTGTTGGGGAGGCTGCCGCTACCGCCGGCCAGTGCAATTGCGAGTGCAAGAGCCGGGACCACCAGGATGAACGATTCCGCCGCCATGCTCTCGATCGGCGTCAGCGGGACGTGCTTCTTGAGGTAGCCGTAGATCGTCCACGAGACGGCGATCGCGAGTGCCAGCCACGGCACGCGCCCGTAGGAGAACGTCAGGACGACGACGGCCGCGGCGGCGAGGGCGAGCGCTGCCTTCTGTGCGACACGCAGCGGCTCGTGCAGCACCAGGACGCCCACCATCACCGTGCCCAGTGGCGCGATGAAGTAGCCGAGGGCGGTCTCGAGCACGTGCTCGTGCACGACGGCCCAGACGTAGGACGTCCAGTTGACGGTGAGCAAGAGCGCCGCCGCGGCCACACGTGCGAGAACGGCACGATCGGCCAGCAGCGATCGCAGTCGCTGCCAACCCTTCGTGTACGTGAGCACTCCGGCCATCACGACAGCGGAAGCCGTGATCCGCCAACCGATCAGCTCGAAGGCGTCGAACTCGCGCAGCTGCTTCCAGTAGATCGTCAGCAGGCCCCATACGACGTACGCGCTGAAGCCGGCGATGATGCCGGCGCGTTGTTCGTGGTGCGCCGCCGCGGGCGAGGACGGTCGCGAGTTGGTCATCGTTGGCCGTTGGGATCAGCGAACGAGGGCGAGCACGAGGTCGTTGAGATCCGCAGCACGGTGGAACTCCACTCGTGGGTCCTGGTGCAACGTGTCGTGCAGGAACGACAGGCTGAGCCCGCTGTCGGGGTCCGCCCAGCACAGCTGGCCGCCGGCTCCTGCGTGGCCGAACGCCCGTGGTGCCGCAGGCATCCAGCGGTGCAGGTGGTAGCCGTCGTTGCCCGACAGGTAGGCCGCGATCGTGCGGTTCGCCGGCACCGAATCGGTGGCGCTGACGCTGCCGTTGCGGATCGTGCCGCGTGCGTCGTCGAGCCAGTCGTCGGGGAGGGCGCCACCGAAGTTGTGCAGGAAGTGCTGGTAGATCGCGGCAATGTCGGCAGCCGTTGCGATCGCGCCGCCACCAGGCACACCGGCCGCCTGTGCGAGCGGATCGTTCATCAACAGCAGTGCCTCGGGGCCGATGCTCGCGATCGGCACCAGATCCGCTCGGCCGTAGGTGGCGGCGAGGTCGTCGAGATCCGTGGGGTACTCGCCAACTGCGCGCACGGTGACGACGGGCGGCTGTTCGGGCCCCACGGCCTCCGGGCCGAGCAACCGGCCGACGCCTGCTGGCTGGACGACACGCTCGTGCACCACGTCGAGGTAGCTGCGCCCGTTGAGTGTCTCCAGCAGTTCGGCGATCACCCAGTGGGCCGAGACCGGGTGGTACTCGGTCTGCGAGCCGGCCGGATAGTCCAGCGTCCACTCGGCAAAGGCTGCGCGCCGGCCCTCGCTGGAGCCCCACTGGTCCGGGTCGAGTGGCGCCTGCGGGAAGCCGCCCTGCATGGTCAGCAACTGCAGCACGGTCACGTCGGCCTTGCCGTGGTGGCCGAACTCGGGCAGGTAGTGGGCGATGGGCGTGGTGAGATCCAGCGAGCCGTCGGCGAAGTGGGGCAGCAGCGCCATCGCCACCAGCGTCTTGGTGGCCGAGAAGATGACGAACCGATCGGCCTCGGTGGCAGTGCCGAACGCCTGATGGTGGACGACCTTGCCGTCGAGCCCGATGGCGACCTGAGCTGCCGAGATCTTCCCCGAATCGATCTCCCGCCGAATGTGGTTGGCAAGGGCGTCGAGTCCGGTTTCGGGCAGCGTGGTCACGGGTTCCTACAGTACGTGGCGAGGAGGCAGCGATGGCAGACGTGCGGGTGGAGCGGGTCGGCGACGTGGATGTCGCGCACGTCGTCACCGCTGCAGAACGCGGGATCGGCGCCCGTGATCACCAGGCAGCGCGCGGTCGTCGAGCGCACCGCCTGCTCGAGTTCGTCGTAGCTCTGGAAGCGCAACGCATTACGAACCCCCGGCCGATCGATGGTGACGACATGATGGGCGGGGGTAACGGTCCGAAGCCGACGGCCGTGCAGCCGCGGCTCACGCCTGCGGCCGATGCGCTGCTGCGCTGCGGCCATGGGGAAAGCGACTGGGACCCACCGGCGACTACAGCATGGCCGTGATGCGAGCCGACACCGAGGCCTAGTGCAACGCGCTCACGGCGCCGGTCGTCGAGTTCCTCCGCCCCGTTCACCTCTGAGCGACGAATCGAACCCGATCACGCTTTGGCGCTGAGATGCGGTGATACCGCACTTCAACGCCAAAGCGTGTACGGGAGCGGCGGCCAGGTTGCAGCCGAGCCGGCCGTGGATCTGGCAGGCTCGGGGAGTGGACATCCATGTTGCCGACTCCGCCGCCGATGCCGCAGCTGATGCTGCCGCCTGGCTGGCCAGTCAGTTGCGCAACGCGTTGCGGCGGCGAGGCGCTGCCTCGCTGGCTGTCAGCGGCGGCAGCACGCCTGCGTTGATGTTCGCGGCGCTCGCATCCATGGAGGTTCCCTGGCACGCGCTCGAGGTGTGGCAGGTGGACGAACGGGTGGCCCCCGACGCCGATCCGGCGCGCAACGCACTGCTGCTCGCAGCGCTGCCGCTGCCGGCCAAGCGCATCCACCTGATGGGCGTGACCGCCCGCGATCTGCGGGCCGCGGCACGGCGATACGCCAGCGGGCTGCCCGAACGCTTCGACGTCGTGCACCTCGGCATGGGTGACGACGGCCATACCGCGTCGTGGCCCCCGGGCGATGCGGTGATCGACAGCGGTGAGCCTGTTGCGATGTGCTCGCTGTACAACGGGTACGTGCGGATGACCCTCACGCCGCCAGTGGTCAACGCCGCCCGGCACCGGCTCGTGCTGGCGCCCGGAGCGGCCAAGGCCGCCCCGATGCGCCGGTGGTTGTTGGAGGATCGCTCGTTGCCCATCCAGCGGGTGCGCCGTCGCGACACCGTGGTCGTGATCGACGTCGCTGCAGCGGCGGAGCTTCCCCACGCGAGCCTGTAGACAGCCGAGTAGCGTCGGCTGGCACATGGACATCACCACCACCCCCGAATGGGCGGCGCTGCAGGCCACCGAGCCGCCCGCCCACCTGCGTGAGTTGTTCGCCGCTGATCCGGCGCGCGCCCAGCGCTACGTCGTCACCGCCGGCGATCTGCGTATCGACTACTCGAAGCACCTGATCGATGACGGCGTGCTGGCGGCGCTGCGGGCCGTGGCCGGTGCTGCCGGCGTTGCGGCGCACCGCGACGCGATGTTCGCTGGCGAGACGGTGAACACCACCGAGCAACGCGCTGTGCTGCACACCGCGTTGCGCGCGCCGGCCGACGCGACAGTGCTGGTCGATGGCGAGAACGTGATCCCCGATGTGCACGAGGTGCTCGATCGCATGGCCGTGTTCGCTCACAAGGTGCGCAGCGGTGAATGGGTCGGCGCCACCGGAAAGCGGATCAGCACCGTCGTCAACATCGGCATCGGTGGCAGCGATCTCGGGCCGGCGATGGCGTACCTCGCCACGGAGGCCTTCGGTCAGCCAGGCCTGGACTGCCGCTTCGTCAGCAACGTCGACGGGGCCGACATCACCACCAACCTGTCGGGGCTCGACCCCGCAACCACGCTGGTCGTCGTCAGCTCGAAGACGTTCACGACCATCGAGACGCTCACCAATGCGGGCGAGGCCCGCCGTTGGCTCACCGCCGAGCTGGGCGACGCCGCAGTCGCGCAGCACTTCGTGGCCGTCAGCACCAACGCCGCGAAGGTGGCCGAGTTCGGCATCGCCACCGTCAACGATCATGGCGGCAACATGTTCGGCTTCTGGGACTGGGTGGGTGGCCGATACTCGGTCGACTCCGCGATCGGCCTCTCGCTGATGATCTCGATCGGACCCGATCGATTCCGCGACTTCCTAGCCGGCTTCCACACGATCGATACTCACTTCCGCGAGGCACCTGCGGAGCAGAACGCGCCGATGATCATGGCGCTGCTGGGCATCTGGTACCACAACGTGCTGGGCGCGCAGACCAAGGCGGTGCTGCCCTACGCGCACGAACTGCGCCGCTTTGCCGCCTACCTGCAGCAGCTCGACATGGAGAGCAACGGCAAGTGCGTGCGCACAGACGGCGGCGCAGTGGCCACCACCACCGGCCCGATCGTGTGGGGTGAGCCGGGCACGAATGGGCAGCACGCGTTCTACCAGTTGCTGCACCAGGGCACCCGGCTGGTCCCGATCGACTTCATCGGCTTCGCGCAGCCCAACCATGCCCTCTACGAGCAGCACGACCTGCTGATGGCCAACCTGTTCGCACAGGGTGAGGCGCTCGCCTTCGGCAAGACGCTGGAGGAAGTGGTTGCGGAGGGGATTCCCGCTCACCAGCACGCGGCGCGGGTGTTCCCTGGTAACCGGCCCACCACGACGATCCTCGCGCCGCAGTTGACACCCAACGCGCTCGGCCAGCTGATCGCGCTGTACGAGCAGATCGTGTTCGTGCAGGGCGTTGTGTGGGGCGTCAACAGCTTCGACCAGTGGGGCGTCGAGCTGGGCAAGGCGTTGGCCAACCGCATCACGCCAGAGCT
>JAYSPV010000125.1:0-51620 GCA_043721915.1 Ilumatobacteraceae bacterium | reverse complement strand
CGTCGGGCGGCGGATGCTCAATCCGCCGCCGGCCGGGAGCGCCATCGCGATCGACAGGCAGAGCAGGCCGAGTGCCGTGGCCCCGAGTTCACCACCGAGGAGTCCCAGACGCGTGTCGCCGCTGTTGGCTCCCGCTGCCGTGTCGCCGACGGTGAGGGCGATCATCGCGACGAAGAACACCACACGCGCAGGCGACCGATGGATCAGGAGCATCAGCAGCAGGAGCGAGGCGACGAAGATGTCGAGCGCCGGGTGGAGGATGACCAAGACCTGGTTGGCGAACGTCAACCGATCTGCGTCGCCGACGCCTGGGAGGATCACGACTTCCCAGAGGATGAACGCAATCGCGGACGTCATCAACGCGGCATCGACGAGGTACACGGCGACGATGACGCGCGTGTTCGCTTCGCTGAGGTGACCGATCAGGAACACGATCAGGCACCCGCTGAACACCAGCGCACCGACATCGGCCGGCGCCGGCCACCGCTCGTCGAGCCACGTCGAGGCGCCCAGGGCAAGGGTCAGTTGGGTGAGCCCCAACGACGCGAATCCGATCGCGAACGCCAGGTACTGCCGGGTGCCGACGTATCGCATCCGCAGGCACACCATCATGCAACCGAGGAGCGACAACGCCAGCAGGGCCACACGCCCCCAACGGTTCCACGTGTCGAAGCCGACTGCGCCCGACGCGACGGCTGCGACAGCAAGGACGGCAAGGATGCCAGACCCGACGAGCGCGACCATCAGCCCTGATCGCGCACTCGGTTGCCACCTCACCCGGCGTTGCACGCCGACACCGCCCGCCTGCATCGGCCGTCCCCCTCGCTCCACACACCTCGGCCTCGACGCCGCCGGACCGCGCACCGTGCTACGCCGTCGTGAGAGCCGCTCCGAGGGCGGGAACGATATCACTCAGCGTGTTCGGTACGCCACCATTCGTCCAAACGCTGACGGATGGCGGCCTCGCCCAGCACGCCCTCGTCGAGGCGGATCTCGAGCAGGAAGGCCAGGGCCTTGCCCACGACCCGGCCGGGACCGAGGCCCAACTGCACCATGACCTCGCCGCCGTCGAGTTCCGGGCGCAGGGAGGCGAGCTCCTCACGCTGCGCCAACTGGGCGATCCGCACTTCGAGATCGTCCATGCGGCGCGACAGCATCAGCGCCTTCTTCTCGTTGCGCGTGGTGCAGTCGCAGCGGGTGAGCACGTTGAGCTCCTGCAGCAGCGGGCCTGCATCACGCACGTAGCGACGCACGGCACTGTCGGTCCAGCCGAGCGAGTACGTGTGGAATCGCAGGTGCAGCGCGACCAGCTCGGTGATGGCATGCACGTCGTCGTTGCTGTACCGCAGGGCCTCCAGCCGCTTGCGGGTCATCCGCGCGCCGACGGCATCGTGATGATGAAAGGTGACGCCTTTGCCCTGCTGGTAGCCCCTGGTGCGGGGTTTGCCCACGTCGTGGAACAGCGCGGCGAGGCGAGTACGGCGATAGTCGAACGCCGGCCTGCCCTCGGGTTGCTCGCTCGGCGGGCGGACGTTCTCGACCACCGCGAGCGAGTGGGTGAGCACATCCTTGTGACGGTGGATCGGGTCCTGCTCCAGCCGCATCATCGGCAGCTCGGGAAGAAACTCGTCCGCGAGGCCGGTGTCGATCGCGAACCACAGCCCGGCGGTCGGATGTGGAAGCGTGATCAGCTTGTCGAGCTCGTCGCGAATGCGCTCGGCCGAAACGATCTCCAGCCGGCCCTTCATCTCGCGCACCGCTGCCACCAACTCGGGCACAGGGGTGGCCTGCAGCCGGGCGATGAACCGCGCCGCGCGCAGCATCCGCAGCGGATCGTCGCTGAAGCTGATCTCCGGGGCCAGCGGGGTGCGCAGCGTGCGGGTGATCAGATCCGCCGCACCACCGAACGGGTCGACCAGCGTCGGCGAATCGGTGGTGAGCTCCAGTGCCATCGCGTTGATCGTGAAGTCGCGCCGCGACAGATCGGCCTCGATGCGGTCGCTGAACTCGACGTCGGGCTTGCGTGAATCGTCGTGGTACGCCTCGGCGCGGTGGGTGGTGATCTCGTAGATGCGGTCGCCGTGCGGCCCGTGCTTCTTCGCCCCGATCGTCCCGAACCGCTCGCCCTGCGTCCAGATCGCGTCGGCCCAGCCGTGCAGCAGCCGCTTGATCTCGGCCGGGCGGGCGTCGGTGGTGGCGTCGAAGTCGTACAGGTCGCCCGGCGCGGTGTCGCCGGCCAGCAGGTCGCGCACGCTGCCACCCACCAGGTACAGGCGGTGGCCGGCGGCCCGGAACCGGTCGCTGAGCGGCGCCAGTTCGGCCAGCACAGGCTGGAAGCGGGGTGGGATCACAGCAGCTCCTCGTGGTCCCAGAAGTCGCGCGCCCTTCGCACGGCGCCGCCGCCGGGGCCGCCGGCCGTGGCCTTCTCCCACGGCACACCACCCTCGTCGGCCAGCTGACGCAGCACGGTTGCGGACGAGAGCGTGAGTGCCTCGAGGTCGTAGCCGCCCTCCAGCATCACCAGCCGTCTACCGGCGGGCACCAGCGACAGCGCACGGGCCGTGAGAGGGGCGTAATCGCCGGCCGCGAGCGCGAGCTCGGTGATCGGGTCGTTGCGGTGGGCGTCGAACCCCGCAGAGATGATCACCCACGTGGGCCGGAAGCGATCCGCGATCGGCGCCACCAGCTCGTCGAAGGCGTAGAGGTAGACATCGCCGGTGGCCCCGGGAGGCAGAGGGATGTTGACCGTCATGCCACGCGCGGACCCCTCGCCGACCTCGGTGTGGCGGCCCGTGCCGGGATACAGCGGCCACTGATGGAGGCTGACGAACAACACCCGCGGGTCGTGGTAGAAGACGGCCTGCGTGCCGTTGCCATGGTGGGCGTCGTAGTCGAAGATCATCACCCGCTCGCCTTGATCGGCCAGCGCGGCGGCGACGACCGCAACGTTGTTGACGAAGCAGAACCCCATCGATTCGTGCGCGGTGGCGTGATGACCGGGTGGGCGCACCGCGCAGAATGCAGCGGTGCCGCGACCGTCCTGAAGGGCACGAACCGCAGTGAGGCCCGCTCCCGCGGCGAGTGTCGCTGCATGCCACGAACCGGCGCTCGCGTAGGTGTCGGCATCGAGCCTGCCACCACCTGCCGCACAGATGCCCTCGATGCGGTCGAGATACGGCGCCGGGTGCACACGTTCCAAATCGACGCGGGTCGCAGGCTCTGGCTCGATCGGCTCGAGCGCGTCGTGCAGGCCGGCCAACTCGACGCCGTCGAGCACTGCCTGCAGCCGCTCGGGGCGTTCCGGGTGGCGCGGCCCGGCGAGGTGCTCGAGGTACGCGGCATGGGTGGCGAAGAGCACGGTCACGAACTGCGACGCTATCGGGCCTGTCGTTGGCGACGAAGGGCGTTCGGTCCGAACCGCTACCGTCAGAGCCGTGAACAGCAAGCCGGTGCGCAGGGAACCGCTGCAGGGCGACGATCAGGACAGCGCCGCGCCGGGTCCGACGATCGTGATCGGCGCACACGGTGTCTCGTGCCGTGTCCGGCCGTGGTCGTTCCAACCCCGCACCGCGCAGCTGGTGATGTACCAACAGCACACCCTGCCGTCACTGGCCGACCTGCGGCGGTGGTCCGACGAACTGCGCGATCTGGGGTACACCACGGTGCGCACCACCGCCTTGGCCACCAGCGCCGGGCTTCGAGCGGAGACCGCGGGCTTCCACGTGATCCAGGAACTGGTGCTGCTGGAGCACCTCGCACCGGGCCGTGCCGCGCATCGCTCGGTCTCCACGAACCGACTGCTCGTCACGAAGCACGCCGCGGCCAGCGCGATCGATCTCAGCGCATTCGGTGATCAGTGGGCGTTGCAGCCGCTCGCCGTGGGCGACGTCTGTTCTGCAACTCCTCGACACCGCGCCCGCTGCGTCGACGACACCAGCGGAGCGCTCGCCGCCTATGCGATCTCTGGCCGTGACGGAAAGCAGGGCTTCTTGCAACGACTCGCGGTCCACCCTCACGCACAACGCCAGGGGTTGGGCCGCGCGCTCGTGCTGGACTCGCTGCAGTGGTCGGCCCGCTGGCGCGTGCAGCGGGTGCTGGTCAACACCCCGATCGACAACGAACCGGCCCTGCATCTCTACGAGACCACCGGCTTTCGTCGTCTCGGTGACCGCCTGCGCGTCTACGAACAGGCACTCACGTGACGCGGCTGAGCGTTCGCCGGCGCGCCATGCGCGCCATGCCCGCGTGGGCGCTGTTGGGCATGGTCGCCGCACTGGCACTGCAGGTCGGTCTGTTGCAGGTGGGTGCCTCGACGGCTCACGCGTCGATCCGCGCCATCGGGCTCGTCTCACAGACGCCGTACGACATCGCCCCCGACGGCACGATCGTGTTCGTACTCGATCTCGTCGGCGTTGCCGACCTCTCGGTCCAGACCGACGCGACCGTCGTCGTCACGGCCTTCCGCCCGGTCGTCACCCGTGACGAGGTCGCCGCTGCGCGGTTGCGCGAACTGCCGCGCAGCGTCGACAGCGTCGAGCTGGCAGCCGCCCTGCTTCCTCAGCCGGTGCCCGGCCACGTGGCGGCGAGCGTGCTGCTCGAGACCACCACACGAACTCGCGACGCGCTACAGCTCTCGAAGACGGGCCTCTACCCCGTCCTCATCGAGTTGCGGGCGGGCGGCGAGGTCCTCGCCGACGTGCTCACCTTCGTGCACCGCCTCCCTGGGCCCGACGAGGAACCAGAGGTCGCGCTTCCGGTTGCGTTCGCGATGACCACTCGTTCGGAGGTCGCCTTCGACGACCTCCGCGAGGTGATCGTCACCGATGAGATCATCGCCGAACTCACCCAGCTGACGCAGGTGCTCGAAGCCAGCACCACCACCGTGGCCGTGCGCGTGCCACCGGCGCTCCTCACCGCTGTCGCTGCCAGCAGCGAGGCGGGCGCCGAGCTCGTGGCACGCGTCGCGGCAGCGATCGCGCGCCACGACGTGCTGTCGTCGCCACGAAGCCCGCTCGACCCGTCGTCGGCGGCCGCAGCCGGATCGAGCACCCTGTACACGCAATGGTTGCGCGACGGCGAGGACGACCTCGCCGGCATCGTCGCCAAACCATCGCGGCGCACACTCGCATTCCTGGATTCGGCACTGACGCAGGACGGCGGCGCCCTCCTCCGCGATCTGGGCGCCCGGTTGATGGTCACCACCCCTGAGGTGTTCGATGCGTTGCCGAACACGACCGGCGTCTTCACCGATTTCTCCCAGCTCGTGCAGGTCGAGGTGGCCCCCGGGGTGACGGTGGGGCTGACGGTGACCGACCGTCTGCTCGGCCCCGTGTTGGCCAGACCCACCTCGACGCCGGCGCTCACGGGCATCTATGCGATCACCGACCTACTCGCCTACCGCCAGCAGATCGTCGACAGCGGAGGCGACCCGAGCCGCCATGGCGTCACCCTTGGTACCCCCGACCTTTCGCCGCCCGACCCCACGACGTACGCCGCGATCTCCTCACTGCTGACGACGCCCGCGCTCGCGCCAACCACGCTCGATCTGTTGGGTGTGCGCACCGATCGCCTGATGATCGACGGTCGCGAGATCATCGTCGGGCTCCCGACCGTGCCGCTCCACGACCTGACGGTTCGTACCTCCCTCGTCGGCGAGCTCACCTTCGAAGCAGCCAGCACCGCAGGGATGCTCGCCGACGGCGGCGTCCGCGTCGGCAACTGGCGCGCGCGGATCGACGTCCTCCCGACCGACGCGCTCAGCGACGAGCAGGTCGCCCGGATGGTCGGCGAGATCAGAGCCGAGATGACCGCGATCCGCACCGCCATCGAGTTGCCGGCCGGCTTTTCGTTCAGCCTCACCGGCCGCAGCACGACGGTGCCGATCAAGCTGTACAACAACAGCGACATCGCACTCACGGTACGAGTGCGCATGACGTCGTCGAAGTTGAAGTTCCCTGACGGTGATGTCGTCCAGGAGCTGCCCCCGCAGAGCTTCACCGAGGTACGGATCCGGATCGAGACCCTTACCAACGGCCGATTCCCCGCGAGCATGCAGGTGTTCACCCCCGACGGCAACACGCCGCTCGCCCCACCCGTGCCGCTCACCGCGAGCGTGACGGTGCTCAGCGGCCTCGGCAACCTGATCACCGGAGCGTTGCTGCTCGTCGTCCTCTCGTGGTGGGTACGCCACATGCGCAAGAACCGCCGTGCGCGTCTGGCGGCGCTGGCTGCGACGTCGATCAACAAGCACCCGACGACCCTCGGTCGCGACGCCGCCAACACGGCGAGCAGCACCACGACCGACACCGACGACGGCTCAGGGCTGTCACCCGACGCCGCAACGAGTACCCTCCCACACTCGTGAGCACCAACAGCGTCCGTATCGTCACCGACTCCGCGTGCGACCTGCCCCAGCACGTCGCCGATGAACTCGGGATCGAAATCGTCCCTCTCACCATCCGCATCGACGGCCACGAGTATGTCGACCGTGCGGATCTCACCCCGGCCGAGTTCTGGGCGAAGTGCGCCGCGTCGGCCACCCTGCCCGAGACCGCCGCGCCGGCGCCCGGCCAGTTCGAGGCCGCCTACCGAAAGCTCGCCGCACAGGGCGCAACGAGCATCGTGGTCATCAGCCTCAGCGCAGGGCTCAGTGCCACGATGCAGTCCGCCGAACTGGCGGCGCGTGGCGTTGCGTCGGAGATCTCGGTCACCGTCGTCGACAGCCAGCAGTGCACGCTGGGACTGGGCGCGATCGTGATGGACTCCGCCCGCCTCGCAGCCGGAGGCGCCAGCCACCAGGCCGTGGTCGACCGCGCCACCGACCTGGCCACCCGTACCAAGGTGTGGGGCGCACTCGACACGCTCGAGAACCTCAAGAAGGGCGGCCGCATCGGTGGCGCCAAGGCCATGCTCGCCTCGGTGCTCTCGATCAAGCCGATCATCGAAGTGCGCGACGGCAAGGTCGAAGAGGGCGGCAAGCAGCGCACGCGCAGCAAGGCGCTCGCGTTCCTCGTCGAGACGCTCGCCAAGGCAGGTCCGGTGGAGAACCTGATGGTGCTCAACGCCGACTGCAGCGATGTCGACTCGTTCGTCGAGATGCTGCGTGCGCACCACGCCGGCGAGATCGTGGTCGGCGACATCGGCCCGGTGGTGGGCAGCCACACGGGTCGAGGCACCATCGGCATCGCCTACAGCGTCATCAAGTAGGCCGGCTCACCTCTCACACGAGTGTCCTTCGGCGGTTGGCAACGGGCGCGTCGTCCGGCACACTCTGAGGCGGCTACCGGGGTACGGCGGTGAGCAGTTGCCCTCGGGTGACTTGGCGGTTCGACTCCGCGCTTGGCCACCAGTGTTCCTTCACCGTTGCGGCGGCCTCACGGGGCAAGCCGGAACGGTGGGTAGCGATCGGTGACGAGCGTGAACGCGTAGCCCTGCACCCTGCTACCCCACCGCAGCACACCCACGACGTAGCCGAACAACCCACGCGGATATCGGCCCGTGACCACGATCGCGAACCAGGCCGCAACAGTTGCCGGCACGACGCCGACCAGCAGCACCGCCATCACGACCACGTGGGGCAGGACGAGCAGCCACTTCGCCAGCGGCAGCCAGCGGTTGAGATCACGTTCGGCGTCGGGATAGTCGATCTCCAGGTGCACCCCCTGCTCCTCCTCGGCAGACGGGTAGCGGTCATCCAGCAGCAGCAGGTAGGCGAATGCCCGTGTCTCGAAGCGAGCCAACTGCAGGTGCCAGTCGAACCACCAGCGTGGGTACTTGCGGCGGAACAGCACCATCAGCGCCACCGGCACCGTCAGCAGGCCTGACGAGCGGCCCCAACTGACGAGGCAGACGAGCACCAGGATCGGCAGCGCGGTGACGGCGCGCAACGCCGAGGTGAGCCGGTCGAGCGGGCGGTCCGGGTAGTCGACCGTCAACCGCACCGGGTAGGTGACGTGCTCGGAGGCGCTCACGCGTCCACCAGCAGTCGGTCGCCGGTGAGGTCGGTCGTATCGGCCAGCGCGGCGGGCTCCATCTCCGGCTCCGGCAGACCGGCTTCCCCGTCGATGTCGATGCGTGGCATTCGTCGATCGAGCCACGCCGGCAGCCACCAGTTCGCGTTGCCCATCAGCTTCATCGTTGCGGGCACCAGCACCATCCGCACGATGGTTGCGTCGATGAAGATCGCGGTCGCCAGGCCGAGGCCCATCATCTTGGTGACCGGGTCGTCGCCGAGGACGAACCCGAGGAAGACCGAGATCATGATCAGCGCTGCCGAGGTGATCACACGCGCCGTGATCGCGATGCCGTGCAGCACCGAGGTGTCGTTGTCGCCCGTGCGCAAGTACTCCTCGCGCACTCGGGAGAGCAGGAACACCTCGTAGTCCATCGACAGACCGAACAGGATCGCGAACATGAACATCGGGATGAACGCCACCACCGGCACCGTCGACTCGAGCCCGATCAGATCTTTGCCCCACCCCCACTGGAAGACCATCACCAGCACACCGAATGCGGCGCCGATGCTCAACAGGTTCATCAGCGCCGCCTTCAACGCGACGACCACCGAACGAAACACCAGTGTCAGCAGCAGGAACGACAGCACCAGCACGGCGGCGATGAACAGCGCAAGTCGATCACTCACCCGCCCGCCGATGTCACCGAAGGTGGCGGTCTGCCCGCCGACATGCGCCGATGCGTCACTCCCTGCGAGGACCAGCGGGAAGACGTCGGACCGGAGGCGATCGATGGTGTCGAACGTGGCGTTGTCCTGCGGTGCGGTGCGCGGGATGGCGACGATCGTCGCGACACCCGCTGCATCGTTCACCTGCGCCGGACCGACCGCCGCAATCCCGCGATCGGCGGCGATCGCGGCCTGCAGCGGCTCGAGCACCGACTGGTCGCCGTCGAGGTCGATCGCGATCAGCAGCGGGCCGTTCGTGCCCGGGCCGAAGCCTTCCGCGACCAGGTCGTACGCTCGACGTTGGGTCCGGCCCTCGGGCTGGGAACCGTCGTCGGGGAAGCCCAACCGCATCGCGAAGACCGGCGCCGCAACTGCGAGCAGCAACACGGTGACACCGATCGCATAACCCCATGCGTGACGGGCGACATGGCCGCCCCACCGTTCCCAGCGCGCGCCCGGCTCGGCCAGGTGCACGCCACGGCGGTGCAGCCCCCAACGATTGATGCGGTGCCCCGCAAGGCCGAGGAACGCAGGCAGCAAGGTGACCGACGCAACGACCATCAACAGGACCGTGACCGAGATGGCGACGCCCGCCGAGGTCATGAACGGCACACCGGCAACGGCAAGACCGAGAATGGCGATGACCACGGTGCCGCCGGCGAAGATCACGGCCTGACCGGCCGTTGCGGTGGCACGACCGACGGACTCCTCGACAGTCATCCCACGGGCGAGGAACTCGCGGTGCCGTGTGACCACGAACAGCGCGTAGTCGATGCCCACACCGAGGCCGACCATGCTGGCGATGTCGGGCGCCCAGCTCGGGATCTCGATCAGGTAGGTGATCAGCGACATCGAGCTGATACCGAGCGCCAACCCGAACAGGGCCATCCCGATGGGAAGACCCATCGCGATCAGTGAGCCGAACGCGAGCAACAGGATGATCACCGCCGCGAAGAGGCCGATCAACTCGCCGACGTTCGTCGCCGGCTCCTCGAACGCGAAGAACAGATCGCCGTTGAGCTCCACCTGCAGCGGCGAACCATCGCCGAGCTCCGCAGCAACCGCCTTCAGTCGGTCGAGATCCTTCGGGCTCAGGTCGTCGAGCACTGCGTATTGCACGCGCACCAACGCGACCCGCCCGTCGGCCGAGACGGAACCACTCGCTGTCGCTGCCGCCTCGCCCTGCGCCAATGCGCCAGCTGGGTCGGTGGCACCCAGCACGTTCGGGAGAGCTGTCACCGCCAACTGCACTTCGGCCAAGGCCGCACGCGCGGCCGCTGAGGCAAAGAACGAGCCGCCGTCGATCGGCGTCACAACCACCTGGGCGGTGGGGCCCGCTGCGTCCGACGCGGCGGAGGTGAGCAGATCCGTCGCCTCCGTCGAGTCCAGCCCCGGTGCCTCGAACGCATCCTCCAACTCGCGTCCGAAGGCTGACGCCGCCGACACCACGACCACCGCGACCACCAGCCAGGCTGCCAGTACGGCCCACGGCCGCCGTGCGGCCAGTCGTCCCAATCGATACAGGGCTCGCGACATCAGTTTCTTCTCTCCTCGAACGAACGTAGGCGTGCATCGTGCCCTCGCCGGCCGACAACGACATCGCCCCTTCGGTCCAACCTGCCTCAACCCTCCGGCTGAGGCGAAGACCGTACTTTCGGCCACTTCACGCACCTACCGCACGTCCCTAAGCTGGCGGCGTGATCAACACGGTCCGACAACTGTGGGCCGAGCCCCGCGTCCCGAATCCGCCCGAGCGCGTCTGGCGCGACTGGGTGCTCACCGGCGGTCTCCTCATCGCCACCGTCCTCGAAGTGCTGCTGCGGACCGACCTCGGCTGGCCGCCGGTGGCATTCGTGCTCGGAGTGGCGTGCGCCGTCGTCATGCTGGATCGACGCACGCACCCGCTGGCCGCCGTCGCGATCGCGTTCACCGCTCACGCCATCAGCGACAGCATCACGTTCTTCGGCGCGCACGACTCCGCCATGCTGTTCAGCTCGGCGGCCCTCCTCCTGCTCCCCTACGCGTTGCTGCGTTGGGCCTCGGGCGCCCACTGCATCATCGGCATGGCGATGGTGGTCGCTGCTCACGCGCCGCACGGGCCGAACGGTGTCAACAACTGGGGTGAAGCGGCCGGTGGCGCGCTGTTCCTGCTGCTCCCCGCCGCCCTCGGAGCCGCCATTCGGTACCGAACAACGGCCAGGTCCCGCGAGACCGATCAGGTCAAATTGCGCGAGCGCGAGCAGTTGGCACGCGAACTGCACGACACCGTCGCCCACCACGTATCCGCGATCGTGATCCAGGCCCAGGCCGGGCGGACCGTCGCCGCCTCCAACCCTGCGGCGGCCGCCCGCGCATTGGAGGCAATCGAGTCCGAGGCCTCTCGTGCCCTCGCCGAGATGCGTTTCATGGTCTCCGCACTCCGCGGTGGCGAGGGTCCTGACCTCACCCCACAGCGCGGCGTTGCCGACATCGCGAAACTCGCCCGCCACGTCGGTAGCAACCCCACCGTCGCAGTACACGTCGACGAAGGTCTCGACGATCTGCGGCCGAGCACCGGTGCCGCCGTCTACCGCCTTGCCCAGGAGTCGATCACCAACGCGATCCGCCACGCACGCCACGCCACCCGTGTCGAGGTCGAGGTCGCCGGCGACGCCGACCACATCCGCCTCACCGTGCGCGACGACGGTGACCCTGCCGCATTCAACGCCGGCACATCGCCCGGTTACGGGCTGATCGGGATGAAGGAACGCACCATGCTGCTCGGCGGCACACTCGAAGCCGGTCCAGCTGTCGGGCGCGGCTGGGCCATCACCGCCGTACTCCCACGCCACGGCGCAGCAACGTGACCATCCGCGTCGTCGTCGCCGACGATCAACTCCTCGTTCGCACCGGGCTGGCGATGATCCTCGACGCGCAGCCCGACATCGAGGTGGTCGGAGAAGCGGCCAATGGTCGTGAGGCCGTCGCCATCGCCCGCCAGTTGCGGCCCGACGTGTGCCTGTTCGACATCCGCATGCCGGAGATGGACGGGATCGAGGCCACCCGTCAGTTGGCCGGCCCACAGGTCGCCGACCCGATGGCGATCGTGATCATCACCACCTTCGATCTCGACGAGTACGTCCACGGCGCGCTGCGCGCGGGCGCACGCGGGTTCCTCCTCAAGGACTGCGGCCCGGAACTGCTGGTACAGGCCGTGCACGCCGCGGCCGAGGGCGACGCGCTCATTGCCCCCAGCGTCACAGTCAGGCTGCTCGCCGGCTTCGCGCAACACGCGCGAGCATTGCAACCGCCACAGCCGACCGAGGCGCTGACCGACAGGGAGGAGGAGGTGCTCCTCACGGTCGCGAAGGGCCGCACCAACGCGGAGATCGCCGCCGACCTGCACATCAGCCTCAGCACCGCCAAGACCCACATCGCCAGCTTGATGACCAAGCTCGGTGCCCGCAACCGCGTGGAGATCGCGATGTGGGCCTACGAGACTGGGCGCGTCAGCGGCTGAACAGCCGGTCCGGGCGGTGACCGCACCGCCGATTGCCCGACAACGGTGGCCGCCCGCCACTATCGTCGACGAGCGGACATGTCTCCCACCTCGCCTGGCGCGAACCCACCCTCGCTGCCGCCCGCCATCCTCGCCCAGCGCTACCGGCTGGAGCGACGACTCGCGCAAGGTGGCATGGCGGAGGTGTGGCTCGGCACCGACCTCCTGCTCGCTCGCCAGGTGGCCGTCAAGCTCCTCAAGCCGGCCCTGGCCGCCGACCCGATCGTCGCCGAACGCTTCCGCCGCGAGGCCATCGCGGTGGCTCAGCTGAGCCACCCCAACATCGTCGCGATCTACGACACCATCGAGGACACCATCGAGGACACGATCGGTGCCGAGCGACGCCAAGCCGTCGTCATGCAGCTGGTCAACGGCAAGAGCCTGCGCCAACTGCTCGACGAGCAGAAGCGACTCAGCCCGGACCTCACCATGCACATCGGTGCGTGTGTCGCGGCGGCTCTCGAATGCGCCCACCAGGCCCACCTGGTGCACCGTGACATCAAGCCGGGCAACATCCTCATCACCTCCGACGGACGGGTGCTGCTCACCGACTTCGGCATTGCCAAGGGCCTCGGCAGCAACGAGGAGGACCTCACCAGTCCGAACGTGATGATGGGCACCGCGAAGTACCTCTCGCCCGAGCAGGTGCGCGGCAGAAAGCTCGACGGCCGCGCCGACCTCTACTCGCTGGGTCTGGTGCTCTACGAGTGCCTCGCCGGCCGAGTGCCGTTCCTCGGAGAGACCGATGCCGACACGGCCCTCGCCCGGCTCAACCGTGATCCAACCGATCTGACCCGGCTGCGGCCCACCCTGCCCTACGGCCTCGCCCAACTGATCCATCGCCTGCTGCACCGCAAGCCCGAGGAGCGCTACGCCACCGGCGCCGAGGTGCGCAACGAGTTGCAGCGCATCGCCGGCCAACCGCGCCACGACGTCACGGGCGACACCAGCCGGGATCTGTCTCGCACGGGCACGCCACCCGGAGGCGCCGCCACCATCCCGAGTGCCACCGGCCCCGGCGCGCGCTCCGGCCCGCCGTCCTCGGCCCGCGACACGGTGCCACGTCGAACCAGCCCCGTGTCGAGCAACCGCAACGTCACGCCTGTCGGCGGTTACCAGCCAGTGCGTCCCGGCCGAGCCGCCGGTGCGCCCGTGCGCGTCGATCGCACCCCGCCGTCCACCTCGCGGCCACGCCAGCAGCCGAACCGCAAGTTCGAACAGAACCGCACCCCATCGATGGTGGTCGTCGGTGGCCTGCTGCTGGCGGCCTTCATCGTCGGTCTTGTGCTGTGGGTCACGATGGGCAACGAGGACCCGCAGGGATCCACGCCGGCCACCACCACCGTCCCGGGCCAGTCCACGCCGTCCACCGAGAGTGCGGGCCTGGCGCCCGCGTCGTTGTCCGTGCGCACGTTCGACCCCGACGGTGACGACGTGGAGCGCGACGAACTCGCCGGTCTCGTCACCGACAACGATCTCACCACCGCCTGGAAGACCGTCTGCTACAGCGACCGTTTCCTCGGGGGCAAGCAGGGTGTCGGGTTGATCGTCGATCTCGGCAGCGCCCGCAGCGGCACCTTCACGGTTGCCATCGGCAGCGCGCCGTACCAGTTGAAGGTCTTCGCGTCCGGCGACAGCGATGCACCAAGCTCGTTCGCCGGTTGGGGCGACGCCGTGGGCTCCTTCGACGGCCAGGAGGCCGCGGCGGTCGCTGTGGAGCTGGTCGCGCCCGCTCGTTACGTGCTGGTGTCGTTCAACGAGTTGGCCACTGACGAGGGTTGCACCGACAACCCGTTCCGTGGCGTCATCAACGAGATCAGCCTCAACTGAACGGGGCGCGCCTCCACCGGCTCGCCGGCGGGCACTAGCCTGCGCTTCATGGCTGCGCCACTCGACGACCGCGCGCTCGTGGCTGCAGCCCAAGGCGGTGATCGGAGCGCGCTCGACCACCTGTTCCGCCGCCACTACGACCGTGTCTATGCGGTCTGCCGCAGAATCACCGGCAACGATGCCGACGCCGCCGACGCCGCTCAGGAGGCGATGATCGCGATGGTGCGCGGTCTCGCCCGTTTCGACGGGCGCGCCTCGTTCGGCACATGGGCCTACCGCATCGCGACCAACGCCAGCCTCGACGAGCTCCGCCGGCGGCGGCGGCGTCCACTCGTCGCTGGCCGCGACCGGGACGACGAAGGTCCTTCCCACGAGGTCGCCGACCCTGACTCCGGCGTGCGGATCGAACAGCTCGGTGATCGTTACCTGATCGACGCTGCGCTGGCTGCGCTTCCCGAGGACTTCCGCATCCCCGTGGTGCTGCGCGACGTGGGCGACCTCGACTACGCGGAGATCGCCGCCGTGCTGGACGTGCCGATCGGCACTGTCAAGAGCCGCATCGCGCGAGGTCGCGGATTGCTGGCAGCAACAATTTCCCGCGCCGACGGGAACCGCGACGCCCTCGCTGATCGTCCAACCTCTGCCCCGACTGATTCGCCATGAACGACGACGACCTCACCTCCCTGCACGAGTTGGCCAGCAGCCACCTCGATGGCGACAACAGCCCGGACGCACGCGCCGATGTGGCCGCCACAGCGCAACTGCAGGCGATGGTTGCCGCGTTCCAGTCGGTGCGCACGCAACTCGCTGATGTTCCTCCCGCACCGATCGCAGCTCGCGAAGCCGCGCTGGCCGCAGCGCTCGCCGTGTTCGACGAGCAACAGGTCGCGCCCGCTGCCTGCGCTGCCGATCTCGAACCTGCAGCGTCTGCGCCTGTCATCTCCCTCGCATCTCGGCGGCGGTGGCCTTCCCGAGTGATGGGCGTCGCAGCCGCCGTTGCCGTGCTCGGCGTCGTCGGTCTCGGCATCACCCAACTCGGTGGCAAGAGCGACAGTTCGTCCAGCGCCGACAGCGCTGCGAAGACCCAGATGGACGCCGTCGGTGGTGGCGACGTACAAGTCGAGAGCGCCGCAGAGTCCGTTCCCGCAATGGCTCCACCATCCACGATCGGCTCGATCAATTCGGCGGGCAGTGTCGCAACCGTGATCAACACGCCCGCAGATCTGGCAGCACTGCCCTCGCCCGCCGCGAACGACGCAGACCCTGCCGCCGGCGTCCCCGCCAGCAACATCGACCAGCGCACGGCCTCGTCCCACGGCGCAGCCGTGGCCTGCCTCAGCGACACCCAGGTGTATCTCGCCGACATCTTCTACGACGGCATGTTCGGGATCGCCGCACGCGATACGGTCACCGGTGTGACCAGCGCGATCGCCGACGACTGCACGGTGCTCGTCAGCGCCGCCCCCTGAGGCCTGTCGTGCAGGTCACCGTGCAGGTCACCGTGCAGGTCATACTGCTCGTCGCCACCGCAGTCGCGGCACTCGCCAACTGGTGGTCGCGAGTGCGCGAGAACGACCGCATCGAGACCTGGACGAAGCCGCTCACCACGCTGCTCGTGATCGGCCTCGCGCTCGTGTCGGGTGCGCCCGCGTCGCACATCACCATCGCTGTCGTGGCATTGATGTTGTGCCTGTGCGGTGACGTCGCCCTCATGCCGGTCATCGACAAGTTCGTGATCGGTCTCGCGTGCTTCCTGCTCGGCCATCTCGTGTTCATCGCACTCTTCGCGCAGTACGGCATGTCCGATTGGTGGCTCGGCGCCGGCGCCGGCGTCCTGGCGGCTCTCCTCATCGCCACCGCCGGACGGCGCATCGTCGCCGCGGCAGCGGCGCAGGATGCTGCCCTGCGCATGCCCGTGCTCGCCTACCTCACTGTGATCTCATCGATGGCGATCTGCGGTTGGGCAACGGGTCAACCGTGGGTCGTCGCCGGCACCACCCTGTTCGTCGTCAGTGACGCGCTGTTGGGCTGGCGTCAGTTCGTCAGCCCGCACGGCTGGATGGGCCCCGCGGTGATGATCACCTATCACGGCGCCATCGCCTCGCTGGCGCTCAGCCTGTGGTGACGCCCTCCCCACGGCCACCTCACCGCGGGTAGGCTCACGCCATGCCGGGTAACCCCTTCACCGATCCCAACTGGGCCCCCGACCTCGCCGACACGGTCGAGCGAGTCGTCGGCAAGGTCCGCACCGTCGCCACCGACAACGCTGTCAAGGCCTCCCGTGGCGTTGTCTTCGGGGTGCTGGCGCTGATCGCCGCGCTCGTCGCACTTCCTCTCGTCGTGATCCTGCTGCTCGGCACCTTCCGCGAGATCCTCGGCTTCTGGGTGAGCCACGGCCGGGCAGTGTGGATGTCCTACCTCGCGCTCGGCATGCTCCTGATGCTCAGCGGTTTCATTGCGCTGCGCGCCCGTCGCGCCAAGGACGAGCAGCACGCATGAGCCATCACCCGATCGTCATCATCGGCTCGGGCCCGGCAGGCCTCACCGCCGCCATCTACACCGCCCGGGCGAGCCTGAGCCCTCTGGTCATCGAAGGCGAACCGAGCAGCACCAGCGATCAGCCAGGGGGTCAGCTGATGCTCACCACCGAGGTCGAGAACTTCCCGGGCTTCCCGGACGGCATCATGGGCCCCGACCTGATGATCCGCATGCGCGAGCAGGCAGCCAAGTTCGGCGCCGAGTTCCTCACTGAGAAGGTCACTGCCGTCGATTTCAGCGAGCGTCCGTACAAGGTGTGGGTGCGCGAGCAACAGCACACCGCCGACGCTGTCATCGTTTCCACCGGCGCCCAGAGCCTGTTGCTCAACCTCGAGGCAGAGACCCGGCTGATGGGCCACGGTCTGTCCACCTGCGCCACCTGTGATGGGTTCTTCTTCCGCGGCCACGAGATCGCCGTGGTCGGCGGTGGCGACAGTGCCATCGAAGAAGCCGGCTTCCTCACCAAGTTCGCCTCCAAGGTGAGCCTGATCGTGCGCCGCGACGAGCTGCGGGCCAGCAAGATCATGCAGGATCGAGCGTTCAACAACCCCAAGATCGAGATCGTGTGGAACACGGTGGTGGACGATCTGCTCGGCACCGACAAGCTGGAGGGCGCCGTCGTACGCGACGTGCGCACCGGCGAGGTCCGCACGCTGCCGGTCACCGGCCTGTTCGTCGCCATCGGCCACCGCCCCAACACCGATCTGTTCAAGGGCGTGCTGGCGATGGAGGACAACGGGTACCTGATCACCAGAGCGGGCTCGTCGTTCACCGACGTCGATGGCGTGTTCGCCTGTGGCGACGTACAGGACCACACCTACCGCCAGGCGATCACTGCCGCCGGGAGCGGCTGCACCGCCGCGATCGACGCCGAGCGTTGGCTCGAGGCCAACGGTCACGCGTCACACACCTGACCACGCGGAATCATGTGCCTGCCCGACCGGTTGTAGGGCGATAGCATCACGTTCCCCAGCGAAAGGACCAGCCATGGCCGATGGCATCGTCACCCTTACCACCTCCACCTTCGATGAGACCGTCGCTTCCAGCGACAAGCCAATCCTCGTCGACTTCTGGGCCGAATGGTGTGGTCCCTGCAAGATGATCGCCCCGATCCTCGGCGAGATCGCCTCCGAGCAGCCGGGCATCACCATCGCCAAGCTCAACGTCGACGAGAACCCCGACATCGCCATGCGGTTCAACGTGATGAGCATTCCCACGCTGCTGGTCTTCCATCAGGGTGAGGTGCGCAAGCGTCTGGTCGGCGCCAAGGGCAAGGGCCAACTCCTTCAGGAGCTGAACGAATTCCTGCCTACTTCCCGCTGACGCCCGGTCAGCACGGCGAGGCAATCCGCGATCTGCAACGTCGCCTCGGCGCTGCCGGCTTCGTACCCGCCACCGGTGCCGAGGCGGGCACGTTCTGTGCTGCGACGGAGCACGCTGTGCGCGGGTTCCAGCAGGCCCGGGGCATGCGTGCCGACGGTGTCTGCGACGAACACACCTGGACAGCCCTGGTGGAAGCCAGCTGGAAGCTCGGCGACCGTGGTCTGCACCTGACATCACCGAACATCCGCGGCGACGATGTCGCCGACCTGCAGTCACATTTGGCGCGCCTGGGCTTCGACTGTGGACGCGTCGACGGGATCTTCGGGCCGCGCACGGCGCAGGCCTTGGAGGACTTCCAATCGAACTGCGGTGTGGCCAGCGACGGCGTGTGCGGCCCCGAGACACTGCGCATCCTCATTCGGGTCAGTGGCCAAACCGGTTCAGGGCCTGGTGTGGGCGCCGTCCGCGAGCGCGAACGCCTGCGGGCGGGCTTCGAGTCAGTGGCCACCTGCCGGGTGGTGCTCGGTCAGTTCGGCGGTCTCAGCGCACTCACCCGCACACTGGCCCGCGAGCTTCGCCAGCGTGGCGCCACCGTGATGCCGCTGGACGAACCAGATGCGGTGACGCAGGCAGTCGCTGCGAACCACTTCGGCGCCAACGTCTACATCGGGTTCGAGGGCCACACCGAGCCCAGCGCGATCGCCCACTACTACCAGGTGCCGGGCTTCGAGTCAGCGGGAGGGCGCGAGTTGGCGGAGTTGATTGCCGAACAGCTCGCCGGAGTAGCCGGCATGGCGCCGGCTGTCAGCGGGATGCGTCTTCCGGTGTTGCGCGAGACGCGCATGCCGGCGGTACTGATGACGCTCGGCCCTGTGCGCGCAGTCACCGACGCCACCCCACAGTTGGCGACTGCCGTCCTCCACGCGCTTGACCTGTGGATCTTACGCGAACGTTGACACTTTATCCACAGCATTGCTCACAGGTGTGCGTAACCCTCATGCAGAGGTTTCCGGCGGTAACTTCGACGGAATGTGAGAGTATCCCTAGTCTACGTCACTCACAGTGGTCATTTGGTGGTAAATGCGCTCTAGGTCCTCAAGATCTGCGAACTCAATCACCACTTTGCCCTTGTGTGTTCCCATGGTGACGCTCACGCGTGTGGACAAGTACTCCGCCAATAGCTCCTCGAGCTCGAGGAGGCCAGGGGGACGCAGGCGAGTGGCGCCCGTGAGCCCGGCGCCATCACCGACCCGCCCTGCGGGTGCCGCCGCTTCTTTGCCGTCATCAGCGGCGGCCGCACCACCACGATCCCGTACCGCATCCTCCAACATCCGTACCGACCAGCTCTCGCTGGCAGCGCGCCGGGCAAGCTGCTCTTGGAACGCTCGGTCAGGTGTACCGAGCAGGGCCTTTGCGTGGCCCGCCGAGAGCCGGCCATCGGCCAGCAACGCTTGGATTGCCGGCGGCAGCGACATCAGGCGCAACGTGTTGCTGACTGCCGACCGACTCTTGCCGACGCGAGTGGCCACCTGCTCGTGTGTGAGCGAGAAGTCCTCGATCAGCTGTTGGTAGGCGGCCGCCTCCTCGAGTGGTGTCAGGTCCTCGCGGTGCAGGTTCTCCACCAGCGCGCGCTCGACCGACCCGAGATCATCTGTGGTTCGGATGATCGCGGGAATCACGGCCAATCCGGCGCGTCGCGCAGCTCGCCACCGGCGCTCGCCGGCAATCAACTCATAGGTGCCGTCCTCCCCCGCCGGACGCACCAGCACGGGCTGCAGCACGCCGATCTGGAGCACCGAGGCCACCAGTTCCGACAGTGACTCCTCGTCGAAGTGCACACGCGGCTGGTGAGGGTTGGGCACGATGCTACTGATCGGCAGGTCCTCCAGCCTGGGCTGGTCACTGTCAGCCCCCGAAGAGGCGTCAGCTGGGATGAGGGCTCCGAGCCCTTTACCGAGTCCGCTGAGACGGGCCACCGCTGACCTCCTTGGCGACGCTGCGATACGCCGTGGCGCCGCGAGATGTGGGATCGAAGGTGGTGATCGGCTGACCGAACGAGGGCGCCTCCGACAGGCGCACCGTCCGTGGTACGACCGTCCGACAGACCTTGTCGCCGAAGTGTTCGCGTACTTCCCTGACCACCTGCTCGGCGAGCTTCGTGCGTGCGTCGTACATCACACAGACGATGGTGCTCACCTCCAGCGTGGGGTTGAGGTTGCGCTTGACGAGGTCGACGTTGCGCAGTAGTTGCCCAAGACCCTCCAGCGCGTAGTACTCGCATTGAATCGGCACCAGCACCTCGGATGCGGCGTTGAGACCGTTGACGGTGAGAAGGCCCAACGACGGGGGACAGTCGATCAGGATGTAGTCATAATCGTCGAGCACGGCGCGAATCGCGTTCCGCAGACGATTCTCGCGACTGAACGCAGGAACGAGCTCGATCTCCGCGCCGGCCAGATCAAGGCTGGCAGGGGCGACGAACAGGTTCTTCACGGCGGAGGGCTCGACGCAGTTCTCCAGCGGCACCTCGTGCATGATCACGTGGTACATCGATGTCGCCAAGCCTCGGTTGTCGATACCGAGCCCGGTGGAGGCATTCCCCTGCGGGTCGAGATCGATCACCAGCGTGCGGTACCCGAGGTCGGCCAGGCAGGCACCCAAATTGACGGTGGTTGTCGTCTTGCCCACACCGCCCTTCTGGTTGGCGATCGCGATGACACGGGGGAGAGGACGGCTACCAGCAGCGGCTGAGGTCATCAAGGAACATCTCCTGCACGCTCATGCCCAAATGAGCTGCACTTGGCGGGGGCAATGATCTCAGGCTACCGGAGCACGACGACAACTCGGTGCATAGCCATCTACCAGGTACTACGCGGCTGTGCGCCGGCTGGTGTTCCACGTGGAACAGTCGCAGTACCTGGAAGTGGAGGATTTCGGCCCGCCGGACCGTTCCACGTGGAACACTCGGACTCCCCCGCACCAGGCGTGCTCCACCCGTCAGTGTTCCACGTGGAACGCCCCGCGCGCCTAGACGCGTAAGAAGCGGCGTACGCCGTGGACCCGGCCGTCATCGACCAGGCCGACCTTGCGCAGCACGTCGCTCGGCCACCGGCTGAGGTCGTCCTCGGGTGGTTCGCTGACCACCAGCAGACCGCCCGAACGGAGAAGCCGCCCGGCCCAGTCTGCAGTGATCGGCGGCGCCGCAAAGCTACGAGCCGTCACCACGTCGAACGAGCCGGCAGATGATGCAGCCAAGCGGCGGACGTCATCTGCGAGCACCGAGACTCGTGAGGACAGGTCCAATGCCCGCACGGCTCGCGACAGCAGATCGGCTCGGCTACGACGACGCTCGACCAGCGTGATCAACAGATCCGGGCGGCGTACAGCGATCACCAAACCAGGCAGCCCGCCCCCCGAGCCGAGATCGGCCAAGGAGCGGGCTGTGTCAGGAAGTACTGCAACGAACTGATCGGCGTGCCGAACTGCGTCGGCCAGTGATGCCTCACCAATTGCGCCACGCGCCTGGATGGCGCTGAGCGCACCCAGCAATGCGGAATCGTCAGCCATTCGCCGGGGCGATGACGACCCGACGCGACGGATCTTCGCCTTCCGACCGGGTGACAATGCCCTCCACTTCGGCGAGTGAGTCGTGGATGACCTTCCGATCAGCTGAGGACATCGGCTCCAGCACGCGGGCGACTGCTGATGCCTTGACCTCGTCGGCCATCTGGGCGGCAAACGTGCCGAGCGCGACGCGACGACGCTCGCGGTAGCCACCGACGTCGACTCGCAGGCGCGTGTCGTGATCGCCGAGGCGACGCTGTGCGGCCACACGAACCAGGTCCTGCACGGCTTGCAAGGTGGTGCCGCGGGGGCCGACGAGCAAGCCGAGCTCCTGGCCGTGCACGCGAACCTCCAGGTCATCGCCATCTTGGACGAGTTCTGCGGTGCCCGAGAGGCCGAAGGCCGACACCAGATCCGTCATGAAGCGAACTGCCTCTTCGCCCACCTGCTGTGCGTCCACGAGTTGCTCCTTGGGTTCGCTGTCCTTCGACGGCTTCGGGTTGGGGTTGGTTCTGGCCTGTTGCGGGGCCTTGGCTGCCTTGGCGGGTGCTGTGGCCGAACGTTGGCGAGCGGCGCGTGGTGCGGGTGCATCCTCACCTGTGCCGGTGCTTGTCTCTCCTGCAGCCTGCTTGACGGGCCTTTCGGTCTTGTCGCCCTTGTCCGTGCGTTTGCGATCACGGCGGTCAACTTTCTGGCGAGCCTGCGTCGGACGCACACGGGCCCGAACGCGGGCCTCGCCGCGTACTCTGCCGAAGAGACCCTGCTTGGGCTCCTCGAGGACGTCGAACTCGGCGTCCTCATCCAGCACGCCGAGCTGATCGAGCGCCTTCTCCTTGGCTTCGGCAATCGTCTTGCCGGTGGTTTCCACCCATTCCATCGTGTCTGACCTGCTACTTCTTCTTGGGGGGACGGCCGGTGCCGTTCGGGCGAGCGGCCTTCCCCGTGGATTGCGGCCGAGCCGCGGTGCGGCCGGCGACAGGGGTTGGTTTGTTCTTCGGGGGCGTGAGCCGCTTGCTCACGGTGCTGGACGGGCCAGCCTTGGCCGGCTGCGCCTTGGCTGCTGCCATGTCTCGCTTGGCCTGAGCAAACATGCCGCCGCCACCGCCGTCCTTCTTTGCGATCTCTCGCGCTTCCTCACCGGCACGCTGCGCGACACGGCCCAGCGAATGCTCGTGCTTGTAGAACCGAGCGGTGATGTAGAAGTTCAGGCCAATACGGAACACGGCCTGCGCCATGTAGTAGATCACCAGACCGGTGAGATAGAAGACGAGGAAGACGGCGAACACCACCGGCAGGTACTGCATCAGTTTCTGCTGCATCGGCGACACCGACGGCGACACTGCGGCGCGAGACGCCACCATCTTCTGCTGGGCGAAGTAGAGCACGCCCAAGGCCACGACCAGGAGGGCATAGATCAGGCCCTTCCCGAACGACTCCGTGATCACGTTCATCGGGGTGCGCGAGAGATCGAGGCCCCAGGACAGCATTTCGTTCTTGCCGGCCAGTGACTTGTAGAGGTCGGTGCCCTTATCCAGGTAGGCAGGATTGAACACTCTGCGACCGTCGGTGAACGCATCACAGACGGCGGCGATCTTCTTCGTCGGGTCTGTGGGAATCGAGCAGGTCACCCGGTTGCTGAGACCATGCAGCACCCGAAACATGATGATGAACACCGGCATCTGCAGCACCAGCGGCAGGCACGAGGCCAAGGGGTTGACCTTGTGCTCCTGGTAGAGCTTCATCATCTCTTCGTTGAGCTTCTGGCGGTCGCCACGGTGCAGGTTCTGCAGCTTCTTCATCTCCGGCTGCAGTTTCTGCATCTCCAGCATTCCCTTGGTGCTCTTCAGCACCAGGGGAGCGGTGACGAGCATGACCAGGAAGGCCATGATCGAGATCGAAATGATGTAGTCGTGGGTGAGGCTGTAGAACCAGGCGAGCAACCGAGCCGGCTGCTCGAAGAACTGAATGGCGATCATGCGGCACAACCCTTGTGGTGGGGAGAGCGATCAGCAAGCTGATCAGGTGT
The DNA here is from genome assembly GCA_043721915.1 of Ilumatobacteraceae bacterium. Taxonomy (GTDB): domain Bacteria; phylum Actinomycetota; class Acidimicrobiia; order Acidimicrobiales; family Ilumatobacteraceae; genus UBA668. The sequence goes on along the minus strand of JAYSPV010000125.1, from coordinate 28,121 downwards.
GGACAACGGCACGGGATCCCAGCCGGAGGGCCCGAAGGGACGACAACGCAGCAGGCGACGAACCGTGAGCCAGAGGCCCTTGGCTGTGCCGTGCACCGACAAGGCCTCGACCGCATAGCTGCTGCAGGTAGGGGTGAAACGACACGGCGAAGGACGGCCCTCCATCGCCCGCTGATAGGCCATGACCAGGCGAATCATGCGCGAAGGCGGCGGAGTATGCCCGCCAGATCGAACTGGAGTTCGATGTACGATCGTGTGGCGGCTGCCGGTTGCGCGCCGAACAGATAGGTGCCCGGGGGCAAGCTCGACTCGGACGATGCTCGCTGCAACATAACCCGCAGCTGCCGGCGCACACGGTTGCGTACGACGGCGGGACCGAGCGCGCGACCCAGGGCGTACGCCACCCGCGGGGGTGTGACGGTGCCTGGGGGATCGAGGACGTAGGTGCACCACAGCACTCCGGCCCGAGCACGCTGCCCTTGTTCGGCAATGCGCGTAAACGCGCTGCGCTCTCGGATGCGCCAGATCAAGCCGAAAGCTTGTGGCGGCCCTTGGCGCGACGGGACTTCAACACGTCCCGACCGGCACGGGTGCTCATGCGGGCACGGAAACCGTGCTTCTTCGCACGGCGACGGTTGTTGGGTTGGAATGTGCGCTTCACGCAGCTCTCCTCGAGCCACCCTGTGGTGGCGGTTCAGCAGGTCGAAAGTTTCCGTGGCGCGCCGCAGTACATCTGGCGAGCCGTTGGCCAGATCACTACACTACGGTCGCGCGCGGCACGGTGGCAACGCAGCGGCCCAACCATGTCGTTCTGGGTGACACGAGGCGCGCTCACGCAAGGTTCCTGAACGGCGCCGTTCAGAGCCGGTGCGCGCGCCTGCTAGCCTGCGAAGTTCACGTCTGTTGAGTTGTCCACATGATGTGGACAACTATGTGGACATTGTCAAGGTGATCGGGAGGAGGCGCTGGTGAGCGACCATGAACAGCTGTGGACAGCAGTCGCGCAGCTTCTTCGTGCGCAGGTGTCGGAGGCCGTGTGGTTCTCTACGTTTCAAGACGTGGTAGCCCTGAACAGCGATACTTCGATGCTGCGGGTGAGTGCGCCGAACGCACACGCTCGCGACCGCATTCTGTCGCGTTATCTTCCGCTGGTGAGGGATGCTCTCGAGGAAATCGGGGCCTCGAACCTGCAGTTCGTCATCGAGGTACAGGTCGCCGACGCCGAAGCACAGCCCGAGTGGAGCCCGGACAGCACCGGTCGCGAGCAGCAGGGACACTCTGCTGGGACCGGTCACTCAGGCACAGGTCACTCAGGCGTACCTGAACCGGGTTCGGGCTCGAGCAGCTCCAACGGTCCCGACACGGGTGGCATGAACCCGCGCTACACGTTCGAGACGTTCGTCAAGGGCGCCAGCAACCAGTTCGCACTCGCCGCTGCGCTGCGGGTGGCCGAGACACCGGGCCGCAGCTACAACCCGTTGTTCATCTACGGCTCGGCCGGCTTGGGCAAGACCCACCTGCTGCATGCCATCGGGCACTATGTCCACAGTCACTACCAGCACGACGTGGTTCGCTACGTCAGCACCGAGACGTTCCTCAACGAGTACGTCGATGCGATCCGCACCAACACCACGGCCAACTTCAAGCGCCGCTATCGCGACATCGACGTGTTGCTGATCGACGACATCCAGTTCATGGAAGGCAAGGAGGGCCTCCAGGAGGAGTTCTTCCATACGTTCAACTCGCTGCACGGCGCCAACAAGCAGATCGTGATCTCCAGCGACCGCATGCCTGATGCCATCCCGACGCTCGAGGAGCGCCTGCGCGGTCGGTTCAAGTGGGGCCTGATCACCGACATCCAGCCGCCGGATCTGGAAACGCGCCTTGCCATCTTGCGCAACAAGGCCGAGCGCGATCACAGTCCCGTTCCCGCCGACACGCTCGAATTCATCGCGTCACGGATCACCACCAACATTCGTGAGCTCGAGGGCGCGCTCATCCGCGTCACGGCATACGCCAGTCTCAACCACGTACCGATCAGCACGCACATGGCCGAAGGCCTCCTGGGCGATCTCCTCGCCGGCTCGTACGCGAAGCCTCGCACCGATGAGGAACTGCTCAACGAGATCGCGGTCATCCTCGGCTACAGCGTGGAGTCGTTGCGCGGCAAGAGCCGTCAGCGCCCGTTGGTCACCGCCCGCCAAACCGCGATGTACGTCTTCCGCGACCTCACCGATCTCAGCTACCCAGCCATCGCCCGCCTCTTCGGCGGCCGCGATCACACCACGGTCATCCACGCTGTCGACAAGATCCAACGCTTGATGAAGGAACGCAAGCAGATCTACGACCAGGTGACCGATCTCGTGCAGCGATTGAAGAAGGCATGAGCGTTCTCGCGGGCCGCGCCGACCCTGTGCACGCGCTGTGGATCACGGTCGACGAAACCGGGGACAACGCGAAGTTGTCCCCCGAACTACACGCGAGTGGTTTTTCAGCTGTGGACGCGTGGGGAAACAGGTGTGGACGCGGTTCTGGCACCTACGCTGGGCAAACACGGGGTTGTGCACAATCCACAGCCCTTATTACCTCTATTACCTTTATACATCACCCCATGACGCGAAAGGGAACGCTGTGAAGTTCCGTTGTGAACGTGAAGCGCTGGCCGAAGCGCTGGCCACTGCCGGCCGTGCCGCTACCGGCCGAACAGGTGCACTTCCGGTGCTGTCGGGTCTCCGTCTCGAGCTGATCGGCAGCCAGTTGTCGGTCACCGGCACCGACTTGGACCTGACCATTCAACTGTCGATCGAAGTCGGTGGTGATGGTGATGGTGGCGTTGTGTTGCCGGCGCGTCTGGCTGCCGACATCGTGCGCTCATTAGGTTCGGGTGCGGTCGATGTCGTCGCCGAGGGCGACGAGGTCAGCATCAGCAACGGTCGTTCGCACTTCACGGTTCGCCCGCTGAGCTTCGACGACTACCCGAAGCTCGCGTCGGCTGTGAACTCCTCGGTGACGCTGCCTGCGGCCCAGTTCGGTGATGCCCTGCGCCAGGTGGTTCGCGCGGCCAGCACCGATGAGGCACGTCCGATCCTGACGGGTGTGATGATGACGGCCGAAGGCGACGGACTGCGGATGGTGGCCACGGACAGCTATCGGCTCGCGGTGCGCGACCTGGTGGGCCAGCAAGTGCTGGCCGCGGACCAGAAGGTGTTGATCCCCGGACGGGCGCTCACCGAGCTGCAGCGCCTGGTGGGTGGAGGCGAGAGTGTCACGATGCGCCTCGGCGATCGCGACGCAACGTTCGAGGTGGGCAGCACCCGCCTCACCACACGGTTGATCGAAGGCGAGTTCCCCAACTATCGCCAGTTGATCCCGCCGTCGCATCCCAACACCCTCACCGTCGAACGCGAACCACTGCTGGAGGCGATCCGGCGCGTGAAGATCCTCGCCAAGGATGCCACGCCGGTGCGCCTGCAGATGGGTGGCGACACGCTGCGCCTGACGGCGATCACACAGGATGTCGGCAACGCATCGGAGGAACTCGATGCCACATACGTGGGGACGGATCTCACCGTTGCTTTCAATCCCGATTACTTCGCGGCCGGTGTCGAGGCGTGCATCGGCGACAGCATCACGTTGTCGACGCTCGATGCGCTCAAGCCCGCCGTCGTGCGCGGGGTCGGCATCGACGACTACCTGTACCTGCTGATGCCGGTACGGGTGCCCTAGCCCAGCGATGCACACGGACGTGAGCATCCGTGTGATGCGGCCCGACGAGTGGGCTGTGGCGCGTGCGGTCAGCGTCGACGCGTTCGGCGACGATCCGACGATCGGGGAGCTACTCGACGGTCTACGTGCCTCATGGAGTTGGGAGGACGAGTTGTCGTTCGTCGCGCTGCGGGGGAACGAGGTCGTCGGCCACGTCGTGTTCAGCCACGCGTTCCTGGATGCGCCCGAACGGATCGTCGACGTGCTGGTGCTCAGCCCGGTCGGGGTGCGGGCCGACGCGCAACGCACTGGCATCGGCACCGCCCTGATCACCGAAGCCATGCGCGTTCTTGCCGCGAGCCGGCCTGAGCCGCTGGTGTTCCTCGAGGGTCATCCGAGCTACTACCCGAGGTTCGGCTTCAGGCAGGGGCTCGAGTTGGGATTCGTGGCACCGTCACAGCGCATACCGCCGGCGGCATTCATGGCCTACCGCCTGCCGGCGTACGAACCCTGGATGCGCGGCACGCTGGTGTACCCGGACGTGTTCTGGCGGCTCGACGCGGTCGGCCTGCGGGAATGATCGTCACGCGGCTGGAGCTCGTCGACTTTCGCAACTACGCGCAAGCCTCGTTCGACTTCCACCACGGCATCACTGCGGTCGTCGGCCTCAACGGACAGGGCAAGACCAACCTCGCCGAGGCGCTGGCCTACCTCGCGTCACTGGACAGCTTCCGTGGCGCTCCCACCGACGCCTTGATCCGAGTCGGCGCGGATACCGCCATCGTGCGTGCCACCGTGCTACATCCCGACGGGCGAGAGATCCTCGTCGAGCTCGAACTCTCGCGACACGGCCGCAATCGGGTGCAGATCAACAAGCAGAAGCTCGGCAGATCTCGAGACCTGTTGGGTGTGATGCGCGTGACCGTGTTCTCTCCCGACGACCTTGCGTTGATCAAGGGTGGCCCGCAGGAACGGCGACGATTCCTGGATGACACGCTCGTCTCGCTGGCGTTGAAGTACGACGCGTTGCGGCTCGAGCTGGATCGCATCGTCAAGCAGCGCAACACGCTGCTGAAGCACTCCGCGGGCCGCCTCGACGCCGAGCTGGGGATCTCACTCGACGTGTGGGACGCGAAGCTCGCACAGGTGGGCGACCAGTTCGGTCATGCGCGGGCGGTGTTGATCGCTCGGCTGACGCCGATGGTCGCCGATGCGTACGAGCAACTGGCCGACCGACCCAGCGTTGTCGACCTGCGGTACGAGCCGGAGTGGCGCCAGCGCGGGTTGTTGGCGGCGCTGGCCTCCGTCAGGGCCGATGATGTCCGCCGCGGGGTGAGCACAGTCGGGCCACATCGCGACGACCTCGAACTGTTCATCGGGGGCCTGCCGGCCCGCACGCACGCCTCACAGGGTGAACAACGCACGCTCGCGCTCGCCTTGCGCCTTGCTGCGCATCGGATGGTTGCGGAGAAGGCCGGCAGCAGCCCGGTGCTGGTGCTCGACGACGTGCTCAGCGAACTGGACCCGCGCCGCTCCGCGGCGCTGCTCACGCACCTGCCGCCCGGCCAGGTCGTGCTCACCACGGCCGGTGTGCTGCCCGAGGCGGCCCATCCCGATGCCGTGCTGCGCATCGAAGCCGGCGCAGTCCTGGCAGAGTGAGACCTGTGGCACGCGACGAACCGATCCGGCTGGGCGACAGCCTGCATCAGGTGGTCCGTTCGCTGCGTCCCGAGACGGGCGCTGCTGCAGTGACGGCTTCCGCTGCGGCGATGGGTGGGGTGTTCGGCCGCTGGGAGGAAGCAGTCGGCGCCGCCCTTGCCCTGCACGTGCAGCCGGTGAAATTGGACGGCACGACCCTGGTGGTGAAGGTCGATGATCCGGCGTGGGCGACGCAGTTGAAGTTCTTGGAGAGCACCCTCAAGCAGCGGCTGCTGGAGGTAGCCGGCGCGAACATCGAACGTATCGACGTGCGCGTCGGTCGCTGATCACGGCGGGCTGGCGCCTCGATCGGGCGTCGCAGCCGGACAGACTGCGCCGGTCCCCGGCAAAATGCGCATTGCGTCCATCGATCTGGCGTCGCCGGAATGGCCGCTGTGGTTCGCTCTGCGGGCAGCGGCGAGATGCCGAGCGACCCCGACTACCCTCCACCTCTTTGTGACACCCCTGAGGTAGACTGTGACCTGTCTCGCGACGACAGCTGCGTCCCCACCGGGCAGAGTGGAGCCAGCTCACGTGTCGCCCCCAAGAAGTGCAGGTCAACGCCTGTTTTCCCCGAAGTAGATTGAGGTGTGTGTGTCCTCCGACACCAATCAACCAACCGCTGACTACGGCGCCAAGGACATCCAGGTCCTCGAGGGGCTCGATCCGGTCCGTAAGCGCCCTGGGATGTACATCGGTTCCACTGGTCTGGCCGGCCTCCACCACCTGATCTGGGAGGTAGTCGACAACGCCGTCGACGAAGCGATGGCGGGCTTTTGCACGCGGATCGGCGTCACGCTGTTGGCCGATGGCGGCTGCAAGGTCGACGACAACGGCCGCGGCGTCCCGGTCGATTCGATCACATCCGGCCCGCACAAGGGCAAGAGCGCAGCTGAAGTCGTGCTCACCGTGTTGCACGCCGGCGGCAAGTTCGGTGGCGATGGCTACAAGGTGTCGGGCGGTCTCCACGGTGTGGGTGTCAGCGTGGTCAACGCGCTGAGCGAGCGGCTGTTCATCGAGATCGACAAGCTTGGTACGCGCTACCAGCAGGAATACGCGAAGGGCGGCAAGCCGCAGGGCAAGATCGCCGCAGTCGGGCCGACGCCGGCAAGCGGTCGCCAGAGCGGCACCACGGTCACGTTCTGGCCGGATCCCACCGTGTTCGTGGCCGAAGGCACCGAGTTCGTGGCGCGCACCGTGCTCGAGCGCCTGCAGACGATGGCCTTCCTGAACAAGGGCCTCGAGATCGCCTTCAAGGACGAGCGCCCCGACAAGGAACAGGACGTCACGTTCCAGTACAAGGGCGGCATCGTCGACTTCGTTCGCCACCTCAATCAGTCGAAGGAGGCGTTGTTCAGCAAGGTCGCCCACTTCGAGGACGAAGACACCGAGGGCCAGCAGACGCTCGACATCGCGATCCAGTGGAACACCGGGTACTACGAGGGCATCCACGGCTACGCCAACGGCATCTCCACCGTCGAGGGCGGCATGCACATCGAGGGCTTCAAGACGGCGCTCACCAGCGTCGTCAACAAGTACGCGCGCACGAAGAACCTGCTCAAGGAGAAGGACGACAACCTGCTCGGCGAAGACATTCGCGAGGGCATCACCGCGATCGTGTCGGTGAAACTGCGCGAGCCTCAGTTCGAGGGGCAGACGAAGGCCAAGTTGGGCAACGTGCCGATGCGCAGTTTCGTGCAGAAGGCCACCAACGAGCGTCTCGCCGAGTGGCTGGAAGAGAACCCCACCGAGGCCAACAAGCTGGTCAAGAAGGGCCTCGCCGCGGCGCAGGCCCGCGTGGCAGCGAAGAACGCCCGCAACGCGATCCGCCGCAAGACGGCACTGGCCGGCGCCGGCATGCCCGACAAGCTGAAGGACTGCAGCAGCGGCAACCCGGAGGAGAGCGAGATCTTCATCGTCGAGGGCGACTCCGCCGGTGGTTCGGCGCTCAACGCGCGCGATCCACGCACGCAGGCGTTGCTGCCCATCCGCGGCAAGATCCTCAACGTCGAGCGTTCGCGGCTCGACAAGATGCTGAAGAACAACGAGATCCAGGCGTTGATCACCGCCATCGGCGGCGGTGTCGGCGACGAGTTCGATGCCGCCAAGGCTCGCTATCACAAGGTGATCATCCTCTGTGACGCCGATGTCGACGGCAGCCACATTCGCACGCTGCTGCTCACGTTCTTCTTCCGCCAGATGCGCACGATGGTCGAGGCCGGGTACGTCTACATCGCCCAGCCGCCGCTGTTCTCCACGCTGGTCGGCAAGGAGAAGATCTACCTGAAGGACGAGCACGCCAAGAATCGCTTCCTCGAGGCCCACCCCAACCACAAGAACGACTTCAACCGGTTGAAGGGTCTCGGCGAGATGGACTGGCAAGAGCTCAAGCCCACCACCATGGACGTCAGCACCCGCACACTGTTGCAGATCACCGTCGAGGAAGCCGCGTTGGCCGACGAGATCACGAGCGTGCTGATGGGCGACGACGTCGACCTGCGCAAGCAGTTCATCACCACCAACGCACGCGACGTACGGAACCTGGACTTCTGACATGAGTGACACACCGAACACACCCCCGCCCGCCGCCGACGACGAGAACGGCCACGACCAGATCGAGCCGATCCAACTGCAGGACGAGATGGAGCGCAGCTTTCTCGACTACGCGATGTCAGTCATCATGTCGCGTGCGTTGCCCGATGTCCGCGACGGCCTCAAGCCGGTGCACCGCCGCATCATCTGGGACATGGACCAGCAAGGCTTTCGCCCCAACCGGCCGCACGTGAAGAGTGCCCGCGTCACCGGCGACACGATGGCGAAGTATCACCCGCATGGCAACAGTGCGATCTACGACGCGCTTGTCCGCATGGCCCAGCCGTTCAGCCTGCGTCACCCGCTGATCGACTTCCACGGCAACTACGGCAGCCCCGATTTTGGCGCCGCCGCGGAGCGCTACACGGAGTGCCGTCTGCACCCGTTGGCGATGCAGATGCTGGCCGACATCGACGAGGAAACCGTCGACATGCTGCCCAACTACGACAACACCACCGAGGAGCCGTCAGTCCTGCCGGCGCGATTCCCGAACCTGTTGGTCAACGGCAGCCAGGGCATCGCCGTCGGCATGGCCACCAGCATCCCGCCGCACAACCTGGGTGAGGTCATCGACGCCACGATCCACCTGATCGACAACCCCGAGGCAACCGCCGACGACCTGATGCAGTTCGTGAAGGGCCCCGACTTCCCCACCGGCGGCACGATCCTGGGTCGCGCCGGCATCATCGATGCCTACCGCACAGGTCGCGGCAGCATCAAGATGCGCGCGAAGGCTGCCATCGAGGAAGGCAAGAAGGGCCAGATGCAGATCCTGGTCACCGAGTTGCCGTACCAGACGAGCTGCAACTCGATCGCCAGCCGAATCCAGGAACTGGTCGATAGCGGCGAGCTCGACGGCATCGCCGATGTCAATGACGCCTCTGCCGCGGCCAAGACCAACCTCGTGATCACACTCAAGCGTGACGCGAATGCCAACGTGGTGATGAACAACCTGTTCAAGCTCACCTCGCTGCAGACCAGCTTCCCGGTCAACATGGTGGCGTTGGTCGATGGTGTGCCGCGCACGCTCAACCTGGTGCAGGCGCTCGAGGGCTACGTCCGCCACCAGGTCGATGTCATCACACGGCGCACCGAGTTCCGGCTCGCCAAGGCGAAGCGCCGCGAGCACATCCTCGAAGGCCGCATCAAGGCACTCAACGTCATCGATGCGATCATCGCTCTCATTCGTGCCAGCGATGACGCCGCAGCGGCCAAAGCCGGCCTGATGGTCGCACCGTACGAGTTCACCGAGATCCAAGCCACCGACATCCTCGAAATGCGCCTCTCGCAACTCACCCGGCTCAGCCGCGTCGATCTGCAAACAGAACTCGACGACGTGCGAGCACGCATCATCGAACTGCAGAGCATCCTCGACTCGCCCGAGAAGCTGCGCGGAGTGATCAAGACCGAAATGCTCGCCATCAAGGAAGAGTTCGCGACGCCTCGCGTCTGCCCGATCACCTACGACTCCGGCGAGATGAGCATCGAGGACCTTGTCGACGACAAGGAACTTGTCATCGTGATGACCGAAGCCCAGTATGTGAAGGCGGTACCCGCCGGTTCGTTCAAGACGCAGGGCCGTGGCGGCCGCGGTGTAGCGGGCGCGAAGCTCAAAAGCGACGACATCGTGCGCCACGTGATCTTCACCACGGCGCACGCGTTCCTGCTGTTCTTCAGCAACCGCGGCAAGGTCTACCGCCTGCGGGCGATGGATGTGCCCGAGCGCGAGCGCCAGGCAAAGGGCATGCCGATCGTCAACCTGCTGCCCCTCCAGGCAGGCGAGACAATTCAGGCGATCATCGACACTCGCGACTTCGCCGGCGAACGCAACCTGTTCTTCGCCACTCGTCTCGGTGTCGTGAAGAAGACCGCGTTCAACGAGTACGACAGCGGCCGTCGCGACGGGTTGATCGCGATCAACCTACGCGAGGGCGACGAGTTGGTGAAGGTGATCGAGACCAGTGGCGCCGACGACATCTTCATCGTCACCCGCAAGGGCATCACGATTCGTTTCAACGAGGGCGAGGTCCGCGCAATGGGGCGGGCAGCGTCGGGTGTGCGTGGTGTGAAGCTGAAGACGGGCGATGAGCTGGTGTCGGTGGATGTCGGCCGCGATGACACTGCCATCTTGATGATCACCGAGTCCGGCTACGGCAAGCGCACTCAGCTCGATCGTTTCAACGTCCAGGGCCGCGGCGGCCAGGGCGTGATCGGCATCCGTCTCACCGGCAAGAAGGGCCAGGTCGTGGCTGCGTTCATGGTCGGGCTCGACGACGAGATCGTCGCGGTGAGCAATGCCGGCGTCGCGATCCGCATGCCCGTGCGGGAGATCTCCTCACAGGGCCGCGATGCCACCGGCGTTCGGCTGATGAACCTCGACGATGGCCAGATAGTCGCCTCGGTGGCGCCCATCCTCGCCAGCGACGAGGAGTAAGCCGCCCGCACCCTCGGGCAACCTTGCGCAACGCGCCACCTTGTGGGTGAGACCCGCCGAACCGAACTGCTCCCTGGAACGGATGAGGTCTGAGATGCGCGAAGAAGAACTGGTGGCGGACCGTCGACGGTGCCGCCGCGAGGAAGGGCAGGCGACCGTCTTGGTGCTCGCCGTGGTGGTCGTGGTGGTCGTGACGATGCTCGCGACGGCGGCGTTCGGCGCTCGCGTGGTGGCGAAGGAACAGGCACAGGTGGCTGCCGACGCAGCCGCACTGGCCGGCGTCACGGGTGGCCGTGCGGCAGCTCAGCGGGTCGCTGCAGCCAATGACGGCCTGCTGATCGGGTTCACCAGTTCCGGTGAGACGGTCGTGGTGTCGGTGAGGGTGGGCGCCGACGTGGCAACGGCCAGAGCCACGCGCGCCCCGTGACTGCTCGCCGTTGCCTACACTCGCCATGTGGATAGCGGCGTGCCCCCTACCGAGCAGCGCGACGTGGCGCGCCCCGTACCCACGGGCGCATCGAAGTCGCCGGTCGCTCCACCCCCAGACCCTCGCCGGGAGAGTGCCCCCACCGGCGGGTCGGCGCGCAAGAACGGCAACGCGAAGAACAACAGCAACGCGAGGAGCAACGGCAACGCGAAGAACACCCCCGGTCGCAACTCCGCGCAGGGTTCGCGTGGGCCCGGCGGCACGTCGCAATCGTCGCCGACCAGCCCCGTCGGATCGAAGCGACGCGATGGCGCCGAACCAGCAGATGTGGCACCGGCGGCAACATCTGCTTCGCCGGCACCGGACATCGTCGATGAAGGCGTCGATGCCGCCTCGACAGCGGTGGACGTCGCGAAGGGTGCACCCGAGCGCGAACGGAAGCCTGTCGGCCCTAGGGCTGACGGGCGCAATCGCTCGGATCAGTCGGAGGCCCGCGTCCCGGTGCTGCTGCCACCGATCGTTCCGGCCGAGCCGCCGCCCTCGCGGGTTCTGATGCCCACCACCCCTGCGACGGTCGCAGTGCCGTTGCCTGGGGGTGCGCTGGTCGAGCACACCGACACTGACGGCACCGATGGGCTGCCTTCGCTGTTGAAGCCGAAGCGTCCGCAGCGCGCGTTGCGTGCGCCGGTGGTGCGGCCTCGCCGTGCTCCCCGCGTCCGCCGAGTGACTCGGGTCGTGCGTCACGTGGACTCGTGGAGCATCTTCAAGGTTGCGCTGGTGTTCAACCTGTTCCTGTACGGGGTGTGCCTCACGGCCGGGGTGCTGCTCTGGCAGGTCGCGCAGAACACGGGCACCATCGACAACGTCGAGCGATTTTTCGAGAGCTTCGGCTGGGAGAAGTTCGAGCTCAAGGGCGGCGAGTTGTACCACAACGCGTGGATCGCCGGCATGTTCGTGGTGGTCGGTCTCACCGGGTTGGCCGTGCTGATGGCCACGTTGTTCAACCTGATCACCGACCTGGTCGGCGGCATCCGGGTGACCGTGCTCGAAGAGGAAGTGGTCGCCCGCGAGGATCGTGGCCTTGGCTGGCGGCGCGGCTCGCGCCCGTCGGTGACCGCGGCGCGGGTGGCGGCCCCAGCGGCCGAGGCGGTGGCCGACCAGTCACAACCCGGTTGAGTGTTTTCCGGCGCGCCCGCTAACCTTGCGTACCGCTAGCGGGGCTATAGCTCAGTCGGTTAGAGCGCATCCCTGATAAGGATGAGGTCCACAGTTCGATTCTGTGTAGCCCCACCGTTAGTGCCGCAGAGCGGCGTGTCGAAGGCCCCCTTCACAGGGGGCCTTCGTCGTTCCCGGTGGCCGGTCGGCCCGTCACTGCGGTGTCATCACCTGGAAGCACACGATCTCGAGGCCGGTCGGGTCGAGCACTGTGAGCGCGCGGTGACCCCACGGCGTGACTGCGAGACCCCTGAGGATGTTCGCACCCGCCGCCAACAACTGGTCGTGCAAGGTGGCCACGTCGGCAGTCTCCACACCCAGGAAGAGACCGGCCACCGGCACCGCATCGTCGTGCTCGATCAGCTCCACTCGGCCGACGTCGCCGTACCCGAAGATGCAGCCGCGGCCCTGCCCGTCGCCAGCGGGCCACTGCTTGGTGATCGGCCAGCCGAGCACGCTGCCGTAGAAGTAGCAGGCGTCGTCGAAGTGATCGGTGTGACGAACGATGCGCAGTTCCATCTCCGAACCGTAGGCCAACCGCAGCCGGGCCGCTGGTTGGTACGCTCCGGCGGATGAAGACACTGCGTCGGGCCATGGTCGCGCTCTCGCTCGCAGGCACGATCGCCGGGGTGTTGCGGCTACGCGGCAAGGGCGGTGTGCCGCCACAGGAGGGCGGCTGGCGCGAAGTCACCGTGCCGCCGCAGTGAATGCCGCCGCAGTCGCAGGCGACGGTCCGGGCGCGATAGTCGGTGTTGTCGGTTGCGGCACGACGGGCGCGCGGGTGGTTGCTCACCTGGTGGCACGCAAGGTGCAGGTGGCGGTCTACGACCCTCGCGTCGGGCTCGGTGTTCGTCGCAAGGGCGTCGTGCTGGTCGAGTCGGTCGACGATCTCGCGGTCTGCGATGTGGTCGTCCTGTGCCAACCAGCGCCGCATGCCGAGTTGGCGGAGCGGCTGATCCGTGACGGCACCAACCTCGTCTCGATCGTCGACGACCTCGACGACGTGCGTGCACTGCTGGATCTCGATCGTGCCGCGCAGATGTCGGGGTCGACGGTCGTGGTCGGCGCCGGCATGGCGCCCGGGCTGAGTGGTCTCCTCGCCCGCAACCTTGCCGGACAGTTGCACCAGCTCGACGAGCTGCATGTGGCGATCCATGGGACAGCCGGGCCCGCGTGCGCCCGCCAGCACCACGATGCGTTGGGTAGCACGGCGTTGGGCTGGCACGACGACGAGTGGATCCAGCCCCCGGGTGGCAGTGGCCGCGACCTGGTGTGGTTCCCGGAGCCGATCGGTGCCCAGGACTGCTACCGGGCTGCACTCAGCGATCCGGTGCTGCTGCAGCGCTCGTTCCCGACTGCCGGCCGGATCACGGCCCGGGTCTCGGCCACTCGTCGCGACCGGATGACGGCCCGGTTGCCGATGCTCGTACCGCCGCATGCGTCGGGCAGCATCGGTGCGGTGCGGGTCGAGGCTCGCGGCGCCGGCCCCGACGGCGAGCGGATCACGGTGATCGCCGGGGTCGCCGGCCACACGGCTGACCTGGCAGCGGGTGTCGCCGCCGCGACCGCACTGCGGGTGCTGGCCGAGGGCTTGCCGGCGGGCGTGCATGCGGTCAGTGATGCCGACGTGTCGTCGCTGCACGTGCTGCACCACGCCACCCTGTTGGGCGTCCAGGTGCAGGAGTTCACCGGCGTCGCCAGAGCTACCAGCTGGTAACTTAGGGGCATGGAGGCCTCGATGATCACCGATGAGCGAGGCACAGGTGGCGGCTTCCCGATGCCGTGGCTGCCGCCAGGGCGCACGATGGTGCTGCCCGGGCGCGGCGAGGTCTTCTACCGCCACCACGTTCACCCCGATCCGGCGGCACCCACCCTGTTGTTGCTGCACGGGTGGACGGCCAGCGCCGATCTGCAGTTCTTCACCGCCTACGAGGCCCTTGCCGAGCACTACTCGTTCGTCGCCATCGACCACCGCGGTCATGGGCGCGGGCTGCGCAACCCGGCCAGGTTCGACCTTGTCGATGTCGCCGACGACGCGGCGCTACTCGTGCGGGCCCTCGGCATTGCGCAGGTGATCACCGTCGGGTACTCGATGGGCGGGCCGATCAGCCTGCTGCTGTCGCAGCGAAACCCGGCGTTGGTGCGCGGCATCGTCGTGCAGGCGACGGCGCTGGAGTGGCGAGCCAGCTGGTACGAACGGTTGCGCTGGAAGACCGTCCACCTGGTCGGCCCTGTGCTTCGCTCCGCCGTGTTCCCGCGCTCGATGCGGTGGGGTATCCGTCGGCTGCTCGGTCCCAACCACCCCCTCGCGCAGTACGTGCCGTGGCTGGCCTGCGAACTGAGCCGCAACGACACCTTCAGCCTGGTGCATGCCGGGCAGTCACTCAGCCGCTACGACGCCCGCGTGTTCGCGTCCAGCCTGGGCAAGCCGGCCGGGAGCTTGGTCACCACACGGGACAGGCTGGTGAAGCCGCGCAAGCAACGCGCCCTCGCCGACTCGTTGAACGCGTTCGTGGTCGAAGTGCCCGACGACCACCTCGCCTCATGGACCTCGCCCGACGCGTTCGCCAAGGCCACGCTGCAACTCGTGCAACACGTCGCCAACTGAGGAACGATTCGCCCGCGAAGTGACTCGTCGAGTCACTCGGTCGTGTGGCGCCGCGCTTCCAGTTCATCGAGCCGAACGGTCATCCGCTCGACGGCCTCGGAGAGGCGATCGAGGTGGTCGTTGAGCTCTCCGCTGGTCGGCACGTCGGCCAGGGCGAGACGCACGCTCGCCAGCTCGCGGGCGAGGAACTCGGTGTCGGCCTGGGTGCGCTCGGCCGTCTTGCGGTCGTTGTCGGTGGTCATCCGGTCGCGGGATTCCTGGCGGTTCTGGGCGAGCAGGATCAGTGGCGCGGCGTAGGCGGCCTGCAGCGAGAGCAGCAGGGTGAGGCCGACGAACTGCCACTGGTCGAACCGCCAGGTCTTCGGCCCGACGATGTTCCACACCACCCAGCCCGCGCAGAACACGCTCTGGAACACGAGGAACCGGGCGGTGCCCAGGTATCGGGCGATGCTCTCGCTGAACTGACCGAATGCATCGGGGTCGTAGTGCACGCCCAACCGACGGCGTTGGCGGGGGGTGGTGAGGTCTTCGCGGCGCTTCATTGCGACACCGCCCCCGAGTTCACCCGCCTGCGCTGGCGCCAACCGGTGGGCAGGGTGCGGTCGAGCACGTCGTCGACCGTGATGGCGCCCAGCAGGCGGCCGGCTTCGTCGCAGACGCCCAGCGAGAGCAGGTTGTAGCTGGCCAGGCGCTCGGCCACTTCTCGCTCGAGGATGTCGGGCGTGATCGTCGGCTCTTGCTCCACGCAGCGGCCGAGCTCCATCGACGGCGGCTCGCGCAGCAGACGCTGGAAGTGCACCACACCCAGGTAGTGACCCGTCGGCGGCTTGTAGGGCGGCTGCACGACGAACACCTGGGCGGCGATGCTCACCAGCCACTCCGGGTCGCGAATCTGGGCCAGTGCCTCGGCAACGGTGGCGTTGGCGCCGAGGATGATGATGTCGGGCGTCATCAACGCACCGGCGGTGCCTTCCTCGTAGCTCAGCAGCCGGCGCATGACGTCGGCGTCTTCCTCATCCATCGCGTCGAGTACCCGGGTGCGTTGCTCGCCGGGCATCTCAGCGAGGAGGTCGGCGAGGTCGTCGTACTCCATCTCCTCGAGGACGCCCACCAGTCGGTCCATGTCGAGGCCCTCGATGATGCGCAACTGCTCGGCTTCCGGCAGCTCTTCGAGCAGGTCGGCGAGGCGCTCGTCGTCCATCGCCTCGGCGAGCTGCTTGCGCTGGGTGAGGGGCAGCGCGCGCACGACGCCGGCGACGTCGCTGGGGTGCATGTCGCGCATGCGCGCGGCTTCGGCCGCCATCTCGGTGCCGGCCGAGCCGTGGAACAGGGTCGGCACGTCGTCGACGTCGATCAGCCGGTAGCTGGGCCTGCGGCGTAGCGCGGTGCGCCGGGCCAGGCGAACCTTCGCCGGTTCCCACCATGTCTGCTTGCCGTCGGTGGCCTGGCGGAGCGCGACGTCGCTGACCGTTTCGTCGCCCAGTTTCTTGTCGATGAGGTCGCGGCCGACCAGCAGCTCGCCGGCGCGCGGCTTGAACGGGTTGAGATCGACGTCCCAGCTGCGCAGGCGTGCGCCCTCGCTGTCCAGCGTGGCGATCCGGCCACCATTGACGAAGATGCGGCGACGTTGGCTGGTGGCGACGAAACCGAGCACGCGCGGCGCGCCACCGCGAGCGCCGGGGATGATGACGATGTCGTCGAGGCGACCGATGGCGGCGCCGCCCGCGTCGAGGAGCGGTAGCCGCATGATGCGAAATGCGTAGATCAGCTCCCCAGCCATGCGGGCAGGCTACCCCTCACCTGCGGCGATGGCGTGGCGGGTATCGTCAGGCGGGTGCGAGCTCAAGCGGGAGCGACGGCGACTCGGGTGTCCCAGAAGGCGACGCCGCCACCCCAGTCGGTGATGGTGTCGTTGGTGAGTGAGTTGGCGACCGGGCCGGTCGTCGACGAGCCCGTGTGCTGACCGGCCCACCAACCCCACGGGATGGCGATCACCCCTGGGCGGACGCGTTCGCCGATTCGTACCGGCAGCTCGATCTCACCGCGGTCGTTCCACACACGCGCGCAAGCTCCGTCGGCGAGGCCGAGAGCGGTGGCGTCGTCGGCGTGCAGTTCGACGTAGGGGCTGCCTTCCAGCGGGCCGTGCTTGGGCAGGTGTGAGTAGCTGCTGTTGAGGAAGCGGGTGTGCGTCTTCGGTGTCATCAGCGCGAATGGGAAACGAGTCGCGAACGCTTCCTCCGCCGGCACCGAGTAGGTGGGCAGCGCAGGCTGGCCCAGCGCTTCCAGGAGATCGCAGCGCAGCTCGACCTTGCCCGACTGGGTGGGAAAGCCGCCGTGGGCGAACGGGCGCCCATCCTGCGGGTACGGCACCTTCACGAAGCCGGTGGCGCGCAACTCGTCGATGTCGATGGTCGGCAGCGTGGCGCGCAGCGCGGCGAGGTCGTCCTCGAACAGGGCGGGCTCGGTGAAGCCCATCGCCTGTGCCAGCCGGCGGTGCAGCTCGCTGTTGCTGACCGATTCGCCCTGCGGCGCGATCGCTGCCTCGTTCCAGCCGAGGTAGAGGTGCCCCCAACTGGTGACCACATCGGTGGACTCGATCTGGGTGGTGGCCGGCAGCACGATGTCGGCGTAGCGGGCGGTGTCGGTGAGGAACTGGTCGTGGACGACGGTGAACAGGTCGTCGCGCAGCAGGCCCTGGCGTACGAGCTCGGTGTTCGGCACGCTCACCATTGCGTTCACCGAGATCATGAACACGGCCTCGACGGGCGGGCCGTCCTGCAGCGCTTCCGGGTCGCCGGTGAGCACTCTTCCGAGCTGCACCATCGGCAGGCCGCGCGTGTTGCGGCCGGCGAGCAGATCGGGCCGTGTGAGCGCGTCGTGGTCCATCACGTCGTTGCTCCACACGCCGACGCTGCGTGCGTACCCACCGCCCTGATCGCGCCAGGCGCCGACCAGCGCGGGCAGGCAGGTGAGCGTGCGGAAGAACATCGCCCCGTGCTCGTGGTGCTCGGCGCCGATCAGCGTGCGGATCGCAGCAGGCCGGATCGTGCCGTAGAGGGTGGCCAGCCGTTCGATGTCGGCGACGGCGAGGCCGGTGACGGCCGCGCCGCGCGTCGGGGTCCACTCGGCGACGTGCGCCGCGAGATCGTCGAAGCCGATCGTGTGGGCGACGACCCATTCGTGATCGACGAGGCCGTCGCGGATGAGCACATGCATCATCGCCAGCATCAAGGCGACGTCGGTACCGGGGAGCGGCTGCAGGAACCAGTCGGCGCTGTCGGCGGTGATCGTGCGCAGCGGGTCGATCACGATCACCTGTGCACCTGCGGCCCGGGCCTCCTCGATCATCGGCCACAGGTGGCGGTTGGTGAGGCGGGTGTTGGTGCCCCACAGGATGATCAGCTTGCTGTGCACCAGATCGCTCGGGTCGATGCCCTTGCCGGTGCCGTTGGTCGTCGCACTGCCGGCGCCGGCAGTCGCGCCGCACAGCGCGCCGGTGACCCGTGACGCCCCTAGGTGGTGCCAGAAGCGATCGCCGAACATGATCGACAGCAGGCTCTGGTTGCCGGCGCTGATGTACGGCATGATCGCCTCCGCGCCATGCTCGGCGATGATGCCGTGGAAGCGGGTGGCGATCTCGTCGAGCGCCTCGGCCCAGGTGATCCGCTCGAAGCGGCCCTCGCCCTTGGCGCCTACGCGCCGCAACGGGTACAGGATGCGATCGGGGCTGTACACGCGGTCGAGGAAGCGGTTCACCTTCGGGCACAGCTCGCCCTTGCTGAACGGGTGAGCCGGGTTGCCGCGCAACTGCACCGCCTGCTCGGTGGCACCGCTGCCGCTGATGGTGACCTGCCACCCACAACTGTCGGGACAGTCGTGGTGGCAGGTGCCGTGCACGAGTCGAGTGTCGGTCATGTCGATGAGGCTACGCGTCCACAATTGCTTGACCTCGCAACTGGGGCGCCCCGGAAGCCTACGTACCGATCTGGGGCGCCCCAGTTGCGCGCGCAAACACGTGTGATTGGGTCAGGCGAACACCTTCGACAGCACGTCACCGGCGAGGGCGACCGCTTCTAGGTCGTAGGCGTCGGGCATGTTGACGACGATGCCGTCGAGGCCGGCATCGAGCAGTTCCTGCACCTTGGCGCCCACTTCGTCGGCGTCGCCGACGATGAACATGCCCTTCACTCGCGCCTGCATGTCGGCCGGCAGGCTGTCGATCGTCGCGCCACCCAATCGCGCCGACAGCTTTGCCTGAGCCTCTTGCATCGTGCGGCCCACGATCAGCGTGCCCAGGCGGGTGCGGCAGATGTCGGCCGGGTTGCGACCCATCGCCGCGCAGTGCTCGTCGAGCACGCCCATCAGCCGGCGTACCGTGTCGGCGTCGCCGAAGACGTTGCACGCGTCGCCGTACTGGGCGACCATCCGCAGCGTCTTCTTCTCGCCACTGCCACCGATCAGGATCGGCGGGCCACCGGCCTGGATCGGCTTGGGGTTGTTGATCGCATCGGTGACCTTGAACCACTTGCCGTCGAAGCTGGTGGTCTCGTTGACGAACATGCTCTTCGCGATCTGCAGGCCCTCCTCCAGCTTCTCGAAGCGGTCGGTGAAGGTGCCGAACTCGAAGTTGTAGTCCTGGTGCTCCTTCTCGAACCAGCCGGCGCCGATGCCCCAGATCGCACGACCCTTGGAGATTACGTCGAGGCAGGTGACCGTCTTGGCCAGGAATGCCGGGTTGCGGTAGGTCATGCCACCGACCATGCAGCCGAGGCGCACGGTGTGGGTGCATGCGGCGAGCGCCGACAGCAGCGTGTACGCCTCGAACATGTTCTCCTCCGGGCGGCCGAGCCCGGGCAGTTGGTAGAAGTGGTCCATCACGAACACGCTGTCGAAGCCGCTGTCCTCGGCGGTGACAGCGATGTCGGAGATGCGCTCGAAGAGATCCTCCGGAGCGACGTCGGGATAGGTGAACAGCGGGATCTGCAGCCCGAAACGGATGTTGGGGTTCGTCATGGTTGCAACTGTACGTCGGTGTGCGGCAACGCAGGGAGGGCCGGCTCCTACGATGGGTGGATGGACGGTCTACGCGCTCGCCTCACCCGCCGTTCGCTGCTGATCGGTGGCGTCGGCGCCACGGTCGCGGTCTGTGTGGGGTGTGACGGCGGCGTGACCGACGATCGGCCGGCCGCGGGAACGGGAGTGCTCGATCTCGGCGAGCTGCAGCCGCTGCTCGATTCGATGGGTGACAACGGCCGCGTGTACCTCTCCGAGGCGCGCGGTTACCTGGTTGCCTATCCCGCCGACAAGGTGGAGGCCGCTCGTGCGGTGTATCCGCCGTCGATCCAGCCCTCGCTCGATCTCGGCCTGCTGCTGCTGTCGCAGAAGTGCCCTCACCTCGGTTGCCGGGTGCCCGATTGCGTGACCTCGGGCTGGTTCGAATGCCCCTGCCACGTCAGCCGGTTCAGTGGTGTCGGCGAGTTCCGTGATGGGGTCTCGCCGCGAGGTGTGGACCTGATCCCGCTGGTCGCGCTAGCCGGCCAGCGAGTGGGTGCCGATCTCGACAAGATCGAGCCTGGCCTCGATCGCGGCGTCGATGTCACCGGCCAGGAGCCCGCGGGCGCCCACTGCGTGTGACGCTGCAGGACCACCGGCCCGACCCGGCCCTCGGTGGTGAGCGTGCGGTTCAGAGCTCGGTGAGCAGGCGGATCTGGCGGGCGACCTCGCCGAAGCGTTCCAGTCGCGCGTGCATCGTGTCGGGGTGGCCCATCGCTGCGTTGTAGAACACAAGGCGGCTGGCGAGCCCCGCGTACTTGTCGACCAACGCCTGGGCCAGGTCGTCCCACGTCGATTCGGTGCAGAACGTGGCGAGGTGGTCGTCGGTGATCTGGCCGGCCATGCCCAGCAGATCGCCGGCCTTCTGGTGCTCGCGGACGCGAGCCGTCGTGCCCTCGAAGCCGGCTTCGTCCCAGATGAACGCGTAGTTAGGGGTGCTGCCGTAGAAGCTGAGCATGCCGCGCAGCAACTCGCGGTCGGCGGCGCGGTCGGCCTCGCTGTCGCCGACGATGAGGTTGACCGGCACGATGATGGCAAGGTCGCCGGGGTCGCGCTCGCCGAGTTCGGCACCGGCGACGACGTTCGGGATCACGTGGCGAGCGAGGTAGCCGGGCTCACCGATCGGGTGCACGTGCACCCCGTCCGCCACCTCGCCGGCCATCCGCAGCATCCACGGGTTCACCGCCGCGACATCCACCTTCGGGTCGTCGAACGGGATCGGGCCCGGGCTCCACTGGCGGTTCAGCCACGTGAGCTCGTAGAACTCGCCGTGGTGATCCAGTGGTTCGCCGCGGAAGCCGGCGAAGCACGCCTTCACCGCCAGGATGTAGTCGCGCATGCGCGGGCCGGGTGGGTCGAAGTCCATGCCATAGCGGCGCATCACGTGGGTGCGCACCTGGGTGCCGAGGCCGAGGCGGAACTTGCCATCGGTCGCCTCGTGCAGTTCCCATGCCGACTGGGCGGTGACCATCGGGCTGCGCGGGAACGCAACTGCGACGCCGGTGCTCAGCTCCAACGACGGAGCCGCGATCGCGGCCGCCGCAGCGGAGAGATAGGCGGTGCGCCCGGCCTCGGTGAACAGGATGCCGTCGAGTCCGGCGGCTTCGATGGCACTCGCGGCGGCCCCCATCTGCTGCAACGGTTTGGGGGTGAGCATCACATCGACGTGCATGCACTGAGCGTAGGACGGCCCCGATGCAGGCTCGCCAGCGGACACAGCGGTACGGTTTGCGCAGGTTCACGGGCAGCGGCCGCCGCTCGCGCACGAAGGGAACACGACGATGACAAGTCCGGCGATTCAGGCACTCCGCTCGGAGCACTCGCACGCGCTGAAGTTGTTCGATTCGCTCACTGCGGACGAGTGGGCACTGCCCAGCGGGTGCGCCGGCTGGAGCGTGCAGGACGTAGCGCAGCACATGGCGAGCACGTTCCACTCGATCGCCGACGCGAGCAGCATCGAGATGGGCACCACGCCCGATGTCGAGCAGAACGCCGAGGTGCCGGTGCGCGCGCGCCGCGACTGGACGACCGATCAGGTGATGGCCGAGTACCGCGAGTGGAGCGACAAGGGAATCGCCACGCTGGCCGCCATGCAGGAGCCGCCGATGGCGGAGATGGTGGTGCCGTTGGCCAACCTCGGCGCCCACCCGCTGCGGCTGCTCGCCAACGCGATCTGCTTCGATCACTACTGCCACCTGCGCACCGACATCGGCGCTGCGATCGTGCGCGCCGCCGACCTGCCCCACGACCCGCTGGTGCTGGAGGCCACGGTGGAGTGGATGATGGCCGGCATCCCGCAGATGTGCACCGAGGCACTGGCCGGCTGCACCCAGGGGGTCAGCTTCGTGTTCAGCGATCTGCAGCACGTGCTCTACACACTGGCGCCAGGTGCGCCCGGCGAGCTGTGGGAGGTGGCGCATGGTACCGATGCCTCGCTGCCGGTCGTGCTCACCAGCGCACACGAGTTCGTCAGTTGGGCCACGACGCGCAGCGATTGGCGCGGCCACGTGCAGCTCACCGACGAGGGCGCGGCGGCCACCCTCGACGCGATCAACGTCATCTGATCAGCAGCGGCCCGTGGCGACGCCGGGTCGCGTACGATCGATGCCATGACCGTCGTCCTGCTGCACGGAAACCCGGAAACCCCCGTCATCTGGGAGCCGCTGGTGGCCGAGCTCGGCCGCACCGACGTGGTCACCCCGCAACTGCCCGGTTTCGGCTGTGCGCTGCCTCACGGCTTCGGCGCCACCAGGGACGACTACGTCGCGTGGTTCACCGAAGTGGTCGAGCAGCTCGTTGCGCAGCACGGTCCGGTGGATCTCGTCGGTCACGACTGGGGTGGTGCCATCGGGATGCGCACCGTGGCGCTTCGCCCCGAGCTGTTCCGCACCTGGGCGTGCGATGTCCTCGGCCTGCTCCACCCCGACTACGTGTGGCACCAGTTCGCCCAGATCTGGCAGTCGCCGGCGGGCGAGGAGTACTTCGTGACCCAGTTGGCGACACCGGCGCAGGACCTGGTGGCGCGGTACGAGATGGTCGGCATTCCGCGAGCGATCGGTGCGCGGATCGTCGCAGCTGCCGACGAGGTGATGAGCGCGTCGATCCTGGCCCTCTATCGCAGCGCAGCGCAGCCCGGCATGCAGCAGTGGGGCGAGGCGCTCGGGCTGGCGGGCACGGTGCCCGGCCTGGCGATCATCGCGCCCAACGACCCGTTCGTGCGCGGTGAGGATCTGGGTGCGCAGATGGCCGATCGATTGGGCGCGACGCGCCATGTGATGGAGGGCCAGGGCCACTGGTGGATGCTGGGCGACCCGGTCGCCGGGGCCGCGATGCTGCGCGAGTTCTGGGCGGGTGCGTACTGATGGATCTACTCACCGTCACCTGCCCGCGCTGCGGCGCGCAAGCCAACGCTCGCTTCTACGGCCCGTGCGAACCGTGCCGCGTCGAGCTGCGTGCGATATTCGCCAGCGAGGGCCGCGTCGTCGAGGTCGCCGAGTACGAGCCGAAGATGAACGTCACCCCGAACGCAGTTGCCCTGAAGGACGATTGATCGCGAGATGCTGGCCGAGTGCCCTTCCGGGGTGCACACTCACAGCATGCGACGATCCTCGAACTTCCACATCACTCCGCCTGCGTGGCATCACCACCCTGCTGTTCGCACCGGGAAGAAGCTCACCCGCGGCGAGCGCGCTGCCGACCGTCTCCGCAACGGCATGGGCTCGTGGGGGTTCGTGTTCGGTGCGTTGATCTTCCTGTTCGGCTGGACGCTCGGCAACCGCAACGTCGGTTTCGACAAGTACCCGTTCATCCTGCTGAACCTGATCCTGTCCTGCCTTGCCGCGATGCAGGGAGCCATCTTGCTGATCGCCGCCAAACGTGAGGACCAGATCAGCAGCGAGCTGGCCCGCCACGACTACGAGACCAACCTCGAGGCCGATCGCATCGTGAAGGAGATCCACGCGCTCACGCGTGAGATCCACGCTCATACCGTGCAGACCACCAGGCCGCCGCAGTGAGGTTCGTCCGCCCGCCTGCTATGTGACGATCGGGCGGGTCTCCTCAGTCGGCGGCGGGTAGGCCTCCACCGGGGCGGAACGTCGGGTCGTTGGATGCAGCTGCATCGTCGGTAGCGGCGTTGGCCGCTGCCATCTGCTCCATCGTGGTGACCAGTGCGGCCTGAGCGCCCTGGTGGCTCATGATCTTGCTCATCACCGCGGCGCCGGCGCCCGCCATCAGTTCCACCTTGCGGTCGGCGACCCATTCGGCGCTCGCCCGCTGTGCGGAGAGGTGACCGTTGACCGCCGGGATCACGTGGCGGGCGATGAGATCCCAGCTGCGCATGCTGGCCTCGCGGTTGGCCCAGTCGTGTGCGAAGCCGAGCACGACGCCGAAGCCACCGGTGACCTCCTGCAGGTTGAGGATCGCCTCGATCAGATCATCGGGGGTACCGACCACAGCCGCGCCGCCGCCGGCGCCGCTGGCCACCTGATCGAACAGCACCTCCGGGTCATCCACATGCAGCGCGCCCGGCCGGCCGAGCACCTTCACGTTGTACTCGTTGTGCCACTTCTGCAGGCCCATCATCGATTCGGCTTTCGCCTGCTCGCGGGTCTCGGCGATGTGCCACGCCATCATCACTCGCCAGTCCTTGCGGTCGACGGTGTTGCCGTGGACCGCCGCGGACTCCTCGGCGAACGCCCACTGCGTGGGCAGCGCCTGCAGGCCCGCGGCGGAGGTGCTGGCGATGCTGAGCACGCCCATGCCGTACTTGCCGGCCAACTGCATGCCGCTGGGCGACAGGCTGCTCGCGGCCGCCATCGGGATCTTCTCCTGCAGCGGCAGGATCTGCAGCGCGGCCTCGCGCATGGTGAACCAGTCGCAGTCGTAGTCGAAGCGTTCCTCGCCGTTGAGCAGGCGCACGATCACGCTGAGTGCCTCGTCCTGGCGGTCGCGCTGGGTCATCGGGTCGATCTGCAGCGTGCGGGCGTCGCTGGGCAGCGCGCCGGGGCCGCTGCCGAAGATGGCCCGGCCACGGGTCATGTGATCGAGCTGCACGATCCGCTGGGCGACGTTGAACGGGTGGTGGTAGGGCAGCGAGATCACGCCGGTACCGAGTTTGATCGTGTGCGTCACCATGCCGGCGGCGGCGAGGAACATCTCCGGGCTGGCGATCATCTCCCAACCGGTGCTGTGGTGCTCGCCCACCCAGAACTCGTCGTAGCCGAGCCGGTCGAGGTGAGCGGCGAAGTCGAGGTCGCGTTGGAACTGCAGCGTCGGGCTCTCGCCGAGTGGGTGGTGCGGGGCGATGAAGGTGCCGAACTTGATCTGGGGTACGCGAGGCATGGGCCGGAGCCTACGGATCAGGGTCGCCAGGCTCGGAGTCGTGCGACCCCGGGCCGGGCGCCGCGGCGAGCAGGTTTCGACCCGGTCACGTCATTTCGATTTCGATGTCGGTCGCAGCTCGGACGACTGCCGACCGCCCTCGGCTCGCCACCACCGCTTCCCGAAGCAATGTCGCGTGGGCCTCACTCGTTCCTGCTTCGGGAAGCAGCGGGTGGGCGTGCGCGCCGCCACTAGCGTCACCGCGGTGAACGCCGGACCCGAACGCACGCTGCTCGCTGGTGGCTATCGCAACCAGGTGTGGAAGGTGCGTGCCGGGCGCGGCTGGGTGATCGAGAAACGCTACGCCGAGGACCCGGGCGAGCCGAACCCGATGTACCCCAACCTGCCCGATCACGAAGCTGCCGCCCTGGGACTGCTGGGCCCGCACGGATGGTCGCCGCGGTTGGTGAGCCATCAGCCGGGCGTGGTCACCTACCAGTTCGTGTCAGGCCCCGGTTGGCGCGCCCGCGCCCGCGCCCGAGACGGTGGCGTGGCCGAAGTGGCCGAGCTGCTGGGCAACATCCACGCTCTGCCGGCGCCGCGTGCGATGCGGTTGCTGTGCGGCTCGGCGGCCGAGGCCTGCGCGCATGGCGACGTGATGGTGGACGCCGTGCCGGTCCGCGCCGGTGCGGCCCTGCGCGCGGTGCGCCCGACCGACCCCAGTGATCTGCCGGTGCGACGGCGATCGCTGGTGCACACCGACTGCGGACCGGGGAACCTGGTGCGCAGCCGGTGCGGGTTGCTGTTGATCGACTGGCAGTGCCCTGGCCGCGGCGATGCGGCGGAGGACATCGCCTGCTTCCTGTCGCCGGCGATGATGACGCTCTACCAGCAGCAGCCGCATCCGCCGGCCACGCACGATGCGTTCCTTGCCGCCTACCCCGACCGTGCCGCCGTCGCCCGCTACCACCGTGACGCGCTTGCATGGCACTACCGGATCGGCGCGTACTGCGTGTGGCGGGCGCACCGCCTGGCCCGCCGTCAGCCGGAGATCGCCGAGCGGTATCGCTGCGCGTTCGCCGCAGAGATCGAGTACATGAGGGGGCTGTCGTGACGACGCCCCGCCGCATCGAGCTGCACGTGCACAGCTACTCGCTGCGCTTCCATCTCCGCTATCGCGAGCAGACCGGCTACGACGTCTTCGCGTACATGGCCGAGATGGCAGCGATCGGGTTCACCGGCGTGAACGTCTCCGCCAACGGGCCCGGCTATCGCGACCTGTGCGGGACGACGCCCGAACACTTCGCGAACTTGCGTGCCGCGGCCCGCGAGCACGGCCTGCGGCTGGAGCTGGACACCTCCGACACGCGCGAGGAGAACATGACGCGCATGCTGTACGTGGCCGCTTCGTGCGGCGCGGACACGTTGCGCACCTACACGAAGTACGACGCGCCGCTGGCCGACGTGATCGAGTGGACGATCCGCGACCTGCGGGCGGTCGCGCCGCTCGCGGAGTCGCTGGGGGTGCTGGTGGTGTTGGAGAACCACGAGGACTTCACCGGGCCGGTGCTGGCGCACATCCTCGGTGAGGTCGGCCACCCGTGGGTGCAGGCGCTGTACGACTACGGCAACAGCCAGATGGTGGGGGAGGACCCGTTCGATGCGCTGGCCGCGATGGCGCCGTTCGTGCGCCGCGTGCATGCCAAGGATCACGTGCTGGTGCAGAGCCCGGATGGCCCGGTGGTGCAGGGCGTGCCGTTCGGGACGGGCCGGCTGCCCGCAGGTGAGCAGACCGACCGCCTCTACGACGCGGGTGTGCGCAGGTTCTGCTTCGAGAACGTGTGGGCGTACACGGCGCTACTGCAGTGCGAGGTGGCGGCGCTGCCGGCGACGGCGTGTTTCGAGTTCGACGACCCGGCGCGCTACCTGGTGGGTGATCGCCTCGCGCCCGAGCACGCGGTCCGCCAGGAGCGCCTGGCCTTCGCACAGGGTGCGGCGAAGTTCATGACGATGCTCGAATCTCGCGGGTACGAGGTGCACGCCGACCCGCTGGCGTGAGCGGGACCCGAAGTCGTGCCGGCCGACGACTCAGGGTGTGAACCCGAGGTGCGGGGCCACCGCAGCGATGACCGTCGGGTCACCGTCGAGCATCGCGGCATCGGGTGCGCCGCGCCCGAAGCCCAGCCAGGTGAGCTGCCCGACGTCGCCGGTGAGCGTGGCGACCGGCCCACCGGCGCCGAGCGTGACGGTGGTCTCCGACGGCTCGGCCCCGGTCACGCGGATCACGAGCGTGCCGTCGGTGCCGGCGGCCTTGGTGGGGATCACCGCCGCCCACGCCGACAGGGTGCGAGCGATCGAGGCCTCGGCGGCGGCGCCGGTGATCCGTGGCGGCAGCCCGACGGCGCGGCGGATGTCTTGCTCGTGTGCCCACAGGTCCAACACGCGGATCGGCATGCTGGCGGAGAGTGGCCGCTCACCGAACGGACCGCTGACGAGCGGGTCGCCCTGGTCCACCTGTTCGCGGAGCTGGGCCATGCGGCGCGGCAGCAGACCGGCGAGCTCGTCGGCGATCGCCGACAATGGGAGGCCGCGCCGGACGTGGACCGCCTGCTCCACGAAGATGTCGAACTCGCTGACGACGTGTTCGAGCGGCGGCAGCTCGACGGCAGGCGGCGGAGCGCCCGACAGGATCTGCTCGAGCCCGACCATGTGGCTGAGTTGGTCGCGCACGGTCCACCCCGGGCAATCGGTGGGGAGGTCGGCGTCGTGCTCGGGGATGGTACGCACGAGGCTCAGCGTCGAGCGCAACACGTCCTCGAACGCATCGACGAGAGCGGAGATGTTCAGGGTGTCCATCACCCGATCCTCGCGCACGACGAACGGCTGGGGTGACGGCGGGTGAGCTGCGAAAACCGACTGGCACGAGGCGCACGCGGAGCCGATATCCTGACGCCCGCCTTACCGCAGTAGCGGGGACGTAGCTCAGTTGGCAGAGCGCTACCTTTGCAAGGTAGATGTCAGGGGTTCGATTCCCCTCGTCTCCACCCGACATAACACCAGCTCAGACC
>JAYSPV010000124.1:0-2582 GCA_043721915.1 Ilumatobacteraceae bacterium | reverse complement strand
CCGCGTGGCGGGTCGGCGAACACCCGACCGAGCTTCCAGTGCACGCAGAAGATCGACAGCAGCACCGCCGCGGTGACGAACTCGGGGATCGACGACGTTGCCAGGCCCGTGGTGACCACGACCCGGTCGGCCGGCTTGTCCTGACGGCGGGCGGCGAAAATGCCGGCGGCGATGGACACCGGAACCGTGATGATGAACGCCAGCAGCGCCAATTTGCTGGAACGGAACAGCGCCGGATAGATGATGCTGCGCACGGAGACGCCACTCTGATACGACGTGCCGAAGTCGAGCGTGAACAACCGGCGAATCGACGTGCCGTATTGGGCGAGCAGCGGCCGATCGGTGCCGATCTGATGGTTGTATCGCGCCACGTCCTCCTTTGCCGCAAAGGGACCAAGCACCCGCCGGCCGACGTCACCGGGCAGAACGTTGACGATGAGGAACACGATCGTGGCGAGGAGCCACAGCGTCACCACTGCCGACGCCAAGCGCCTGAGCAACAACCGTCTCATGGCGTCCCTTCCTGGAGGCAGTCGGTGTACGAACGAGTCATGAGGTCGTCAGACGAGTGGCACGCCACCAACGGCGGCGTGCCACGAGCCCGGACGAGGTTCGAAGTGAGCGTGTGCTCAGGCTACGAACCCGGCCTTGTTGCAGTAGAAATGACCGAGGCCCGTAGCGACGATGCCGGTGACCTTCGTCGTCGTGGCGAAGAGCACGTTGTAGAAGTACGGGATTGCGTACGGAACGTCCGCGTTGGCGATCTGCTGGATGGTTTTGATCGCCGCCTTCTGACCACCGAGGTCGAGTGACGACTGATACGCCTTCACCGCAGCACGGAACGGGGCAGAGATGTAATGCGCCGAGTTCCACTCACCGGTCGCGTAGGCCTTGACGAGATAGACGTCGGGGACGCCGCGGAGGCCATAGTCGACGATGCCGAAGTCCTTCCCGCCGTCGCAGCCGGCTGGCTCCACCTTCGAGTCGTAGACCTTGCACCAGTCCTCGTCGTCGACCTTCTTCTCCTGCGAGAGCGAGACGTTCATCCCGATCTCCTTCAGTTGGCTCTGCACGATCTGCGCGAGCTGCGGGATCTCCTGCAGGTTCGGGAAGTACAGCGTTGCCGCCAAGCCGGCCTTGCCTGCATCAGTGAGCAGCTGCTTGGCCTTGGCCACGTCACGTGTGCGCTGCGGTTGGGTGGCATCGAAGAATGGATAGATCGGAGCGATCGGGTGATCGTTGGCGATGTCGGCCTTGCCCTTGAGAATGTTGTCGATCAGCGCCTGGCGATCGATGCCGAGGGCCACAGCCTGTCGCACCCGCACATCGGTGAAGTCGCCCTCACGGGTGTTCATCCAGATCTCACGATGCGCTGCACCGCGGATCGAATTGACGGTGATGTTGCTGTCGTTGAAGAGCGCGTCGCCCCCGACAACGGAGAACTGTGTGATTGCATCTGCTGCGCCACCCTGCAGGCCCGAGACCAACGTACCGAGATCCTCGCTGAAGGTGTACTCGAGCTTGTCGAGGAATGGCTTGCCGCCCCAGTAGTCGAGGTTGGCCACGAAGCTCGCCCCAGTTGCCGGATCATACCGGGTCATCTTGAAGGCGCCAGTACCCGTCATCCGCTTGTCGAGCGTGGTGCCGAGAACGTAATCCTTGGGTGTGATGACCGACTGCGGGTTATACGCACCGACCTGCTGCGGAAACTGACCGTCCGGGCTGAGGAGCGTGATCTGGACCGTGAAGTCGTCGACGGCTTTCGTGGAACCAGCCGCAATGGACGCCTTCAGGTTGCTGCCGGCCAAGCGGTCCATGGTGGCGACGACATCGGCCGCCGTGAACGCCGATCCGTCGTGCCACTTCACGCCCTTGCGAAGGCTGAACGTCCACACACTGCCGTCGGCATTCGGCTTCCACGACTCGGCGAGCATCGGCTTGAGGTCGCCGCCGAGTGCGTCGACCAGGTACTCGAAGCAGGTGGTGACAGGGGTGTATGTACCCAAGTCGGCCATCGCCACCGGATCGAGCGGGCCCGAAGGACTCTGCGCAGCGATTCGCAGCGTGCCCCCTGGCTTGATCGCGCCGCCCGCCGCTGTGGTGGCGGTGCCGGCGCCAGCCGTTGTGGTGGCGCCTCCAGCGGTGGTGGGGGTTCCACCAGCGGTGGTTGCCGTTCCACCAGCGGTCGTGGTTGATCCGGCAGCGGTGGTGGGGCTGGTCTTACTGCTGCTGCCACAGGCGGCGATGACGGTGCCCATGAACGCGACGCTCAGCCCGATCACGCTGCCCCGCTGGACGAACGCGCGTCGTGAGATCTGCCCCTTTGCAAACGCCTCGGTGAGTTCGAGTTCGACCGGGCTCGCGCCACGACGCAGTCGGTCAAAGATGGAATCGCTCATGAATTGTCTCCCCATTCAATGTCCCGTGTGGCCGGGCTTCGTGTCACCATAGGTGATCGATCGCGGAGCGGTCAACGATCAATCGCGGCACGGTCGAACCCGTAATACGCCGGAAACGCTTCCGACATGCGGAAGGTTCCCGAAATCGTTGACCGCTCCGAATCCAACGGTCAATCCAACGGT
>JAYSPV010000123.1:0-11383 GCA_043721915.1 Ilumatobacteraceae bacterium | reverse complement strand
GCTCCTTGTCGAGCCAGTACGGCACACCAGGGCCTTGCAAGCCGACGGCATTGATCATGCCGACGCCCGCAGGGTGTACGCGAGGCGCCGGGTTGCCGGCCCATTCGTACGCGGCAAGCGACTTGACGACCACCGCGCCGAGCGCAGACAGATCCATGTACGGCGCCAGTTCGGCTCCGTGCCCGGCAGTGCCGGACGCTGTCATCACCGGAGCCGACAGCTCCAGTGATCCGACGCGGACCGCGCCACTCACGCGTGATAGTCCTGCAGCGGCCGAACGGTGATCTCGCGACCGACCATTTCGGCCATGCCCTGGACCGCTGCCAGCGCCGCCTCGACGGTGGTGACGGAACTGACGTGATGGCTGTTCGCTGCTTTGCGGATCTGCTCGCCGTCCGTGCGACCGCCTCGACCCTGGGGGGTGTTGATCACGAAGGCGATCTGCCCGCTCTCGATCAGCTTGACCGCGTTGATGCCGTGGCCGTCGGAGATCTTGCCCACCACCTGGTCAACCATGATGCCGAACCGGCCGAGGTATTCGCCGGTTCCCTTCGTCGTGGCGATACCGAGGCCGAGGTCGCGCAAGCGAGCCGCGACCACCAGACCGGCAGGCTTGTCACCGTCGGCCAGCGACAGGAACACGGTGCCCGTGGTCGGTAGCACGGTGCCGGCCGCGAGCTCGGCCTTGAAGAAGGCCTTGCCGAACGTGGTGTCGATGCCCATCACCTCGCCGGTGCTGCGCATCTCGGGCCCCAGAGCCGTGTCGACTTCGGGGAAACGGCTGAAGGGCAGCACCGCTTCCTTGATCGCAACATGTCCGTGGCGGCTCGGCGGCCGCAGGAGACCCTCCACTCGCAACTCGGCGAGTGTGGCGCCGAGCATCACCCGGCTGGCCACCTTCGCCAACGGCACACCGGTGGCCTTGGCCACGAACGGCACGGTGCGGCTGGCGCGAGGGTTTGCCTCGATCACGTAGACGGTGGTGCCGAGTACGGCGTACTGCACGTTGATCAGGCCACGGACATCGAGTGCGTTGGCGATCGCCGTGGTGTAGCTCTCGATGACTTCCACCACCCAGCCGGGCAGCGTCTGTGGCGGAATCGCACATGCGCTGTCGCCGCTGTGGACACCGGCTTCCTCGACGTGCTCCATGACGCCGCCGATCAGCACCTCGCCGGTGTGATCGCGGATGGCATCCACATCGACCTCGGTGGCGTCCTCGAGGAAGCGGTCGACCAGCACCGGGCGCTCGGCGGAGAGGCCACCCTCCTTGCCGAGGCTGCCGAATCCGGCCAGCTCGGCCATCGCGCGCGCGAGGTGGTTGCGGTCGTGCACGATCTGCATCGCCCGGCCACCGAGCACGTACGACGGGCGCACCAGGACGGGGAAACCGACCTCATCCACGATCGTCAGTGCCTGCTCCAGATCGGTGGCGGTACCACCGGGAGGCTGCGGGATGTGCAACTCGTGACACAGCGCCGACCACTTCTCGCGGTCCTCGGCGAGGTCGATGCTGGCGGGCGACGTCCCGGCGATGATCTCGCGGGGCAGCAGACCAGCCAGCTTCAGCGGGGTCTGGCCGCCGAGCGACACGATCACCTTCGGCGCCACTCCCCCAGCCGCAGCCGTCTCGGCGGCGATCACATTGAGCACGTCTTCGCGGGTGAGTGGTTCGAAGTACAGGCGGTCGCTCGTGTCGTAGTCGGTGCTGACCGTCTCGGGGTTGCAGTTGACCATCACCGTCTCGAAGCCGGCGTCGCGCAGCGCGAACGACGCGTGCACGCAGCAGTAGTCGAACTCGATGCCCTGGCCGATGCGGTTCGGGCCACTGCCGAGGATGACGACACGCGGGCGCTCGCTGGGGCGCACCTCGTTCTCGTCCTCCCAGGTGCTGTAGTGGTAGGGCGTCTCGGCGGCGAACTCCGCGGCGCAGGTGTCCACGGTCTTGTACGTGGGCATGACGCCGGCGGCCTCACGGGCTGCCCGCACCTCGAGCTCATCGACGCCCCAGGCAAAACCCATCTGCGCATCGCCGAAGCCGAACTGCTTGGCCCGCTTCCACTGCCGCGGCGTCATCGCGCCCATGGCGATCTCCGTGAATGCCGCGCGCTCCTGCATGATCTGCAACATCTGGTCGAGGAACCAGTGGTCGATGCGGCAGGCCTCGTGCACAGCGTCGGGGGTGACGCCGCGTCGCAGCAGCTCACCAACTTGGAAGATGCGCTCCGCGGTCGGTACCGCGATCGCCGCCAGCAGTTCCGCCTCGCTGCGCTCGGCCAAGTACGCCTCGGCCGGGTCACACCCGAGGCCGTAGCGGCCCTGCTCCAGCGAGCGCAGGCCCTTCTGAAGACTCTCGGTGAACGTGCGCCCGATCGACATCGCTTCGCCGACCGACTGCATCTGGGTGCCGAGGACACCGCTCGTGCCGGGCAGCTTCTCGAACGCCCAGCGAGGGATCTTGGTGACCACGTAGTCGATGGACGGTTCGAAGCTGGCAGGAGTGGAGCGCGTTGCTGTGGACGTGATGTCGTTGCTGATCTCGTCGAGCGTGTAGCCAACGGCGAGTTTGGCGGCGATCTTCGCGATCGGGAAGCCGGTGGCCTTCGATGCCAGCGCGGACGACCGCGACACGCGCGGGTTCATCTCGATGACGACCTGTTCGCCCGTTGCGGGGTTGACCGCGAACTGCACGTTGCTGCCGCCGGTCTCGACGCCGACGCGACGGATGCAGGCAAAGGCGGCGTCGCGCATCTCCTGGTACTCGACATCGCTGAGGGTCTGGATCGGCGCAACGGTGATGCTGTCCCCAGTGTGGACACCCATCGGGTCGAAGTTCTCGATGCCACAGATGATCACGCAGTTGTCGGCGTGATCGCGCATCACCTCCAGCTCGTATTCCTTCCAGCCGGCAATGCTCTTCTCGATCAGGATCTCGCTGATCGGGCTGGCATCGAGCCCGTGTGCGGCCACCGCTTCGAACTCCTCCAACGTGCTGGCGATGCCGGTACCGCGACCACCGAGGATGTACGCCGGCCGGATGATGCACGGCAGACCCACGGTCTCGAGCACCGCACGCGACTCCTCCATCGTGTGAGCGATCCCGCTCAACGGCACCTTGAGGCCGATCTCGATCATTGCGTCCTTGAACTTCCCGCGGTTCTCGGCCGTCTCGATCGCCAGCGCGTTGGCGCCGATCATCTCGGGTGTGCCCGGCACGCCGATGAGGCCCATCGCGTAGAGCGCCATCGCGGTGTTGAGACCGGTTTGGCCACCCAACGTCGGCAGCACCGCGTCGGGGCGTTCCTTCTCGATGATCTTGGCGACCACCGCCGGGGTGATCGGTTCGACGTACGTCGCGTGCGCGAAGTCGGGGTCGGTCATGATCGTGGCCGGGTTCGAGTTGACCAGGATCACCCGGTAACCCTCTTCCTTCAGCACTCGGCACGCCTGGGTGCCGGAGTAGTCGAACTCGCAGGCCTGGCCGATGACGATCGGGCCGGAGCCGATGATCAGGATGGAGTGGATGTCGGTGCGCTTCGGCATCAGACGGCCGCCCTTGTGTCGTTGGAGGACTGGCCCATCAGATCCGCAAACATGCCGAACAGGTACCTGCTGTCATGAGGACCCGGCCCGGCCTCGGGGTGGTATTGCACACTGAACGCCGGCGCGCCGATCGCGCGCATGCCCTCGTTGGTGAAGTCGTTGAGGTTGACGTGAGTGACCTCCACCTTGCCGTCGAGGCTGGCCGGGTCGACGCAGAAGTTGTGGTTCTGGCTGGTGATCTCCACCTTGCCGGTTGCCTCGTGGCGCACCGGGTGGTTGCCGCCGTGGTGCCCGAACGGCAGCTTGTAGGTCTCGCCGCCAAGGGCTCGACTGAGCAGCTGATGCCCGAGGCAGATCCCGAAGATGGGTACATGGCCGACGAGTTCGCTGATCGCCTGCGAGGCATAGCCCACCATCGCCGGGTCTCCTGGGCCATTGGACAGGAACACACCGTCGGGCTGCAGTGCGAGGACGTCGGCCGCCGAAGTCGAGGCTGGCACGACGTGCACGGTGCCGAGGCCCGAGAGGTGGCGCAGGATCGTCGTCTTGATGCCGAAGTCGTAGGCCACGATGCGCCGACTGCTGCCAGGAGCGTCGGCACCGAACGAGCCACTGAAGGGCACCGAGTACGCCTCGGTGGTGGTGACCTCGGCGACGAGGTCGATGCCGTCCGTGCCCTTCTCGGCCGCCGCCGCGGAACGCAGGGTGGCTTCGTCGGCGGTGCCGAAGGCGCCGGGCATCGCGCCTGTGTCGCGCAGCAGTCGCGTCAGGCGACGGGTGTCGATGCCGGCAATGCCGCTGATGCCGAAGCGGTGCAGCATCGCGTCGAGCGAATCCTGCGCCCGATGGTTGCTGTGACGACGGGCCATCTCGCGCACGATCACACCACGGCAGAACGGCTTGATCGACTCGAAGTCGTAGTCGTTGACGCCGTAGTTGCCGATGTGCGGGTACGTGAAGGTGATGATCTGGCCGGCGTAGCTGGGGTCGGTGATCACCTCCTGGTAGCCCGAGAGCACGG
The DNA here is from genome assembly GCA_043721915.1 of Ilumatobacteraceae bacterium. GTDB lineage: Bacteria > Actinomycetota > Acidimicrobiia > Acidimicrobiales > Ilumatobacteraceae > UBA668. Next base: position 6,819 of record JAYSPV010000123.1, on the reverse strand, counting down.
TGTTGAACACCACCTCACCTCCGGCCACACCGCCGATCGGCTCGGCGCCGAGCAACTCACCTTCGAACACGCTGCCGTCGGCCATCACCAGTGCTGCATCACGCATGGCCGGCACCCTCTGCCCTGATCTGCATGATCATGCAGCCTAGTGCACGAACATGCACACGCTGTGATTGAGGGGCGGTGAACATCGGTGGATCTCCTGCCGTACGGGCCTCACGGGACCCGTTTCACGGTCGGGAGTGCAGGCTAGCCGACGACGGTGACCAACTGCGGGAAATCCTGGCCGGCCACCGCCTCGCACCGGACCGTATGACGTTCGCGGTGGTACAGCACCCAGAATTCGTTCGACGCGACCACATCGAAGTCGGCCGAGACGCGGTCCCAGTCGGCCTGCTGCTCATCGGCGAGCTGTGCCTGCAACAGCACGTACTGCAGGTCGTTCGCGGCCGGGAGGCACGAGCGAGCTTCCTCCATCTCCAGGCCGACTCCGTAGAGCACGACCCGGAACGGATTCGGGAACTGGTAGATCTGCTCACGATGGGCGAGATGCGGCGCCAGCGCGTGGAACGTGGCGATCGAGGCGTCCCCAGGCACCTCGGCCATGATCTCGCGGGCGGCCACCGCGATGGGATGGTCCGGTGGCCAGTAGTAGGGCTCCGTGCGTCCGAGTGGAGGGTTGAGCCCCGGAGCGATCACCTTGCCGATGGGAATCGCACCCCACATCAGGCACGCCCAGAGCGACGTGAACGCCATCACTGCGACCATCCGCCGACGCCAGCGGCGACCCAGCAGCTCGAGCGCGTACACCGAGCCGAGCACGAGGGCCGGCACCGCGATCAAGGAGTAGTGATACTCGACCTGGTACTGGTACCAAAAGGTGCTGAGCATGTTGGTGCCGAGCACGACCAGGCTGATCGCCGCGATGCCGGGCCGGCGCAGGAACGCGAACGCGACCGGGAACGTCATCTGCCAGAAGTAGAACGGTCGGCTGTCGCTACGGAAATGCTGGATGACGTTGCCGGGGCGCTCGATGGTTTCGCGGATGAACCCACCGGGCCCACCGAAGGGGATCCGCCAGGCATTGCGTGTGGGCACGCCGATCAGCGAGCGCATGATCACGAACATGCCCACGAAGGTCGCGAACACGGCGGCCAGCGCCGTGGCGATGCCCATGCGGCGATCGCGCCGCATCGCCACCCATACTCCCAGCGGCAGCACGACCAGCGAGACGTCCTCCTTGACCAGCAAGGCCAGCACGACGAACACCCAGTACAGCCGCCACTTGCGCTCGAGCGCGCCGTAGATCGCCATGCCGACGAACAGCGCGATGAAACTATCCGGGTGAAAGTTCTCTCGGTTGGTCCAGCCGACAGCGGGGTGCAGCAGGAAGCAGCCGGCCAACACCAGCGCCATCGCCTCGCTCTGCAGTCGCTTGCGCGCAGCGAGGAACACGGGCAATGCACCCAACCCGATCACCAGGCTCTGGATGAAGTAGAGCGTGCCAGCGGCCGGGAACAGCCGATAAATCGGCGCAACGAACAGCAGGATCAGCGAGGCGTGATCGCCCAGCATGTTGCGCCCCATCAGCGTGACGAAGGGTGCCTTGCCCTGGGAGAGCAGCCACACACCCTGCTGGTAGAGCCCGACGTCGTAGCTGGAGGTGCCCAAGCCGTGGTGCACGTCCAAGCTCACGCGCGTCAGGTAGACGACGTAGATCAGCACCATGGCGAAGAACAGCGCCTGCCAGACGGTGAACCGCTGCACGCGCTCCAGCGACCAGGCGCCTAGCCGGCCCGGCCGGCGCATCCGTGGCTCCAGGGCCGGCGGTCTCGCTACCGGTGGTTCGGGTGTCGTTGCATCGTTCGGGGCGACTACGTCAGACACGGCGCAAGTCTGGCCCGAATGCGAGTCGTGGCGGCGTCATGGGCGCTTCAGTCGTGGCGCAACACGGGCACCAGCGCCGACAGCACACCGTTGACGAAGCGACCCGAATCGTCGGTGCTGAACCGCTTCGCCAGTTCGACCGCCTCGTCGAGCACGACGGCCACCGGCACATCGCTGCGAGCGAGCAGCTCGAAGGCGGCGATACGCAGCACATTGCGATCAATGGTGGGCATCCGTTGCAACGTCCAGCCCTTGGCATGGGCAGCGATCTGCTGATCGAGCTCTGCCTGGTTGGCCTCGACGCCCACGATCAGCAATGTCGTGAGCTCGTCGGCCGGCGAGATCTGTGCGGCCAGCACTTCACCGGGTGTGATGCCCTTCGATTCGGCCTCGTAGAGCAGGATGAGCGCTCGTTCGCGAGCGTCGGTTCTCTCGTCGTCACCCGCATGGCGCGCGGCACGGTTTTGCGAGCGGGCCACTGGGTCAGACCCGAGTGATGTAATCGCCGGAGCGGGTGTCGACCTTGACCTTGTCGCCCGGGTTGATGAACAGGGGCACCTGGATGACCTTGCCGGTCTCGAGGGTTGCCGGCTTACGGGCGCCGCTGACGCGATCGCCCTGGATGCCCGGCTCTGTGTCGGCGATGGCGAGCTCGACCGACGCAGCGATCTCGACGGTGACGATCTCGTCGTTGTAGAACGCGATCATCGCGACCGAGTTCTCGATCATGTAGTCGGCGGCGTCACCCAACGCGGTGGGGGCGACGTTCTGCTGGTCGTACGTCTCTTGATCCATGAACACGTACTCGTCGCCGTCGCGGTACAGGAACTGCATGTCCTTCTTCTCGAGCAGCGCCTGCTCGACGCGCACACCGGCGTTGAACGTCTTGTCGATGACGGCGCCATTGCGCAGGTTGCGCAGCTTCGAACGCACGAAGGCGCCGCCCTTGCCCGGCTTGACGTGCTGGAACTCGACCACCTGGAACAGGTTGTTGTCGATTTCCAGCGTGATGCCGTTCTTCAGGTCGTTGGTGGAGATGGCGGGCACGGTGAATCCTTCGCAGAGACAGTGAGGACGCGGCATCCGTCGCTGGTGACGACCACCAGGTCTTCGATGCGAATGCCGCCGAAGCCTTCATGGTAGACGCCTGGCTCCACGGTCACTACGTCCCCAACCCGCAAAGTGGCATCGCTGGTCCGATTGACGAACGGGTCCTCATGGATCAACAGGCCAACGCCGTGACCGGTGCCATGCGTGAACCAGTCGCCGTAGCCGGCGTCGGCGATGATCCCGCGGCACACGCCATCGAGTTCCTGGACGGTGATCCCGGGTGCGATCGCGGCCACGCCTGCGGTCTGTGCGGCGAGCACCAGGTCGTACAACTCACGCTGCAGCGCGGTGGGTTCGCCGATCACGAACGTGCGGGTCATGTCGCTGTGGTACCCGTCGACGAGGGCACCGACGTCGATGATGACGGTGTGTCCAGGCTCGATCAGCGTCGACGTCGGCCGGTGGTGCGGCAGCGCGGCGTTGGTTGGGCCGGTGGCGACGATCGTCTCGTAGCTGGGACCGGTGGCACCGAGATCGCGCATCCGGATCTCGAGCAGGTTGCGCACCTCGGCTTCGGTGAGGCCATCGGCCAGGCGTGGAGCGACATCCGCCAGAGCCTGGTCGGCGATCCGACAGGCAGCGGCCATCGCATCGATCTCGCCCTCGTCCTTGCTCCGCCGCTGGGCCTCGACGACGCCCGATGTCGGCACGAGTGCCGACGCAAAGGCCGACGCCCACGATGCGTGCTGTTGGTAGCTGACGTGCGCTGCTTCGAACCCGACACTCGCATAGTCGCCGGTGACGGCGGCCAGGTGCGCGAGGGTCTCACCACCGGAGGCCCCGACGAGCACATCGGCGTCGATCCCCGAGGAGGCCAACTGGCGCGCGGCCTGGCGGCCGTACCGGCCGTCGGTGACCAGCGTCAACCGCTCGGGGCCGACGACGACCCATCCGTTGGAGCCGGTGAACCCAGTGAGCCACCGGATGTTGGTGAGGTCGCTCACCAACAACGCCTCGGCACCGGTGAAACGCTCCCGAACGCGCTCGACCCGAGCGGAGTGGCTCATGTCGCTGCCAGCCGCGCTGAAATCGCGAGTACCGCCAACAGGTAGCCGTCGATGCCGAGCCCGGTGATCGAGCCGGTCGCAACAGGCGCGACGACGCTGGTGTGACGCCACGGCTCGCGGGCGTTGGGATTGGAGATGTGCACCTCGATGATCGGCCCATCGAACGCCGCAAGCGCATCGTGGATGGCCCACGCGTAATGAGTGAACGCGCCGGGGTTGATGATGATCGCCTGCGCATCCTGCCGGGCGGCGTGGATGGCATCCACGAGCGCGCCTTCGTGATTCGTCTGAAGGGCCCGCACATGATGGCCGCGTTCGGCGGCAGCGGCCGCGACTGCGGCGACGTAGTCGTCGAGAGTCGCGGTGCCGTAGATGTGCGGCTCGCGCTGGCCGAGCAGGTTGAGGTTGGGTCCGTGGAGAAGTGCAATGGTGGCCACGGACCTATCGTGCCACGCCCGCCTTCCAACCCTGTCGATCAATGCTGTAGAGCACGTGGCGTTCGCCGTGCCAACCAGGCGTCATCGGGTGATCGAAGCCTCTGGTCTCGTCGAGGTGAAGGCCGATCTTGCGCATCACTCGCTGCGACTTGAGGTTCTTCGTGGTCGTGAAGCTGACGATCTCGTCGTTGGGTAGTTCGAGGTGCTCGAACCCGTAGGCGAGGGCAGCGGTCGCGCCCTCCGGGGCGAAGCCATGACCCCAGTGAGGCTTCGCCAACCGCCAACCGACCTCGATGCACGGGGTGATGCCATCGACGTGCCAACCGGGCGCGGCCAGGCCGATGAAACCGATGAACTGCTGCGTGTCCAGCCGCTCCACAGCCCACAACCCCCGCCCGTACAGCTCCCAGTTGGTTGCCATTCGCCCGACCATCTCGTCGCTCTGCACACGGCTGAGCGTGGACGGGAAGTGCTCCATCACCTGTGGGTCCGCGTTGAGCAACGAGTAGGGCAACTTGTCCGCTTCTCGCCATTCACGCAGCACCAACCGCTCCGTGAGAATCCGAGGCGTCATGGCCCCAGTCTCGCGGGCCGGCGTCACTTCGCTCGCACCAAGTTGCGCGCTGAGTAGCTCTTAGAGCTACCTACTGCACAACTTGACGCCGACTCAGCGCATCAAGGTCATCGCAGCCAGTGCGTCAACGGCCGAGACACCGGAAACGACCTCAATACCGTTCGGGCCGTCGAGCACGAACGTCAGCTGATCGCCCAACACCTTCTTGTCGCGGCCCATCAGCACCACCAACTGCTCCGCCGAGAGGCCGGCGGGTAGCGAAGTATCGAGCTCGTATGCCCCACCAACTACGTCGTAGTGCTGCTGCACTCGCTCGGCAGAGACACGGCCGAGGTGGTGCGCGAGGTGCGCTGCGTAGATCAGGCCGATGCCGACGGCCTCGCCGTGGGCGAGCGCGTGGTTCGTCTCGATCTCCAGTGCGTGCGCCAGCGTGTGGCCGTAGTTGAGGAGCGCCCGGCGGCCGCCCTCGCGCTCGTCGCCGGCAACCACATCGGCCTTGATCTGCACACAACGCGCAATCCGTTCGGCTTCGCTCATTGCCAGCAGATCGTCGCCGGTGAGGAAGTGGTACTTGGCGATCTCGCCGCGCCCGCAACGCACTTCACGTGGCGGCAACGTCGAGAGTGCATCCAGCTCGCAGATCACGCCGCTGGGCTGCCAATAGGCGCCCACCAGGTTCTTGCCACCCACACCATCGACGGCAGGCAGGTTGACACCCGTCTTGCCGCCGATCGCTGCATCCACCATGCCGACCAACGTGGTGCTGACGTGCACGACCGGGATGCCGCGGTGCCACGAGGCCGCTGCGAAGCCGGCCACGTCGGTGACCATTCCCCCACCGACACCGATCACCACGTCGTTGCGGGTGAGCCCCATCGCGGCGAACCCGCGGCACAGCTGCTCGATGGTGGCCAGCGTCTTGTGCTGCTCGCCCTCGCCGATCTCGAACCGTTCGAACGGCACACCGGGATCAACCGACAGCGGAATGTTCGCCTGCGTGACGATTGCCGCGCGTCGCACCGTTGACGGCAGCAATGCAGCCAACTCGCTGCTGGCGCCGTGGCCGACCAGCACGTCGTAGCTGCGCTCGCCGAGGGGAACACGAACGGTGATCATCGCAGTACGGCCTCCACCACATCGCTGACAGAACGGTTGTCGACCAGCACGATTGCATCCGCGACCTCGCGATACAACGCTTCGCGCTCGGTGAACATGCGCTGCAAGGTACCGGCCGGCTCACCATCCAACAGCGGGCGATGGCCGCCGCCGCGGACGCGATCGACGAGCGTCGTCGGATCTGCGCAGAGCCACACGACGCGTGCAGGGGACGCCTTCAGTGCCGCCCGGTTGGTCTCGCTGAGCACGACGCCGCCGGCACCTGCGATCACCACCGGCTCGGGTAGCGCCAACGACTCCAGCAGCACCTCGGTCTCCATCGCACGAAATGCGGGCTCGCCGTCCTCGGCGAAGATCTCTCGCACCGTGCGACCCGTGCGGCTCTCGATGATCGCATCGCTGTCGAGCACCCGCCGGTGCAAGCGGTCGGCCACCACACGGGCCACCGTCGTCTTGCCGACGCCCATCATGCCCACCAGCACCAGATGCTGATCGGCGCGGATCACGGCAGCGTGGCGTTGAAGGACGAGGCGTTGCGAACGAACTCGCCGACGCTGTCGCCACCGAACTTACGTTGCGCCTCGGTGGCGAGCACCAGCGCCACCATCGTCTCGGCGACGACTGCGCACGCCGGCACGGCTGTGACATCGGTGCGCTCCTTGAAGCTGACCGTGGATTCCTTGGTGAT
>JAYSPV010000122.1:0-43205 GCA_043721915.1 Ilumatobacteraceae bacterium | reverse complement strand
AAGGCGAACCTGCCGCCGGCGACGTACACGGTGTCGCCCACGACCGCGGTGGCAATGCGAGCCAGTGTGTCACGGGTGAACGTATCGAGTTCGACCGGTTGACTGTCGACGGCAAGCCGCACCAGTTGGTTGCTGCGGTTGAACTCGTACTGCACGACATGGTCGCCGATGGCCTGTGTCGCCAGCTGCGACGGGTTGTTGCGCCAGCCGATCGGGAAACGACCGGCAGAGCCGTACACCACAGCCAGGGCCCCCGCAGCGATCGTCAGCGTGTCGGGCTCCGGGCCATCGCCCAGCTCCTGCGCGTCGAGCCAGCCGGTGTCGATGCCAGGCCCGCCGGGGCCGTCCACCTCGCACAGTTGCGCCAACAGCTGCAGCAGCAGCTCCCTGTTCGTGGTGGGCCCGTGGAGCGTGGCGCCGCGCAACGCGACGCTCAGGCGCCGCGCGGCTTCGGCGCGGGTGGCGCCGTGAGCGATCACCTTCGCGATCATGCTGTCGTAGTACGGCGACACCTCGCTGCCGGACTCGACTGCACTGTCCACCCGCACGCCCGAGATCTCCGGCCAGGCCACGGTGTGGAACACGCCTGAGCTGGGTAGATAGCCGTTGTACGGGTCCTCCGCGCACAGCCGCACCTCGATGGCGTGGCCATGCAGCGGCACCTCCACCAAGAGCGCCGCAGGGATCGCGTGGCCCTCTGCGATGGAGATCTGCAGCGCGACCAGGTCGACGCCGCAGACGGCCTCGGTGACCGGATGCTCGACCTGCAGGCGGGTGTTCATCTCCAAGAAGTAGAAGCTGCCCGAGCGGTCCAGCAAGAACTCCACGGTGCCGGCGCCGACGTAGCCGACGGCGCACGCGGCAGCCACGGCGGCGCCCTCCATACGAACGCGCAGATCACCGTCGACGGCAGGGGAGGGGGCTTCCTCCAACACCTTCTGGTGGCGGCGCTGCAACGTGCAGTCGCGCTCGTGCAGCGCGATCACGTTGCCGTGGGTGTCGGCGAGGATCTGGATCTCGACGTGCCGAGCGCCCTCCAGGTAGCGCTCGATGAACACGGTGCCGTCGCCGAATGCGGCCAGCGCCTCGCGCTCAGCGGAGGCGATCGATTCGGCCAGTTCGTCGTTGGACCGCACGATGCGCATGCCACGCCCGCCGCCGCCGGCGGAGGCCTTCACCAGCGCCGGTAGGCCGATCTCGGCGAGTGTCTCGATCGTGTTGTCCGGCGCAACCGGCACGCCGTGGGACCGCATCATCTGCTTCGCGGCGATCTTCGAGCCCATCGCCTCGATGGCCGACGGGGGAGGCCCGATCCACGTGAGGCCGGCGTCGATCACCTGCTGCGCGAACGTGGCGTTCTCCGACAGGAAGCCGTAACCCGGGTGCACGGCCGCACCGAAGCGCTGGGCAGCAGCGATGATCAGGTCGCCGCGCAGGTACGTCTCGGCAGAGGTGGTGCCGGGTAGCCGTACGGCATCGCCTGCCTCACCCACGAACGGTGCGTGTTCGTCGGCGTCGCTGAACACGGCGACGCTGGCGATGGCCTGCTCGCGGCAGGTGCGGAAGATCCGCCGCGCGATCTCGCCACGATTGGCGACGAGCACGGTGTGGATGGGTGTCGCGTGGGTCATGGTCATCACATCCGGAACACGCCGTAGCCGCGTGTGCCTTCGATTGGTTGGTTGTCGATGATGCCGAGGCAGATACCCAGCACCGTGCGGGTGTCGCGCGGGTCGATGATGCCGTCGTCGTAGACCTTGCCGCTCATGAACATCGCCAACGACTCGCGCTCGATCTGGTCCTCGATCATCTGCCGCATGGCGGCATCTGCTTCCTCGTCGAACGGCTTGCCCATGCTGGCCGCCGACTCGCGGCCGACGATGCTCATCACTCCGGCCAGCTGCGCGGGACCCATCACTGCGCTCTTCGCGTTCGGCCATGAGAACAGGAAGCGTGGCCCGAAGGCCCGTCCGCACATGCCGTAGTTGCCTGCGCCGTAGGAGGCGGCCATGTTGATGGTGAGATGCGGCACCCGGCTGTTGGAGACGGCGTTGATCATCTTCGCGCCGTCCTTGATGATTCCCCGCTGCTCGAACTCCTTGCCCACCATGAACCCGGTGGTGTTCTGCAGGAACACCAGCGGAGTGTCGACCTGGTTCGCCAGCTGGATGAACTGCGCCGCCTTCTCGCTCTCTTCGTTGAACAGCACGCCGTGGTGGTTTGCGAGGATGCCGATCGGGTAGCCGTGCAGCTCCGCGAAACCGGTGACCAGTGACGTGCCGTACAACGGTTTGAACTCGTCGAATTCGCTGTCGTCGACGATGCGAGCGATGACGTCGCGCGGGTCGAACGGCACCTTCGGATCCGCGCTGGGGATGCCGAGCAGTTGGTCGGCGTCGTACTTCGGTGAGCGACCCGCGCCGCGTGGGCCCGGGCCGCGTCTGCGGTGGTTGATCCGCTTGATGATCTGGCGGCCCAAGCGGATCGCGTCCATCTCGTCGACGGCGAAGTAGTCCGCAAGGCCGCTGATGCGGGCGTGCATCTCGGCGCCGCCGAGGCTTTCGTCGTCGCTGTCCTCCCCGGTGGCCATCTTCACCAGCGGCGGCCCGCCGAGGAACACCTTCGATCGCTCCTTGATCATCACCACGTAGTCGCTCATGCCGGGCACGTATGCGCCGCCGGCGGTGGAGTTGCCGAACACCAACGACACCTGTGGGATTCCTGCCGCGCTCGCCTGTGTGATGTCGCGGAACCCGCGGCCGCCGGGGATGAAGATCTCGCTCTGCGTCGGCAGATCGGCGCCGCCGGACTCGGTGAGCGAGACCGTGGGCAGCCGGTTCTCGGCGATGATCTCGTTGATGCGCAGGCTCTTCTTGAGCGTGTAGGGGTTGCTGGCACCGCCACGCATCGTGGGGTCGCTGCCGCTGATCATGCACTCGACGCCTTCGACGAAGCCGATGCCGGCAACGTTGCCGGATCCCACCGGGAACTGGCTGCCGTAGGCGGCGAGCGGGGAGAGCTCGAGGAAGGGCGACCCCGGGTCGAGAAGTGCTTCGATGCGTTCGCGCACGAGCATCTTGCCGCGCTGACGGTGACGGGCGATGTACTTCTCTCCACCACCGAGGTTGACCAGCCGCAGCTGTTCGTCGTGTGCATCGACTTGTGCCTGCAGCGCCGCACGGTTGGCCCGAAAGGCCTCGCTGGCGGGGTCGATCCGGTCGGGGAGTACGGGCATGTCAGGCCCCTTCCTTCGCTGTGGCCCACGACGGCGGCCGCTTCTCGGCGAAGGCCCGCATGCCCTCGGAGGCTTCCTCGGATCGGAACAGCGACTCGCTGAGCGTGGTCATGTCGGCATACGAGCGGGACGGGTTGCGCAGCAGCTGCTTGCTCGCGGCGACTGCACTCGGTGCCCCAGCGAGGATGCCGGCGATGAGCCCGCCGACTGTCGCGGCGACATCATCGGTGACGTGCGTGATCAGCCCCATCTCACGGGCCGCCGCAGCATCGAACGTTTCGCCGGTGAGGAACGGGGCGGCGAGCTTGCTCCAGCCGCAACGAGCGAGGATCGGCACACTGATGATCGCCGGCGCAACACCGATGCGCACCTCGGTGAACGCGAACGTGACGCTGCTCTGCACGACGATCAGGTCGCATGCTGCCATCAGGCCGACGCCGCCCGCACGCACCGGGCCGTTGACCGCAGCAATGGTGACGGCGGCCATCGAGGCAAGGCGTTCCATCGCGCTCGCCATCGGGTTGCCTGCGGCCTGCGCTTCGTGCGTGCCCGACGCACGTTCCTTCAGATCGGCGCCGGAGCAGAACGCCGGGCCTGCGTGAGTCAGCACCACTGCTCGCACGTCGGGTTGTTCTCCCCGATCGAGCGCCTCGTTCAGTTCGGTGACCAGCTGTCGCGACAACGCATTGCGATTTGTGGGCGAATCGAGCGTGATCGTCGCCACCCCGCCCTCGACGCTGTAGTGCACGAGTTCTGCCACGGGGCCGACTGTAGCCACGCGTGTCCGCTTGCTGTGCCCCGGCGGCAACAGTTGCGCGCACAACTGGGGCGCCCCGGAAGCCGACGTAGCGATCTGTGCGTGCCCAGTTGCACCTGCAGGTGGTCCTCAGCCGGAAGTGATCTCGCGCAGGAAGGCTTCGGCGTCGGCACGGTTGCGTGTGCGCTTCATCGGGGGCAGCGCCTTGACGATGTCCCACCGGTAGTTGGCCTTGCCGAGGCGTGGGTCCATCACGGCGACCACGCCGCGGTCGTTCGCCGTGCGGATCAGGCGGCCGGTGGCCTGCGCGAGCAGCATCGCAGCACGTGGCAGGTCGATCTGGCCGAACGCCGCGGCGCCGAGCTGTTCGCGTCGCGCGGAGAGCAACGGGTCGTCGGGCCGTGGGAACGGGATGCGGTCAATGACCACCAGGCTCAGCGTGCGTCCCGGGATGTCGACGCCCTGGAAGAACCCTGCGGTCGCGAACAGACACGAGTGCTCGTCCTCGCTGAACGCCTTCACCAGCGCCGTCTTGGGGAGATCGCGCTGGGTGAGGATCGGTACGTCCACCTTCAGGCGCACCGCCTCGGCCGCCGCATCCATTGCTTTCCAACTGGTGAACAGCGCCAGCGTGCGCCCGCCGGCGGCGGTGATCAGCGCAGCAAGCTCCTCGTGCACCGCCGGCCCGTAGGCGGGCGAACGCGGATCGGGCATGTGCAGGGCGCAGTAGAGCAGCGCATTGTGTTCGTAGTCGAAGGGGCTGCCGACATCGATCTCGTCGAAGCCGCTCGGCGGCAGGCCGACACGCGCGCCCAGCGACGCAGGGATCGTGGCGCTGGTGAGGATGGCGGTGCGCTGCGACCAGATGCCGTTGTTGAGCACGTTGCCGACTTCGAGCGGTGCGATCTCGAGTCGTGGGTAGTCGGGCCCGCCGCTGACGAATGCGACGAACCCCTCGCGGTTGTCGAGCGCGAGGTCGATGCTGTCCTGCAACCTCGTTGCCAGCTGCTGACCACGCAACACGCGTGCCTTCGCATCCTCGACGTCGGTCTTGATCGCACGTAGCGCGCTCTGGGCCTTCTCGATGCGGCCGCGCACGTCGACCAGCATCGACTGGACGGCCTCGGGGAACGGGCGCGGGAGGCGCTGACCGAGGAACGGCGCCAAGGCGTCGCGCACGACGTGAGAGCCCTCGGCAACACCACCCACCACCAACGGGTCTTCGAGCACGCGCTTCAAGGCTGCGGTGAGCGTGGTGAAGCGACCACCGGCCACCTGCACGCCGACCGTGTCGCTCATGATGTCTTCCAGCTGGTGGGCTTCGTCCATCACAACGACGTCGTGTTCCGGCAGCAGCATGCCGCCGGAGCCCACGTGCAGCCCGTAGAGGTGCATGTTGACCACGACCACGTCGGCCACTGATGCGCGGGCGCGTGCGGCCTCGGCGAAGCAGATCCCGCCCATCGGGCACTTGGAAGCGCCGGGGCATTCGTCACTGCCGACGCTGACCGCCTGCCACGCCTTGTCGCTGGGGGCCCACTCGAGCGAGGCCTGATCGCCCGTGTCGGTGGTACCCGACCACTCGACGAGCCGGTTGATCTCCACCTTCGTGGTGGCGGCGAAGTCCTCCAGCTCCAGCTGGCCCTTGTCGGCGCCCTGGATCTCACGCACTCGCTGCATGCACACGTAGTTGCTGCGGCCCTTGAGCACCGCCCACTCGAACGGAATGCCGAGGTGCGCCTCTAGGAAGGGCAAGTCCTTCGCCGCCAACTGGTCCTGCAGCGCCTTCGTCGCAGTGGCCACGACCACCCGCTTGCCGGCGGTGATGGCCGGCACGAGGTAGCCGAGGGTCTTGCCGGTGCCGGTGCCGGCCTCGACGACGAGGTGGCGGCCGGTCTCGATCGCGCTGGCGACTGCCTGCGCCATCTGCTGCTGGCCGGGGCGATCTTCCGCCGCCGGCAGCGCGCCGGTGACCGCAGCGAGCGCCTTTGTGACGACCGCGTTCATTGCCGAGACCCAACTGCCGAGGCGGACGGATCAGCAGCGCCTGAGCGGCGGGCATTCGGCTGGGGCATCCGTGCAGCCTAGAACTGTGCACCCTGCGCGAGGCGGCTGCCGCTTCGCAAGGTTTCGGGGCGGGCGTTGCCGGGTACATGCCGGCATGTCCTCTTCCGAACTGCACGAACCCCGCGAGATGCTCAGCCCCGCAACGATTGCCAAGCATCTGGCCATCGTGTCGCTGATGGAGGAACTGGAGGCGATCGACTGGTACGGCCAGCGAGCGGACGCCTGCAGTGACGAGCAGCTCAAGAAGGTCCTCATCCACAACATGAACGACGAGATGGAACATGCCGCGATGCTGATCGAGTGGCTGCGCAGCAATGTCAACGAGTTCGCACAGCAGCTCACCAAGTTCTTGTTCACGACCACGACCACGCCCGCGCCCTGAGCGAGCGTGCCGGGGCGCAGCTGCACGCTCCGACCGTCACGACATCAGGGCGAGTGCCGAGTCCAGCTCATGGCCGTCGAAATCCGGCCACGGTTTGTCGGTGAAGTACACCTCAGCGCCAACGCTCTGCCACAACATGAAGTTGCTGATCCGCAGCTCGCCGGACGTACGCACCATGACGTCGACCGGGGGAAGCTCGGGAAGGTACAGGTGCCGTTGGATGGCGTCCTGATCCACCGGGCCTTCGGCCGCTGCGGCCTGGGCGGCATGCACCATCTCCGAGTGGCTGCCATAGTCGAACGCGACCGTGAGTACCATGCCGGTGTTCTGAGCGGTGTCGGTGATCGCCTTGCGGATGGCGCGCTGGACGTACTTCGGGGTACGAGCCTCGGGGCTGTCGAACGGGCGGCCCATCCATTGGATCCGAACGTTCAGCTCGTTCAGCTCGGCGACGCGACCGAAGAGCTTCTTGTGCAGGCCGAGAATGTGGCGCACTTCCGTGCGTGGACGCACCCAGTTCTCCGTCGAGAAGCCGAACACCGTCAGCCAGCCGACGTTGCGGGTGACGGCAACTCGCACGAGCCGTGCGAGGTTCTCCTCGCCTTCGGTGTGGCCCTCGGTGCGGGGGAGGTGCTTGCGTTTCGCCCAACGACCGTTGCCGTCCATGATGCAAGCCACATGCACCAGCGGGCCGGATGTAAAGGCGCTGTTGCTCACAGTGGGGCACCCTACTTGCAGCTCGCGGACCACGGCGCGGCACGAGGTGGGAACGCCGACAGCGGCCGTGCCACAGATCGGGTCGTCCGCGTGGGACAATGGCGGGATGAGCTCGAAGGCCACCGAGGCGGTGTCACTGGAACACGTCATCGTCGTTGGTGGCTCGGCCGAGGAGTGGGCCTCCCTGGCCGACGATCAGTGGGCCGTCCGTCTCGCTGAGCTGGGCAAGGTAGCCGATCACGTCGGTGCCCAGTGGCTCGTCGTTCGCCCGTTCGGTGAGGCGGCCGGGGTCGCTGCAGGAACACCTGCGCGGCGTGAGGCGACTGTCGGCGCCTGCCTCGTGGTGGCCGATGCGCAGGGCGATGGCCGCGCCCGCCTGGCCCGCACCGTGGCCGGCTTGCAGGCGGCCGGCCAGCCGATCGGCGAGGCCACCATCAGCGCCGCGCTCAACGAGCCGGCGCGGGCCGACCCCGATCTCGTGGTCGTCGTCGGCGCGAAGCACCGCATGCCGCCGTCGCTGGTGTGGGAACTCGCGTACAGCGAGCTCGTCTTCGTCGACACGACCTTTCAGCACTTCGGCCCCGGTCATCTCGACGAGGCCATCGGGTCGTACGCCCATCGCCATCGTCGCTTCGGCGGCATCGACTAGGCGGCACCCATGTCGAGCCACCTGTACCGCGACACCGCTGTGGTCCTGCGCACCTACAAGTTGGGTGAGGCGGATCGCATCGTCGTGCTGCTCACCGAACATCACGGCAAGGTACGCGCTGTCGCGAAGGGCGTGCGCAAGACGATGTCGCGCTTCGGTGCGCGGCTGGAGCCGATGAGCCACGTTCGGTTGTTGCTTGCCCAAGGCCGTGAGCTCGACATCGTCAGCCAGGCGGAGGCCGTGGAATCGCTGGCGCCGATGGTCGTCGATCTCGATCACCTGACGTCTGGGATCGCCGTGCTGGAAGCTGCCGACCAGATGTCGCTGGACCGCGAGCCGAACCCGCAGCTCTACCGGATGGTGGTGGGTGCATTGCGCACGATCGGCGAACGCGGCGGGTCGTTGGTGGTGCCCGCGTTCTTCTGGAAACTACTGGCCGCCGAGGGTGTCCGGCCCGAGCTGGATGTGTGCGTGAGGTGCGGCGAGGACGGCCCGCTGGTCGCGTTCGACATGGATCAAGGCGGGGCGTTGTGTCGAACCTGCCGCACGGGTGCGCCGCTCAGTGAGGATGCGTTGGACCTGATGCGGATGATCCTCGGCGGCCGCCTCAACGATGCGCTCGATGCGGACGTATCACGTGCGACGCACGAGGTGGCGGGCCATGCCACCAGGGCGTTGGAGCACCACATCGAGCGCCGGCTGCGCACCGTCGCCATGTTCGAGCGCCACTGACCCGTTGGGGTCGGCGGCTGCCGCACACCGATCAGCAGTCGCCGTAGAGGAACTGCGGGTTCTCGCCGGTCTCCATCCAGATGACCGTCACCTGCGCGGGTGGCGGCAGGTTGGCGATGTAGTTGCCGAGATCGTCGAAGGTGCTGAACGGCACGCCGTCGGAGGACAGCGTGAGGCGGATGCCATCGACATCGCCACCGCCCACCGAGTAGCAGCCACCCGGCTCGGCATTGATGGCCGGGGCGTCGCTCCACCGAGTACCGACCGTGACGCCGGAGGTGGACAGCAACGAACCGCTGTCGTCGTCGCGATAGGTCCAGCCGGTGAAAGAGGTCGATACGACCGTGACGCCGCCGAACTCTGCGCAGAAGCCGTTGGCCCAGCACACGCTGCGGCCGACCGGTGCCACGAACCCCATCTCGCCGTCGACGGTCGTGTACCGGCCGATGCCGTCGGCCATCGGGTACTCGACCATGACATCGCTGGCCGAGGCGCCCAGGCGCGCGGTCAGACCGTTCGCCACCACGTCGCCGAGGTCGCCGAGCCGAAACGGGCCGATGCCGTCGCTGCGCAGTACCAACGGCTCGAGCGCAGGCGCAGTGGTCGTGGTCTCCGCCGTGGTCGTGGTGGAGGCGACGGCGGTCGAGGTCGTGCTGTCGTCGGAAGCGGGTGTGGTGTCGGATGTGGCCACCGACGAATCGGTGGTCACCCCCGAGCTCACCGACTTCGAACTGCTGCAGGCGGCGACCGCGAGGAGCGCGATGACAGGAATGATCAAATGGCGGTGCATCAGAACAACGGTAGGTGATCGCACCCGGAGAAGTCGCCGTACAGGGCCTGTACGTCAGGGCCGTCGGGCACGGTGATCGACCCCAGGTCGGTGAGCTCGATCACCGTGAAGTTGTGGTTGATCAGCGTCTGCTGCACGGTCCAGTCGCCGCCGGGCACGGCCTGGCTGGCCTCGTTGATCGCGTAATAGCGGTTGCCGGCAGCGATCTCGCACGAGAGCCCTTCGTACGGGCCTTGAGCAGAAAGGCGACCGACGAACATCGGCCCGCCGCCCCCTGCGTGCCACGGACGGATGCAGTACTGGGTGGTCAGCGTGAGAAACGTGTACACAGCCGAGCCAGCGCCAGTGGCCCCGATCGCCAGCACCGCCACCGGCGGTTTGGTCGGGGCGCCGAGGGCATAGTCGAAGTCCTCGAAGCTGATCTGCACGTGATCGGCGAACCCGATCGGCACCTCTGCGTCGCTGTGGCCGCCGGTGGCCAGGAATGCGTGCACGTGCGGCACGCCCGCAAGGCTGTATTCGGTGACGGTGTCGTCGGCCAGGTCACCGTCGATGTCGCCGTGCAACACGGTGCCGATCTCGGCACCCGGGGCGATGCCGCCGGCACCAGTGCATGCGCCACCTCCGCCTCCACCGACGGTGGTCGGTGCAGCGGTGGCCGGAGGCATGGTGGTCTCCGGTGGTGCTGTCGTGTCGGGGGCCGTCGTCTCCTGTGCGCTGGTCGATGGCCCGGATGACGTGGTGCTCTCGCTCACGGTGCTGGTGGTGTCACCAGTACCCGAACCGACGGTGGTGCTGTCACTGCACGCGCTGAACGTGGTGAGTACCACGGCGAGGGCGGCGGCGAAGTTGGTGCGATGAGTGGTCATGGTGGCTTCCTCAGCAGTCGCCGAACAGTGAGACCACGAGGTCTCCGGCGGATAGGTAGACGATCTCGACGACGGCGGGGTCAGGCGCCCCGTCGAGCCAGGTGCTGGTGGCGTCGTCGTAGTAGTTGAACATCTCGCCCGACGAGATCATCCCGACCTGGATGCCGTCGGTGGATGTGCCCGAGCCGTAGGAGTAGCAGCCGCCCGAGAGGCGGGTGATCGCCGCAAGGTGTGCCGCCCAGGTGTCGCCCAAGTGGATGCCCTCGATGGTCTCGGCGGCCGGCGCACCTTCGTCGTTGACATACCAGCCGGTGAACGCGAGATCCGCCGCGTCGGCACCGCCGAAGGAGACGCACACCTTGTTGGAGAAGCACACTTCGCGGGCAATGGGTGCCGTGTACTGCAGTTCGCCATCGGCGCTCTGCCAGGTGTCGATACCGACGTTGACGTCGAGGGTTTGGCTGGTGTCGCTGGCCACGCCACCGAACGCGGGTGTGAGCAGCGCGAGCGTGACGTCGTCGCTGTCCCCGAACGACGCCGTGCCGATGCCGTCGCCGAGCAGCAGGGGAGCGGGTGGCGCGGGCGGGATGGTCGACGCCGCCGTTGGTGGCGGAACGGGGGCCAGTGTCGTCTCTGGCGCCGCACTGGTGGTGGACGCCGATGAGGTGGTGGCGCCCGGGTCGACGGTCGTGGTGCTGTCGGCGCTGATATCAGTGGCACTTTCCACCCGCTGGCTGCTGCTGCAAGCGGCCATGGCGACGATGGCGAGCAGAGCGAGGAGGGAGAACTTCGTTCGATGCACGGATGTGGTCCTTTCGGTCAGGTACCTGTCCAGACCTTGTGACAGGTCGAGTCTGTCACTTTTCACCGAAGCACTGCGGTCTCGTCGGACGAAATGCCACGATGCTGGCGCCGTCGCGGCCGTAGCCTGTGCGGCCTATGGCTGCCACTGAACTCGACCAGGTTGTCAACCTCTGCAAACGTCGGGGGTTCGTGTACCCCTCTGCCGAGATCTACGGCGGCTTCCGTTCCAGCTACGACTACGGCCCGCTCGGCTCGCTGATGCTGCGCAACGTGCGCGAGGCGTGGGTTCGCACGATGGTGCAGCAGCGCGACGACGTCGTGCTGATCGACGCGGCGATCCTCGCACCGCCGCAGGTGTTCGAGGCCAGTGGCCACCTCGCCAACTTCAGCGACCCGCTGGTCGATTGCACCAAGTGCAAACAGCGCTTCCGCGAGGATCACCTCACCGAGCCCGACGTCTGCCCCAACTGCGGTGCCAAGGGCTCGTTCACGGCGGCTCGTGCCTTCAACCTGATGTTCAAGACGTTCGCCGGCCCGGTGGAGGGCAGCGGCGCCGAGGTGTACATGCGCCCCGAGACCGCGCAGGGCATGTTCGTCAACTTCCTCAACGTGCTGCAGACCAGTCGCAAGAAGCCGCCGTTCGGCATCGCGCAGGTGGGCAAGAGCTTCCGCAACGAGATCACGCCCGGCAACTTCATCTTCCGCACCCGCGAGTTCGAGCAGATGGAGCTCGAGTTCTTCGTGCCTCCGGCCGAAAGCGCCGAGTGGTACGACTATTGGTGCAAGGCCCGTCTGCAGTGGTACATCGATCTCGGCATTCCCGCCGAGATGCTCACCCTGCGCCCGCACGAGGCCGATGAGCTGAGCCACTACAGCAGCGGCACCAGCGACATCGAGTTCATGTACCCGTGGGGGTGGGGCGAGCTGGAAGGTGTCGCCCAGCGCACCGACTTCGACCTCAAGCAGCACGCCGAGCACAGTGGCCAGAAGCTCGACTACTTCGACCAGGCCAACAACGAGCGCTACGTGCCGTACGTGATCGAGCCCGCCGCCGGTGTGAACCGTGCGATGGCGGCGTTCCTGCTGGCCGCGTACGACGAAGACGTCGTGAACGACGAGCCGCGCACGGTGCTGCGCCTACACCCGCGCCTGGCCCCCTACAAGGTGGCTGTGCTGCCACTGAGCAAGAAGGACACGCTCACACCGTTGGCCCGGGAGATCTACGCGACACTCGCCGATCGGTACATGGTCGACTACGACGAGACCCAAGCCATCGGCAAGCGCTACCGGCGTCAGGACGAGATCGGTACGCCCCTGTGTGTGACGGTCGACTTCGATTCGCTCGAGGATGGCGCGGTCACCATCCGCGACCGCGACACGACCGACCAGGTGCGTGTCCCGATCGCCTCACTCGTCGGCGAGGTCGGCGCCCGCCTCGGGTTCTGACATTGCGTCGGCAACGCTGGCCGGCGGCTTCATTGACAACACCAGGCCATCGAGCTCGATCACGATCTCGGGTTGCCCCGACGCGTTGACGATCCCGACCGGTGCCTGGGTCTTGCGGCTGATGCTCATGGCAGCACCGTACCCGACAGCGGGGATTCGACCAGCCCGCGGCCAGTCTGGGCCATGCGAGTGCGTCCGGGCCATGCGAGTGCGAGCGTGCCATGCGAGTGCGAGCGGACGCCCCGTCGCGCGGCTGGCACTCGGACGGACGGGCAGCACTCGGACGGATGGCTGGCACTCGGATGCGGCGACGACGCGGTCAGGTGCGTTGTGGCAATCGCAGCGACAACCGGGCTCCGCCGTTCGGCGCCGCGCCGGCGGCCACCTCGCCGCCCATGCCGCTGACGAGTTCGCGCACGATCGCGAGCCCGAGCCCGCTGGAGTTCTCCCGCCGCTCGGGCTGGTGGCGGGCGACGTACAACCGTTCGAACACGTGAGGGAGATCGTGTGCCGCGACGCCCGGGCCATCGTCATCGACGCTGACCACTGCCCACCCGTTCTCGGCTCTCGCCGACACGATGACTGCACTTCGTGCGTACTTGCCGGCGTTCTCGATCAGGTTGGCCAGTGCCTGGGCCAGCCGATCAGGGTCGGCGTGCACCATCAGCGGGCCGGTGGTCACGGGATGAAAGGCGACGCCTGGCTTGGAACCGGAAGCCCCGTCGGTGGCCGTGTGCACTGCTGCGGAGAGGTCGACGGGCATCATCGTGAAGGTGAACGCCCTGGCCTGCAGCTTGGCGAGGTCGAGCAGGTCGGCGACCAGCCGCTCCAGCCGCTGCGATTCGCTGCGGATGACCGCGGCCGCCCTCTTCGGGTCGACGTTGCCGTCGTCGATCGCCTCTGCGTAACCGCGGATCGAGGTGAGCGGAGTTCGCAGGTCGTGGCTGACCGAGAGCAGGAACTGCTGCTCGAGCCCGCGAGACCGTTCGAGCGACGCAGCCATCGCGTTCACGTTGCGAGTGAGGTCGGCCAGCTCGTCGGAGTGTCGTGGAGGCGGTTCGGTCAAACGTGTGGCGAGGTTGCCAGCGGCGATCAGGCGTGTCGCAGCAGATGCCTCGCGGATCGGTCGGCTGAGCCGACGGCCGAGCAGGAACGCGGCCCCGAGGGCGAGCAGGATGGTGGCGGCCGACGCCCACAGGAAGAGCACGAACGCCGGCCCCAACCCGGCATCGATCCGGCGAGTGAGCACCACGATGTACGTCCGCTTCGCTACGTCGGTCGCGGACGCAGCGGCGAATGCCAGACGGCCGCGGTTGTCGGCGATGGTGGTGCCGGCCTGTAGCTCGTCGATGGGCACATCGTCGGCACGCAACGAGGCAGGCAGATCGCCCTGGATCTGCCCGTTGCGGGCGACGACTAACACTGTGATCTCGTCGAAGTCGACCAGCTTGCGCAGCGTCGACAGCAGTCGCAACCGGTTGCGCAGCTGTGTGGCCTGCTCGGCGGGTGGCAGCGTGTCGTCGATGTCGAGCAGTCCATCGATGTTGCCCGCCATCTCCTCGGCCTGGGTGCGCAACTCGTTGACGGTCGTCGTCCGCGCTCGTGCCGCCGAGAGCAGGAGCGTGCCGGCACCCGCCAGCAACAGGGTGGCGACGACCACGCTCACGATCACGAGTGCGAGGCGTCGGGTCATCGTGTTGCAGCCTTGCGGCGAAGTGTGAGCATTGTGTTAGCCCAGCCGGTAGCCGATGCCCCACACGGTCGCCAGCGGGAGATCATCGCCCAGCTTCTTGCGCAACTGGCGGACGTGGACATCGACGGTGCGGTCGTCGCCGTACCAGTCGGCACCCCAGACGCTGTCGAGCAGCTGTTGGCGCGAGAGTGCGATGCCCTGGTTGCGGGCGAGATGGGCAAGTAGGTCGAACTCGCGCGTCGCCAATGCAACGGCTGCACCCCTGCACCGTGCCTCGCGCCGGGTGATGTCGACCTGGTAGTCCTCGCCGACATGCACGACGTCGTGCGCGTCGCGCGCGTCGCGCTGGCCGCGCCGGAGGATCGCCTTCACCCTGGCGACGATCTCACGCGGGCTGAACGGCTTCGTGACGTAGTCGTCGGCGCCCAACTCGAGGCCGAGAATGCGGTCGAGTTCGCCGTCGCGAGCGGTGAGGAACAGCACCGGCACACTGCTCTTCGTGCGGATCCGCCGGCAGACCTCGAAGCCGTCGATGTCGGGCAACCCGATGTCGAGCAGCACGAGCTCGGGCCGGTGCTGTTCGACCAGTTCCAACCCGCGTAACCCAGCGGCTGACTGCAGTACGCGAAAGCCGGCCTCGCGCAAGTACATGTCGAGCAGATCGGCGATGTTCGGATCATCCTCGACGACGACCAGGGTGCGTTGCGCGTCGGCCACGGCGGACATGCTGCCACGCTGCTACCGTCGCCGCCGGGCATCATCATGGTGCGCCGCTTCCCGACGAGGAGACAACGATGACGAAGGTCGCGATCTGGGCACGCATCCCGCTCAAGCCGGGTGTTCGTGAGGAGGCTGTCAAGGCACTGCAGGCCGCAATCGACTGCGCTCACGCCGAGCACGGCACGCTGCTCTACATCCTCCATGAGAGCGCTGCCGACCCCGATGCGGTGTTCTTCTACGACCTGTACTCCGATGCCGACGCGCTGACCGCACACTCCGCCGGTGACGGCGTGAAGCTGATGGGCCCAATCCTGAAGGAGTTCGGTGCCGGTCGTCCGGAGTTGCAGTTCTTCACCCCGCTCAGCGGCAAGGGTCTCTGACTTCGTCGGAAGGCTCACATGGCTACCTATCTCGATCGCATCGTCGCTCGCCACCGCCAGCTCGCCGCGCTCGATGAGCGACCGCTCGCGGCCATTGCTGCCGCTGCCTCGGCAATGGCACCGGCACGAGGGTTTCGTGCGGCTCTTGCAGATGTGGCGCACCTGGCAGTGATCGCCGAGGTCAAGCGCCGCTCGCCATCCAAGGGCGATCTCAACGTGGGTCTCGACCCCGCGCTGCTGGCTGCGGACTACGAACGCGGAGGTGCCTCGTGCCTTTCCGTGCTCACCGACGAGGAGTTCTTCGGTGGCTCGGTGGCCGATCTGCACGCTGCCCAAGGAGCGTGTGCGCTGCCCGTGCTGCGCAAGGACTTCACAGTCAGCGAGCGCGACGTGGTCGATGCCCGGCTGATGGGTGCCGACTGCGTGCTGCTGATCGCTGCTGCGCTCGAACCTGGCGAGTTGATCGGATTCCACGCGCTTGCGACCGAGATCGGTCTCGATGTGCTGGTGGAGATCCACGACGAACCCGAGTTGGAAGTCGCGCTCGCGGCCGGTGCCACCCTGGTCGGCGTCAACCAGCGCGATCTGGTCACGTTCCGCGTCGACCATGAACGAGCGTTGCGCTTGGCCGGAGTCATGCCGCCCGGTGTGGTGCGGGTCGCGGAGAGCGGTGTGCGCGGCGCCGAGGACGCCGCCGCGTTGTACGCCGCCGGATACCACGCGGTGCTGGTCGGCGAGACGCTGGTCACCAGCGGCGATCCCGCTGCCGCAATCGGCGAGCTCACCCGCGCCTGATCGCTCCAGGGAGTCGTTGAAGATTCCGCGAAACCGATGCGGGTCGTGGGCGTACCAGCCGGGTACCGTTGCGCTTGCATGTTTGTGAAGATCTGCGGGATCACCAATGAGGACGACGCCCTGTTCGCCGTGGCGATGGGTGCCGACGCTGTCGGGTTCGTGTTCGCCCCCTCGCCGCGGCAGGTTGCGGCCCAACAGGTGTACGACATCACTCGCCGGCTGCCACCCGAGATCCTCACCGTCGGCGTGTTCCGTGACGAGCACCCTGAACGCGTGATCGACACGGTCAACAGGGCCGGGCTGAAAGCTGCGCAACTGCACGGGCACGAGACTCCTGCGATGGTGCACGACGTCGCCGTTCACCTCCGGTGGGTGATCAAGGCGGTCGTCGCGGGTTCACCCGATGCTCGCCGGGCCAACGAGTTCGGCACCGACCTGATCCTGGTCGATGCACCGTCACCGGGGTCCGGCAAGGTGTTCGACTGGTCGCTCGTCGACGATGTCGCTGCCGGCCCGCGCATCATTCTTGCCGGCGGCCTCGATCCTGAAAACGTGGGAGAAGCAGTTCGCATCGCGCGGCCGTGGGGTGTAGACGTGTCATCGGGCGTGGAGAAGTCGCCAGGCAGGAAAGACGCGTTGAAGGTGAAAGCGTTCATCGAGAGGGCACGGGCAGCTGCTCCCCAGCAGCACCTCGGCCCCGACGTCATGCCGTACGACTGGGCCGACGACGACTTCTAGCCCGACGAAACCCCCGATGACGAAGATGGAGAAGCAATGTCGCTGATGGCGCAGCCGTCGGACACCGGTCGCTTTGGCGAGTTCGGTGGCCGTTTCGTACCCGAGACGTTGGTGCCCGCGTGCCAAGAGCTGGAAGCAGCGTTCATCGACGCATGGGCCGACCCGATCTTCCGCTCAGAACTGGATCACCTGCTCAAGACCTACGCTGGGCGCCCCTCGATCATCACCGAGTGTCACAACCTCAGCGCACAGCTCGGCATCCGGCTGGCCCTCAAGCGCGAAGATCTCAACCACACCGGTTCGCACAAGATCAACAACGTGCTCGGGCAAGTTCTGCTCGCCAAGCGGATGGGCAAGAAGCGCATCGTGGCCGAGACCGGCGCCGGGCAGCATGGCGTTGCGAGCGCGACTGCGGCGGCACTGATGGGCATGGAATGCAAGGTCTACATGGGTGCCGTCGACGTGGAACGCCAGGCCCTCAACGTGTTCCGGATGAAGCTGCTCGGCAGCGAGGTGGAGGCCGTGCACAGCGGTAGTCGCACGCTCAAGGACGCGGTCAACGAGGCGATGCGCGACTGGGTCGCCACCGTCGAGAGCAGCCACTACTGCCTCGGCTCGGTCATGGGCCCGCACCCGTATCCGTGGATGGTTCGTGAGTTCCATCGCGTGATAGGTGCCGAGGCTCGCGAGCAGAGCATCGACCTGTGGGGCGATGTCCCCGATGTCGCAGTCGCCTGTGTCGGCGGGGGAAGCAACGCCATCGGCATGTTCAGTGGGTTCGTGGATGATCGCACCCGCCTCGTTGGTGTCGAGCCCGCCGGCGGCGCAGCAGTCAGCCGCGCGCAGCCCGGTGTGGTACATGGCATGCGCAGCTACCTGATGCAGGACGAATACGGCCAGGTGCAGGAGGCGCACAGCATCTCCGCCGGCCTCGACTATCCGGGCGTCGGCCCCGAGCACTCGTACCTTGCCTCCATCGGTCGCGCCGAGTACCCGAACGTCACCGATGCAGAGGTGATCGCGGCGTTCCAGCTGATGGCCCGCAGCGAAGGCATCATCCCTGCTCTCGAGTGTGCCCATGCGATGGCCTGGATCGTGCGTGCTGCGCCCGAGATGCAAGGTCAGACCGTGCTGATGAACCTCTCGGGTCGCGGCGACAAGGATGTCGCGCAGATGATGGATGTGCTGGGTCAGTGATGGAGGAACAGGCGATGGGTCGGATGGAGAGCGAGTTCCGCGCGAAGCGATCCGCAGGTCACAAGCTGCTCGTGCCGTACATCACCGGTGGGCTACCCGGCTGGCAGGACGCGGTCCGCGCCGCCGCCGCGGCAGGCGCTGATGCGATCGAGATCGGTATCCCGTTCAGCGACCCTGTGATGGACGGGCCGATCATTCAACAGGCCTCGCAGGCTGCGCTCGAGGCTGGGGCGACGCCGGTGTCGATCCTGCACGAGGCGAGGTCGCTCGACGTGTCGATCCCGCTCGCGGTGATGACCTACTACAACACGGTGCACCACGCCGGCCATGAACGCTTTGCTGCTCAGTTGGCGGCCGCCGGCATCGTCGCCGCGATCGTCCCAGATCTGCCCCTGGAGGAATCGGGGGAGTGGTGCTTGGCCGCCGACGCGGCCGGCATCGAGACGGTCATGCTTGCAGCACCGACCGCGCCCGATGAACGACTGCCGCGCGTTGCGGCCAGGGCTCGCGGGTTCGTCTACTCCGTTGGTCTGCTCGGGGTCACTGGTGAGCGCGACACCCTCGCGCACACTGCGGCGACGCTGGCTCGCCGTCTCAAGGCGATCACCGATGTGCCCGTGCTGATCGGTGTCGGCGTGTCCAACGCCGCCCAGGCGCGAGAGGCGTGCGAGGTGGCCGACGGAGTGGTGATGGGCGCGTCTGTCGTTCGTCGGTTGCTCGAAGGTGGCGCCGATGCGGTGGGCGAGTTCGTCGGTGACGTACGTCACTCAATTCAGCACTAAATCCTCCCATCCGGCTCCCACCCGGTTCCGAACCTGTGCTGCGCCCTCCACTTGGGAGGCGTGCACACCCAGGAGGAGAACCCCCATGAAGAAGCGTTCCATTTCCGCAGTCTTGATCGCTGCCTCGCTCGTGCTCGTCGCATGTGGCGACGACAAGGACGATGCCACTACCACTGCGGCAAGCGAGACCACTGCTGCCGAAGCCGTTGAAGTCGGCGACATCGTCGCCGTCGCAAGTGCCAACCCCGACTTCTCGACGCTCGTCGCCGCCGTGAGCGCTGCCGGCCTGGTCGAGACGCTGCAAGGCGCTGGCCCGTTCACGGTCTTTGCCCCGACCAACGAGGCGTTCGCCGCACTGCCCGCCGGACTCGTCGACAAGCTGCTGCTGCCGGAGAACAAGGACGTACTCGTCCAGATACTCACCTACCACGTCGTTGCCGGCAAGGTCATGGCTGCCGATGTCACCGCAGGTGATGTGGCAAGTGTCGAAGGCTCGAACATCACGATCACCGTCGATGGTGGCGTGAAGCTGAATGGTTCGTCCAATGTCGTTGCGACCGATGTAGCCGCGTCCAACGGCGTGATCCACGTGATCGACGCCGTCATCCTGCCCCCGGGCCTGGACGTGTCGGCGCTCTGATCGCCTGATGGCCCGACTCGGGCCGAAACTGAGCGAGCGACTCGTGAACGCTCAAATGTGCGACGAGGGCCCTTCGGGGCCCTCGTTTCGCGTGACAATGGGGAGATGGAACACGAGTGTGAACTGTGTGCAGCCGAGCGCGTGACCGAGTGGTTCTACGAGGACGACACATGTTGGGTCGCCGAGTGTGAAGCCTGCTACGTGCCGATGGTGGTCTGGAAACGACACGACCCGAACCCCTCGGAGGAGGTTCGGGTCGTGTTACACGCTCGATTGAGAGAAATTGTCGCTGCGCACTACGGCTATGAGTGCTGGCTGGACGACAACATGCGATCGATTCCGATGCACTATCACGCCCACGCCCGACCGCGTGGTGGCTTCTTTGGGCACGGTCTACGAGGCCGAGGCCTTGCAGATCCGCTTCACTGAGATCACTTGTACCACTTGACCCAAATCATGTGAAGCCTCCAATCCAGCGACATAGGTGTACGAGATCGTTTACGTTCTGACAGGAAATGCTCAAGGAACATCACCGAGAGTCACATTATCACCGCCCGTCAACGATCTTGCAAGTCTCTTGACGAACTTTCTCGCGGCCTCTGGGGCGCTACCTGCGGCTGAGCAGGTCAGTAGAGTGATGTCATGCTCACGCCCGGTAGCCAGGCTCCAGCCATTTCCTTGACGAATCAACTCGGTGAAGTGGTCGACCTGGCCAGCTTGCGCGGCAGACGAGTGTTGATCTTCTTCTATCCGAAGGCGAGCACGCCGGGATGTACACAACAGGCGTGCGCGCTGCGTGACATCGTCGGGGAGGTGGGCGGCACGGTGATCGTGGGCATCAGCCCCGACTCGCAGGCGGCGCAGCGGAAGTTCGCCGACAAGTTTAACCTCGGCTACGACCTACTGGCCGACAGCGACCATGTGGCGGCCGAGGCGTACGGCGTCTGGCAGGAGAAGAACATGTACGGCAAGAAGTACATGGGCATCGTGCGCTCGGCGTTCTTGGTCGACGCCGAGGGCAGCATCGAACGGGCGTGGTACAAGGTCAGCCCCGCCGACACGGCCAAGAACCTGCTGGAAGCGGTGGCGAAGTGAGCGCCTTTCCGGCTCCGGCCACAATCCTTCCGCACCGGCCACCATTCCTGTTCGTGGACGAGATCACGGCCCTCGAGCCCGGCCTCAGCGGCGGTGGCATCTGGCGCCTGACAGGCGAAGAGTGGTTCTTCGGCGGACACTTCCCCGGCCGGCCGACACTGCCCGGAGTGCTGATGTGCGAAGCGATCGCGCAGATGGGGGCGATCGCGGTACTCACCGACGACCGCTTCGCCGGCAAGCTGCCCCTGTTCGGAGGGCTCGACTCGGCACGCTTCCGTCGGCAGGTGGGCCCTGGCGACACGCTCGAACTGCACGTGGAGCTCGGCCGCATGTCGGCCAGGGCAGGCAAGGGATCCGGCCGTGCCGTGCTCGATGGCAAGGTTGCCTGTGAGTGCGAGTTGATGTTCGTGCTGGTGGATGCCTGAGGCCACTCACTGCGGCGAGCAGTGATCAGGCGGCAGCCAACCAATAGGGAGCCGCCACCAGGGTGCAGTGCGGGCACGGCCGCGCATGCTCGGCCTGAGCAGCGGGTGCCAAGAGCCCTGCTGCGAACGCAGCCTGCTCCACCTCGTCGAGGTCGCCAGACCACCCGCCCAACTGCTGCTCGATGAACTCGAGGAAGCCGACGTGGTGGCTGCAATCGAGCCGGGTGTGAGCCAGGTTGGGCTGGCGAAGATCGAAGATCACGGTGCGGGTCGTCATGCTTGGCAGCATGACAGGGGGGTGTGACAGAGTTCAGCGCGCCGGTGCGAGGATCAACGAGCCGTTGTGGCCGCCGAACCCGAGACTGTTCGACATTGCGGGCCCGGGTGTCCACGGCCGAGCGCTGCCCATCACGAGGTCGATCTCGAAACCCTCGTCGACTCGTGTCGTGCCGGCGGTGGGCGGGATGAGTGCGTGCTGGAACGACAGCAGCACGGCTGCCGCCTCGAGTGCACCAGCGGCGCCCAGGGCATGGCCGGTGACGCCCTTGGTGGAGGTGACCGGCACGCCGCCGGGCCCGAACACCGCGGTGATCGCGGTGGATTCGGCTGCGTCGTTCAACGGTGTGGACGTGCCATGGGCGTTGACCTGACGGATGTCGGACGGCACGAGGCCGGCGTCGGCGAGTGCCAGGTTCATGCAGCGGATCGCGCCGGTGCCGCCGGGGGCGGGCGCGGTGATGTGATGAGCATCCGCGTTGCTGGCTGCTCCGATGACCTCACCGACGATGTTGGCGCCGCGGGCCACGGCCGCATCCCACTCCTCCAACATCAGCACGGCGGCACCCTCCCCGAGCACGAATCCGTCGCGCTCGGGGGAGAAGGGGCGGCTGTTGCCGCTGCTGCTGAGCGCGGTCATGTTGCCGAATGAGGCGACCCCGATGGGGCACGCCGAGCTCTCGCTACCGCCGGTGACACAGGCGTCGATCATGCCCCAGGCGATCAGCCTGGCGGCGTACCCGATGGCATGAGTGGCCGCTGCGCACGCCGTTGTGATCGTCTCGTTGGGGCCCTGCAGGCCGTACCTCATCGAGATCGCTGCACCCGCAGCGTTGGGCATCATCATCGGCACGAGGAACGGCGACACCCGGCGTTCGCCCTTCGTGATGAGGACCTCGACCTGCTCCTCGGTGGAGCGCAGACCGCCGACGCCGGTGCCGAAGATGGTGCCGAACCGGCTGGGGTCGACGTCGGGCCGACCCGCGTCGGCGAAGCACTCGGCCGCCGCGGCGACGGCAAACTGCTCCACTCTGTCGGCGCGGCGCGACTCCTTGGGGCTGTCGTAGTAAGGCGCCGGATCCCAGCCGTCGATCTCGACCGTGCGGCCCGAGGTCAGGCCCGGGCCGTTGAGACCGGCCCAGAATGCCTGCTGACCGATGCCGCACGGCGCGACTACGCCGTAGCCGGTGATGGCAACACGCCGACCGCGGTCGCCCATGGTCGGGGAGGGCATCAGAGCTTGCCGACGACGAGATCGTAGGCCTGGCCCACGGTCTCGACACCTTCGAGGTCTTCTTCGGGCACTTCGACGCCGAACTCTTCCTCGAGGCCCATGATCAACTCCACCAGGTCGAGGCTGTCGGCGTCGAGATCGTCGCCGAACTTGGCTTCCGGCACGACTTTGCTCTCATCGACCGAGAGCACCTCGACGGCGACCTTCTTGAAACGGGCGAACAGTTCGTCACTCACGGGACTTCTCCTTGATTTGGTTGTTGCAGATGGTAATCGGATCCGCTGCGATTGCGAAGGGCACGGTCAGTGACCCATGCCCAGGCCGCCGTCGACAGGGATGACCGCGCCGGTGATGTACGCAGCGTCGGCCGAGGCCAGGAACGCGACCACGCCGGCGATCTCTTCAGGGCTTGCCATGCGCGCCAGCGGCACGGCGGCGGTCAGTTCAGCGAGACGCTTCTCGCCGAGGGACGCGGTCATGTCGGTGGCGACCGGGCCGGGAGCGACCACGTTGCACGTGATGCCGCGCGAACCGAGTTCGCGTGCGACCGAGCGGGCGAAACCCACCAGGCCGGCCTTCGAAGCCGCATAGTTGGCCTGGCCGGCAGAGCCGAGCAGGCCGACCACCGACGACATCAGGATGATGCGACCCTTACGTGCGCGCAGCATGCCCTGCGATGCGCGCTTGGTGACACGGAAGGCGGCGGTGAGGTTGGCGTCGATCACCGAGCTGAACGAACTCTCGCTCATCCGCAGCAGCAGGCCGTCGTTGGTGATCCCGGCGTTGGAGACGAGGATCTCGACCGGGCCGTACTCCGCTTCCACCGCTGCGAACGCGGCTTCCACGGACTCGGTGGAGGTGACGTCGCACCGCACTCCGAAGAAGCCGTCGGGCGGGGGAGAGGTGTTGTAGGTGACGGCCACCTGATCTCCGAGCGCTGCGAACCGCTGCGCGCACGCAAGACCGATCCCGCGCGAGCCACCCGTGATGAGCACGACGCGGCTCACGCCAGCACCGTCGGCTCGCCGACCTCGCCGCCCCAACGCAGGATGGCGCTGGCAGCCGTCATGCCTGCGCCGAAGCCGACGAGCAGGACGAGATCACCCTTCGTGACGCGGCCGTTGTCGAGCGCATCGCACAGTGCCAGCGGTATCGAAGCCGAGGAGGTGTTGCCGGTGCGGTGCAGCACGGTTGCGGCTCGCTCCATCGGCACGCCGAGGCGATCGCACGCAGCTTGGATGATACGAATGTTCGCCTGGTGCGGCACGACCAGCGTGATGTCGTCGGCGGTGACACCGGCGTGGTTCATGCTCTTGATGGCGGAGTCGACCATGATGCGGACAGCGCGCCGGAACACTTCCTTGCCATCCATCTGGATGAAGCCACCAATGTCGGAATAGAGGTACTTCTCTGCGGAGCCGTCGGAATCGAGATCCCAGCCGAGCAGTTGACCGTGCCCCTCGACAGCCTCCAGCACGACGGCGCCGCTGCCGTCGGCGAACAGGATCGCTGTGTTGCGATCCGACCAGTCGGTGATGCGGGCGAGCGTGTCGGTACCGATGACCAGCACCTTCTTCGCGCCCATGGCGATCATCCCGTGGGCCTGCACGAGCCCGTACACGAAGCCACTGCAGGCCGCGTTGACGTCGTAGGCGCCGCAGCGCAGGCCCAGCTGATTCTGCACGGCGGGCGCGCTGGCCGGCACCGTGCGATCCGGGGTGGTGGTGGCAAGGATCAATGCGTCGATCGAGGACGGGTCGACCCCCGACATCTCCAACGCCGCCCGGCCACTCTCGACGGAGAGGCCGACGGTGCTGCCGCCGACGTGACGCTGATGGATACCGGTGCGGTCCACGATCCAGTCGTGGGAGGTCTCGATCGTCTTCTCGAGATCATGGTTGGTCACGATCGTGGGGGGCAGCGCAGTGCCCCAGCCGGTGACGATGGCGCCGCGAACGTTGGGTGGGATGGAAGGCATGGATCAGACCGTTCTCAACCAGGCGATCGGCTGGCGCAGCGTGACTCGCTCGCCTTCGACTGCGATGTAGCTCTGCAACACGCCCGCGAACGGCGAACGCACCTCGACGTCGGCGATGTGACCCACGACGGTGCCGACCGCGATCAGCGTGCCGTCGCGCAGGTCGCCTGCGGGCTGGAACACCCCGGCGGCCGGGCTGACGACCAGCCGCTCGATGGCGAACAGATGCTCGCCCTCGTGCTGCTGGGAGGCGCGGGGTACGCCGGAGTTGACCCACTCGATCAGCTTGTCGAGCTCTTCGGGGGTGGCGACGGAGATGGTGCGGGCATCGTCGACCGTGCGCTTCGCCATGCCGGTGAGGACGCCGCCCGGACCGAGCTCGACGAAATCCTTGACGCCGAGTTCCGCCATGCTGAGCAGGCAGTGCTTCCAGCGAACCGGGCTGCTCAACTGGGCCGACAGCAGGCTGCTCCACTCGCCACCGGCGTCGTGCGCCAGCGAATCGACGTTGGAGATCACCGGCACTTCGGTGTCGCGCGGGTTGGCTTCGGCGATGGCCTTGCGCAGCCGGTCGCGCGCAGGCGCCATGAAGGGGGTGTGGAAGGCACCCGACACTTGCAGCGGCATGACCTTCTTCGCGCCGAGCTCCTTCGCGATCGCACCAGCGGCCGCGACCCCTTCCGGTGAGCCGGCGATCACAACCTGGCCCGGCGCGTTGAAGTTGGCGACCCAGACGTCGCTGTCGGCGCGACGACAGGCGACTTCCACCTGGTCGTCGTCTAGCCCGAGGACTGCCGCCATCGTGCCGAGGTTGTCGCCGCATGCTTGATGCATCGCGTCGGCGCGCTCGCACACCAGGCGCACACCCTCGTCGAAGCCGAGGGCGCCGGTGGCGGTGAGTGCGGTGTATTCGCCGAGACTGTGGCCGGCGCAGAAGCTGGGCTCGATGCCCAATCGTTCGACGGCGTCGAGCACCATCAGGCTGGAGACGAAGGTGGTGAGCTGGGCGTTGCGGGTGTCGCGCAGTTCATCGGCATCGGCATCGAGCAGCAGGCGAGCGACGTCGCGCTCGGCCACCTCGGATGCCTCTGCGACGAGCTCCCAACTGTCGTGGTCGGCCCAAGGGCGACCCATGCCCGGCCGCTGAGAGCCCTGGCCGGGAAAGGTGAACGCAAGCATGATGCGGTGAGCGTAGACGGTTACCGACGGGTACTTTCAGCTACCCGTGAGTAACGACGGCGCGGCTTGCCGCGACCGGCCGCTAGCCTCATCGAGGTCACTCGCCCGAGTGGCGGAATGGCAGACGCGACGGACTCAAAATCCGTTGTCCGAAAGGGCGTGTGGGTTCGAGTCCCACCTCGGGCACCGACTCCTGGACTTCCGTCCAACGTGAGTGCTGCAACGATCTTCGCAGCGGCGACTCCCGTGCGGAGCACAGTTGGCTGCTGAGAGAAGCGTTCAGCGTGACAGGCGTGCAGCGCGTGCGCACATTCGCTCGACGATGGGACGTGGGACCTGCGGAACGACGTTGGAAGCCTCTTCGAACGCCGACGTGAGACGCTCCGCGGTCTGTACGACGATCGCTCGCCCGTCGTCGCGCAGGGGGGACCACGATCGCGTCTCGAGCATCAGGTGGTGGGCGGTCACCTGTTCGAGCAGGTCCTGACCGCCCACCCGCAGTGCACAGTGCCGTGTGTTCGAGAACTCGATCGTGGGTGATGCGTCGTAGATCGGGGCAAACCGGGCGGTGCCATCTTCGAGCAGGAAGCCGTGGTTGCGGGCATGCGCGTCGGTGTTGCCGGCAGCGATGTGGAGCACCATCGCCTGCGCGAGCTTTGCCTGTTCGCGAAGAGGTTCGACGGCATGGTCGAGCAACAGTTGGGCGAACCGGCCATAAGACGGGTTGTCGACGTGGCTGGCTCGCTCGTACTTGTGATCGCGGGCGGGGTCGATGCCGAGCGCCTGGCAGCCGTCCTCCTGGTGCACGCGCCGCAATCGGCCGTCGACGATGCGCCGATCGAAACGCTGCACGACGAGTACGTCACGCCCGCCGATGCGTTCGAGCGCCACCTCGGCGACGTCGAGGCCGGCGATCTTGGCTGCGGTCATCACCAACGCTTCGGCCGCGATCAGCCCGGGATGTTCGAACGGGTCGGGCTTGAGGATGTGGCTGCTCGGTTGGCCGTGCAGCGGCCGTGCCCAGCCGCCGTCGGTGCGGACTAGTAGCAGCTTGCGCTGTAGGCCGGCCAATGACACTGGTACCTCTTCGGCGGCGCCGAGTGGGTGCTGGGGCAGGTCCGCGATCTGCTGCGCGAGTTCCTCGTCCGAGATCGGGTCGAGTGCTGCCTGGCGCGCGCTGTCCGGGTCGTCGAGGAAACAGACCGCACCAGCGCAGTCCCGTCCGATCTTGGCAAGCAGACCGAACGTGTCGCCGCGGCGGACCCCGAAGCGGTCCTCGAGCACCGTGCGGGCCTCACCTTCAGGGAGCAGGCCCTCCACCCATCGCTCCACCGGCGGACCCTTGATCGGCTTCGCCGCGACGCGCAGCGACAGGGACAGGCACACGCCGCCGATGCCCAGACGTGAAACGGTAGAGGGTAGGTACGCCAGCTCCAGGTCGCCGCGGGTGCGGCGCAGCGTCGCTACATGGACGTTGTCGAGGAGGACCTCGAGTTCGGGGTTGTTGGGGGCCATCAGCGGGCACTCTCCGGGTCGGCTACCGACACACGCGCGCCGCGCGGCACGATGACGAGGTCGTAGCCGAGGATCGACAGCCCATCGACCAGCCGGCGCAAGACGGCCGGTCGGCCCTTTTCCATGTCGATCACGGTCGTGCGCGTGACGTCGAGGCGTTCGGCCAGTTCGGCCTGTGTCAAGCCGGTCTCTCGGCGCACTTGTTCGAGCGCCTCACCGAGGTTTCTGCTGCCGTTGACTCTGATCCACATGGCGCCTCCTATCGGCTTTCTCCGACATGAGGAGAGGTGCCGAGAAATGTTGGTAAAAGCCAACATAGCAGGATCACAATGACAATGTCGTGGTTTACCGACACTGCTGCGGGCCGTAGCCCCCGGGTGCCCAGGTGAACCTGACCGTCTGCTCCTCAGCAGGAATCCCTCGTACTCTGCGTCTTCGAGGTTCCATTCGGAAGCTGAGGAAGCGATGGGAGATGGCGCCAGCGAAGCTTTCTTCTACCTGGTCGACGGCATCGTCGACAGGGGGTCGATCTGCGGCTGAGACAGCACGCTCGCAGTTCCGGCGCCGTGACGAGGATCGCGGGGCGCCTGACGCGCGACGTGAGCCACCTGGCGTGGTTGCTGAGTTCGCAGG
Source organism: Ilumatobacteraceae bacterium (assembly GCA_043721915.1). Classification (GTDB taxonomy): domain Bacteria; phylum Actinomycetota; class Acidimicrobiia; order Acidimicrobiales; family Ilumatobacteraceae; genus UBA668. The sequence goes on along the minus strand of JAYSPV010000122.1, from coordinate 15,477 downwards.
ACGTGATGGGCGGTCATGCGCCTGATGCGAGCGGTCTCGATCCGTTCGATGTCGACCCGAGCCGGGAGTTCATCCTGCGTGCGGTCGCCGTGGCGGCCGGGCGTGGCCGAGCCGCGTCACTGCGCGGGCAGATCGGTGAACAGCCGTCGTCCCTCGTCGTCGGTGACGCTCAGCCCGAAGTCGTCGCGGAGCACGGAGCAGAGGTGATCGGCGTCGGCGATCACGGTGTCCACGGGAACATCGGCGCGCAGCACGCGGTACGAGCGGTTTCGGAGCGATCTGATCTCCGTGTCGAGGATGCGCGATACGACCAGGTTGTTGACGAACACCGCGTGGGGGTGGCGGTGCGAGTAGAAGTGGCCGAGCTCGCAGTCGGCCTGGCCGTACGTGCCGAGATCGAACCAATAGAGCGAGAACGGCCCGTCGTCGTGCCGATGCTGCAGGTGGAACTCGCCGGGTCGTCGTTCGATCACCCGATGGGTCCGGCCGTCGAGCCACGGCGCAGTGGTGCCGGCGCCCGGCATCGGCATCGCTACCGGAGTCGTCGGACCGGCAGGCCCGAACCCAGCGTCGACCACGTAGGTCATGTCGCCAATGCGGACGTGGGCGATGCGATGGGTGAGCCCGGGCAGATGGTCGCCGTTGTTGATCACCCGCGCGAGCCGAACGGTCGCGTCGTAGCCGAGCTCGCTCAGCACGGCGAACAGCAGGCCGTTGTGCTCGAAGCAGTATCCGCCGCGCCCGCGCACCACGATGCGATCGAACAGTTGCTCGGGCTCGAGCGGCAGCGGGTCGTTCAGGCGGACACCGATGCTGCTGAACGGGAACGCAGCGACCTGCCGGCGGACGATCTGGGTGAGGAGTTCAAGCGTCGGCTCGCCTGCCTCGAGACCGAGGGCACGAAGATGGCGGAGTGCGAGACCTGACTCACCGTTCCCGCCGCCAACGATGCGGTCGCTGCTGTGGGGCATCGCCACAGTCTGCTTCATTGGGGCCGTCGGACGCGCTGTCAGTGTCGTCGCCTCATGGCGAGTGCCTCGAGGATCTCGCGACCTGGGCTGTCGCTCAGGATGCGCTCTGCCGTGTCGGGGAGTCGGCGGCGCCAGTTCGGATGCTCGTCGCCGAGGGTTCCGGGATGGTTGGGCCGTTCCGTGCAGCCGGCCAGGTCGTCGAGAGCGGCGAGGCACAGCGCGCTGGCACTCGAGCCCACCTCTCGATGGAGCGCGACGGCAGCGTTGCAGGCATCGCCTGGGCCGACAGCCGTTCGCAGGAGGCCGGCCATCTCCGGGGTGCCATCGGTGCCTGCCCACACGCCGGCCACGGTCGGCAGGTCGTGCGTGGTGACCGTCGCCAGGTTCTCCTCGGGCCAGTCGGCGGGGTGCGGGTCGAACCACCACACCTTCGTGCCGAGGATGCCACTGCTACGCAGCGCGTGGTGCACCTCGGGTTCGACCGTGCCCAGGTCTTCGCCGACGACGAACGCCCCGGCACGTGTCGCCTCCAGACGGATGATCGCCAACAGATCGGCGGACGGCATCTGGACGTACGCCCCGTCGGCGGGCGCCCCTCCGGCCGGGATCCAGAACTGGCGGAACAGGCCCATCACGTGGTCGATGCGCAGGCCGGCCATGTTGCGGCAGGCCGCACGCACCATCGCGATGAACGGTGCGTAGTGGGCGACGCGCATCCGCGTCGGCACGAAGGGGGGTAGGCCCCACTCCTGCCCAGCAGCATTGAACGGGTCGGGTGGTGCACCGATCCTGACGTCGAGGGCCATCATCGCCTGGTACAGCCAGGCGTCGGCGCCGTCGGGACAGGAGCCGACGGCGAGGTCGCCGATCAGGCCCACGCCGGCAGCAACGGCGGTGGCGGCAACGTCCTGTGCGGTGCGCCACTGCAGCCACGCGTGGAACTCGCATGCAGTCGTCAGCTCCGCGTCCAGCAGCGAACGTGACGAGCTCACGGGTGTGCGGCACGGCTCGGGCCACTGCCGCCACTGCGGGCCGAACCGCTCCGCCAGCGCGTTCCACGTGCAGAACGACCACAGGTCTTCCCCCTGGTCGTCTGCCCAGGTTCGCCACTCGCTGTCGTTGCCGGTGGCGGCGAACTCTGCCGACAACGCACCTCGCTTGGCAGACCACACCGCATCGCGATCGATCAGGGCGAGCGGGTCGTCGCGAGCCGGCGGATCCGCATCGATCGGGATCAGCAGCGGGTTCAGCCAGCGGCGCGAGCTGGGGTAGTAGGGGCTGTCCTCCTGCGGGAAGGTGGGTGCCGGCGCGTGCAGCGGGCTGAGCAGAATCGCCGTGCCGCCCAGCGGGCCGACCGCACGGCCGAGTTCGGCGACGTCGCGCAGGTCGCCGATGCCCCAGCCGCCCGTGCGCCAGAGCGAATACACCTGGGCAGCCACACCCCAGCCGTGCGGCGCCGGCAGGCATCGCGAGGGCGCGACGATGAGCGTCGTCACGGGGCCGCCGTCGAGCGGCGTGAGGAGGTGGTAGCCGATCGGCACCTCGGGCGAGAGCCAGTCGATCTCACCCCGATCGCTGCCCTCCTCCAGCCTGAGGTGGCAACGACCCTGCAGCGTGTGCGCGCTGCCGTGATCGATGAACCACAGCGGCGGCGAGTCGGGCTTCGGGCCGATGGCTGCGCGGATGTGCTCGCGGGTCGAGGCCGGTGTGTCGTGCCAATGGCCTTCGACATCGTGATAGCCGTCGGCGATGCCCCAGTCGTCGTACACGGCGACCATTGTGCACGTTCGTATGCTCTTCGGAATGCCGAACGCGATCGTGAAGTGGAAACTGAAGAAGGCGGGGAGCCGCCTTCGGGCGTTGCGAGCAGAGCTGCTCGTGATCGACGAGCAGCGGCCGTACCTCGCCGACGAGGCCGACGACCTAGAACTGCGCGCGATCGTGGACGAGTCGTCGCACACGCGTCTGGCGGCGCGTGAGGCGAGCGGCCACGCCGGTGCCATGGCACGTGCCCGCGCTCACGCGGTCGCCGAGATTGCGCGGCTGGAGGCGAAGCAGGACGAGCTGCTCGACCGACTGTCGAGCCGTTGACCATTGACGATCCGTCAACCGGGAGTGCCCACCGGGCCGTTGGCTGCTTGAATGACCGTTCCTGCTTGAATGAGTGCAGGCACGCTGTGCATGCCGGGCCGAAAGGACACCATCGATGGCCATCCGTGTGGTGATCGCCGAAGACGAAGCCATCATCCGTCTCGACCTTCGCGAGACGCTCGAAGAAGAGGGCTACGAGGTCGTCGGTGAGACCGGCCGAGGCGACAAGGCGGTCGAGCTGGTGCGCGAGCTGCGCCCCGATCTGGCCATTCTCGACATCAAGATGCCGCACATGGACGGGCTCGAGGCTGCCCGTATCATCAGCGGCGAGCGCATCTGCGGTGTGCTCATGCTCACCGCGTTCAGCCAGCGCGAGGTGGTCGAGGACGCACGCGACGCAGGCGCGCTGGCCTATCTCGTGAAGCCCTATCAGAAGAGCGATCTGATCCCTGCGATCGAGGTTGCCATCGGCCGGTTCCGTGAACTGCAGCAACTCAGCGGCGAAGTGGATGCCCTCGGCGAGCAGCTCGAGGCTCGCAAGGTGATTGATCGGGCGAAGGGCGTGCTCATCGATCAACACGGGCTGAAGGAACACGACGCGTTCACGTTCATCCAGCGCACCGCGATGAGCGAGCGCAGCCGCATGCGCGACGTCGCCGATCGCATCCTCGCCGGCACGCTGCACCCCTGAGCGCCGGCGGGCTGCCGGGGGCGGCGCACGGCTCCCGTAGAGTCGACGCCGTGAAGCTGCTGCTGCTGGATGGAAACTCCCTGACCTATCGCGCGTTCTATGCGCTGCCCACCGACATGGCGACGGCGTCGGGGCAGGTCACCAATGCGGTGTTCGGGTTCACGTCGATGTTCATCTACATGGTCAAGGACCAGCGGCCCGACGCGGTGCTGGTGGCGTTCGATCGCCCCGAACCGACGTTCCGCCATGTGGCCGACCCGACCTACAAGGCCCAGCGCGAAGCGGCACCCGACATCCTGCGCCAACAGATGGGGCTGGTGCGCGAGGTGCTCGCCGCGCTCAACATCACCGTGCTCGATCTGGCGGGCTGGGAGGCCGACGACATCCTCGCTACGCTGGCCGAGCAGGCCAAGGCGCAAGGGCACGACGTGGTGATCGTCACCGGCGACCGCGACAGCTACCAACTCGTCCACGATCCACACGTGAAGGTGCTGTACAACAAGCGCGGAGTCAGCGACTACGCGCTCTACGACGAGGCCGGCATCCAGGAGAAGACGGGCGTCACCCCGACGCTCTATCCGCAGTACGCAGCGTTGCGTGGCGACCCCAGCGACAACCTGGAAGGCGTGCCTGGGGTGGGGGAGAAGACCGCGGCCAAGCTGCTCAACCAGTACGGCAGCCTCGATGGCATCTTCGCCCACGTCAGTGAGCAGACCCCGAAGCTGCAGGCGTCGCTGATCGAACACGAGGGTCGCGCCCGCCACAACTTCGAGATGATGACGCTGCGCCGCGACGCTCCTGTCGAGGTCGCGTTCGATGGGCTCACCGTGGCGCCCAACGACGAGGAAGTGAAGCGGCTGTTCGACTTCCTCGAGTTCCGGGCGCTGCACGATCGTCTGTACGAGGCGCTCGCCACGTTCGGCATCGGCGCAGCGGCCGGCGCGGCGGCGCGCACGTCGACGGGGGAAACGCTGGAGGCCGAGGTCACCGACCTCACCGACGCCGCGACCGCGGCCGCGCTGATCGCTGGCTCGGTCACGCTCGACGCGATCCCGTCGTGGGCGGGCGAGGCGGGGCGCAGTGATGTCACCGGTCTCGCGGTGGTGACCGACGCCGATGCTGCCGAAGTGGCCTGGTTGCCTGTGGCCGTCGTGCACACCGCGGAGGTGTTGGAGGCCCTCGGCGCGCACCGTGGCTGGCGCGGTCACAATGCCAAGGCGCTGATGCGCTGGCTGCTCGACCAAGGTGGGCAGGTCCCCGGCCTGCGGCTCGACACGGCGATCGCGGCCTATCTCATCGACCCGGCCGACACCCGCTACGCGCTGCGCGACCTGCTCGTCCGTTACACCCGTTTCGAGCTGCCGACGGATGGCGCGGCGTCCAGCGGCCAGCTCGACTTCGGCGGTGGCCCTGACGAACGCCAGACCGCGGCTCGCGAAGCACTTGCAGTCGCTCACCTCTCGGCGGCGCTGGAGGCCTCGCTGGACAAGCAGGGGATGGCCGACCTGTACCGGACCATCGAGAACCCGTTGGTGAGCGTGCTCGCCAAGATGGAGCACGTCGGTATCGCAGTCGACGTCGCCGAGCTGACCCAGCTCAACGTCCGCCTGACGGCCGACGTGGAACGGCTCGGTGCCGTGCTGCAGCAGGTCGTCGGCCGCCCGTTCAACATCAACTCACCGATCCAGTTGCGCGAGATCCTGTACACCGAACGCGGCTTGGCGCCCGGCAAGAAAACCAAGACTGGCTTCAGCACCGACGCCGCGACGTTGGAGAAGTTGCGCGACCAGTGGCCCGAGTTCATCGACCCGTTGCTGCAGTACCGCGAGGTCGAGAAGCTGCGCGGCACGTATGGCACCGGCCTGCTGGCCGAGGTGGCGGCCGACGGTCGCATCCACGCGACGTTCAACCAGACGGTGGCGCGCACGGGCCGTCTCTCCAGCGATCAGCCCAACCTGCACAACATCCCGGTGCGCAGCGATGAAGGGCGACTGTTCCGCAAAGCGTTCATTCCGGCGCCCGGCTGCCAGCTGCTCGTCGCCGACTACAACCAGATCGAGCTGCGCTGCATCGCGCACCTGGCGCAGGACCCGGGCCTGATCGATGCCTTCACCAGCGGTACCGACATCCACAACGCCACCGCCGCTCGGGTGTTCAGCGTTGCGCCCAGCGACGTCACGATGGAGCAGCGATCGAAGGCGAAGATGGTCTCCTATGGCCTCGCCTACGGCATGGAGGCGTACGGGCTGGGCCAGCGGCTGGCCATCCCCACCAGCGACGCGGCAGTGATCCTCGATGCCTACTTCGAGGCCTTCCCGAACGTGAAGGATTACATGGATCGCACGGTGATCGAAGCGAGAATGCGCGGTTACACCGAGACGCTCTTCGGTCGTCGTCGCCCGATCCCCGAGCTGTCCAACAGCAACTTCCGAATCCGTCAGGCCGGCGAGCGGCAAGCGATGAATGCGGGCATCCAGGGTCTCGCAGCCGACATCTTCAAGGTTGCCCTCGTGCGCATCGATCAGGCGCTGGTGGATGCCGGTGTCGCCAGTGAGCTGGTCCTGCAGGTGCACGACGAAGTGCTAGTCGAGGTACCCGAGGCGGAGATGGACCGGGTCGGCCCGCTGGTGATCGACCTGATGCGAGGCGCTGCCGAGCTCGACGTGCCGCTGGAGGTCAACGTCGCGTGGGGTCGCACCTGGGCCGACGCGAAGGGCTGAGTCGCGCCTTGCCCTCCTGCCCTCCGTCGGCCCCGGGGCTTCTGGGGCTCTTTCGTTCCGTTTCGGCTTCTGGGGCTGTTTCGTCTCCAACTGCGGGACCGTTCGGCGGGTAGTAGAGCGCGCAAGGTTCTGTCCTCGAAGGTTGCAGCCACAACTACACCGACTCCTGTTCCTGAGTTGGAGACGAAACAGCCCCAGAAGCCCAGGTGCCGGTATTGAGATGGCGCAGACTGTGGGGATGACCGACGGATCGCCGCAGCACTGGTTCGAGCCGATCGCATCGCACATGGGCAGCGCCTACCTGCGGTACTCGTTCACGAAGGGGACGCGACAGGAGATCGACTTCCTGTTCGACGCACTCGCGCTGACGCCGGGCATGCGCGTGCTCGACGTCGGGTGCGGCCCCGGCCGTCACGCCTATGAGCTGGCGCGAAGGGGTGTGATCGTCCACGGCATCGACATCAGTGAGCGATTCATCGAGCTGGCGCGGGCCGACGCGCCACCGGGAGCGACGTTCGAACGAATCGACGCGCGCGACCTTGCGTTCGACGCCGTGTTCGACGTGGTCATCTGCCTCTGCCAGGGTGCGTTCGGTCTGATGACTGCCAATGGCGACGACGAACTCGTGCTTGCACGGATGTCGCGGGCCTTGCGCCCCGGCGGCCGGCTGGCACTGAGTGCGTTCAACGCCTACTTCGCGGTGAAGTACTTCGCGGTCGACGGCGGGTCGGACTTCGATGCGGGCGCCGGCGTGAACCACGAGCGCACCGAGGTGCGCAACGAGGCGGGCGAACCCAAGCAGGTCGACCTGTGGACCGGTTGCTACACCCCCCGTGAGCTCCGGGTGCTGTCGCGACTCTCAGGGCTCACGGTGGACTCGATCAGCAGCGTGGAACCAGGGTATTACGGGGACGTGAAGCCCTCCACCGAGACTGCTGAATTTCTGGTGATCGCGCATCGTAACTGATGACGCACGGCAGGACCGCTGATAACCTCTGCCGGTCCGGAATCCGCCGGATTTCCTAGGTGTTTGTTCGAAAGCGATTGTCCCTTGTCCGATACCTCTACAACCTCTTTGACCTCCGGTGCCTGGGGCACCTTCGACGAAGAGGGCAACTACACACCCCGCGAGGTCGTGTCCGACGATCTCGGCATGTCATTCGCCGACGCCATCGCGGGCACCATGGTCTCCGTCGAAGACGGCCAGCTGGTGCATGGCACCGTCGTCAAGGTCGACAAGGACGAGGTTCTGCTCGACATCGGCTACAAGAGCGAAGGTGTCATCCCCGCCCGTGAGCTGAGCATCCGCAACGACGTCGACCCGAGCGAGATCGTGTCGGTCGGCGACGTCATCGAGGCGCTCGTGCTCACCAAGGAAGACAAGGAAGGCAGGCTCGTCCTGTCGAAGAAGCGTGCGCAGTATGAGCGCGCGTGGGGCACCATCGAGAAGATCAAGGAAGCAGAAGGCACCGTCGAGGGTCCGGTCATCGAGGTCGTCAAGGGCGGCCTGATCGTCGACATCGGCCTGCGTGGCTTCCTTCCCGCCTCGCTCGTCGAGCTGCGCAGGGTGCGCGACTTGGTTCCGTACGTCGGCAAGATGGTGCAGGCGAAGATCATCGAGCTCGACAAGAACCGCAACAACGTGGTCCTCAGCCGTCGTGCCTTCCTGGAGGAGACGCAGAAGGAGAGCCGCGACAGCTTCCTCACCAACCTCAAGCCGGGCGAGATCCGCGAGGGTGTTGTCAGCAGCGTCGTGTCGTTCGGTGCGTTCGTCGATCTCGGTGGCATGGACGGCCTGATCCACGTCAGCGAGTTGTCGTGGAAGCACGTCGACCACCCGGGTGCCGTTGTCGCCGTGGGCGACAAGGTCACCGTCCAGGTGCTCGACGTCGACTTCGACCGCGAGCGCATCAGCCTGTCGCTGAAGGCCACCCAGCAGGATCCGTGGCAGGAGTTCGCCAGCACCCACGAAGTGGGCCAGCTGGTGTACGGCCGAGTCACCAAGCTGGTGCCGTTCGGTGGTTTCGTGCAGGTCGGCGAAGGCATCGAAGGTCTCGTGCACATCTCGGAGATGTCCACGCACCACGTCGATTCGCCCGAGCAGGTCGTCACCCCCGGCGAAGAGCTGTGGGTCAAGATCATCGATCTCGACCTCGCCCGTCGTCGCATCAGCCTCTCGATCAAGCAGGCCGCCGAGGGCGGCGAGCTGGCCGAGGAGTACCGTTCGCACTTCGAGATCGACGAGCACGGCAACTGGGCCGCGGGCGGCGACGATGCCGAGCGCGAAGCCGCATGGGCTGAGTACTACGAGGAGAACCCGAGCGAGGCCCCCGGCGCCGCCGAAGCCGCAGCAGCTGCTGCGGAAGGCGCTGTGGAAGAGGCCGTTGTGGCCGAAGCCGAAGAGGCCGTTGTGGCCGAAGCCGAAGAGGCCCCCGAAGCCTGATCCCTGCATTGGCAGTTGTTGCACTGGCACGGCCTTGCGGCCGTGCCAGTGTGCGTTGTGGGGTCGAGGTCCGGTGATCGTCGCGTTGCCGGATCAGCTCAACTTGATGATTCCCATCTTCACGGCCATCAGGACGGCCTGTGTTCGATCGCGAGCGTTGAGCTTGGCGAAGATCGACGCCAGATGGTTCTTCACGGTCCGGGGGCTGATGAACAGCTGTGCTGCGATCTCGTTGGTGCCGAGACCGTCGGCCACCAGTTGCAGCACTTCTTCCTCGCGGGCGGAGATGATGCCGTCCGTCTCGTGTCGTGCCGCAGTGAGCAGCGCATCGGCGAGCCGCGGTGACATCGGACGGTCGCCATTGGCAGCCAAACGGATGGCTTCCACGACCTCGCCGATCGAGCAGTCCTTGGTGACGTAACCGACGGCGCCGGCCTTGAGAGCGCTGTCGATCACCTCGCGGTCGATGTGCATCGTCAGCATCACGACCCGAGAGTTGCTGCCCGCTGCCAGCAGCCGGCGCGTGGCCTCGATGCCGTCGGTGGTGGGCATGGAGACATCCATCAGCACCACATCCGGCTGCATCGACAGCGCGACTCTGACACCCTCGTCGCCGTCGGCAGCCTCTCCGAGCACCGCGATGCCCTCGCTCTCGAGCGCGCGGCGCAGGCCCTGACGCAGCATCATGTGATCGTCAACCAGTACGACTGACACCGTCATCAGCGACCCGACCTCTCGAGGTCGAGCTCGATGCGCATCTCGGTACCTCCGCCGTCCAGGCTGTGGACGGTCAGGTCGGCATCGAGCCGATCGGCGCGTTCTCGCATCCCGATGAGCCCGTAGCTGTCCGGTCGTGTTGCGGTGCTGTCCAGCCCGACGCCATCGTCACGGACGGTCAACATGACGCCGCTCGCAGTGCGGCGACCGGACACCATCAGATGCGTGGCCTGCGAGTGGTGCTCTGCATTGAGGATCGCCTCGCGTGCGATCTGCCACAGCTCGCGTTCCACGAGCGGAGGGAGCCGTTCCCCCATACGAAGATCGGCATGGGTCAGGATCCCGCTGCGTTGTTGCACGCGGGTGAGGAACTCAATTGCTGTCGCCGTCAGGTCGCGGCCATCGGTGACTTCCGTGCGCAGGTCGTAGAGGGTGTCGCGCACGTCAGCGACGACGGCCGTGACCTGGGTACGTAACTCGCGTAGGACCGTGTCGATGTCGCCTGCGTTGGCGGCGACGGCCATTGCCCGATCGACCTCGAAGCCGATCATCGCCAGCGAGGAACCGACATGATCGTGCAGATCGCGGGCGATCCGCGAGCGCTCCTCGTCGGCGGCGAGCGTACGGATCCGCCGGAACATGCGTGCGTTGTCGATCGCGATGCCGAACGGTTCGGTGAGCCCGTGCACGACCTCTGCCTGCTGCTGGCCGAACCCGGCGGGCTGCAACGCCTCCACGGCGATCAGGCCGACGAGCGCGCCGCGGGCGCGCAGCGCGGCATACACACCGGAGCGCGCCAGCGGCGACACACCACCGTTCTCCGGCAACTCGTCGACCCGGATGGTCTTGCGCGTCTCCATTGTCTGGCGCAGGCCCGCCGGCAGCCGATCCAGGTGATAGGACGGCGCCGTGTCGATCCCGTGCGTACGTGCGGGTGTCGCTCGGCGCGTGACCGGGTCGATCAAGTACACCGCCAGCAGGTCGTGGCGCACCATCGTGCGCAGCCGACCAACGCTGGAATCGAGGACTTCTTCCAGGTCGAGTGATGCGGGCAGGGTCTGTGCGACTCGCTGCAGCGCGAACAGCAACGAGTTTGCTTCAGCCAGCCTGCTGACGCGGTCCTGTGCGACTTCCTGCTGGCGTGCGGCGTCGTACGCGGCGCGGTGGGCGAGCCCGCTCGTGAACGCGACCAGCCCCAGCAGGCCGGCCCACAGCGCGCCGTCCTGAAGGCCGCCGCGTGCACCGGCGTCGGGCACGTGCTGGACGGTGATGATGGCGACGGCGATGCCGGACAACTGCGCACTGAACCACCCGCCGCCGGTGAAGCCGGCGAGCATCCCGGCGGGCACCAGGAACAGCACGAACGGCGAGGCCCACGCGCCGCTGACCAGGACTGCAGCGGTGACGAGTGCAGTTTCACTCACGATGCGCAGACGGATTCTCGGGTCGTCGCGGTACGCGATCGGCCGCCTCCAGGTCGCGATCGTGTAGATCGTCGCCAGCACCACGAGGACGCCGAGAGTCCAGTTGCCCCACGAGAGCTTCGGCACGGCTCGGATGAGCGCGCCGGCGAGTGCGGCGGCACGGAACGGCCACAGCGGAGCGGCGGACAGCGTGGGGCTGGCCGTGGAAGGCGGCGAGTCGTCCGCTCGGCGGTCGAGGCCGCCCGGTGGAGTGCGGTCGCCTCGGCGGCGCTCGACCAATGGCCAGCCGACCGAGATGAGGTCGGTGGTCGCTGACGGATTCGAACTCGGCAGTTCGTCGGTGTCATCGGCCACGCGCCGATGCTAGTGCTGGGCGGTATCGCCGTCGCCGCGTCTTGTCAGCCGAGGTCGAGCACTCGGTCGGCGCGGGCAAGGGCCACTGGGCGGTTGGAGGCGGCGAGCACGGTGAAGCCGGAGGCGGCGAGGCGGCGCCACATCTCCACCTCGGTGTCGACGTCGAGGGCGCTGGTGAGATCGTCGAGCACCAGCAGCTCAGGGCGGTGCGCCATCGCTCGCGCGCCCGCAGCGCGCTGCAGTTGGCCGCCGCTCAACCGCACACCACGAGCACCCACCATGGTGCTCAGGCCCTCGGGCAGCATGGCTACGTCGTCGTCGAAGGCGGCCGTGGCCACACCTGCACTGATGGCTGCGGCATCGAGGCCGTGGCCGAGGCGCAGGTTGTCGAGCAACGACTCGGCGAACATGCGCGGTACCTGTGCCACATACGCGCACTGCGGCGGCACGAAGAACGCGGCGCGGTCATCGATGACGATGCCGTTCCAGCTCACCTCGCCGCGATCGACCGCGATGAGGCCGATGACCGCTCGCAGCAGCGACGACTTGCCGGTGCCGACGGGGCCGCTGATCACGACCAGTTCGCCACGTTCGACAGTGAGGTCGACGTCGACGAGGCCGCGCTCGGCAACGGTCAGGCCGCGCACTTCCAGCCGTTGCAGGGGGGTGCGGGTGGGCAACACAGGGCCCGGGGGAGTCGGCCCGTCGAGCACGATCATCGGGCGGTGCGCCACCAGGTTGTCGGTGTGGCCCGGCTCCGCGACGAGCGCATCCATTCGCTCCGCGGATACCTCGAACCGGCGGCGGCCCGACACGAGACCACCCAGGCGCATGGGCAGCCAGGTCATGCCAACGAGGTAGGCGAAGAACAGTGAGATCTCGCCGGAGCTGAGTGGCCCACGGGCGGCCACCACAACGGCAATGCCCACGAACACGTCGGCCAGGGTGCCGTTGAGGGTCCAGATGGTTTCGTTCCAGACGCCATCGGCAACGGCGGTGCGACCACGCTTCGCGTTGAGTTGGGCGAGGCGATCGAGCACGTTGCGGCGTGCTCCGCTGACCTTCACCGTGAGCGATGCTTCGAAGGTGGCGTTGAGGAAACTGCTCACGTCGCTGGCGGCCACCCTCGCAGTCGCGCGGTAACGGCGAGCACGGTTGGAGATGGCCCGGTTGGCCACGCCGAGCAGCAGCAGCGGGCCGATGCCGGCGACGGCCGCCCAGGGGTCGATGCGGAACAGGAAGTACGTGGCGGCCGAGCTGTACAGCAGCGAGCCGACGAGGTCGACCCAGTTGTCGAGCAGGAACAGCATGTCGAACGGGTCGTCGCGCAGCCGCACGAGCACATCGCCCACGGGAACGTCGCGGCGGCCGGCGGTGCCGCCGCCGCTGGCCAGCTGCGCGTCGAGCACGTTCGCGCGCAGCATCGCCTTGGCCGACTCGACACCGCGGATGTAGGTGCGGTGTGCCGCGGCGATGCCGACGATGATGGCAAGTTCAGCGATGCCGAGCGCCACCAGCAGCACCACGGCGCGCTGGGTGGCGCCGCGCTTCTCGAACTCGTCGAAGATCTGACCGATCAGCCAGCCCGGCACGATGGGTGAGGCGAAGTACGCGATCCACCCGGCCGTACCCCACCAGTAGGGGCGAGCGCGGAAGTTGGCGGCATGCACCATCCGCCGTTCGGAGTGCATTCGGCGTGGCCTGGCCGTGCTCACGCCAGCTCTCCTGCGTCGGCGCCGACGGCGCGCAGCCGGGCGTAGTGCGACGACGAGTCGGCAGCAAGGTCCGTGCGGCGACCGTGCTCCACCAGCACGCCGTTGGCCAGCACGGCGATCTCGTCGCAGGCGTCGAGCGTCTCGAGTCGGTGGGCGATGATGACCGCCGTGCGGCCTTCCACCAGCCGCGCGAGTGCGGCGCTGATCGCAGCCTGGGTGACGGAGTCGACTCGCGAGGTGGCCTCGTCGAGCACGATCACGTCGGGTCGCCGCCGGAGCGCGCGGGCGATTGCCAGCAGCTGCGCCTGACCGGCCGACAGCCCGGTGCGTGCGGCCACCGCGCCACTCGCCGAGTCGTCGCGCCCGTCGGCCGACAGCACGGTGTCGAGGCCGGCCGGTAACTCGTCCAACCAGCGGCCCAGCCCGGCCTCGTGGAGAGCGGCTCTCACATCGGCGTCGTCGGCGAGGGCGAACATCGACACGTTGTCGCGCACGGTGCCGGGGAACAGCTGCACGTCCTGCGGAATGGCGACCACACGGGTGCGGAACTGGTCGTCGTCGAGAGTGGTCACATCGGTGCCACCCACCAGCACTTGGCCGGAGGTGGCTTCCACCAGGCGCAGCAAGAGGCGGGCGATGGTGGTCTTGCCGGAGCCGGTGCGGCCCACCACGCCGAGTACGTGGCCGACGTCCACCCGCAGGTCGAGTGAGGTGACCGCCGCGGCGCCGTCGGTGGAGTCGTCGTACACCAGCCCGACGTTGCTGAACTCGACAGCCAGCGGACCAGCTGGCAGCACGCCGGTACCGGCGACCACCGAGCGCCGTTCGTCGACCAGTTCGAGGATTCGCCGGGCCGCACCGGCAACACCCTGTGCCTCCTGTAGTCGCCAGGTGAGGTGCTCCACAGGGGCACGCACGATCTGCACCAGCCGGAACGCGAGCAGCACGCCCGCCACGTCGACCCACCCGCCGCGCAGACCCAACCCGCCGACCGCGAGCACGGCGATCATCACGATGGCGATGACTGCCTTGATCGAGCTCTGCACGCGCATCTCGTCGCGCACGCGCAGGCCGGCAGCATCGACGAGGCGGGCTGCAGCGTCGCCGAAGCGGCGCAGACCGTGCCGTCCGGCACCCAGCGATGCCACGTCTTCCGCTCCGGACAGGTACTGCTCGGCAACGGAGTTCATCTCGGCGTCGATGGTGCGCTCGGCGAGCACCGAATCGGCCGACAGGTCCTTCACCTTCCACATGGTCAAGCCGAGCACGGTGTAGCCGACGGCGAGCACGACGGCGAGGCGAGGCTCGATGAACGCCAGCACCAGTGTGCTGGCGACGGCCAGCATGACGATGCCGATGATGCGCGCGACCACGGAGGCGAGGAACGTGGTGAGCGAGGTGACGTCGGCGTCACAGCGGGTGAGGAGTTCGCCCGGGGTGCGGTCGCGGTGGAACGACAGGTCGGCTTCGAGGACGTGGCCGACCAGGTCGTTGCGCAGCTCGTTGGTGACCCGCCACGCGAGCGCCGTGGAACGCCAGGTGACGATCAGCCCGAAACTGGCACTGACCAACCCGATGGCCGCATACGTGAGCCCGTAGGGGGCCACGTCGGCCAGGGGAGCGCCGGCCACCACCAGTTTCACGAAGTGGGCGATGACCAGCGCGCCCACGATGGGCAGCGAAGTCGCTGCGGCGACGATGAGGCCGTACGCAACGAAGGCGCGCCGATGGGGTCGCAGCAGTGACGCGACGAAACCCCAGTGAGAACCGGCCATTCCTCGACGTTACCCAGGGACACGCACGGGGCCTCCACGAGTTCCGCACGGCAGTGCGACCTCAGACCTCGCCGGGGTCGTCGGTCGGGCTACGGTGCTCGCCATGATCCTGGTGGGCCTGACGGGCGGAATCGGTTCGGGTAAGTCGACGGTCAGTGCGGCCTTGGCGGCTCGCGGAGCCATCATCGTCGACGCGGACCAGGCCGTGCGCGACGTGCAGCAGCCGGGTTCCCCGGTGCTCGCCAAGCTGGCTGACCGCTTCGGAGCCGACGTCATTGCGGGGGACGGCTCGCTCGATCGTGCCGCGCTTGCCGGCATTGCATTCGCCGACCCCGACGCACTGAAGGACCTGAACGGCATCGTGCACCCTGCCGTCGGCGCGGAGATGAACCGGCAGGTGATGGAGAACGTCGCCACCGACAACGTGGTCGTGCTCGACATCCCGTTGTTGACGGAGAACCCACGGGAGGGTTTGCAGGGCATCATCGTCGTCGACGTGCCCGCGGAGGTGCAGGTGGCCAGGCTGGTGCAGTTCCGCAAGTTCGACGAGGCCGACGCCCGTGCCCGCATCGCCCG
>JAYSPV010000121.1:0-33407 GCA_043721915.1 Ilumatobacteraceae bacterium | reverse complement strand
CCGGCCCCCAGCAGGCCGGCGCCGGCAAGCTTCTCGACACCGACGGCGAGGCCCATGTCGACCTCGCCCGCCTTCACTGCCATGATCGCAGTACGCAGTGCGGTAGCGCCGGTTGCACACGCATTGGCCACGTTGTACACCGGGATGCCCGTCTGGCCGATCTGCTTCTGCAACTGCTGGCCGATGCCCGCACTGGAGTTCATCAGGTTGCCGACTGCGAGAACGCCCATGTCCTTCATCGTCACCCCACCGTCCTTCAGCGCACCGAGGGCGGCCTCCGAGGCGAGGTCGATGATGTCCTTGTCCGGGTGCTTGCCGAACTTGGTCATCGTGATGCCGAGGATCCAGATGTCGTCGCTCATGGGAGTCTCCTTGTTCAGTTCGCCGGCTCGAAGCCGAATCCGATGGCCTCGACGCCGTTGTCGTCGGCTCCGAGAACGTACGTGGCCAGCCGCACCGGCATGCCCAGATGAACGACATCGGGCGACGGCTCGCAGTTGATGACGTTGCCGCGCACAGTGGTGCCGCCGCAATCGATGATCGCCGAGACGAACGGCACCGGGACACCAGGGGCGGCGAAGGTGACGATCGAGAACGACTTGACGATGCCGTCGTTCTGCACCGCAGCAGGCTGGAACTCGGTGCCCGAGCACCCGGCACAGGCGTTGCGTCGATCGAAGTACCGTGCGCCGCAGGACGTGCAC
Organism: Ilumatobacteraceae bacterium; assembly: GCA_043721915.1. Taxonomy (GTDB): domain Bacteria; phylum Actinomycetota; class Acidimicrobiia; order Acidimicrobiales; family Ilumatobacteraceae; genus UBA668. The sequence goes on along the minus strand of JAYSPV010000121.1, from coordinate 32,703 downwards.
TCCAGCGCCGTCAGGTGTGGCTGCTCGCCGAGCACCAGATAGTCGACGAGAGGGATCTGATTGGCCATTTCCGGCATCTCCTGTGCGGTCGTGATGGACGCTCGCTCACAACGACGATAGTCAGGGCGCTGGTGGGTGCGCAGAGCCGGAGCGCCCCACGCGCCCGCGGTTCACCAGCGCTGGTGATGCACGACGTCGATGCGAGCCCGCCGCTGCCGGGTGACGGCCGATCCCGACGGAACATCGGCGGCGGCTCGGTAGCCCAACGCGACCGCTCCGACCTGCAGCACGTGCGGCGGCACACCGAAGTGATCCAACACCAGCCGCGCGTTGCGGAAGATGCCGAAGTACAGCGCGCCCAGGCGCCGAGCCTCTGCGAGCAGCAACAGGTTCTGCGCCGCCATTGCCGCGTCGGTGAGCCAGAACGGCACCTCCCAGTTGGAGGCAGTCTCCAAGCCATGACCCGACTTGTCGTCCTCGGAGTACCTGCCCGTGTACGCGTCCGGGTCGGCCAGCGGGATCACGATCACAGGGGCGGCTGTGACGCCGTCGGCGAACCACTCAGCGCCGCCGGTGACCTGCCAGAACGTGCCGACCGCCTCACCGCTCAGCGCGAGGAAGTGCACGCCCTGGCTGAATCCGGCGGACGGGGCCCGCCGGGCCAGATCCAGCAGGTCGACGACGATTGCGTCGTCGAGCGGCGTCGGGTCGAATCGACGAGTCATCCGCCGACGCCGAATGACGGCATCGACCGATGATGCAGCCTCGTCGCTCAGCGCTTGCCCAGCTTGACGAGCTCTTCGGCCATGACCCAGCCGTGCACCACGAGCGAGCCGCTGGTCTTCACCGTGACGGTCGAGAACAGCGCCGCGAGCTCAGGCTTGATCTTGTCGGCCTTCAGCGACTCGTGATCGAGAAAGCCGTGGCCGCTCGACTTCGCCACGAAGCTCTGCTCGTCGTACTGCCCGTCGACACCGAATCGCTTGGCAAGCCGACGGCCCCAGGCTCGCTCCTCGCCGACGGCACGGTGGCCGGGGCGGGGGATCAGTTCGTCGACATGGCGAAATGCCTCGAGCCCGTCGGGAAGGGCGAAGCGCGAGCCGACGACGACGTCCTCATCCGGGAACGCCATCAGTGCACGATGGAACGACTCGTTCATCAGGCCCCTGAGCACCTGATCGCGCTTGGACGTGCGCTTCACGCTGAGCAGGCCGAGCAGCACGCACGGGGTGCCGCCGATGCGCTCGAGCGTCGAGAAGTTGCAGCCGTGCAGCTTGCCCTCGACCCGGGCCGTGGTGCTGAGCACCCAGTCTTCCTTGGCCTTGGACAGGACCCCGATGTCGAACGCGCCGCCCATCGACGCCATCTCGTCGAGGTCGGCGTCGTTCAGCGCGGCGCAGTCCCTGGTTTCCACCTGGATTTGCATTGCCCTGATGCTCCTGTCGAACTCGTACCCCATTCCGAGGTGTGACCTGAGTCCCCTATTCTGCCAGCAGATTGTCGGTTTTCCTGCGCTGAACGGCAAGGTTGCCCGCGACAGCGCGCTGTCCGAGCCTCCGCAGGCCGCTCCAGCGAGGCTTCAGAGCACCACTGCGTCGTGGCCGAGTGCCATCCGTAGCTCGCCGACCACCCGATCGAGATCCACACAGAAATCGTCGGCGAGGCGCAGCACCTTGCCCTGCCCGATGTGCAGGTAGACCGGCGAGTCGCCGGGGTGCTCGCGCAGGATCTTGCGGATCTGATGGATCTTCAGTTCGTTGAGCGAGGTGGCCGGCACCCGCAGCCGCAATGGTGCCGAGTTGCCGGTCTCGAGCCCCTCGAGGATCTGCACGTCCTGCACCATGAAGCCCACCCGGGTCTCGTCGCGCTTGTCGATGCGCCCCTTGACGGTGACGATCGCATCGTCGACCAGCTTGTGGCCCTGCTCCATCAGCACCCTGGGGAACACCGTGCATTCGATGGCTGCGTCGAGGTCTTCCAGCACGAAGACGGCCATCTGGTCGCCCTTCTTGGTGAACTTGCGCGACAGGTTCGTGATCACCCCGCCGAGCACGACCATGGCAGAGTCCTCACGCTCTTGCGCGTCGGCAACGGTGCAGTCCACCTTGCGACGCAGCGCGGCCTCGACGCCCAGCAGCGGGTGGTCGCTCACGTACAGACCGAGCATCTCCTTCTCGAACTTCAGTCGGTCGCTCTTGTCGAACTCGACCGCAGGAACCGAGATCCGCTCGTTGAAGCCACCACCGACGGTGCTGTCACCGAGATCACCGAAGAGGCTCATCACCCCTTGGTCGCGTTCGCGGCGCCGCACGACCGTGCCATCGATGATCTGCTCGAACACCATCAGCAGACCCTTGCGGGGATGCCCGAGCGAATCGAACGCACCCGCCTTGATCAGCGACTCGACGGTTCGCTTGTTGAGCACGGGCTCGGGCACGCGCTCGGCGTAGTCGTGGAACGAGTCGAATGGCCCGTTGTCGTCCCGCTCACGCAACAGCAGTTCCACCAGACCCTCGCCGACGTTGCGGATCGCCGACAGACCGAAGGTGATGGCCCCGGGGCTTCCGACGGGCAACTCCACGTCGATCGGCACCTCGTTCGGCATCAGCGCAGCGAAGTCGGTGATGCTGCGATTGATGTCGGGCGTGAGCACCTTCACTCCAGTGGCGCGAGCATCGCTGAGGTACACCGCAGCTTTGTCGAGATTGCTCTTCACGCTCGTGAGCAGGCAGGCCATGTATTCGACCGGGTAGTGCGCCTTCAGGAACGCGGTCTGGTAGGTGACCAGGCCGTAGCCGAAGGTGTGGCTCTTGTTGAAGGCATAGTCGGCAAACTTCGCGATCACGTCGAACAGCTTCTCGCCCAGTTCGCGCCCGTAGTTCATTCGCTCGCAGCCGTCCTCGAAACTGCTGCGCTCCTCGGCCATGACCTCGCGCGACTTCTTGCCCATCGCCTTGCGCAGGCTGTCGGCCTCGGCCAGCGAGTAGCCCGCGAACTTCTGCGCGACGCGCATCACGCTCTCCTGATAGATCATCAGGCCGTAGGTGTCGCCGAGCACTTCCTGCGCATCTGGGTGGAAGTACTCGACCGGTTGCCGATTGTTCTTGCGATCGGCGTAGTCGTAGTGCATGTTCACGCTCATCGGCCCTGGCCGGTACAGCGCCAGCACAGCGGAGACGTCTTCGAACGATGTGGGCGCCAGCGAGCGCAGTAGCGCTCTCATCGGCGGCGACTCGAGCTGGAACACCCCCATCGTGTCGCCACGTGCCATCAGGTCGAAGACGGGTTGGTCGTCGAGCCTGATCGCATCGATGTCGAACTCGGGATCCTTCGTGGCCCTGATCATCGCCATCGTGTCGGAGATGACGTCGAGGTTGCGCAGACCCAGGAAGTCCATCTTCAAGAGGCCTAGTTCCTCGACACCGTGCATCTCGAACTGCGTCACGATCGGGGCGTCGTTGGGGTCGCTCCCTGCGACCGGCTTGCGTTGGATCGGCAGGTAGTCGGTGAGCTTCTCCTTGGTGATCACCACCGCTGCGGCATGGATACCATCGCTGCGCTTGAGGCCCTCGAGGCCCTTGGCCACCTGTACGACCCGCTTGACATCGGGGTCGGCTTCCACCGTTGCCCGCAGCTCGGCGGCGGCCTTGAACCCGTCGGCGTACTTCGGGTTCTCCTCGAAGCAGTACTTCAGGGGGGTGTCGCGACCCATCACCAGCGGCGGCATCAGCTTGGCGACCTTGTCACCCATGCCGTACGGGTACCCGAGCACACGAGCCGCATCGCGAACGGCGTTGCGAGCTTTGATGGTGCCGAAGGTGATGATCTGGGCGACGTGGTCGCGGCCGTACTTCGCCGCTGCATAGCGGATCATCTCGTCGCGATAGCGCGAGTCGAAGTCCATGTCGATGTCGGGCATCGAGATTCGGCTGGGGTTCAGGAACCGTTCGAACAGCAAGTCGTACTTGATCGGGTCGAGGTCGGTGATGCGCAGGCTGTACGCCACCGCACACCCGGCCGCGGAGCCACGCCCCGGGCCGACCCGGATGCCCGCGTCCTTGGCGTGTTTGATCAGGTCCCAGACGATCAGGAAGTAGGAGGCGAACCCCATGTTCTTGATGACCTGCAGCTCGTAGGCGATGCGCTCGACCGCAGCATTGGGCAAGACCTCGCCCCAACGCATCTTGGCGCCCTCCCACGTGAGGTGATCGAGGTAGCCGGCATCGTCGTCGAAGCCCTCGGGGATCGGGAAGTTCGGCAGCAGCGGCTTGCCGAACTCGATCTCGACCTCCGCGCGCTCCGCGATCCACAGCGTGTTGTCGCATGCCTCGGGAATGTCGCGGAAGAGGTACCGCATCTCCGCCGCACTCTTCAGGTAGTGCTCGTTGCCCTCGAACTTGAACCGCTTCGGGTCGCTGATCAGCGCACCCGTCTGCACGCAGAGCAGCGCATCGTGCGACTCGTGATCCTCCCGATGGACGTAGTGCGAGTCGTTGGTGGCGAGGACCGGTGCGCCGATCTTCTTGGCGATCTCGATCAGTTTCGGATTGGTGTCGCGCTGAGCCTGCAGACCGTGATCCTGCAGTTCGACGAACAGGTTGTCCTTTCCGAAGATCTCCTGCAGGCGGCCGGCCTTCTGCATCGCACCCTTCTCGTCGCCCTGCAGCAGGGCCTGCAGCACGTGGCCGCCGAGGCAGCCGGTGGTGGCGATCAGGCCTTCGTGGTACTTCTCGAGCAGCTCCCAGTCCATCCGCGGCTTGTAGTAGTACCCCTCCAGGAAGGCCAGGCTGGCCAGCTGGATGAGGTTGCGATACCCCTGGTTGTTCTCGGCCAGCAGCGTCAGGTGGTAGTAGAGCTTCTTTCCGCCTTCCGTGTCGCCCCCCGAGTCGTCGACACGGCCCCGACGCGCAGGTCGCTCGAAACGGCTGTCGTAGGCCATGTACGCCTCGGTGCCGATGATCGGCTTCACACCTTGATTGCGGCATTCCTTGAAGAACTCGAGCGTGCCGTACATGTTGCCGTGGTCGGTGATACCGAGGCCGGGCTGGCCGTCGTGCACCGCCTTCGCCACGAGCTCGTCGAGCCGCGCTGCGCCATCCAGCATCGAGAACTCGGTGTGGACGTGCAGGTGGGTGAACGAGTCGCCCACAGGCGCAGACCTCCTCTGACGACGAACGACAACGATGGGACAGGACAACAGACCGGACGGGCGGGACTACACGCCTGTGATTCGCATCGACCCTAGCCGCGAACAGGGCCGAGCGAAACCGCGAGGCCCCCGGCACACGCGACGAAGTCAGAGATACGTTCCGGGCCGCTCGTTGGCTTCGACGACCTGACCCTGCGCCGCCGCTCCGCTGGCGCCCGGCGAGATCTGACGCATCTGCTCCAGCTGGGCACGGGCGGCGCTCTGCTGTGCGAAGAGGCTGAACTGGATGCCGTGGAACAAACCCTCGAGCCAGCCGACGAGTTGAGCCTTGGCCACTCGCAGCTCACCCTCGGACGGCACTTCGCCATCCTTGAACGGCAGCGCGAGCATGTGCAGCTCTTCTTGCAGGTCCGGCGACAGTGCGTCGCTGAGCTCGACGATCGAGCGCTCGTAGATCTCTGCGAGCCGTTCCCTGCTGGCCTCGTCGAGGGGGCTGGTGCGAACCTCTTCCAGCAACTGCTTGACCATCGACCCGATCCGCATCACCTTCGCCGGCTCGGTGACGGTCTCGGTGATCGGCTCGGGCGCAGCTGTCGGCATGACGGGCGCCGACACCTCGACCTCGCCGCCACCGTCGGGTTGCGGAAACTCGTCGCTCATCAGGACTCCTGTTCTTGGGCTGTTGCCGTCGCCGCCAACAGTGGTACCAGCATCTCAGCAGACGTCAGCGATCCGTGTCGACATATCAGCGGGAACTGGCCGGAGTCGGCCGGGTCGTCGAAGCTGATCGGCTCGAAGGGCACGAGTGCGACATCGCCGTAACGGGCGGCGACCGGTGGGCTCACGACGGGGCCGAACCACCCCGCAGCGATCAATTCGGCGCGACTGTGCACCCAGGCGTGGTGACCGTGCTGCTCACGAGCGGCAGCCAACAGCTCGGCGTGAGCGCCATTGCGGGCGTGGAGCCAGCGGAAGCGACCCTCACCGCTCTGCTGCCGGCACAGCCGCAGCAGGTCGGCCCCTAGATGCACCACGCGATCACCCACATCCACTTGGCCGTGGTCGGCCGTCACTAGCAGCGCTGCGCCTGGCGGCAGCGATGCGAGCACATTCCCCACCAGTGCGTCCACCGCACGCAGTTCTGCGTCGTAAAACGGCCCGAAGCCGCGTTCGTGCGCGATCTTGTCGATGCCGTCGTAGTAGGCGTACACGAACCGGTCGCCGCGACGCAGTAGATCTCCGACGATCACCGGCAGGCTCGACATCGCCCGCCAACCGGCCGACTCGCTGCCGCGAAGGTGCGCCTCGGTGAACGCTGTCCGTTCCAGTTCGGCCCTGCTGACCACCGCCACGCGCTCACCCATGAACGGTTGAAAGGGCTGCGTGGCCGCAGGCTCCACCTGGCGTCGGACGTCGCCATGGCTGCTGTGCCAACGCAGCACGTTCATCACGTCACCGCCGATCTCCATCCTGTAGCCGACGATGCCGTGCTCTCCCGGTGTGAGGCCGGTGGTGATCGAGGTGAGGGCAGTGCCCGTTGTCGATGGCGCAACGGTCGTGATCGGGCCACCGGTCATCGACGACAGCACCGGCGCCAGCGTGCGCCGTTCTTGCAACTGCTCCCAGCCGAGCCCGTCGATCACGAGGAGCACCACCTGCCGAGCCGTTGCAACCGCGGGCGGCAACCAAGCCGGCGCGGAGGCACCTCGAGGACGGAGCACCGCGGGCACGATGCCACGCACGTTGGCGCCGGAGTAGTTCGGGAGAGTCGGAGATGGAGTCACGTCGGTGTCAGTCCACCACCTGGCCACGCTCCCGCGCCATTCAGGCAGTCGCCGGTCGACGCTCGCGCGGCCTACGATGCTGTTGTGCGTGTCTCGAGCAAGGGTGACTATGCGTGTCGGGCGTTGCTCTCACTGGCGCTGCACGGCACCGACCGTGGGCCTACCTCGGTGCGCGACATCGCCGAGCGCACGGCGATCCCGCAGCCGTACCTCGAACAGATCCTGCTCGCGCTCAAGGGTGCCGGCCTGGTCCGTTCCAAGCGAGGCGTCGGTGGTGGCTACGTGCTCGCCCGCACCCCAGCGGATATCCGCATCAGCGAGATCCTCAGCGCCGTCGACGGGCCGATCAGCCTCGGCGATTTCGGCGAGCCGCACCAAGACGGCGCCTGCGACCACGACGGCCAGTGTGTGCTGCTCGCGATCTGGAAGACCGCAGGCGAACACATGAGGGTCATACTCGATGGCTTCACCCTGCAGTCGGTGGCCGATGCCGCCCGCGGTGTCGCACCCTGGCCCGATGTCGTCCCCGCCAGGGCCGCCAGCATCATTCCCTGACGCTGCCACACCGCGCCGAACTCAGCCCCGCCGAACTCAGCTCAGTGCAGCCTCGATGTCGGCGAGGTCGGCAGGCATCGGCGAGAAGAACTCCAACGCCTCTCCGCTGACGGGATGCGCCAGTTCCAGTGCCGCCGCGTGCAGGAACGGGCGCGGAGGGTGGATGCCGCTGCGAATGCCGCCGTAGGCCCCATCGCCGACAACCGGATGGCCGATCGCAGCCAGATGCACGCGGATCTGGTGCGTCCGCCCGGTTTCCAGCCGGCACTCGAGCGACGACGCCTCGGTCGGCGTCCGGTACTCGCGCAGCAGCCGGTAACGCGTTCGGGCCGGCTTGCCGTCGACGACCACCGCCATCCTCATCGCGTCTCGATGATCGCGTCCGATCGGCGCGTCGACGACGCCGATCGGGTTGTCGAGGTGACCCCACACCAGCGTGCGGTACACCCGGCCGACATCGCGAGCAGCCAACGCGTCGACCAGGGAGTGATATGCCCGCTGGGTACGCGCCACAGCGAGCAGCCCCGACGTGCCGACATCGAGTCGGTGCACGATGCCGGGCCGGTGCGCTTCACCGACCTCGGCGATCTCGGGGAACTGGGCCAACAGACCGTTGACGAGTGTCGTGTCCGGATGACCGGCACCTGGGTGAACCACCAGACCGGGTGGCTTGTCGATGATGATCAGGTGCTCGTCGGCGTGAACGACGGTGAACTCCACCGATGCGTCCGCCGCAGGCGCTGACGTCACCGGCAGGAACGTCGGATCGACGACCACCACCTGGCCCTCACGCAAACGGATCTTGCCGATCGTGAGGACCTCACCGTCGACGGATGTCCCGCCGGAAGCCACCAGGACAGAGGCATCACTGCGGCTCGCACCGGTGATGAGTGAGACGATGCGGTCCAGGCGCTCACCTGCGAGCGCTGCCGGTATCTCTTCTTCGATCATGAGGACAGGTCCCTGTCGGACAGACTGGCCGTCTCGCCCGACATCGTGAGCTGCTCATCGGGTGACGACCCGGTCGCAGTCGTCGCGGCCGGAGGTCTGCGACCGGCGAACAGCGACCAGAGCACGAACAGCACACCGCCGACGTTGACGCCTGCGTCGGCGATGTTGAAGATCGGGAACCATTGGAAGTCGATGAAGTCGACGACCGAACCCCGGAGCCACCCGGCGTCACGGAACAAGCGATCGACGAGGTTGCCGATCGCGCCGCCGACGATGAAACCGGCGGCGGCGGCAACCACCGTGCTCGTGTTCTTGCGAACGCTGAGAAGTACCACCACCACCACGAGGATGGCAGCCAGCCCGATGATCGGCCCGAGCCCCTGGCCCTTGGAGAACGCCATCCCACGGTTGAACGCAAGGTTCCACTGAAGCGTCCAGATGACGTGCCGCGGAGGTTCCTGTGCGAGAGCGTTGACCGCCCAGTGCTTGGTGACCTGATCGAGCACCACGATTGCGAGGGTGATACTGACGGTGAGGCGCAGCCGACGGGCAGACCCGCTGTCGGTTGTCATCGACGGCCGATCCCGCCGACCTTCTCCTCCACCAGCACCGTTGCCCACGGAATTGCTTCGAGCCGCTCGCGAGAAATCGGGCGACCGGACTCGACCGAATAGCCGAACGTGCCGAGCTTCAGTCGTTCCAGCGCAGCGTCGATGTCGGCGATGGTCTGCCTGGCCTGAGCGCTCAGCGCCAGATCACGCTCGCGCTCGACGACCATCGTGTCGCCTTCACCACCCTCGTCATCGAACTGCACGTCACCCATCTCCTGCTCTTCGATGATCTGCAGCGCCTCGTCCTCCAGGCGCACTGCCTGACCCGTGATCGACACCTTCTCCTCGAGCAGGAGTGTGTGCATCGCCGTGACGAACTTCGCATCGAAGTCCTTCGTGTAGGCGATGCCGTCCTTGGTGAAGCCCTTGATCGCCACTTTCTCAGGAGCCGCCGGGACGAGATTCTTGGCCGACGCCTTCTTCTGAGCAGCCTTGGCAACAGGCACCTCGGGCTCGTTCACGACGGCCTTGGCCGGCGCAGCAGCCGTCTTGGCCGGCGCAGCAGCCGTCTTGGCCGGCGCTGCGGGCACTGTCTTCACGGGTGCAGCCGCAGCCTTCTTCACGGGTGCAGGCGCGACCTTCTTCGTAGGTGCAGGCGCGACCTTCTTCACGGGTGCAGCCGCAGCCTTCTTGGCAGGTGCAGCCTTCTTCACGGGCAGAGCAGGTGATTTCTTGACGGGCACAGCGGCCTTCTTCTCCGGCGCAGTGGCCATTTTTCCGGTGGGCGTAGTCTTCTTGACCGGGGCGGCGACCTTCTTGGCCGGCGCTGCAGACACTGCCTTGTTCTGAGGGGCAGCGGCTTTTTTCGCGGGAGCTTTCTTGGCAGTCGCCATGGCGTAGAACCTCCGGGGTCCGGTCGTCAGGCCGGGATGCTATCGGTTCAGGGCCATCTCCGGGCCGATCCAGGGCAGCAAGCGGTCCAGCAGCTCCGCCGGGGCAAGCGCCACGACCAGCTGCTTCGAACGGGCCGTATGGCCGGACAGCAGCTGCACCTGTCTCGTTCTCAGACCGAGTGCACCTGCGATCACCTTCACGACCTCCTCGTTCGCGCGGCCGTCCACCGGCGGGCTGCACACACGGACGCGTAGCTCGTGGCCGTGCACCCCGACGATCGCCGCCGCGCTGGCACCGGGCGACGCGCGTACTGCAAGCACTGCGCCGCCCGGGTGCGGGCGGATCAATTCGGTCTACCGGCGACCGCCACCGAGATGTGGATCGGTTCGCCGTCGAGATCGGCGTTGCTGTCGCCTGTACCCCATACCAGCGCTGTCGAAAGGGTGGCGTCCGTGAGCAGGTGTTGGAACGCGGCGACTTGCCGACGAACCGATTCGGGCACGCCGAGGGTGAGCGAGATGCGGTCGCTCACCTGCAGGCCGGCGTCGCGCCGAGCTTGCTGCACGAGGCGAACGAGGTCGCGAGTGACACCTTCCGCTTCCAGCTCGGGCGTCAGTGCGGTGTCGAGGACGGCGACGCCGACCCCGTTGGACAGCGGTGTGCTGGCGGCGTCGCCCTGCACCACCATCTTCAGCGCGTACTCGCCCTCCAACAGCGCGACGCCGCCGGCAACGACACCCGTCTCGGTACGTTGCCAATCGCCTGCCTTCACCGACTTGATCACCTGCTGCACTTGGCTGCCCAACCGTGGCCCGAGGGCAGCCGGGACCACCTGCAGGTCGTAGCTGGCCACCGAGGCGACGTCGTCGGTGAGCAGCACCGACTTGACGTTCACCTCGTCGGCGATCAGGTCGCGGAACGCGGAGAGGCGCTCTGCGCCCGGAACAGCCACTTGCAGCGTGGAGAGCGGTTGGCGGACGCGTCGTTGGTGGGCCTTGCGAAGGCGCAGTGTGCTGCTGCAGACGTCGCGGGCCAGGTCCATCGACTCGACCAGCGTGCTGTCGGCCGGCACCGTGGTCGCGTCGGGCCAATCCGTGAGGTGCACGCTGCGCTCCCCCGTGAGGGCCTTGTACACCGCCTCGGTGGTCAACGGCAGCAGAGGTGCCAACGCCCGACAGAGCAGGGAGAGCACCGTGTGCAGCGTGTCAATAGCAACCTGGTCGCCGGCCCAGAAGCGGTCACGGCTGCGGCGCACGTACCAGTTGGTGAGCGCGTCGAGGAACGACCGCACCGCACCACACGCGGCGAACAGGTCGTAGTCGTCCATCGTCGTGGTCAATGTGCTCAGTAGATCGTGGGTCTTGGCCAGGATGTACCGGTCCAGCATGTCGGTGCTGTCGGTTCGGAACGTGCCGTGGGTGCCTGCCGCATTGGCGTACAGGGAGAGGAAGTACCAGCTGTTCCAGATCGGCAGGATCACCTGGCGAACCGTGTCGCGGATGCCGTCCTCGGTGACGACGAGATCCGTGCCCCGAAGGATCGGCGACGACAGCAGGTACCAGCGCATTGCGTCGCTGCCATAGTTGTCGAACACCATCATCGGATCGGGGTAGTTCTTCAGCGTCTTGGACATCTTTTGGCCGTCGTCGCCGAGCACGATGCCGTGGCTCACGCAGGTTGCGAAGCTCGGCCGATCGAACAGGGCTGTTGCCAGTACGTGAAGCGTGTAGAACCATCCGCGTGTTTGGCCGATGTACTCGACGATGAAGTCGCCCGGGTAGTGGCTCTCGAACCACTCGGCGTTCTCGAAGGGGTAGTGGACCTGCGCGAACGGCATGCTGCCGCTCTCGAACCAGCAGTCGAGCACCTCGGGGACGCGGCGCATCATCGACTGCCCAGTGGGGTCGTCGGGGTTCGGCCGTACGAGATCGTCGACGAACGGACGGTGCAGGTCGGTGACCGGCACCCCGAAGTCCTCCTGCATCTGTTCGATGCTGCCGTAGACATCGATTCGCGGATAGTCAGGGTTGTCGCTGCGCCACACCGGGATCGGTGAGCCCCAGAACCGGTTGCGGCTGATGCTCCAATCGCGGGCATTGGCCAGCCACTTGCCGAAGCTGCCCTCCTTGATGTGCTCGGGCACCCAGCGGATCTGCTGGTTGAGCTCCACCATCCGATCGCGGAATGCCGTCACCTGCACGAACCACGAACTGATCGCGCGGTACACCAGCGGCTCGGCACAGCGCCAGCAATGGGGATAGCTGTGGTTGTAGCTGTCGTGACGGACAACCACTCCCCTGCTCTTGAGCTCCTTCACCACCAACGGATTCGCGTCGAAGACGTGCACACCGGCCCACGGGCCGACCTCAGAGGTGTAGCGACCATGCTCGTCCATCGGACAGATCGTGGGGATGCCCACCGCGTTGCAGACGTTCTGGTCGTCTTCGCCGAAACCCGGGGCCATGTGCACCACTCCGGTGCCATCCTCCGTGCTCACGAAGTCGCCGGCGAGCACATGGAACGCATTCGGCGTGTCAGCGAAGAACGGGAACAACGGCGTGTAGTGGCGGCCGACGAGATCGGCCCCCTTCAACGTGCCGATCTGTGTGGCCGCTGCCAGTTCCTTCTCGTACGCCGCCAGGCGCGATTCGGCGAGGATGTAGCGCTGTGAACCGCCATCGGCGGCCGGCTCCTCCATCACGGCGTAGTCGATGTCGGCGCCGACAGCGAGTGCGAGGTTGCTGGGCAGGGTCCATGGGGTGGTGGTCCATGCGAGGATCTTCTCCCCACTGTCCAGCTGGAACTGCACGGTCAGAGCCGGATCCTGCCGATCGCGGTACACGTCGTCCATGCGAGTCTCGGTGTTGCTGAGCGGGGTCTCGCAGCGCCAGCAGTACGCGAGCACACGGAAACCTTCGTAGACCAAGCCCTTGTCCCACAGCGTCTTGAACGCCCACATGACGCTTTCCATGTACGGCGTGTCGAGGGTCTTGTAGTCGTTCTCGAAGTCGACCCAACGGGCTTGGCGGGTGACGTACCTGTGCCAGTCGTCGGTGAATCGCAGCACGCTCGTGCGACACGCGTCATTGAACTTGTCGATGCCGAACTTGGTGATCTCCGGGTGGCCGCTGATGCCGAGTTCCTTCTCGGCGATCACCTCGGCTGGCAGGCCGTGGCAGTCCCAGCCGAACCGCCGGTGAACCTGCTTGCCGCGCATCGTCTGGTAGCGCGGCACGGCGTCCTTGACGAAGCCCGTCAGCAGGTGACCGTAGTGGGGCAGGCCGTTGGCGAACGGTGGACCGTCATAGAAGACGTACTCCTCCGAGTCGCTCCGTGCGTCGACGGAGGCCTGGAAGGTCCGGTCGCCTTCCCAGAAGGCGAGCACCTCGCGCTCGACTGCGGGAAAGGAGGGTTGCGGTTGGACGGCGGGGTAGGTCACGTGAGGCTCCTGTGCGGATTGCACAGGGACGAGCCGAACGGCCCGCGGTACCACCCTGCTTGCCGCCACCACGCTTGCACGCGGAATGCGACCACTCGAACTGCTCCAGCGGTATCGGACTGGACCCGTCTGGTTCTACTTGGCACGACGACCACCGGCCTGCACGCTGTTCTTCCAGAGACTCAGAGGTGATGGCCTCGTCAACGCCGTGGGAGCATCCTATCTGCTCGCGCCTTGCGGCCGAACGCCGATTACAGGTCGTCGCCGCCGATTCGGAAGGGGTCGGCCTCAGGCCGCGCCGGCATCGCAGGGACCTCAGCGGTGACTTCATCGAGCGCGAACGCCGACTGCGTCGCCTGTGCAGCTTGGGTGCCTGCCACTTCCTCGTCCAGCAGACGCCATACGTTGTCCTTCGCGTCGGCGTTGTTGGACAGCGCCATCGCCGTCAGGTCGGCTGCAGGTGCGGGTCGCTGGGTGAACAGCGGCGAAGGATCCAGATCGACCACGACCGCGTGCGCATCGTCATAGCCGACCGCTGCCACCTGGGGCCCCGGCTCCGGCTCCGGCGCGGCAATGGCCGCAGCAGCCGACTCATGGCGAGCCTCCTGCGCCGGCTCGGCAGAGGCCGACAAGAGCGGACGGCGCATGTCGCCGAGGCCGCCGGGCACACGGTCGACGAGTTCAGCCAGTTGAACGGCAGCGTCTCGCAAGCGCTCGCGCTGGACCTGCAGGTACTGCTCCAGATGATCGACATCGCCGAGCAGAAAGTCACGACGAGCCAGCAGTGACTGCACTTCGTTCTCGGCCTTCACCCGGTCGTCGTCGATCGCACGGCGAGCGTCGGCGCGGGAGTCCTCGATCGTCTTTGCCGCCATCGTGCGTGCACCGTCAAGGACGCGGGAAGCCTCCTCACGCGCTTGCGCCGTGATGCTCTCCGCTTCGACCCGAGCTTCAGCAACGGCGGAATCGGCAGTGCGCTGAGCCATCAACAACGTGCGACTGATCACCTCGGCGTCGCTGGCCGGGGCAACAACCTGGGCCTCGCGGCTGGGCGCCGCCACTTGCTGTGATAGTTCCTGCAACTTGGCGACTGCCGCACGGGCACGCGCCTCCATCGCAGTCGACTGGTTCTGCGCCGCTTCGACCGCGGCCGCGACCTGATCGCGGAACACCTCGACCTCGTCCGGGTCGTAACCCTTCTTGACCGTCTTGAAACCGGTGCTGCGAATAGTCTGTGGGCTGATGTCCATGTGCGCAATGTTAGGCGCGTGGACGCAGGGTTTGCGTCAGGCGCCGTACCCGGAATCGTCGTAGCCGCCGTTTCGGGGCAGAGGCTTGAGCAGGTAGACGCCCGTTGCGACTTTCTCCATGCTGCCATTGAGGCCGTAGCACAGTCCGCTGGCGAAGTCGATCAGCCGACGCGACACTTCCCGATCCGCTGCCTCGAGGTTCATGATGACCGGTTGGCCATCCTTGAACTTGTCGGCCAGTTCCTGCGCAGAGTCGAAGCGACGGGGACGCAAGGTGTACGGGTCGGCGCCGGAACTGCTGGCGACCACCCGCGGTACCGGTGCTGGGCGCGGGTTCGTGGGGCGTGGCTGCACGCTCGAGTCATCATTGGCGGGAGCAGGGCGCCGCATCGTGACATCAGGTGACGTGTTGGCCGAGGGGAAGCTGGGGCGAGTCGGCATGGTACGAACAGGTGGCTCCTGCTCGTACTCGGGGGCGTAGCCGCCGCGCGGTTGCCGCGGGGCCTCGTCGCGCTGCGGACGGGCCGCTCGCCCGGGGCGCTCCGGCTCCGACGCAACGTCGTAGTCGTCATAGGCATCGTCGGGCCCGAGACCCAAGTAGTCCATCGCCTTCTTCCACATCGCCATTCACCTTCCTTCTGCGAGTCAGGAGGCTACCGCACCAGCGTGCGTGCGGGGGGACGCTCGCCAAAGAGGGCACTTCCGACCCTCACCTGCGTCGAGCCTTCTTGCACTGCCACCTCGAGATCGGCGGTCATCCCCATCGAGCACACGCTCAGACCGAGCGCCTCCATCAGCGACCTGGTGGCTCGGAAGCCTGCACGTGCCCGCTGCGGACCACCGACCGTCGGACCAACTGTCATCAGGCCCTCAACGCGCAGCCCGACCTCCTGCGCGACGGCGACCAGAGCCGGCACGTCGGCGATCGGGCAGCCGCCTTTGCCCGGTTCCTCGAGGGCAGCGACCTGCACCAGCACCCGCGCTCCGGGCACCCTCTTGGCGAGTTCGCCGACCAGCGACAGCCGATCGACGGTCTCGAACACTGAGATGATCGGAGCCAGTTGGCGCACCTTGTTCGTCTGCAGTTGGCCGATGAAGTGGACCTCGAAG
This sequence comes from Ilumatobacteraceae bacterium, assembly GCA_043721915.1. GTDB lineage: Bacteria > Actinomycetota > Acidimicrobiia > Acidimicrobiales > Ilumatobacteraceae > UBA668. The sequence continues at coordinate 17,020 of JAYSPV010000121.1, read as the reverse complement.
TCGCGCTCCATCCCTCCCAGCTTGGCGACCACTTCCTGCGCGTAGTTCTCTCCGACCGCCGAACAGCCAGCGCGATGCGCTGCCACACAGGCTTCGATGCTGAAGGTCTTCGTGACCGGCAGCACTGTCACATCCACACCACCGGCACCGGCGATGCGGGCCCGCACTTGTGCCAACCGCTCGGCCACCGACGTGTCGTACTCGGTCACGCCGCGGCCCGCTTGCTCACCGTCATCACCTGGCGGCCAATGTCGGCACGACGGCGATGGGAGAAGAACATCTCGCGATGACAGCCCGTGCAGACCGAGCGGTCGTCAAGTTCGACTCCTACCTCCGCCAGGGCCGCACGGACAACCGCGCGCATGTCGAGCGACGGGGTACCCCATGACGTCACCGCCCGCACCTGCGGGCCGTAGCGCTCCTCGATGGCTGCGAGGTCGGCGGCGCCGAATTCGTAGCAGCACGGATGCACGCACGGACCCAACCAGGCCCACGACGGTGCGACCGGCATCGCAGCTGCCGCCGCCTGCACTACACCCTCCAGGGCGCCGCGCCAGCCTGCGTGCACCGCGGCGATCGTGCCATCGGCGCCGGCCAGCGCCACCGGAGCACAATCACCGACCCAGACCGCGAGCACGGCATTCCTGCACGCGGTGACCGCCGCGTCACCGACGTCGAAGTCGTGCTGACCAGGCGAGTCGACGCGCACGACGGTGACCCCGTGCATCTCGTCGAGTTGAGTCCAGACGCCATGGGCGAATGCGGCGCGACGATGCAGCAGTGCACCACGTGGGGCCTCGAGGTGGAAGTCGCCATCCACCTTGGTGCTGCAACGCACCTCGACGAAGTCGCCGCCGACCTCGACGACGAGGTACGGCGCGAACGCCTGGGTCACTTCAAGAAGGAGGGCACGTCGAAGTCGTCGTCACCGTCGAGAGGGTCGGCGCCATCATCGGCGAACAGATCCTTCAGCGTGGAGGTGGGCTTCGCATCGGGCACTGCCTTGATGGCCGGCCGCCCGCCGCTGCTGGACGATGTCGCCGTTCCGGTGTTGCCACCATCCCAGCGATCGAAGCCGGCGGCGATCACCGTCACCTTCACCTCGTCGCCCATCTCGTCATCGATGACGGTGCCGAAGATGATGTTGGCATCCTGATGGGCGACGCCATGGATGATCTCGGCGGCGGCATTCATCTCGAACAAGCCCATGCTGGACGGACCGGTGATGTTGAGGAGGATTCCGCGGGCGCCGTCGATCGCGGCTTCGAGCAGCGGGCTGCTGATGGCGGCCTTCGCCGCCGTGACGGCCCGATTCTCGCCGCTGGCCTGACCAATGCCCATCAACGCAGAACCGGCGCTGCTGAGGATCATCTTGACATCGGCGAAGTCGGTGTTGATCAGGCCGGGTGTGGTGATCAGGTTGGTGATGCCAGAGACGCCCTGGAGCAGAACCTCGTCGGCCATCTTGAACGCGTTGAGCACACTGGTCTTCTCGTTGGCGACCGTCAGCAGACGATCGTTCGGGATGACGATGAGCGTGTCGACCTTCTCCTTCAAGCGCTGCACGCCGGTGTCGGCCTGCACCGCACGCCGGCGACCCTCGAAGCTGAACGGCCGGGTCACAACGCCGATCGTGAGGGCATTCATGCTGCGGGCGACCTCGGCGATGATCGGCGCAGCACCGGTACCGGTACCGCCGCCTTCGCCGGCGGTGATGAACACCATGTCGGCGCCCTTGATCATCTCTTCGATCTCGTCGCGATGCGTCTCCGCCGCATTCCGACCGACATCTGGATCGCTACCCGCACCGAGACCACGCGTGAGGTCGCGACCGATGTCGAGCTTGACATCTGCATCGCTCATCAACAGCGCCTGAGCGTCGGTGTTGACGGCGATGAACTCGACACCCTTCAGCCCGGCATCGATCATCCGGTTGACGGCATTGACGCCACCACCGCCGACGCCGATCACCTTGATGACAGCGAGATAGTTCTGCGGAGCCGCGGCCATCAGAGAAACCTCCGGGAAGAGAAACTATGGAGAACTTGGAACATGGGCACTGAAGTACCTACCGAATTTCGATCGTAGCGAATGGGCTGCTCAGCCAAGGTGACCCGCCGTCGGCTGCAACGCTGGGAGAATGTGAACTGACCATTGGTCTCAGTCTCTCACGAATCGGAAGGGTATCGGTGGAGGGGCCGCTAACGACGGCGCGGAGGCCCCCGACGTCAGCAGTACACGACACCGGCGTCGCCCGTGGAGACGTCGAGCGCACACACGCCGTCGAGTCCGCTGCGTATCTGCAGCAACAACCGGGCGAGCTTCTCATCGAGGCCCTTGGCGTCGCCGAGCCTGACCGCGACCACGACGTCCGGGGCATCGCCCGTGAGCGCCATCGTCAAGGTCCCGGTGCTGGCGTCGACGCCGATCGACTGAACGAGCTGTGCAACCTCGTCGGGCAGTCCGGTGATCAGTCGAGCTGCCGAGGCATAGACCCCACCGGCGAACTGTCCACGAACGCTGTCAGGGTTCGCTCCGACGATCAGCGTGTAGTCAACGGGACGGTTGTCGATCACATCCAGCACGCGACCCTGCTCGTCGATGACCCGGAACCTTCCGTCGCCGCTCTGGAAGGTCGCTACGGCATGCCGTTCACGGATGTCGATGAGGACCGTGTGCGGGAAATCGGTGCGGACCCGGGCGCTCTCCACCCAGGGCACAGCTTCGAGGGCCTTCTCGGCTGCCCTGGTGTCCACCAGCAGCACCGGCTCACCCTGCAGATCGTCGATCACGCCCTGGAGCACGTCGGCGTCGGTGTAGGTCGCGCCCTGCACGTTGACGACGCGGACGTCGAAGATGGGTGAGGCCACGGTCGCGATCGCCGCCACCGCGAGCAGAACGACGACGGCGCCGAGGGCGACCCACACCAACCGACGGCGGCTCTCAGCTCGACGTACCGAGATCCGGCGTGCACGAATGCGGGGATCGATGCCCACCCCACGCGACGCTGCGAGCGGCGGCCCGCTGCTCCCTGGTTCGTCGAGGTCGGCGATCACGATCGTCGATCGTTCGCCCGACTCGTCGGCGGACTCGCGTCGAGCGTGGAAGCCCTTCTCCTTGTCCTCATCGAGGTAGACGCTGTCGGGCCGGTCGTCCTCGGCGATGACGATCGTGCGCCGTGCCGCTGAGCTGGGCTCCACCACCGTCACCGGCGACGCTTTCGCCATGCCCCCATCGGGCGGCCCCGGCTCGTCGAGATCGACCTCGACCACCTCCAGGTCGTCACCTGTGAGATCGTTGTCGGCGTCATCGAGCTCGATTGCCGCCTGATCGGGCCCCGGGTCGCCCACGACACCGAAGCCGTGCTCGTCCGTGATGCCGAGGATGCGGTCGATCGAGGGGTCGTCGAAGTTGTACTGCGGCGACGAGTCCTCGGCGAACGCCCCGAGCAGTTCCTCGAGCACATGATCCGGAACGTGCTCGGGGCCCGAGGGTGTGGGCTCGCTCACATCACCACCCCCTCGCCGCTCTCGTCGGGCACATCCTCGAATCCGACCAGGCATATCTCACTACGCAGTTCGAACCCGGTGTGCTCGCGGACGACGGCGCGCACATGTTCCATCACCGCGCGCACATCCGATGCCGAAGCCGCGGGGGTCGCCTGGATGAAATTGGCGTGCTTCTCGCTGACGAATGCGCCACCGATTCGCGCGCCACGCAAGCCCAACCGGTCGATCAGAGCTGCCGCAGGCAACTCCCCAGGAATCGGGTTGACGAAGACCGAGCCCGCGTTCTGGCCACCCGGCTGGTGTTCGCGTCGCCACCTCACGATCTCTGCGAGTGTGGCCTCACCGGTCTCCACCTCACCGACCGACAACTGCAGTCGCGCGTCGAGCACCACCTGGTGAGACGCCAGCATCGAGCCTCGGAAGTGCAACCCCAGCTGCTCGACGGGGACCCACCGATGACCACCGGTCCGCAGGTCCAACGCGTGAACCCCGACGAGGCAGGCGGCGATGTCGCTGCCATGACCGCCGGCGTTCATCCGCACCGCGCCGCCAATCGAGCCCGGCACTCCCACGGCCCATTCGAAGCCGGTGAGCCCGGCAGCGACACTCCGGCGCGCCACCACCGGCAGCGCGACCGATGCGCCGACGTGGACGACGGTGCCGTGGAACTCGAGCCACTCCGCCATCGAGGCCAGCGAGATCGCGATGCCGGGGAACCCTGCATCGGCGACGAGTAGGTTCGAGCCCCGCCCGACGACCAAGGTGGGCAGACCCGTGTCGCGCACGACCTCGGCGACGAGGCGCAGCTCGTCGTCGGTGCGCGGCGAGGCGAACAGAGCAGCGGTGCCGCCGACCTTGTAGGTGGTGAACGCGGCGAGCGGCTCGTCGGCGGTGGCGAAGGCTCGCAGCGCCTTGCGGGCCGTCTGCAGGGCTGCGACCGCGGTCATGGCAGTCGGGTCGATCGATCGGCGCGCTGTTCTGCCCGGCGGACCAGCACCTCGTCGGGTAGTGCAGCGATGTCGCCACACCCCATCGAGATGCAGACGTCACCGGGCCGGAGTTGTCGAGAGAGGTACTCGATCAGGTCATCGCGCCGGGGCATCCATACGACCTGAGCTCGGGGGTTTGCGTCGAGGACGGCGTTCACCACCAGCTTGCCCGTGATGCCGGGGATGGGCGCTGTGCCGGACGGATAGATCTCGGTGAGCACCACAACGTCAGCGTCGGTGAACGCGTTGGCGTAGTCCTGCCACATCAGTGCCATACGGTTGAACCGATTCGGCTGGAAGACCGCCACCACCCGCCGCCATCCGTCGCCACCGCTGCGCGCCGCGGCCAGCACCGCTGCGATCTCCGTGGGGAGGTGGCCGTAGTCGTCGACCAACGTCGCGCCTTCGTCGACGCCGCGTATGTCGAATCGTCTGGCCACGCCCCCGAACTTGGCGAGCGCTGCGCCAGCCGTCGCGAACGGGACCCCGACCGAGAGGGCGAGGGCCAGGGCGCCAGTGGCGTTGCGCACGTTGTGCATGCCTCGCAGGGGCAGCGAGACGCTTCCCAGCGACGTACCGTCGTGGACGACATCGAAGACGAGGGCACCACCCACCGGGGCGACATTGGTGGCACGGAACGCCGCACCGTCGGCCGTGCCGTAGGTGATCACGTCGTGCCGACCAGCGAGCCGTGCTGAGCCCGCGTCATCGATGCATACCACCTTCGGCCCGGCGATCTGCGACAGATACTGATCGAACCCTGCGACGATTGCCTCCTCGCTGCCGTAGTAGTCGAGGTGGTCGACCTCCACGTTCGTGAGGATGGTGCCGTACAACGGGAGCGCGAGATGTGTGCCGTCGCTCTCGTCGGCCTCCACCACGAACCATTCGCCGCCGGTCCACTGTGCGCCTGTACCCATGTCGGTGACATCGCCGCCGATCACGAAGCTTGGACGCAGCCCGGCCTCGGCAAGGATGAGCATCAGCATCGAGGTGGTGGTGGTCTTGCCGTGCGTACCGGCAACTGCGAGCGATGTGGCGCGTGCGCATAGCGAGGCCAGCATCCCGGAACGGTGCAGCGAGGGCACACCGGTCTTGACCGCCTCGTCACGCTCGACGTTGCGTTCGGGGATGGCGGTGCTCCACGTGATGGCGTCGCGGCCGTGCACCAACGCCCGCGAGTGGCCGATGTGTACCTCGACTCCTGCTGCCCGCACACGATCCAGAACAGGGCGCTCACGAATGTCGCTGCCCGAAACCGAATGCCCCATCTCAGCCAGCGCGATGGCGATCGCGCTCATCCCTGGCCCGCCGACGCCGACGACGTGCAGGGAGCGAGGTTCGCCGAGATCGATGGGTGCTGTCGGGGTGGCGCTCATCGTGCTGCCACTCGCTCGACGAGGGCGACCAGCTTGCCGCTGCGATGCAATTCACCGGCGGCGTGCGCCGCAGCCGCGAGTTGCGCGAGCTCTGCAGGCTCGGCGACGAAACGCTCGATCTCCGCGATCAGACGATCCACGGTCAGGTCCGCTTGCTCGATCAGCACCGCTGCCCCGCAGTCGGAGAGCACCTTTGCATTGTCGACCTGATGGTTCTCGGCCGCCCCGGGCCAGGGCACGACGATCGCTGGCGCGCCAACAGTGGAGAGCTCGGCGATTGTGCCGGCCCCGGCGCGGGTGACCAACAGGTCGGCCGCTGCGTACAGTTGTGCCATGCGGTCCTCGTAGCCGATCACGCGATACAGGATGCCGTCCTCGCCGCCGCGACAGGGCGCGGCATCCTTGAGAAACCGGTCACCCACCACGTGGTACACGGCCAGCTCATGGCGATTCGACAGACGTTCGACCGCTGCAGTGACGACACCGTTGACCACCGCCGCGCCTTGCGAGCCGCACATCACTGCGATGACGAACCGTTCGTCGGGCAGTCCCAGGGCCTCGCGGGCGGCGGCACGCATCGCCCCACGATCGAGCACGACCATGTCGCCGCGAACCGGCGCGCCGGTGAGCTCCATGTGCGGCAGTGTCGAGCCTTCGAATGCAACGGCGCACGCGACCGCATTCCTGGCCAACAGCTTCGACACCAGGCCTGGCCTGCGGTCGTAGGACACCACCACGTATGGCACGCCCATCCGGCGAGCGGCCCACGTCGCAGGGAAGCTGCCGTAACCCCCGACGTTGACGACCACCTGCGGTTGCAACTCGCGCAGCAACGTCGCTGCGACGCGCACGGCCCCGAACAGCTTGGGCAAGAACGTCAGGTTGCGCCGATTGAGGCTGCGCTGCAGCCCGACCACGTCGAGAAAGGTGTGCGGATACCCGGTCGGCGGGAGCAGGCGTGTCTCAACACCCCGCTGTGTACCCACGTAGTGGATGGACGAGCGATCGTGCCCGCCGGCGACGAGGGCATCTGCGATCGCCAAGGCCGGCAGCACGTGCCCGGAGGTGCCGCCGCCGGTGACCACGGCGAACGTGGCGCTCATCGCACGTTGCGAGCAACGTTGAGCAGCACACCGGTCGCGGCGAGAGTGACGAACAGCGAGCTTCCGCCGGCGGAGAAGAACGGCAGCGTCAGGCCCGTGACCGGCATCAGACCGGTGACGCCTCCGACGTTGATGATGGTCTGAATCACGAACCAACAGACGATGCCCCCGGCGAGGAGCCGATGGAAGTGATCCTGGGTCGCCATGGCCACCTGCACCCCGGAATACGCCAGCACCATGAAACCGCCCAACACTGCGATGACACCGATGAGGCCCAACTCCTCGGCCACCACGGCGAAGATGAAGTCACTGTGAGCAAGCGGTAGGAACTCGCCGAGCTTGTTGTCGCCTCGGCCGATGCCCGAACCCGTCGGCCCGCCCTGGGCGATTGCGATCATCGCCTGGTACGTCTGGTAGCTCAGATTGTCCTTGTGGGCGGCGATGTCCATGAACGCGGTGAAACGATCCTGGCGGCGGGGACTCGATGCCACGAACCCCAGCGCGCCGACCGCGCCCAGCGAACCCGCTGCGGCCATCAGCGACAGCGGTGCACCGGCGACGAACGAGATTGCCAACACGATCGCGGCGAGCACGATCGCCGAGCCGAGATCGCCCTGTAGCAGGCACATGCCTGCAGCGACTGCGCCGAGGAGCAGCACCCAGAGGGTGTTCATCGGGTCATGCATCACTTCTCTCTTGCGAGTGAGAATGTCGGCTGCCGCCAGCAGCAGAGCCAGCTTCAGGAACTCGCTGGGCTGGAAGTTGATCGGCCCGATGGCCACCCACGCGTTCGCTCCATTGACGCTGTCGCCGATACCGGGCACGAACGGCAGCACCATCAAGCCACTACAGATCCCGAGGGCCGGCAGGGTCAGGCGCCGCCAGCGACGCGTGGGCACTCGCATCGCAAACCACAGCGCGACGCACCCGAGCACCGCCCACAACAACTGACGGTTGAAGAGACGCCACGGCGAGTTGCCCTGATGGAACTGACTGATCGACGTGGCCGACAGCACCATCACCAGGCCCAACATCGTGAACACGGTGGCCACCACACCAATCACGTAGAACGCAATCGGGGGTGGAGCGGCCGGCCTCACATCGCGCCGCGCGGGGTGGCGGCGCATCGCCTCCGAGCGCGCCAAGGCGGCCCGACGACGATCACCGATGAGGGTGGACGACGAGCTCATCGAGCTTCCTTTCCACCGGTCCGCGCCGCAGCTTTGGCGCTGACCAGTCGCTTGAAGTCTTCGCCTCTGGCCGGGTAGCCGCCGCCGGGGTACCAATCGAAGCTGGCGCACGCGGGCGACAGCAGCACCACATCACCCGCCTCGGCGTAGGCGGCGGCGATGTCGACCGCATCGGCCATCGAGGTGGCGATGGTGGTCGGGCAGTACGGCGCGAAGGGGCCGACGATCTCGGACGCTGACGTGCCGAGCCCGACCACCGCCTTGATCCGCGCATGCTCGGTGGCGAGGCTGGCGAGATCGAGGCCCTTGTTGAGACCACCGGCCAGGAGCACGATCCGATCGAAACCGCGGATGGCGGTGAGCGCGGCGTGCGGTGAGGTGGCCTTGGAGTCGTTGAACCAGGCCACGCCGTCGATCTCCCCGAGCGGCTCGATCCGGTGCGGCGGATGGCGAAAGCTTGCGAGCGCCTGCTCGACGTGAGTGACCTCGGCGAGACCGCTCTCCAGCACGAGCGCTGCGGCCGCCAGCGCGTTGGTGAGATCGTGCGGCAGGGCACGAGTCATCGATGCCACGGATGCGATCACGCCCATCGGGCCGACGAGGTTCCCCGACTCGATGCGGTAGTCCGCACCGGTCGTGGCGAAGGTCCGAGTGACGCCCCCGGCGGCGCGGAGGTTGCGCATCACGGCTTCGTCGTCCGCGAACCCGATCGCGACGTCGGTGGGCCGACGATGAGCCCACATGCGAGCCTTGGCGGCCTCGTACGACGACATCGAGTCGTGCCAGTTCTGGTGATCCGGGGCCAGGTTCAACCACACTGCTGCCTCGGCACGGAACGACTCCAGCCAGTTCAGCCGAAAGCTGCTGCACTCCACGACGAACACGTCGACGTCGTCGTCGAGCGCGGCCGACAAGGGCACCTCGGTGTTGCCCACTGCCGCGGCACGGTGGCCCGCGACCTCGAGGATGTGGGCAGCCAGGAAGGTCGTGGTGGTCTTGCCGTCCGTCCCGGTGACTGCCAACATCGGCCGCGGCCCGCCGACGCGCCGCTGCTCCCACTCGTAGGCGAGATCGATCTCGGTTCGCACGGGCGTGGTCGACGCCACCGCTGCCCACACGACGCGGTGGGACTCGGGCACGCCCGGCGCGGGGCACAGCATGTCCGCCGCCGCAAGTAGTGCCGCCAGTTCGTCGCCGTCGGGCGCAACCACCAGGATCGTGCCCAACGCCTCGGCAGTCGCGCGCTTGGCGTCGGTGGCGACGTCGTCGGCAACGAGCACACGCCAACCGCGCCGGACGAGCTGAGTGGCCAGCGCATCGCCCGCGAGTGCGATGCCGTAGACGAGCGCCGTGCCAGCCGAGCCGGGTGAAGTCATCGGATGCCGCTCACAGGTTGTCCGTCACGCGGGTGAAGTCGGCGATGAAGATGGCCAGCGCACTCGCAATGCTGATTCCAGAGATGATCCAGAAGCGGATGATGACGGTGGTCTCGGGCCAACCGACGAGCTCGAAGTGATGGTGAATGGGCGACATCTTGAACAGCCGCTTCTTGCGCCCCGACGCCTTGAACACGCCCATCTGGACGGCGACCGAACCCGCCTCGATGACGTTGATTCCGCAGATCAGCAACAGCAGCAGTTGGGTGTCGGTGGTGATCGCGAGCAAGGCCATCGCGGTGCCGATCGCGAGCGCGCCCACGTCACCCATGAAGATCCGAGCCGGTGCAGCGTTGAACCACAGAAAGCCGCCGCAGCCGCCGGCGAACGCCGCAGCCAACACGGCGAGATCGAGCGGGTTCACGACATCGCCATAGACCGCAGGGTTACGGAACTCCCAGTAGGCGATGATGGTGAACGCCAGGAAGCCCATCATCGCAGAGCCACCGGCAAGCCCGTCGAGCCCGTCCGTGACGTTGACGGCATTGCTGGTGCTCCAGATCATCACACCGGTGAACAGCACGAACAGCGGCCACGCGAGGTGCCAACCGGGCAAGGTTGCGCGAGTGAGCGAGAGGTTCTGGCTGACGTCGGTGGCGGCCACCAACCACCAGGCGATCAACATCGAGAGACCGAAGGTGATGTAGCTCTTCTTCTTCCAGAAGATGCCGCGGTTGTGGCGCTTGCGCACCTTGATGAAGTCGTCGAGGAACCCCATGGCCGCCATCACGATGATGCCGACCCACATGATCATCGCCTGGTCGGAGAAGGCCAGGTTGGGGCGCAGGTGTGCCGCCATCCAGCCGATGGCCGCAGACACCACGATCGCAAGGCCACCCATCGTCGGGGTGCCCTGTTTGTTCATGTGGTGCTCGGGGCCGTGATCAGCCTTGCCGAGGATCGGCTGCCCCGCACCGAGCCTGCGGAAGAAGGTGATCAGGTAGCGGGTCACGACCAGCGAGATGAACATCGCCACCGACCCTGCGATCATCACTGCGATCATTGCAATACCCTCGTCACTGCCATCTGATTCATTCGCCGGCCTCCAAGATCGTCCGCGCCACGGCCCGATCGTCGAATGCGATGACGTCGTTGCCGATGGTTTGCGTGGTTTCGTGGCCCTTGCCGGCAATCACCACAACGTCTCCGGGCTGGGCGGCCCGGAACGCTGCGACGAATGCACGGCGTCGATCCGGCTCACTCATCACACGCTGACGGTAGTCCGCGGGCACCCCCTGAACGATGGCATTGATGATCGCCAACGGGTCCTCCGACCGAGGGTTGTCGGAGGTGACGATGATCTGGTCGGCGCCGGCCGCCGCCGCTGCGCCCATCTCCGGCCGCTTTTCGCGGTCGCGGTCGCCACCGCAACCGAAGACCACGATCACCCGCGCGCCGCTCGACGCGGCACGCGCGGCCGACAAGGCTTCACGAAGCCCGTCGGGTGTGTGGGCGTAGTCGACGATGACGTCGAACGGTTGGCCGGCCCGCACCGGTTCGAATCGGCCCGGCACAGGCGAAGCGCCTGCAAGCCCGCTGGCGATCACGGCTGGGGCGATGCCGATCTCGGCCGCCACAGTTGCCGCCGCAAGGCTGTTCATCGCGTTGAAGGCACCGCCGATGCCAACCCTGATCCGCACCCCTCGCCAGCTGTACTCATGCGCTGTGGGTGTCACCACCAGGTCGACGGCGTCGCCGAGGCCGAATCTGGTCATCGGGATCGCTGCCTCGTCCGCAAGTGCGCGGCCGTGCTCGTCGTCGACGTTGACGATGCCGCGTGCGCTGAGGCCCGGCTCGAACAACATCGCCTTCGCCGCAAAGTACCGCTCGATCGTGCCGTGCAGATCGAGATGGTCACGGCCGAGATTCGTGAACACCGCCAAGGCGAACCGCGTACCGTCCACGCGGTGCAACGCAAGCGCGTGCGACGAGACCTCCATCACCACGGCTCGTTTGCCGGCGGCAACGAACGCCGCGAGTTGCGCTTGTAGCTCCGGCGCCTCGGGCGTCGTGTGTTTGCCGGTCAGTGTTCCGATGACACCTGTCGCCATGCCCCCTGCTTCCAGGATCGCGGCGATGAGGCTCGTCGTGGTGGTCTTGCCGTTGGTGCCGGTGACGCCTACGAGCGTCAGCACTCGCGAGGGGTGGGCGAAGAACGCCGACGACAGCCGGCCCATGGCCACTCGCGTGTCGGGCACGATCACCTGCGCCACCGGAAGGTCGAGTTCGTGATCCACGACCAGCGCCGAGGCACCCGCTGCGACTGCTGCTGCCGCGAACTCATGCCCGTCACTGTTACCGCCGCGCAGGCAGCAGAACAGCGAACCGGGTTGCACGCGACGCGAGTCGTACACCACGCCGACCACGCGCGTTGCAGGCTCACCGCGCAGTTCTGCGGCGGGCAGCAACGCATCGGCGACGAGTGCGCCGAGCAACCAACTCATCTCGGTCAGCCCGCTGCCGGGCAGCCGGTGTCGCCAGGCGTGGGCACGATCTGCAGTTCATGGATGGCCGAGGTGGCGATGCTGGCGAACAGTGGCGCCGCTGCCTTGCCGCCGAAGCGATCCTTCGACGTGGGGTCAGGCTCGTCGATCGTGACCAGAATGGTGACCTGCGGGGCCTTGGCCGGGAAGAAGCCGACGAACGTAGCGCGATACAGCCGTTCGCCGTTGACGCCGATGTACGAATCGCCCTGGGTCTTGTACGCGGTTCCTGTCTTGCCCGCCACAGAGATGCCAGGGATGCGCGCATCCTTCCCTGTGCCGTCGCAGACGACATCGGTCATCATGTCGGTCATCGTCGCCGCCGTGGACGGTTGCAGCACCTCGTGCGTGGCCGCCGGCGCCGTGTCGGTCACGGTGCCGTCAGCACCGATCGTCGCCTTCACCATCTTCGGTTCGACGTAGATCCCGTTGTTCGCCACGGTGTTCACCGCTGCCGCCAACTGCACGGCCGTCACGTTGTAGCCGTACCCGTAGCTCGTGGTCACCTTCTCGGTGCCCTGCCACTCGGACGCGGGGTTGAGGAATCCGGCGCTCTCGTCGGGGAAGTCGAGCGCAGTCTTCTGGCCGAACCCGAAGTTCTGGAGATACCTACCGAAGCGCTCGGTCCCGACCTGCCCGGTCATCAGCAGCGTGCCGATGTTGGACGAGTGGACGATGATGTCGCGCAAGCTCATCGGCATCGTGTCGTGGGGCTCGGCGTCATTGATCGTCTGTTCCCACTCGGTACCTTCACCGAAGACCATCTTGCCCGGCACAGCGATGGTCGTGTCAGGGCCGGCCGTGCCGGTGTCGACGACCGCTGCCAGGCTGAACACCTTGGCCACCGAGCCTGCCTCGAACACCTCCACAGCGGCGAGGTTGGCCGAGGTCACCGTCACGGTGCCGTCGTCATTTCGCTTCACGTTGGCGATCGCGTAGATCTCCCCGGTATCCGTGTCCATCACCACCACGGCACCGCCCTTCGCCTTCAACTGCTCCACGCGGGCGATGAGAGCCTGCTCCACTTGGAACTGCAGGGATCGATCGACGGTGAGCACCAGATCGTCGCCAGGGATCGGCTCGGTCGTCGTGGCACCCGACCCGGGGATGGAGCGACCCTTGGCATCGTGCTCGCGCACGCGCTCGCCGTCGGTTCCGGTGAGCCGATCGTTGTACTGCAGTTCGAGCCCGGCGATGCCGATGCCATCGATGTCGGTGCGACCCAGGAGGCTGCGGCCGACTTCACCGCTGGGCATGATTCGCTTGTCCTCGCGCAGGCTGTCGACGCCGGTGAGCCCGAGCGCCATGACAGACCCGGCGAGGTCGTCGTCGATCTGCCGGGCCACGTAGACGAAGCTCTTCTCCTTGAGGGTGAACGCCTGCAACAGTTGCTGCTGCTTCTCGGTCGACAACTGCAGCATCGAGGCCAACGTCGCGGCTACTCCAGTTGGATCGGTGACGAGCTTCGGGTTGGCGATGATGGTGCTGCTCGGGACGCTCAACACCAGCTCACCTCCATCGCGGGCGAAGATCGTGCCCCGTGGCGCGTGCAGCACTGCCTCCGAGACGCGCTGTGCCCTGCCGGCGGCCACGAGGCTGTCGGAACCGACCGTCTGCAGGAAGGCCACACGGGCGACGACGGCGAGGAAGAACAGCATGCTGACGACGAAGACCGCCACGAGGCGACGACGGCTGTCACCGGCGCGGAACGTCAGCTGGAGCCCGCGCGAACGCCGACGCGGCGATCTGGCGACCTTGCGCTGCGCGGGGATGTGCCCGTGATCGCGCGACCTGGCCGACCTCGGGGCCATTCCTGCGCTCGACCGGGAGGCTGTTCTTGCCGACGACCCCGAGGGAGTGGTCGGCGTGGGGGTTCTCGTCGCGTGGCTCTGCCGTCCGTGCGCGCGTGCACCGCGCTCGGGGGCTGCGCGGTGCACTGCGCGTCGAACGGAGGGGTCACTACGGCGGGTACGGGAGTCGGCCGGCACCGAACCCTTCGGAGATGTAGCTCGGCCACGAACATCGGTGCTCACGGTGAGCCTCCAGCCTGGGCCTTCACGTCGGCATACTGCTCGAACTCGTCGTCGGCCGTGGTGTCAGCAGCGCCGGCCTGGCCGGTGGTACCGCTTCGCTGCACCGTGGCCACGACGTCAGGGTCGAGCGACACGAACTCGGTCTGCGCTGCGGGCACCATGCCCAGCTTCTTCGCCTCGACCGCAAGACGCCCGGGCGACCGCAGCTCGGCGCGCTCACGGCGGAGCACGTCGTACTCCTCATGGGCAGCGCGAATGCCACGATCCATGGTGTCGAGCGTGAGCTGGCGGCTCGCGAGCTGCGTCTGGAATGCGGCAGCACCGAGCATCAGACCGAAGACGACGGTGCTGCCGGCGGCGATCAGCCGAGCGGTACGGCGCCGTCGGGGCACGACGACGAGCTGCGCGCGGGGCGTGATGTGTGTGACGCCGGCGGTCCGCTTCACCATCACGCCCGCGCCAGTAGCAACGCCTCCGTGCGCTCTGCTGCGCACTGCCGTCACTCGCTCGCTGCGAGCTGCCATTGCCATCGTCGTTACCTCAAGTCCTCATTGCTGTGTGCACGCGAACGTGCGCTTCGTGAATTCGTACCGAGCCGAACTGGGTCAGCGAGCCCCGCGAGTGGGCGTGTCGACGATTCGTTCGACGACTCGCAAGCGGGCGCTGGTGGCCCTGCGGTTGGTGGCCTGCTCGCCGACCGATGGGGTCTTGGGCACGCCGCGCACGAGACGCACAGTCTGCACCGCGTCGCACACGCACGGCAGCTCGGGTGGGCACGGGCAGTCACCGGTCGCCGCCGAACGCATGTGTTGCTTGACGATCCGGTCCTCTCCGGAGTGATACGAGAGAACTGCAACCCTGCCCCCCGGCTCGGTGCGAGCGATCGCTGTGTCGAGCGCCGAGGGCAGCGCATCGAGCTCGCCGTTCACCTCGATGCGGATCGCCTGGAACGTACGCTTGGCCGGATGACCACCCGTGCGGCGCGCGGGAGCGGGGATCGCCGAGACGACGATCTCCGCGAGCTCGGCCGTCGATTCGATCGGGCGGGCTGCCACGATCGCTGCGGCAATGCGACGCGCGAACCGTTCGTCGCCGTACTTCTGCAGCACGCGCGCCAGTTGGTCGGCAGGGTAGCCGTTGATCACATCGCTGGCCGACCATTGCTGCGTCTGGTCCATGCGCATGTCGAGCGGCGCATCGTGTCGATAGCTGAACCCACGTTCGGCCACATCGAGTTGGGGGGAGCTGACCCCCAGGTCGAAGAGGGCACCGGACAGGGTGTCGATGGAGAGTGCTTCCATGGCTTCGTCGAGGCGATCGAACCGACAGTGGTACACACGTAGCCGATCACCGAACCGGACGAGTCGAGCTTGCGCTGCGGCAAGAGCACGTTCATCGCGGTCGATGCCCAGCACCTTCAGGTGAGGCCAGCGTTCGAGCAGGAGCTCGCTGTGGCCTCCCCCGCCGAGTGTGGCGTCGAGCACGAATCCCGCTGGTACCCGTTCGAAGAGGGCCACGATCTCGTGGGCCATCACCGGCAGGTGGTGGAAGGGTTCGTCGCTCATCGCATCTCGGGGTCGTTCATCCGTCCATCTGCAGCCCACCGGTTCGCGAGTGCCGCCGGGATGTCTCCCCGAACGTGCGAAACGGCAGCGGGCGGAGTGAGGGCTGTCCATCGTGCTGGCCGGAAGGCTGCAGATGTACGGATGACGTGGTGCTGAAGAGTACGTGTGTGGCTGGCGGTGGTCGCTGCCTCTTCCTCCTTGTCGTTCGAGTGGTCGTGTGGGTGGTTGTTGTGTTGCGCTGAGATCACTGTTCGCCACCGGCCAAGCCGCCGGTGCCGTCGTCGTTGACGAGCGAGAAACGATGTGGCGACCACAGCTCGAGGCGGTCGAAGCTGCCGGCGACGGTGACGGCCTCGCCGAGAGCCAGATCGGCGTACTCGCGCAGCTGCTCGTCGACGTTCACCCGACCCTGCTTGTCGAGCGAGACGAGGATCGCCGAGGAGGCGAGGGCACGAAGTTGGTTTCGGCTGACCTCGCCGAGGCGCACTCGGACGGCCATCGCCTCGGCCTCGGCCTCGAACGTTGCCGACGGCACCACCGTCACGCATTTGTCCTCACCCTTGGCCAGGTAACAGTGCTCACCCAGGCGGTCGCGGAAGGTGGCTGGCACTGCCAGCCGTCCCTTGTCGTCGAGTTGGCGTTCGAACGCCCCCACGAACAACACGTCGCGTCACCACCTTCTCCTGTTGAGCACCTGCCTCGTGGAACTGCTGATCCCGGCGGCGCGAGCCCGTGATCCCCACTGGGCCCCATTCTGCCCCCCAAATACCCCCAGAGTCAACCACCTATCCCCATTTCATTCCACACCGAGTGCAAGTCGTACACGCACCCCCACTCGCGCACACCTCCCCGAGCGCGGCGACCCGCTGGTCATCGGCAGGTACGCGAGCTTGTTGGTGGCCACGAGAGTCTGCCCACTGCCGGCCAACAGATCCTCTACGGTGATGAACGCCCAGAGTGGCGAATTCGAGGTGCGGCTCAACTATGGATCACACGTATAACCGGCGTTTGGGGCTAGGTGGCCCCTCAGCCCGCAGGCCGGTCGAGGTGGGCGGCGATGCGCTCGGCGAGTTCAGGGAGGTCGAACGCGAGGGTGTCCCACAAGACGTCGAGGTCAACTTCGGGGTAACGGTGAATGGTTCGGTCACGCATGCCGGCGATCGCTCGCCACGGAACCTCGGGCATCGCGTCGGTGGTGGCCGATGACAATACTTTGGTCGCCTCACCGATCTCTGTGACGATGTTCTTCGCGGCGCGCACCACGAGCGGGTCAGCGTCGAACGCGGCTCGCCCACGTTCGACGATCAGCCCGGCGTCTGCGATTGCCGCCACG
>JAYSPV010000120.1:0-27825 GCA_043721915.1 Ilumatobacteraceae bacterium | reverse complement strand
GTCTTCGCCCATCATCCAGCGCAACGTGTTCTCGAGCTTGCTCTGCTGCACGAACAGGTCGTGCTCGGCGTGTAGGCCCGGCGCAACCATTGGTGCCTTGTAGTAGAAGCTCAACCACTCTTGGATTCCACTGAGGCCGGCGCGCTGCGCGAGATCGCTGAATAGCACCAGGTCGAGCGCAAGTGGCGCGGCCAGGATGCTGTCGCGACACAGGAAGTCGATCTTTAGCTGCATCGGATAGCCGAGCCAGCCGAACAGGTCGATGTTGTCCCAGCCCTCTTTGTTGTCGCCGCGCGGCGGGTAGTAGTTGATGCGCACCTTGTGGTACACGTCGCCGTACAGGTCGGGGAAGGTCACCGGGTCGAGGATGTGCTCGAGCACGCCGAGCTTGCTCTCTTCCTTCGTCTTGAAGTTGTCCGGATCGTCGAGCACTTCACCGTCGCGGTTGCCGAGGATGTTGGTGCTGTACCAGCCGCTGAGGCCGAGCATGCGCGAGCGCAGCATCGGCCCGATGACGGTCTTGATGAGGGTCTGGCCGGTCTTGAAGTCCTTGCCGCTGATCGGCACCCGCTTCTCGATAGCCAGCGCACGCAACACTGGGATGTCAACTGTCAGGTTCGGTGCTCCGTTCGCGAACGGCACGCCTTCCAGAATGGCCGCGTAGGCGTAGAGCATCGACGGGGCGATGGTGGGATCGTTGGCGTCGATCGCAGCTTCGAACGACTCGATGGTCTGGTGGGCTGGCCCCTCTTCGATGAAGATCTCGGTGCTGGCGGCCCACAGCATGACGACGCGCTCGACCTGCTTCTCTTCCTTGAAGCGGTTGATGTCCTCGCGGATTGCGTTGAGCATGTCGCGCTTGTTGATCGTGTGCATCGTGTTGTCGGCGTCGATGCGCTTGACGTACTCGCGGTCGAACGCCGCGGGCATCGGGCGAACGTCGCGCAGTGCTTCGCTGATCGCCTCGATGTGCTTGCCGCCCTCCAACACGCCGGCGCGTGTGGCGGCGACGTAGGCATCGTCGGGGAACGGATCCCACGCGCCCCACACGATGTCTTCGAGCGCGGTGAGGGGGACGAACTCCTTGATCAGCGGGCTGCGGTTGTCGGTGCGCTTGCCCAACCGGATGGTGCCCATCTGGGTGAGGCTGCCGACGGGCAACGACACGCCGCGCTTCACCAGCTCGACACCGGCGATGAGGGTTGAAGCCACGGCGCCGAGGCCGACCGTCAGCACGCCGAGGCGGCCGGTGGCGGGAGCCACTGTAGGAGACTGAGGTGTTGTCATGAGCCTTGACCATAAAGCAAGCTGACACGAGCCCGCTATTCTGTTCAGCAATACTTCACAATATGGATGACCTGTCTCCCAACCTCTCCACCTCCCAGTTGGCGTACCTGGTCGCCATCACACGCCACCGCACGTGGGCGGAGGCGGCAGCTTCATTGGGGGTTACACCCTCCGCGCTGTCGCAGGGCATCGCCGAGCTGGAACGTCGCCTGGGCGTGCCGCTGTTCGCCACCGACGGCCGTCGGCGGGTGCCGCACGACTACACCGCGACGGTTGCCGAGTGTGCCGAACGAGTGCTGGCCGACCTCGATCAGGTGATGCGCTGGCTGCGCGCGGTGGGTACGGGGCAGCTCGGGCGGTTGCGGGTTGGCATGATCGACATCGCCGCGGTGCATCACTGCCGTGATGCTGTCGGCAGGTTCCGCCGGGCTCACCCCAAGCTCGATGTCGGATTCACCGTGGCGCCCACCGGCGAGCTGCTCGCCCGCCTCGAGCGCGGTGAACTCGATGTCGCGGTGTGCGTCGACCCCGAGGGTGCCGGCCCGTTCGACGCCACGCCCCTGCTGCGTGACGACCTCGCGGTCTACGCGCCGCCGGGAGTGCCCGCGGACGTGCCGTCGGCCCAGTGGGGCCCGTGGTTGCTGTTCCCCTCCGACTCCCGTACCCGCACGGCCATCGATCGCCGGTTGCGGGCGATCGGTGCGCCGTTGGTGGTGGAGATGGAGTCGCACCAACCAGAGGTGCTGGTGGAGATGGTGCGCCTGGGCCTCGGCTGGACGGTGCTGCCCACCACCCAGGCCGAGCACGGCCAGCACAGATTGGCCAGGGCCATGGCCGAGCCGCTGTTGAGCCGCACGATCAGCGCGGTCATCCGGCGCGGTGGAGCCATCCACCCGGCCGTCGCCCCCTTCATCGCGGCGCTCGCGCACGGGCGATCAACGTGAATCCGTCGGTGGAGTTGCGAAATCGGCAGGATTGGTGACAGACTGTCGCCGATGCGTGCCCACCTCACCTCCCTTGTCGTAGTACTCATCGTGTAGACGCACGACCACATAGTCGCGTGCGTCCAAAGCCTCCCAGTCGGGAGGCTGTTTCGTTTTTCGGCCACAGTTCTACCTAGGAGCGTCATGAAGATCACCGGGGCGCAAGCCCTCATCCGATCACTGGAAATGGAAGGCGTGGAGACCATCTTCGGTCTCCCCGGCGGTTGCATCCTGCCGGCGTACGACCCGCTCCTGGATTCACCCATCCGCCACATCCTCGTGCGTCACGAGCAGGGCGCCGGCCACATGGCCGAGGGCTACGCGCACGTGACCGGTCGGCCCGGTGTCGCGCTGGTCACCAGTGGCCCGGCCGCGACCAACATGGTCACCCCGCTGATGGATGCCTACATGGACAGCATCCCGATGGTGTGCATCACCGGCCAGGTGCCCACCGCGGCGATCGGCACCGATGCGTTCCAGGAATGCGACACCGTCGGCATCACCCGCAGCTGCACCAAGCACAACGAGCTGGTGATGACCGCCGACGCGATCCCGCTGGCGGTGCGTCAGGCGTTCCACATCGCCACCACCGGCCGTCCGGGCCCAACCTTGATCGACATCCCCAAGGATTGCCTCACCAACATGATGGAGTGGCACTGGCCCACCGATGAGGAAGTCATCGAGAGCCTCCCCGGCTACCGCCCGAACACCAAGGGCCACCCGCGGATGATCAAGGAAGCCGCCAAGCTGATCATGGCCAGCGAACGCCCGATCCTCTACGTGGGCGGTGGCGTGCTCAAGGCTCGTGCGGCCGAGGCCGTGCGCGAGCTGGCCGAGCTGACCAACATCCACGTGGTCACCACGTTGATGGCCCGCGGCGCGTTCCCCGACGATCACCCGTTGTGCCTGGGGATGCCCGGCATGCACGGCAACGCGACTGCCATCACCTCGATGCAGAAGAGCGACCTGCTGATCAACCTGGGTGCTCGTTTCGACGACCGCATCACCGGCAAGGTGTCGCTGTTCGCTCCTGAGGCGAAGATCATTCACGTCGACATCGACCCGGCGGAGCAGGGCAAGGTCCGCAAGCCGGACGTACCGATCGTCGGTGACTGCAAGCAGGTCATCGAGGAGCTGATCAAGGCGATCAAGGATCTGCTGGCCAACGGCACGGTGCAGGCCGACACAGGCAGCTGGCGCAGCCGGATCAGCGGCTGGCGCGAGCAGTTCCCGCTGGCCTACGAGCCCAGCGAACCCGGCGAAGCACTGAAGCCGCAGTTCTGCCTCGAGCAGCTGCGCGATCTGTCGCCGGAGGGCACGATCCTCGTCAGCGGCGTCGGTCAGCACCAGATGTGGAGCAGCCAGTACTGGAAGTTCAACGAGCCCTACACCTGGGTGAACTCGGGTGGCCTGGGCACGATGGGCTTCAGCATTCCCGCAGCCATCGGCGCAAAGGTCGGCCGCCCCGATCGCACCGTGTGGGCGATCGACGGTGACGGCTGCTTCCAGATGACCGCCCAGGAACTGGTCACCGCCGCCGTCGAGCGCATCCCGATCAAGGTCGCGATCCTCAACAACAGCTACCTCGGCATGGTCCGCCAGTGGCAGGAAATGTTCTACGACGAGCGCTACAGCGAGGTCTACCTGTCGCCCGAGGTGCCCAACTTCGTGATGTGGGCCGAGGCGATGGGGTGCGTGGGGATTCGCGTGGATAGCCCAGAAGAGGTGCAGCCGGCTATCGACCGGGCCAACAGCATCGATGACCGCCCAGTTGTCATCGACTTCCGGGTGGATGCCCGCGAGAAGGTGTTCCCGATGGTTCCGGCCGGTTACGGGAACGACGACATGTTGCTGCCCGAGTTCCAGGAAGCGAATCGCGGAGGTCTCAAGTGAGCGAGTTCGGTAGTCAGCACCACATCTTGTCCGTGCTGGTGCAGAACCGGCCCGGCGTGCTCGCACGCGTGGCCGGCCTGTTCGCCCGCCGCGGCTACAACATCTTCAGCCTGGCCGTCGCGCCGGCGGAGGAAGAGGGCTTCAGCCGCATCACGATCGTCGTCGACGTGGAGAGCAGTTCGCTGGAGCAGATCGTCAAGCAGCTGTTCAAGCTGATCGAGGTGATCAAGATCAGCGAGCTCGACCCGCGGCGCAGTGTGGAGCGCGAACTGCTGCTCGCAACGGTGCGCACCAGCGCCGATCACCGCGGCCAGGTCGTGGAGCTCACCAACATCTTCGAAGGCAAGATCCTCGCCGTCGGAGTGGAAGCAATCACGGTGTCACTCGACGGTCATCCGGAGAAACTCGACGATTTTGAGGAACTCCTGGCCGGTTATGGCATCGTAGAGCTCCAGCGCACCGGCCGGGTGGCGCTGCCCAAGCTCGATCGTGAGGCCCGTCTCCGCGCGGTCTCGTCCAAGTCCAATCAAGGAAAGGCTGGCTGACATGGCCGCAAAGATGTACTACGAGGCGGACGCAGATCCGTCGATCATCCGCAGCCGCAAGGTGGCCATCATCGGCTACGGCTCCCAGGGGCACGCGCACGCGCTGAACCTCAAGGAGTCGGGCGTCGACGTGGTGGTCGGGCTCCGTGAGGGCAGCAAGTCCGCCGCGAAGGCAGAGGCCGCCGGCCTCAAGGTGATGGGCATCGCCGCTGCTGCCAAGTGGGCCAACGTGATCATGCTCACGATGCCCGACACCGAGCAGAAGGCAACGTACGAGGAGTTCATCAAGCCGGCGATGCGCAAGGGCAAGGCGTTGGCGTTCGCCCACGGCTTCAACATCCGCTTCAAGCGCATCCGCCCGCCCAAGAGCGTCGACGTGATCATGATCGCCCCCAAGGGCCCGGGCCACCTCGTGCGCCGCACCTACACCGAGGGCGGCGGCGTGCCGGCGCTCATCGCCGTGCATCAGGATGCGAGCGGCGGCGCCCACGCACTCGCGCTGTCGTACGCCGAGGCCATTGGCGGCGCTCGCGCCGGCGTGATCGAGACGACGTTCAGCGAAGAGACCGAAACCGATCTGTTCGGTGAGCAGGCCGTGCTGTGCGGCGGCGTCACCTCGCTGGTGCAGGCTGGCTTCGAGACGCTGGTCGAGGCCGGCTATCAGCCCGAGATGGCCTACTTCGAGTGCCTGCACGAGGTGAAGCTGATCGTCGACCTGATGTACGAGGAAGGCATCGCCGGAATGCGCTACAGCATCAGCGACACCGCCGAGTACGGCGACCTGACTCGCGGCCCGCGCGTGGTCAACGCCAAGACCAAGCTGGAGATGAAGAAGATCCTCAAGGAGATCCAGTCCGGCAAGTTCGCCAAGGAGTGGATCGCCGAGAGCGAGGCCGGTCGTCCGAAGATGAAGGAACTGCAGCAGGCAGGCCGCGATCACCAGATCGAAGAAGTCGGTGGCCAGCTGCGGGCGATGATGCCGTTCCTCGGCGCCGGCAAGCAGAAGGTCGCCGACGTCAGCGGCGGCTGACCCGTTTCGGTTCGTCGTCGAGCGGTGCCCTCCCTGGTGTGTGGGCGCCGCTCGCGCTTTCCGACCCGACCGCTGCCCTCACCGACCCACGGTTGGCAACGACGCCACGCAAGTTCTGTCCGCACTCGGCCCGTTCGGGTACCGCGGTGCCCGTTAGGATCTCCGGCTCGTGGGGACTCGGGGAGCACGGTTGGCCTATGTGCCGGCGCTGGACGGCCTGCGCGCGCTCGCGGTCGCGGCGGTGCTGCTGTTCCATGCCGACCTGGGGTGGGCGCAGGGTGGTTTCCTCGGCGTCTCGGTGTTCTTTACCCTGTCAGGGTTCCTCATCACGTCGCTGTTGCTGGCCGAACACGAGGCGACCGGCAGCATCTCGCTGTGCGACTTCTTTGCCCGCCGCCTGCGTCGGCTGGTTCCCGCCGCCTACGTTTGCCTGCTGCTCGTCCTGCTGTTCGGGTTGGGCTGGGGTGCGGCACAGCGCCAGCACCTCCCCGGCGACGTGGTGGCGGCGGTGCTCGACGTGGCCAACTGGCGCTTCGCCTTCGCCCACACCTCCTACCAGGACCTGTTCCTCGGGGCGCCGAGCCCGCTGGCGCACTTCTGGTCGTTGGCGATCGAGGAGCAGTGCTATCTGTTGTTGCCGCTGCTGGCCTGGTGGGCGTTGCGTCGTAGCCGCCGAGCGTTCGCCGCGCTGACCGTGGCGCTGCTGGTGCTGTCGGTGGCGGCCACGCTGCTCACCCACGATGCCGATCTCGTTTACTACGGCACTCACACACGGGCCGCCGAGCTGCTCGTCGGCGTCCTGCTCGCGCTGGCGATGCACCACCGATCGCTGCCCGATCGTTGGCGCGGCATCGTCGCCACGCTGGGTGCATCGGTGCTGCTGGTGGCGGTTGTCGAGAGCAGCATCGGTGATCGATGGTTGTACCGCGGTGGCCTGCCTGCGATCTCGCTGGCATCGGCGGCGTTGATCGTGGGCCTCACCGGTCGGACGGCGATGGCGTCGGCGCTGAGCCGGCGGCCGCTCGTCGCAGTGGGCAAGGTCAGCTACGGCGTGTACCTGTACCACTGGCCGATCTTCCTGTTGTTGTCGCCGCAACGCACCGGCCTGGATCGGTGGCCGTTGCTGGCGGCGCGGCTCATCGTCACCGCGGCGGTGACGGTGGCGTCGTACCGATGGATCGAACAACCGGTGCGGCAACGCCGCGTCCTGTCGGCACCGCGGTCGGCGATCACCGCAATGTCGGCCACGATGGTCGTGGTGGCTATCGCCGGCATGGTCGCCGTGCCCCGCCCACAGTTCACCGCCACCGAGGCGCTGCTGGCCAGAGGCGATGCGGGTCTCATCGAGCTCACCGCGGGCACCGCGTCTGCGACCGCGGTCGGATCGCTACCGACGACGCCGACCGTGCCTCGTGTCCTGGTGGTGGGCAGCAACGCAGATCCGATCGCGGCGTTGCGCGAGCGCGGCTGGGACGTGGTCGACGGCGTGCAGCCCGGCTGCCCGGTGGCCGACGCCGCGCAGGTACGGCTGCGTGACGGGACCGTGCTCGACACCGGCGGGTGCGACGTGGCCGCTCAGCGGTGGGCCCGACTGGTCGCCGAACAGCGGCCGACGGTCGTGGTCGTCGCACTGGGCCGGCTCGACACCGGCATCGTGCGCCGGGCCGACGATGTCGGTTTCCCGGTGCCGAGCGACGTCGCCGAGGCGGGCCGGCGGATGGCTGCGGCCGAGGCACAGCTGCGCTCGGCGATCGAGACGTTGCTGGCCTCCGGCGTGCCGCTCGTGCTGTTCGACGCAGTGCCGGTCGGCGCCGCTTTCGACAGCGGGCTCGACACGATCGCGATAACGCTGGGTCTGCCGGGAGCAGTGCTGCGGACGGTCGCGGCCACTGTCGCTGCCGTCGACGCGCAGCTCGGTGAGGGGGATCGGGCAGTTGCCGCCGCCGATCCGTTGCGCCTGCTCGTGATCGGCGACTCGACCTCGCTCCACGTCGCGCAGGCGCTCAGCGACGGTGCTGCGGGCGGACTGCAGGTCACCTGGGCGGGGGCCAACGGCTGCCCCTTCGTGCGCGCCGAGGCGACCCGACCGAGCGCGGAGGAGCCGTGGCGGGTGTTGGACTGCGAACCGTTCGACGAGAAGCTGCCACCGCTGCTGGAGCGGTTTCGCCCCGATCTCGTGCTGCTGGTCGTCGGCCCGATGGAGCTCGTGGAGCAGCGCTACCCGGGCGATCCCGCCCCGCACGTGGCCGGCGACGCCGCGTTCACGGCCTTCCATGACACCGAGATGGCGGCGCTGGTCGACCTCCTGCGTGGGAACCACCTGCCACTGTTGGTCAGCGACAGCCCGCCGTTGACCGCCGGCGGGTGGGCGAGCGCGGAGATGGCCGACGCGGAGCGAGTGGCTGCCTGGAACGCGCAGGTGGCGCGCTGGGACGTCGCCTGGTCGGACGTCTCGACACTTCCTCTCGCGGCGGCAGTGGCGACGTACGAGGCCGAGCACGGATCGATCCGGTCCGACGGTGTGCACCCGGACGTGGGGCCGCTGACCGAGTTGGCGCGCGCGGTGTTGCTGCCGTTGGTGATGAATTCCGACTTGTGAGGTCAGGATTCAGCCGCTAGGGTCTCGGCCCTATGAGTAACACCTGGGGTTTCGAGACACGGCAGATCCACGTCGGCGGCGAGCCCGACCCGACAACTGGTGCCCGGGTGGTACCGATCTACCAGACGACCAGTTTCCAGTTCCGCGATGCGGCGCACGCCCAGAACCTGTTCGCGCTGGCCGAGATCGGCAACATCTACACCCGCATCATGAACCCCACGCAGGGCGCGCTCGAGGCTCGCATCTCCAGCCTCGAGGGCGGCACGGCTACCGCTGTCGGCCTGCCCGGCGCGCTCGTGGTCGCCTCCGGCCAGGCAGCCGAGGCACTCGCAATCCTCACGCTCGCCGAGAACGGCGACCACATCGTCGCCAGCCCGTCGCTGTATGGCGGCACCTACAACCTGTTCCACTACACGCTGCCCAAGATGGGCATCGAGGTCACGTTCGTCGATGATCCGCACGATCTCGCCCAATGGCAGAGCGCGATCCGCCCGAACACGAAGGCGTTCTACGGCGAAGTGCTCGCCAACCCGCGCAACGACGTGTTCGACATCGACAACATCAGCAAGATCGCGCACGACAACGGCATTCCGCTGATCGTCGACAACACCGTCCCCACGCCGTACCTCGTGCGCCCGTTCGAGTGGGGCGCCGACATCGTCGTGCACAGCCTCACCAAGTTCATGGGCGGCCACGGCAACTCGATCGGCGGCGCGATCGTCGATGGCGGCACGTTCGACTTCGGCGCCAGCGGGCGCTTCCCGAACATGACCGAGCCCGATCCCAGCTACCACGGCCTGCCCTACTGGCCGGCGCTCGGCCACGGCTCGTACATCATCAAGGCACGCGTGCAGATGCTGCGCGACCTCGGCATGGCGATCTCGCCGTTCAACGCCTTCCTGATCCTGCAGGGCCTCGAGACGCTGAGCCTGCGCATGGAGCGCCACTGGGAGAACGCCGACAAGGTGGCCAAGTTCCTCGTCGATCATCCGCAGGTCGAGAGCGTGTCGTACGCCGGCCTCGAGAGCAGCCCGTGGCACGACCGCCTGCGCGTGTACGGCCAGGGCAAGGGCTACGGCAGCGTGCTCGCGTTCGACATCGTGGCCCCTGAAGGCAGCACGGTGAAGGAAGCCGGCCAGAAGTTCGTCGAGGGCCTGCAGTTGCACAGCCATGTGGCCAACATCGGCGATGTGCGCAGCCTGGTGATCCATCCGGCCAGCACCACCCACAGCCAGCTCACCGAGGCCGAGCAGGCCAGCACCGGCGTGCGCGCCGGCCTGGTGCGCCTGAGCGTTGGTCTCGAGAGCATCGACGACATCATTGCCGACCTCGAACTGGGCTTTGCCGCCGCCAAGTAGGCCGGGCTGGTCGGTCAACCCTCGGTGCGCGAGCCGCGCCGAACGAGCGCGTTCAGCGCACCGAGGGTGACCGCGCTACCCATCACCACCAGGGTGTCGCCTTCCTGCAGCGCCTCGTCGGCCTCGTGCCAGCGGCGCAGCTGGTGGTCGCGCCGCAGCCCGAGGATGTGCACGTCGGCTGCCTGCTGCATCAGCGACTTCAGGTCGCAGCCCTCTGCGAGTGAGCCGGCGCCAACCTCCACTTCCTCGACGCGCATGTCGGTGCCGGCGATCGTCACCACCGAACGCACTTCGGCATTGAGGGCGATGGCGGCCAGGCTGGTACCGACGCTCTCGTACACGGGAACCACTTCCGACGCGCCCGCACGGAGCAGGCGGTTGCGCCATGCCCGGTCGGTGACGCGGGAGACGATTCGCAGCGAGGGGGCGATCGCTCGAGCGGTGAGTGCGACCACCGCGTTGGAGGGGTCATCGAGGCTGGTGATCAACGCTGCCGCGCGGTCGACGCCGGCGGCGCGCATCGCGATCGCGTCGCGTGCATCGCCCAGGAGAAAGACGGCGCCGGCGGCCTCGACGTCGTGCTCGAGCGCGGGATCGGTGTCGATCACCTCGCATCTCCGGCCGCTACTGATGGCGGCGGCGACGGCAGCGCGTCCCACTCGGCCGAAGCCTGCCACCACCACATGATCGCTCAGTTGTTCTCGCACTTTCGCCCTCCTCTTCTCGCGTACTGCTGCGGCAACGTCGCCCGACAGGATCAGGGCCGTCAGCGCCGCCGCGGAGTAGACGAACACCGCAAACCCGCTGATGATGACTGCGATCGTCCACGCCCGGCCGGCCGTGGACAGCGGCTGCACTTCGCCGTACCCAACCTGCCCGAGCGTGATCACCGACATGTAGATCGCGTCAAAGGCGGCCCAGCCCTCGATGACGACATACCCCGTCGAGGCGATCGCCACCGCGATGATCGCCGCGCTGCTCGGCCCGCGCAGACGTGCGACGATCAGGCGCGTTGCGGACACTCGTGGTGCCGGCGGCAGCTCCCGATTCATGACCCCATGATGGCCGACGCGCGACGGTGCCGCGCAGGATAGGTTGACGCTTCGTGGGGGTGGTTCGCGACGATCTGGACATGGCGCACTCGTCATCGCTGCGCCATGTCGTCGCTCCCGGCGCCCGGTTCACGGCTGCGCGTCGAGCGCAGATCGCCGAGGTTGCTCGCGACGCCTACCTCTCTGCCGAGCCGTCGCCCCCGTGGGTGCGGCCATTCGACGATGCGGCGCTCGACGTCGCCTACCGCGTTGCACGCCATGCCGGCACGATCACCGAGCAGTGGTATGAACAGGTCATCACCGAGGGCATGCATCCGCTCGAGTGGGTGGAGATCGTCGGTGTCGTCATCGCGACGGTGCCGGTGGTCGCGTTCGCGCGCGCCGCGGGCCAGCCGATCCCCGTTCTCCCTGCGCCCCGCGATGGCGAGCCGCACGGGCGTGAGGCCGCCGAGCTGGCACCCGCCTCGCTCAACTGGGTGCCCGTGGCAGCGCCTGCCGACCGGACCGCCTCTGTGGTGCAGGCGCTCAGCGCGTTGCCCGACGAGTGGGACAACCTGTGGCGGCTCGCCGGCGCGCAATACATGAGCGATGCGCAGATGGCCGACCCGCTGTGGAACCGGGGCACCCTCAGCCGCCCGCAAATGGAGCTCGTCGCCGGGCGCATCTCACGCATCCGCGAATGCTTCTTTTGAACGACCGCACACGCCGGCATGCTCAGTTGGAGCGGCACCGAAGCAGGGACACCCGCCGACCTGGCGGCGATCGTCGACGGTGAAGGCGACGGTGGCCTGCCATTCGGGGAGGAGCTGGTCGCTTTCGTCGACGCCGTCGGCGGATGGGACGAGTTCGGACTGACGGCCGCGCGTGACCGCCTGGCGGCCGTGGCCGGGGAAGCCTTCATGATCGATGCGGCGGCGGTGATCGCCAACTTCGAGATGATGACGCGCGTCGCGGACGGCACGGGTGCGCGGTTTCCTGCGGAGACAGCCGTGCACCGGGCGACACTGGATGCGCGGCTGGACATCGCCCGCTTCACGTCTGCCCGCTGACAGCGGTCGATCAGGGCCGAATGCCCCTGCCCCGGCGACGGCATGCGCCGTACGGTCGCAGATAGGTCGGCCGGGTGCCGCGGCAAGGTAGGGGTGTTCACATGAATGGATGGTGGCGTGCGGTAGGGCAGTGGCTCAGTCGGCGGACGCTGGCGACTTTGCTCGCAGTGGCAGCGGTGACTGCGTTGTTCGCACTCGGGCTCGGTCGGCTGGATTTCGCCACCGGGCAGGACAGTTACATCGATCCCGGCTCCCAGGTGGCGGCCGACAACACGGCCTACCAGGACATTTTCGGCGGTGAGAACATGATCGTGCTGTTCACCGTGGCGGACGGCAAGACGGTGGTCGATCTGTTCACCCCGGCCAACGTCGCACAGATGAACGAGGTGCAGGCCACGCTGGAGGACAATGCCGCGATCACGTCGGTGATCTCACCGGTCGCGTTGTTGCAGTGGTCGAGTGACCTCATCGCCAAGGGCACTGCCAGCCAGATCGTGTCGCGGGCGATCGATCGCGAACCCACCGAGGTGGGCAAGGCTGCCCGTCAGCGCGATGCCACGGTGACCACACTGCGCCTCGGCGCCGCAGGCGACCAGTCGTTGGAGAACCCCGAATGGGTGAAGTTCCTGCTGTTCGACAACACCGGGTTCAGTCTCGACGCGAACAATGCACTCGTCTCGCCGGCCGACGACCAACTGCTCGTGCGCAAGCCACTGCGGGCGTTCGTGCCCGATCCGCGCCATGCGGTGTTCGCCGCCGTGTTGGTGGGCAACGCCCCACTCGATGCCCTGGCGGCGGGTTCGTCCGCCGTCAAGGACGCGCTGGCGGGGCGCACGTTCGACAACGCGTCCGTGACGATCACGGGAACCCCCACCTTCCTCACCGACATCAACAACTACCTGCAGGGCGGCATGCTCCTGTTGGGTGGCATCGCCGTCCTGGTGATGATGGTGATCCTGATCGTGGCCTTCAAGGTGCGCTGGCGGTTGCTGCCGCTGGTGGGCATGGCGGTCGGTGTGGTGTGGGGATTCGGTGCGTTCGGGTTCACCGGCACCAAGCTGTCGTTGGTCACCATCGCCGGCCTGCCGATCCTCATCGGTTTGGGTATCGAGTTCGCGATCCAGGTGCAGAACCGCATCGAGGAGGAGCGCACGATCGACCACACGGACGGCCCGTTCGGCGAGACGCTCCACCACCTCGGGCCGCCGTTGCTCACGGCCACCGCGGCCGCGGTCATCGCCTTCCTCACTGTGAAGATCTCAAAAGTGCCGATGGTGCAGGACTTCGGCGTGCTGCTCTCGATCGGCATCGTCGCACTACTCGTTGCCGGCATCGTGCTGCCCACCACGCTGATCGGCGCCCGCGAGCGCCGAGCGCCGTCCACCCGGCCGCCGGTGGAGACGTGGGTGGAGGCATCGGTGCGCCGGCTGGGCAGCCTGCACCGTGTGGCCGTGCTGCCGCTGGTCGTCATCGCCGTCGCGATCCCCGTGCTGGGCCTGTCGGTGGAGAAGGGCTCGCGCATCGAGAGCGACCCGATCAACTGGGCGAACCAGTCCAGCACCGCGATCAAGAACGCGCGTGCACTCGAGCGCGAGACGGGTTTCGCCTCGACGTTGGGCATCTTCGTCACGGCCGATCCGAACACGGCATCGAACGGTGTGTTCACCGACCAGATGGGTGCGTTCCAGATGGACCTCGTCGAGCGCTCGTTGGCCGACAACGAGGAACTCGCTCAGGCGTCCAGCCTTGCCAGCACGGTGGGCTGGCTGATCGAGGTGCCCGGCGCGACGCCGCTGCCCCCGACGGGTCTCGACATGCTGCAGGCGTACCAACTGGCACCACCGGCGTTGCAGGCGTCGATGGTCGCCGACAACGGCAATGCCGCCCAGGTGCTGTTCCAGGTTGGCCCGTCCTCGCTCGAGCTGCGTTCGGCGGTGCTCGGGCGTGTCAAGAGCTCGATCGCCGATCCCGGTGACGGGGCACTGCTGCCCGAGGGCGCGTCGGCCACCACCGGTGGCCTGGCGGTGGTCGGCGTGGGGCTGTTGGAGAACATCACCGCCAACCGCGCCGAGCTGACCATCGTGGCCTTGCTGTTGGTGGCGGCGTTCGTCATCATCCGCTACCGCAACCTCACCCGTGGTGTGCTGACGATGATCCCGGTGCTGTTGGCCGTCGGCTCGTCGGCCGTGCTGGTGCGTGTGCTGGACATCACGCTCAGCCCGCTCACGACAGTCGGTGGCCCGCTCGTGGTGGCCACGTGCGCCGAATTCGCGGTGCTGTTGATCGATCGCTACGCCGAGGAACGGGCGCGCGGGCTCGATCCGGAGGAGGCGACGACGATCGCCGCCCGCCGCACCGGCCGTGCGTTCTTCACCTCGGCGCTCACGACCCTCGGCGGCTTCGCGGTGCTGATGTTCTCCTCGCTGCCGTTGCTGGCCGACTTCGGCATGGTCGTCACGATCAACATCGCCGTTGCGCTACTGGCGGCGCTGGTGGTGGTTCCGCCACTGATCAAGGAGGCCGACCGCCGTGGCCTGCTGGCCATGGATGAGCGTCGCCTCGTGGTCAACCCCCGGCGCCGGGCGGTGTCGCTGGTCGGTGGCGCAGTGCTCGCCGTGGTGGCTGTGCTGATGATCTCCAACGCGGTGCGGGTGACCACACTGGCCACGGCCGAGGCGCGCACCACCGGCTCGATCGAGTCGCCGGCAACCATTCCACCTGTCACCACCGCAGCACCCACCACCTCGCTCGCACCGGACTCCACGTTGCCGCCGGGCCCTCCCGAGAGGCCCAGCGGGCTGGTCGCCGGCGCGTTCTACGACGGTCTCGTCGCTGTCGGGGTGGATCCGGGCGTGGCGCGTTGTGCCGCTGACGATCTGCTCGCGACCACCTCCGAGGCTGATCTGCTGACGATGGGCATCGCCGAGGCACCGCGGCCTGCTGAGGTGGATGCACTGCTCGACACGGCTGCCACGCGATGTGGCGTCACCCGGGCGCAGCTCGACGCCGCAGGCTGACCCCGACGGCTGTTACTCGTCGGGCTCGTCGCGTTGGTCGCGAAGGAACTTCTCCAGTTCAGCGGCGAGGTCGTCGCCGCTCGGCATCGCGGCTTCCGTCCGGCGGTCGTACTCGCGCTCCAGCATCATCACGTACGGCGCGGCCTGATCGTCCTCCGCCACGGCCTCGTCGTGCAGGCTGCGCCACCGCATTGCATCCTCAGCCAGCGACGCGTGACCGGTGGGCACACCCAGCACGTGCTCGAGGTGGGCCAGCAGCGCCGCCGACGCCTGCGGATGCTTGGCATTGCCCAGGTAATGCGGCACGCCCACACGCAGCGAGACGGCTGGGAGATTGGCGCGGTCGAGCCGTTCCTGGAGCACGCCGACGAGCCCGGTGACACCCTGGTACTGCGGGCGGCTGAGGCCGAGTGCCCGCACCAACCCGTCGTTGGTGCTGCTACCCACCACGCCGGGCGGTCGCGTGTGGGGGATGGCCTCGGGCGCCGCACCGAGCGTGACGACCATCTCGCACTGCAGTGACTGCGCAACCGAGATGATGCTGTCGGCGAACGTGGCGTACCGCAGGTGGGGCTCGACCCCCGACATCAGCACCAGGTCGTGGCTGCCACCGGGGAAGCGCACGATGCGGAACTCGTTCTGCGGCCACAGGATGACGCGCGTGTCGTCGTCGTCGAACTCGACCAGCGGGCGCTCCTGCGTGAAGTCGTAGAACGGATCGGGGTCGATGGAGGCGACGATCGGGGCAACGCGATCGGCAGTGAGCGTCTCGACCGCGTCGGTGGCGACTTCGGCGATGTCGAACAGGCCGCGCAGCGCGAGCACCATGATCGGGCGGTGAAGCGGTGCGATCATGTCGAACGCGGTGGTGAGCACCTCGTCGCTCAAGAGCGCTCCGCCAGGACGTGGACGACATGATCGATGCACGCGGTGAGCGCGGCGACGTCGTCGGGTTCCACTGCAGGGAACATACCGACGCGAAGCTGGTTGCGGCCCAGCTTGCGGTAGCTCTCGGTGTCCACGATGTGGTTGGCGCGCAGTGCGGCGTTCACATCGTGTGCCGGCACGGCGTCGTCGAGGTCGACGGTGCCCACCACCGAGGAGCGCTGCATCGGGTCGACAACGAACGGGCGCGCATACGACGACCGCTCAGCCCAGGAGTACAGGTTTGCTGCCGAGGCACGTGTGCGCTCGACGCACCAGTCGAGGCCACCGTTGGAGAGCATCCACTTGATCTGCTCGTCGAGGAGCACCAGCGTGCCCAGTGCAGGGGTGTTGTAGGTCTGGTCGGCGACCGAGTTGTCGAGTGCGATGTTGAGATCCAGCGAGGCCGGCTGCCAGCGGTCACTGTGGCCGATCTCGCGGATCCGCTCGAGGGCCGCAGGGGAACAGGCGGCCAGCCACAGGCCGCCGTCACCGGCGAAGCACTTCTGCGGCGAGAAGTAGTACACGTCCACCTCGTCGGGCAGCCACGTCAGCCCGCCAGCCGCGGAGGTGGCATCGACCACGACGAGTGCGTCACCCTCCGGCCGTCGCAGGTGCATCGACACCCCGGTGCTCGTCTCGTTGTGGGTGAGCGCCACCACGTCGACGCCCTCGGGGCTGGCGTCGATCGCGGGGTGTGAGCCGGGCTCCGTGCGGGTGATCACCGGCTGGCCGATGAACGGAGCCGCGGCAGCGGCCTCGGCGAACTTGGAGCTGAACTCGCCGAACACGTAGTGCTGGCTCTGTTCGCGGATGAGACCGAAGGTGGCGGCGTCCCAGAAGCTGGTGGCCCCGCCATTGCCGAGCAGGATCTCCCAGCCATGGCGAAGGCCGAACAGAGTCTGCAGGCCCTCGCGCACGGAGCCCACCAGGTGTTTCACGGGAGCCTGGCGATGCGAGGTGCCCAGCAGATGGCCGTTGGCCTTGGCGAAGGCGAGCACCTGCTCGGCGCGCACCTTGGAAGGGCCGCAGCCGAAGCGGCCATCGGTGGGCAGCAGGTTGCTCGGGATGATGATGGAGCTCGGGTCGACGGTCACACTCACATTCTCGCCACTCGGACGTGCGGCAGCCAAGATCGTTGAACGATTCGTCATCCCGATCGGCGTCGCGAGTGGAGCATCAATTCCAGTCGGGTCCCCGCGGGTGGCCCGTAGAATCGCCAACGCTCGCTGTACCGAAAGGCCACTCCCGTGAACAGCCCCGTCACCCGCACCTCAGCCCGACTCGCTGCCATCGCAGAATCCGCCACGCTGGCGGTCGACGCGAAGGCGAAGGCGCTGCAGGCACAGGCCGCCAAGGAGGGTGGCCAGAGCGTCATCGGCTTCGGCGCCGGCGAGCCCGACTTCCCGACCCCTGAGAACATCGTCGAGGCCGCCGTGCGCGCCTGCCGCGATCCCAAGAGCCACAAGTACACGCCGGCGGCGGGCTTGCCTGCGTTGCGCGAGGCCATCGCCGTCAAGACCATGCGCGACAGCGGGTTCAGCTGCCAGGCGTCGCAGGTGCTGGTGACCAATGGCGGCAAGCACGCGGTGTTCACCGCCTTCGCGGCGTTGTGCGACCCGGGTGACGAGGTCATCTGCCCGGCGCCGTACTGGACCACCTACCCCGAGGCCATCGTGCTCGCCGGTGGGGTGCCGGTGGTCGTGCAGACCGACGAGACCACCGGTTTCAAGGTCACCGTCGAGCAGCTCGATGCTGCGCTCACCTCGCGTACCAAGGTGCTGTTGTTCGTCAGCCCCGACAACCCGTCCGGCGCGATCTACTCGCCCGACGAGGTGGAGGCCATTGGTCGCTGGGCGGTGGAGAAGGGCGTGTGGGTGCTCACCGACGAGATCTACGAGCACCTCGTGTACGGCGACAACCGCTTCGTCTCGATGCCCACCGTCGTGCCCGAGCTCGCCAACCAGTGCATCATCGTCAACGGCGTCGCCAAGACGTACGCGATGACCGGCTGGCGTGTCGGCTGGATGATCGGGCCGAGCGACGTGATGAAGGCCGCGATCAACTACCAGTCGCACAGCACCTCCAACGTCACCAACGTTGCGCAGTTCGCCGCGCTCGAGGCCGTCAGCGGCGATCTGTCGGCGGTGGCGATGATGCGCGAGGCATTTGCCCGTCGTGCCGTCACGATGCACCGGATGCTCAACGAGATCCCGGGCGTCAGCGCGATCGTGCCGCAGGGTGCGTTCTACTGCTACCCCAACTTCTCCTCGCTGCTCGGGCGCCCGCTCGGGCCCAACGGCACCGTCTCGGCCACCACCCTCGAGCTGGCCGACTCGATCCTCGGCGAGGCCAAGGTGGCCTTCGTGCCCGGCGAGGCGTTCGGCACGCCCGGCTACGCGCGGTTCAGCTTCGCAATGGCCGATGCCGACATGGAGGAAGGCATCCGCCGGATCCAGCAGTGGGTCAACGCCTGACCGCGTTGCACCTGGGCAGCAGCGCTTAACGTCGGGCGGGTGACCACCGCATTCGACTTCTCGTCCGTCTCACTGGATTGGCTGCGTGCCAAGCCAGGAGTGAAGTGGCACGACACGCCCGATGCCATCGCAGCATGGGTCGCCGACATGGACTTCGCGCCGCCGCCGGTGGTCACGGAGGCGCTGGCCCGTGTCGTCGCCGGTGGTGATCTCGGCTACCCCGATTGGCGTCACTACACCGGCGGCTCGGCGGCGACGGATGTGTTCGTCGAACGGTGCGCGCGTCGCTACGGCTGGCAGATCGACCAGGCCGACACCGTGGAGCTCAACGATGTCGTGCAGGGCATCCAGATCGTGTTGCACGTGTGCACCCAGCCTGGCGATCGGGTCGTCGTGCACACGCCGTCGTACCCGCCGTTCTTGCACAGCGTTGAGGACAGCGCCCGCGAGGTGCTGGCGGTGCCGGCTCGTCGTGCCGCAGACTCACCGACCGGCTGGGCGTTCGATCATGCAGCGCTCGATGCGCAGCTGGCGCTGACGCCGGCGAAGGTGTTGCTGCTGTGCCATCCACAGAACCCGACCGGGCACGTGTTCTCGGACGTCGAGCTGCGCGAACTGGCGGCGATCGCGGAGCGGCACGATCTGTTGATCATCTCCGACGAGATCCACGCCGACGTCACCTACGCACCGCTGACCCACCAGCCGATGGCGTTGTTCGCGCCGGATCGAACCGTCAGCGTCCATGCCCCGTCGAAGGCGTTCAACCTGGCCGGCCTGCGGTACGCGATCATGCACATCGGTTCGAGCGAAGTTCGTGAGCGCATCGCCGCGCTGCCGAATCATCTGTTCGGAGCCACCAACCTGATGGGCGCCGCGGCCGCCGAGGCTGCGTGGCGCGACGGCGACGAATGGCTGGCCGCAGTCGTCGGGCATCTCGACGAGCAGCGCCATCTGCTGGACTCGCTGGTGGCGGAGCATCTGTCGACCGTCGTCTACACGCCGCCTGCCGCGACGTACCTCGGCTGGCTCGACTGCCGGGCGCTGCAGTGGGGCGACGACCCGTCCGTGCAGTTCCGTGAACGCGGCGTGCGCCTGAGCGAAGGCCCGAACTTCGGCAGCGAGGGCCACGGTTTCGCCCGCATCAACTTCGCCACCTCGCACGAGATCCTGCGCGAGATCGTCGCGCGGATGGGCCGAATCACGTGACCGAGGGAGCGGCTGTCACGCCGGCCACCACAGTTGGTGCCGCATCGCCAAGCCACTGACCACCACCAGGCACGCGCACTCGGCGACCTGTTCGGCGGCGCCCAGCACGTCGCCGCTGATGCCACCGATCTTGCGGCGCGCCAGCAGGCCCGTAGCTGCGGCCGCGACGAGCGCGGCAGCGGCCAAGGGCGCCACCCACCATCCGACCGCGAGCACCGTGAGCGCGAGTCCTGCCGTGCACCCGACCGCAGCGCGCGACGGGGTGGTGCTGCGGCCGTAGTCCGCGCCGAGGCCGCTGTGCGTGGCGAGCCGCATCGTGCCCGCCAGCCCGACAGCGGCGACGCGGCCCATCGTGTGTGCGGCGAGGGCGGCGGCGAACATCGTGGCCGGCCCGGGTAGCGAACCCAGCGCGACCATCCGAACGACGATCGAGGCGCACATTGCGGCCACTCCGTAGGTGCCGTGGCGGCTGTCCTTGAGGATCTCGAGCCGCCGCTCGACGGTCCATCCGCCGCCGAAGGCGTCGGCGATGTCGCCCAGACCGTCCTCGTGGAACGCACCCGTGATCAACAGTCCGACCGTGATCGCGACAGCTGCGGCGACCAACGGGGGAGTGAGGTGCCACATCCCTGCGGCCACGCCGCCTACAGCCGCGCCGATCACTGCGCCGGCCGTGGGGAACCACGCCACCGTGCGCGACAGCGACGGCTCCTCGCGCAGACGGATCGGTACCCGTGTCAGGAATTGCAGCGCAGCGAGCAGACCCACTCGGCCATTGTGCCCGGTCAGGCGAAGAACTCGGTGAACGTGGGCACCTGGGTGATGCCGACGCACGCCATGCGTACCAGCGGTAACGCCGCCATCGCGCCCGAACCTTCGCCGAGCCTCATGCCGAGGTCGAGCAGCGGTTCCATACCCAGGCGGCCGACCAATCGGCGATGGCCGGGCTCGGCGGAGCAATGACCCAACCGGCAGTGGTCGAGTGCTCCGCTGCGAACGACCGCCAGCGGCAGCACCGACGCGGTGACCACATAGCCGTCGAGTAGCACGGGCAGGTTGCGCAACCGGGCGGCCACGACAGCCGCAGCAATCGCGACCAGCTCCGCTCCGCCGACTTCGCGCAGGATCTCCAGCGGATCGGTGAGCCCGTCGATGCGGGCGACCGCGGCGGCTACCGCAGCCTGCTTGCGGGCGAGGCCTTCGTCGTCCACGCCAGTACCACGCCCGACCCATTCGTCGGGTGTCCCGTCGCCGAGGGCCGCTGCGACAGCGGCGGCAGCGGTGGTGTTGCCGATCCCCATCTCGCCGATGACCAGCAGATCGGCGTCGAGCGACTCGACGGCGGAACGCCCGGCGACTACGCATTCCTCGAACCGTTCGGGGGACAGAGCGGCCTCGACGCGGATGTCGCCCGTGGGGCGGCCGACGCCGACGTCGATCGCCTGCACGGTTGCGCCGACGCTCGCGGCGAACGCCGTGACGGTGCTCTGGTGTGCCCTGAAGGCGGCGAGCATCGCGCCGGTCACCTCGATCGGGTACTTGCTGACCCCCGCCGCGGCGACTCCGTGATCGGCGGCAAAGATCAGTGCGGCCGGCCGTTCGATGGCGGGCGTGTGCGTTCCCTGCCACTCGGCCGTCCACGCGGCCAACTCGTCGAGTCGTTGCAGCGCGCCGGCGGGGCGCAGGATGTCGGCGGCGCGGGCGCGCACGGCATCGCCGGCGGCCAGATCCGGGCCGGGTAGGTCGGACAGTGCGTCGTGCAGCCAACTCATCGCAGTAGCTCCCATGGGTTGTCGAGGCGGAGTGCGCGGCCAGCGACCAGCAGCAACGAACGGTCGGCTGCGGCGGCGACGAGTTGGTTGAGGCGGCCGAGCTCGTCGCGGTACTCGCGGCCCATCGGTGTCTCCGGGTGCACGCCCATGCCTACCTCGTTGCTGACCACGACCGTTGCCGCGGTGCCGTGCATGCCGCGTTCACGAAGTGCGATGATCAGTGCCTCGCCGTGCTCGGCGCGCCGCGCGGCACCGGCGGCGTGGACGAACAGGTTCGACAGCCACACCGTGAGGCAGTCGACGATCACGAACGCCTCTGCGGGCGCGACGTCGATTGCTGTAGCCAGCCCGACCGGTACTTCGGCGGTCGTCCAGCCGGCCGGTCGCTCGTCGCGATGCCGTGCGATCCGGTCGCGCAGGTCGTCATCGAAGGCCTCGGCGGTGGCGATGAAGTGGACCGGACCACCATGATGCTCGCCCATCTGCACGGCGAGTGTGCTCTTGCCGCTGCGCGCGCCCCCGAGCAGGAAGGTCAGCGACATCAGTAGTCGATGCCCTTCTTGGCGGTGATGCCTGCCTCGTAGGCGTGCTTGATCGACTTCATCTCGGTGACAGTGTCGGCGATGTCGATGATCTCCTGCGGTGCGTCGCGGCCGGTGACGATGACGCTGACGTGTTCCGGCCGGGCGGTGATCGCAGCGACGACATCCTCGACGGCGAGCCATCCCCAGGTGCACAGATAGGTGAGCTCGTCGAGGATGACGAGCCGGTGCTCGCCGGCCGCGATGAGTGCCGCAGCCTGCGCCCACGCTTGCTGCGCGAGGTCGATGTCGTGCGCCAGGTTCTCGGAGTCCCAGGTGAAGCCGGCGCCGAGCGCGTGCCAGTCAACGCCCAGCTGGCGGCCCATTTTCTCCTCGCCGACCTTCCAGTCGCCGCTCTTGATGAACTGCACCACGGCGACCTTCCAGTCACGGCTGAGCGCGCGCAGCATCACCCCGAACGCCGCAGAACTCTTGCCCTTACCATGGCCGGTGTTGACCAGCACGAGCGACTTGGCGGTGCGCATTCCGGTGGGCCGGGGATCCTCGGCGGGGGGTTCGGTGATGTCTGGCTCGTCCATGAGGGTTGGGAGCATAGACACAGATGTGCTACCGTCGCACCGTCCTGCCGCCCCAAGCAGCTGGATGCACGGTGTTCAGCGAAGTCCGGTGAGATCCCGGCACTGTCCCGCAACGGTGGTTCGAAGCGTTCCTCACGGAACGACCTCGGCAAGTCCGGTCGCCTGAAGCCGAGCGCGTAACTCACCCTCGAGGCAAGGGCGGTTCGCGGTGGCCACAGCGGTCATCGGCTCCCAGCTTGTCCTCCCGAACCGGAGGCGTTCGTCCTCCGGAGAAACGGAGGATTGATCCATGAAACGGTTCACTTCCATCGCCGCTCTGACGGCTTTCCTGCTCACCGCCGCAGCATGTGGCGACGACAGCACCACATCCAACGACACGACTGGCGCTACCGCAGCGCCCGCCACCGAGGCGGTCACCACCGAACCGGTGGCCGATGTGCCGCAGGCGATCATCAGCCTGTCGCCGAGCGCCACCGAGATGTTGTTCGCGATCGGCGCTGGCGATCAGGTCATTGCCGTCGACGACTACTCGAACTTCCCGGCAGAGGCGCTCGAGAAGCCTCACGAGCTGTCGGGCTACGAGCCCAACATCGAGGCGATTGCCGCACTGGAGCCCGATCTGGTGGTGCTCGCCGACCCGACCGTGCAGCCGCAGCTGGAAGCACTCGGCATCGCCGTGTTCGTCGGCCCGGCGCCGGCGACATTCGATGATCTGTACGCACAGATCGAGCAATTGGGTGCAGCCACCGGCCACATCGGTGAGGCCGCCGAGCTGGTCGGTCAGATGCAGACCGACATTGCCGCAGCCGTCGCCTCCGCGCCGGCGCCGGCCGAGCCGCTGAGCTACTACCACGAGCTCGACCCCACGTTCTATAGCGTCACCAGCAACACGTTCATCGGTCAGGTGTATTCGCTGTTCGGGCTCACCAACATCGCCGACGGCGTGGAGGAGGGCAACGACTACCCGCAGCTCAGCGCCGAGTACATCGTCTCGTCGGCGCCCGACGTGATCTTCCTCGCCGACACGAAGTGCTGCAGCGAGTCACTCGCGACGGTCAGTGCGCGCGCCGGCTGGTCCGCAATCCCGGCGGTTGCCAACGACGGGGTCATCGAAATGGACGACGACATCGCTTCGCGTTGGGGACCACGCATCGTCGACTACATCAAGGCCGTCGCCGAGGCGTTGGCCAAGGTTCCGGCACAGGGCTGATCGTATGACAGCGAGCCGTCGCGGGTGGGTGTGGTTCCTCGGAGCCACTGTCGTTCTCGCGGCGGCCGTTGTCCTCGGTGTGATGATCGGGCCGGCGGGCACCATTACGTCGGCCAACTGGAACATCGTCTGGAACGTGCGCATGCCACGCGTTGCGCTCGCGGCGCTGGTCGGGGCGATGCTCTCACTGGCAGGCGCTTCGTACCAAGGAGTGTTCCGCAACCCGCTCGTCGACCCCTACCTGCTCGGCGCGGCGGGCGGCGCCGGTCTCGGCGCGACGATCGTCATCGCCTACGGCCGTAGCGCCTCGAGTGATTGGCTCGTCGATCCGTTGCCGTTGGCGGCGTTCGTCGGAGCGCTCGCAGCCGTCAGCATCACCTACCTGGTCGGCGCTGCATTCGGCGCCGTGCGCAGCTCCACCACGCTGGTGCTCGCCGGTGTCGCCGTTGCCTCCTTGACTGCTGCCCTGCAGGCCTTCCTGTTGCAGCGATCCAGCGACGGTGTGGTGCGGGCGGTGTACAACTGGCTGCTCGGCTCGCTGGCGAAGGCCAGCTGGGACGATGTGTGGTTGGTGCTGCCGTACGTCGTCGTCAGCGCGGTGGTCCTGCTCGCCCACCGGCGACACCTCGACATCTTGCGTGTTGGCGATGACGAAGCCGCCACGTTGGGGATCAACGTCCGGCGGGTGCGCATCGTCATCGTCATCGCAGCCACCGTCGGCACCGCAGCCGTGGTGAGCGTCAGTGGGTTGATCACGTTCGTCGGCATCGTTGTGCCGCACGCGGTTCGCATGCTCGCGGGGGGTTCGTACCGCAGGGTGCTCCCGATCAGCATCGTGGTCGGGGCCGCGTTCCTCATCCTTGCCGACATCCCTGGCAGGATGCTGCAGAACCCGGCCGAAACCCCGATCGGCGTCGTCACCGCCTTCTGCGGCGCGCCGTTCTTCATCATGTTGCTGCGCAGTAGGAGGAGCACGGTATGAGCGAACTGGCGCTGGTGAACCTCGAAGTCCGCTACGGCCACCGGACAGCGGTGCACCCCTTGACCCTGCGCGTGCCGTCGGGTGGTTGGCTGTGCCTGATCGGCCCGAACGGGGCGGGAAAGTCGAGCGTGATGCGCGCCGCGTGCGGCCTCGTGGCCCACCATGGCGCGGTTGCCATCGACGGCGCGGAGACAGCGACGATGGCCGCGCGCCAGCGAGCGCGCAACGTCGCCTACGTCCCCCAGGCGCCGGTGCTGCCCGCCGACATGACGGTGCTCGACTACGTGTTGCTCGGCCGCAGTCCGTTCATCAGCTACTTCGGCACCACCAGCGCCCACGATCGGATGATCGCCACCGATGTGCTGCAGAGGCTCGATCTCGCCGACTTCGCGGATCGTCTGCTGGCCACCCTCAGCGGCGGCGAGTGCCAACGGTTGGTGCTCGCTCGGGCGGTGGCACAGGGCGCGCCGGTGCTGTTGCTCGACGAGCCGACCAGCGCGCTCGACATCGGCCATCAACAGCAGGCGCTGGAACTGGTCGACCGAATGCGCAAGGAGTGCGGGCTGACCGTCGTCTCGGCAATGCATGACCTGACGCTCGCTGGTCTGTACGCCGATCGGCTTGCGTTGTTGCACGAAGGGCATCTCGTTGCCGAGGGTTCGCCCGCGCAGGTACTGCGGCCCGAGATCCTCAGCGAGTTCTACGGCGTCAGCGTGCGGGTGCACTACGACGACGACGGGACCGTCGTGGTGGTGCCCAACCGTCGCACCCAATGAAGGTGATGATGGTGCAGGGCTGCACCTCCAGCGCCGGCAAGTCGTACCTGACGGCAGCGATCTGCCGCATCCTCGCCAACCGCGGCGTGAGGGTGGCGCCGTTCAAGGCGCAGAACATGAGCAACAACGCCGGGGTCACCACCGATGGCCTGGAAATGGGTCGCGCCCAGATCGTGCAGGCGGCCGCCGCCCGAGTGCGGCCCGACGTGAGGATGAATCCCG
This sequence comes from Ilumatobacteraceae bacterium, assembly GCA_043721915.1. GTDB lineage: Bacteria > Actinomycetota > Acidimicrobiia > Acidimicrobiales > Ilumatobacteraceae > UBA668. Next base: position 2,323 of record JAYSPV010000120.1, on the reverse strand, counting down.
TGCTGATCAAGCCTGAGTCCGACACGCGCTCGCAGGTGGTGCTGCTGGGTGTCGCGGACAGGCAGTTGTCGACGGTCGCGTGGCACGATCGGCGACCCTTGCTCTGGTCGGCCATCTGCGACTCGTTGCACTCGTTGCTCGACGACTTCGAGGTCGTGATCATCGAGGGTGCCGGAAGCCCGGCAGAGGTGAATCTGCGCCACAGCGATGTCGCGAACATGGCGGTGGCCCTGGAGGCCAGCGACTACGCAGGAGACTGCCCGGTGATGCTGGTCTCCGACATCGATCGCGGTGGCAGCTTCGCTCACCTTCTGGGCACGTACGAGTGCCTTGCTGCCGACGAGCAGGCGCTGATCCGTGGTTTCGTGCTCAACCGCTTTCGTGGCGACGCGGAGCTGCTGGCGCCGGCACCGGCCTGGCTGCATTCGCGAACCGGTGTACCGGTCGTCGGGGTGATCCCGATGCTGGACGTGCCGCTCCCCGAGGAGGACGGCGTCGCGTTCGAAGGCATCCGCCGTCATGCAGCCGAGTCGATCGGCGTGATCGCTCTGCCGCGCGCATCCAACATCGACGAGTTTGCCGCCCTCGGCGATCTCGTGCGGGTCGTACGGAACGTGCAAGAACTCGATGGCGTCGCGGGTGTCATCATCCCAGGGAGCAAGAGCACGCTCGCCGATCTCGAGTGGCTGCGTGCATCAGGTCTGGCGGGCATGATCAGCAGGCTCGTCGAACGTGGTGTGCCGACGCTCGGCATTTGCGCTGGCATGCAGATGCTCGGCGGGGTGATCTCGGACCCCCACGGCCTCGACGGGGGTGGTGCGGGCACCGTGCACGGTCTCGGTCTGCTGGGTCTGACGACCGAGATGACACCCCAGAAGGTGCTCCGCGAGGCGACCTTTCGAGATGAGACGGGTGCCGCTCTGAGCGGTTACGAGATCCACATCGGTCGCTCGACAGGCACCGCCGCTGAGATCCTGTGGTGCGGCGATCAACCTCTTGGTTGGCGCTCCGGCAACGTTACCGGGGTGTATGTGCACGGGCTGTTCGAGAACGAGGCCTGGTTGGCGCGTTTCGTTCGCCAGTGCGGCCTCAACGCCGCCATTGGCCTGGACGACCTGGACGCACGGCTCGACCAGATTTCGGTTGCCGTGGAGCGAACGGTGGACCTGACCGCGTTCGGGCTGTAGCCCCGCCAGTGTGCCTCAGCCGGCTGAGGGCGCAAACCACTTGTCGCCGCACAGGATCCGTTCCGCTTCGGCCGGGCCCCACGAGCCTCGGAAGTAGGGGTGCACACCGCTGGGGGTGTCGAGTGCCGGCTGTACGACGCGCCAGGTCTCCTCGACGATGTCCTCGCGGGCGAAGCGGCACGGCAGGCCCGCCAACGCGTCGTCGAGCAGCCGCTCGTAGGCCTCGCGGCGCTCGCCGAGGGCGGCCGCGAAATCCACCGCAACGTCGACGTTCTGGCTGTCGAGGTGCGGGCCGGGTGTCTTGGCCTGCAGCGTGAACGTCACGCCGTCGTTCTTGCCCAGCCGGAAACGGACCAGGTTGCGTTCCGGTCTGGGGCCGCCCGCCTCGTCGAACAGCAGGCTGGGTGGCTCGCGGAACTCCACCACGACTTCGGTGGCGTTGGCCTCCAGGCCCTTGCCGCAGCGCACGTACCAGGGCACGCCCGCCCAGCGCCACGAATCGATCTCCAGCCGTGCCGCCACGAACGTCTCCACCGTCGAATCCGGCGCGACGCCCGGCTCGTCTCGGTAGCCGACGTACTGACCGCGCACCATCGCACTCGGGTCGATCGGGCGCATCGCTGCGAACACCTTCGCCTTTTCGTCCTGCAGGTGGTGGCTGCCCGGTCCGGCGGGCGGTTCCATCGCAACAAGCGCAAGAACCTGCAGCAGGTGATTCTGCAGGATGTCGCGGATCGTGCCGACACCGTCGTAGAAGCTGCCACGGCCCTCGACCCCGATGGTCTCGCTCATCGTGATCTGCACGCTGCGCACGTAGTTGCGGTTCCACACCGGTTCCAGCAGTGTGTTCGAGAAGCGGAACACCAGCAGGTCCTCCACGCTCTCCTTGCCGAGGTAGTGATCGATGCGGAAGATGCGTTCCTCGGGGAACACCGTGTGCAACGTGTCGTTGAGCTCGAGCGCGCTGGCCAGGTCGCGGCCAAACGGCTTCTCCACAACGATGCGGCCGCGCTCGTTGAGGCCCACCGACGCCAACGAGTTGGCGACCGTTGGGAACATCGTCGGCGGGATCGCCATGTAGAACACGGCGTTTTCGCTCTTGTGCTTGTGCAGTGCCTTGGCCAGATTCGCCCAGG
>JAYSPV010000119.1:0-32738 GCA_043721915.1 Ilumatobacteraceae bacterium | reverse complement strand
GAGCTGTCGTTGAGGATGTACTCCAACTCCGTGACCGTGAGACGCCAGTTCAACAGCACGCAGATCGAACCCGTGCGGGCGCAGGCGAACTGGATGTCGAAGTACTCGACACCGTTGTGGGCCAACAAACCCACGCGGTCACCACGGCCGATACCCAACGAACGCAAGTACGCCGCCAATGTATCGACACGGCGATCGAGGTCCGCATACGTGAACGAGCGACCCGTGCCCAGGTCGCGGATCGCTTCCTTCGCGCCACGATTCGCGGCGTGATGGGAGATCCAGTCGTAGGCCCGTACGGTGCCATGCCCGATCGGACGCGACGACATCATCGCCGCCATGGCTACAGGATCAGGGGTGAAATCCGTCGTCGTGTGCATGGCGGCGTGCCTCGCGTTCTGTCAGGCGCCCGGAGAGCGATACGAAGGCGACTGCTTGACGGCTGCGTCGATGCCCGTGGCTGTCGCCGAAGGTACTACAGGTCTGCCACTGGGGCCGCTTCCGGGCCGTCACGGACGGGTCTGGCTGCTCGCTACTGTGCGCAGATGCGGATCGCCATCGTCACCGGATGTTCAACTGGAATCGGATTCGCCACCGCGCTGAGGCTGGCCAGCGAGGGGTGCCGGGTGTTCGCAACGGTGCGGTCCGAGGCCTCGGGTGCGGCGCTGCTCGCAGCGGCGGGCGATCTGCCCGTGTCGTTGCTGGTCCTCGACGTCGACGACGACGCGTCGGTGGCCGCCGGTATCGCTTCCGTGATTGCTGCTGAGGGCCGCGTCGACATCCTCGTCAACAATGCCGGAATCGCCTGGGGAAACTCGCTCGAGCTGACGTCGCTGGACACGTTCTACGCGGTGATGAACACCAACGCTTGGGGAACGTTGCGCTGCATCCAGGCCGTGCTGCCGACGATGCGTGCCCAACGCAGCGGATGCATCGTCAACGTCACCTCGATTTCGGGGCGAGTTGCGATCCAGGGCTTCGGGGCGTACTCGGCATCGAAGTGGGCGACGGAGGCGTTGTCCGAGACGCTGGCGGCGGAGGCCGCACCGTTCGGGATCCGGGTCGCCATCATCGAGCCTGGTGTGGTGCTCACCCCCATCTTCGAGAAGGGGGACGGCTTGAGCGATCCGTCGAGTCCCTACTTCGACGGGGAACTCCGGTCGGGGCGAGTCATGATGGCAGGCTTGTCCAACCCATCGATGCCCGACGAGGCGGCGGCGGTTGTGTGGGAAGCGATCGCCAGTGACACGCCGAAGCTGCGCTACACGGTGGGGCGTGATGCGGAGCTGCTCGCAGCGAGCCGTGCGGCGACGCCCGACGAGGTGTGGATCGCGGGGCTGACGACGCCCGACGACGCGCAGTGGCGAGCCAACATGAAGCTGTGGGGCGGCATCGAGGTCCCGCCGCTCTGAACGCTGCTTCAGCGCATCGCGATCAACCCGGGTCGATCGACTCGACGAACCGGCTCAGCTCGTCGGGGCCGATGTGGCTGACCTCGCTGTCGTCGGGGAAGCCGCCCGAGAGCACGTCGGCGCGAAAAGCCGAAAGCGCCTTCACTCGCTCGGCGGCGATCTGTTGCTGGAGGGAGGCGACGTCGCCGTAGGCCCTGGCGTGGCGCGGTGTGCGCGTGCTCTCGCCGCAGATGTCGGAACTGAACAGGAACATCACGTCGGCATCGGGGCCGGAGCCGAGTGAGATCGTGGCCATAGTGGTGCGGCGGGTGATCTCCGCCATCACCTCCGTCGGGATCAGCTCGCACTCGACGGCGAAGGCTCCTGCCGCCTCCAGCTCCTGGAACTGCTGCCACAGTGCAGTGGCCTCCGTCGCGGTGCGGCCGACGGCGCGCACTCCGCCGAATTGCGTCGACTTCTTCGGAACGAAGCCGAGGTGACCCATCACCGGCACTCCCTCGGCTGCGAGCAACCTGACGGCATCCAGCCGGCGAGCCGTGATGACTGCATCCGCACCATCAGCCAAAGCCTGGAACGCAGTCGCGAGCAGCTCGTCGAGCGTGACGGCGCCACCGAAGTCGATGGCCGCGGTGACGTACAGGCGGGCTGACCCACGGCGCACCTCGGCGACCGAGCCGGCCACGCAGACGACCATCTCGATGCCCGCTGCTTCGGCTGCGATCGCTTCCTCGGCCGTCCCCGCCGTCACCTGTACGAACTGGCGCTCTGCTCCTTTGAGGGCGGCGATCGACGCGACGGTCACCGTGCGGTCGGCCTCGCGGCCGTTGAAGTCGAGTATGCGAGTCATCGGACCGGCGACATTACCCGACTCGTTTCGAACCTGCGCGTCGGCGCCGCATTGCCGCGGCGAGGTTGGCCGCGGCCACGCCAGCTTGGCTCTGCGAATGTAGTGACACTAGTACTGTCAGTACTATAGGATTGTTACGGACGGTCACCCGACCGAATCGTGGAGGCTGCCATGAGCACTGAAGGAACCCCCCGCCTGATCGACGATATGCGCGGCGTTCGCTACGGCGAGGTGCTGGCGGTGTATCTGCGTGACGGGGGCCTGCACGCAGAGGTGTACGGCACGCAGATGCTCAACGACTGCCCGCACGAGCTGTGGGAGACGCTCGACGCTGCAGCGATCGCCGAGGAGATGGGCGCGACGATGGTGAAGCTCAACGGCCCACGGCACTGGATGCTCGACGGGCTGGGTGCCAAGGTTGCGGTCGTGGAACCGGTGTTCCGCGACTTCAACGGGCTCACCATGCGGCGGATCGCCACGCTCGACCTCGGCTCGGGCTTCGCTGCCGGGCCGTACACCGTCCGCCATGTGAACCGGGGCGCAGTGTTCTTCTTCGACGCCGGCAAGCCGGTCTACGAACTCGTCGACCCCGACGGTGTGGCCTACGTGATGCAGGCGTACTGCATCGGTGTCGACCCGTCGCTCACGCAGGACAGCCTTGCGGGGCTCGGGGAGCGGTTGGCGCTGCCCGCGGGCTGGAGCTATCGGGTGCGCGTGCTCGACGAGGAGCTCGTGGTGGACACGACCGCCGCAGTTGCCACGGTGATCCAGGATGAGTTGGAGAACAGCTACACGCTGCCGCAGTGATCGGCTTCACGCGTAGCGCGTGAGACACTTCCTCGGTAAGTGTCTCGCGGGCGGGTTCTGTCAAGATGAGAGACACCCACCGCCCGACCGAGGAGCACGGCCAATGAGTACCGACGTCAACAACGGAGCAGCAGTCACCGCACCGGTGCTGGACTGGGCCGGCGACTACGACATCTTCGACCCGCAGTACATCAGCGACCCATTCGGTATCTGGGACGAACTGCGCGAGACGTGCCCGATGGCGCACACCGACCGGTGGGGCGGCTCGTGGTTGCCCACCCGCTACGCCGACGTGTACGAGATCGCCCACGACGTCGAGAAGTTTCCCTCCGGCAACGGCATCAGCGTCGTGCCGCTGATCGTGCCCGAGACAGGCGGCCAGCAAGCGCCGGTCCTCACCTCTGGCGTGCCGCCGATCAGCGCCGATGGTGAGCTACACAGCTGGACTCGCCGCCTCATTCTTCCGACGATGAGCCCGGCGCGTGTTGCCGAGTACGAGATCTACACGCGTGAGTTGTGCAAGCGCCTCGCCGCCGAGATCCTCGAGCGTGGCGAGGGCGATGCTGCCGTCGAGTACGCCCAGCAGATCCCCGTGCGCGTGATTGGCCACATTCTCGGGGTGTCGGAGGACATGGCGCCGACCTTCACCGAGTGGGTCCGCGACATCCTCGAGTTTGCGCATGATCCGGAGCGTCGTCGCCGTGGCGTGATGGGCATGATCGGCTTCGTGCAGCAGGCCATTGCCGAGCGCCGTGGCGAGCCGAAGGACGACTTCATCACCGAGCTGCTGGCCTCGGAGCACAACGGCGAGCCGATCACCGATCCGGTGGTGATGGGTATGTGTGCCCTGCTGTTGATCGCCGGTATCGATACCACGTGGTCGTCGATCGGCTCCACGATGTGGCACCTGGCCACCCACCCCGAGGACCGTGCCCGCCTGGTGGCGGAGCCCGAGCTGATGCCCACGGCCATCGAGGAGTTCCTTCGTGCGTACGCACCCGTCACCATGGCCCGCCGCCTCATCGAGGACAAGGAGTACAACGGCTGCCCGATGAAGGCCGGCGAGCGCGTGCTGATGAACTTCCCGGCCGCCAATCGCGATCCGGAGGTCTTCCCCGACGCGGACAAGGTGATCCTCGATCGCCAGCAGAACCGCCACCTCGCCTTCGGCTCCGGCATCCACCGTTGCGCCGGCAGCAACCTCGCCCGCATGGAGCTGCGTGTGGCAGTAGAGGAGTGGCTGGCCGTCATGCCCGAGTTCTCGGTCACCGAGGGCGGCCAGGTCACGTGGGCCGGAGGACAGGTGCGTGGCCCGCGCAGCATCCCCGTCAAGGTCGGCTGAGGCGCCGCTGCCTGGCGCGAATGCCGGTCAGTAGCCGGGTGGCACGTTGAACGAGTGCCACTCCCGCTGCAACAACTGGGCGAAGCGCAGCGTGGTTCGATCCTCCAGATACGGCCCCATCGCCTGCAGCCCGAGCGGCAATCCGGCGCTGTTGAGGCCCGCAGGGAATGCGGTCGCCGGCTGCCCAGCGAAGACTGCCCACATCGGGTAGACGATGTTGTCGACATACGGCACCGCACGGCCGTCGATCAGCAGCCTGCGTTCGTGGAACAAGCCGTCTGGATGGGGGAAGGCGGCGTCGAGGACTGCGGGGCTGACCAGCACATCCCAGTCTCGGAAGAACTGGCGCCATGCGTGGCGGGCCGCCTCTCGACGACCGGCGAGGGCGAAGAAGTCGACGAAGTCCAACACGAGACCTGCGGCCTCGGCCACCTTCTCCGGGTCGGCGCTGCTGGCCGCCTCGGCTGCGCTCGCCTCCCGCATCTCCTTCGGAGTGCCTTGTGTGGTGATTGCCGTCAGCAGGGTGCTGTAGTCGCGGTAGTACTGGTCCGCATCGAACGGCGGCATTGCTTCGCCGACCGTCGCACCCTGCTTGCTCAGGAAGCCAGCCAACTCGGCCACACGTTGCTGCATCTCCGATGAGGGCTGCACGCCGAGCATTGGAGGCATGATCGCCACGCGGAAGTCCGCCAGTCGTTCGTGGCGAGCAGCTGGCAGGTGCAACTGCCAGGCGGCGGCCTCGCCAGCCTCTGGTCCGGCCAGCACGTCGAAGAGCAGTTCGAGATCGAAGGCGTCTCGTGCGAGGGGGCCTTGCACGCCCATCAGCGCAGCCACATTGGGCAGGGTGCCAGGGGGGAAGCCGCCGGTGCGCGGCACTGCGGTCTCCGACGGGCGGTGGCCGTACACGCCACAGTAGGCGGCGGGCACCCGCACCGAGCCGCCGATGTCGCTGCCCACCTCCAACGGCGTCATGCCCGCCGCGAGAGCGGCACCTCCGCCGCCGGTGCTGCCGCCCGGTGTGCGGGTGAGATCCCATGGGTTGTTGGTTCGGCCATAGACCGGGCTGTCCGCGGTCCAGTCGCCGAGAGCGATCGGGATGTTTGTCTTGCCCAGCAAACACGCGCCCGCAGCGAACACCGAGGTCGCGATGGGCCCGTCGATTGCCGGGGCGTACCCCTCGAAGACCGTGAGTCCCGCCGTCTGAGGCAGCCCGGCGACGAGCGTGGACTCCTTCAGCGTCATCGGCAGGCCCATCAAGCTGTCGTCGCCACCGGCAGCTCTCGCCTCGTCGGCTGCAGCGGCGGCAGCGAGCGCCCGCTCCACCGTGCGGATCGGAATCGCGTTCAGTTCGCCATCGCGTGCCTCGATGCGTTCGAGGTGCAGATGGACCAACTCTCGAGCCGAGATTGTCCGCGCTCGCAACGCTGCGAGCATTTCGCCCGCACTGCTGTAGACCCCAATGTCATCGTTCATCACTGGCCCCCTTCGTGCTGCCAGCTTCGCAGACTATGGCGTGCGTGGCGTGCGTGGCGGTCGGCAGGCGTGGACTCAGCAGGCGTGGGCTCAGCCGGCGAGGTATTCCTGCAGGCGGCGTTCGGCGTCGTCGCCGAACAGGATGCGGGCCACCTCATCGAGACCGGACGACTCGCGGATCACGTCGTCGCTGACGACCTGCTCGATCTTCGAGCGGCGCCTCATGAAGTCCTCCAGCTTGGTGATCATCTCGGTGTTCGCCGCGAGGTGCAGCTCCACCCGCAGGTAGTCGGCGTTCTCCATGATGTCCTCGCCCATGCGCGGGTCGTCGCGGATGGCCTCCAACATCGAGAACGCTCGGCGGCCGTAGCGGCGCCACAGACGGTCGCTCAGCGGTTCTACGTCGGGCTTCGTGCGCAGCGCGTCGATCTTCATCAGGCGGGCTTGGCGGTAGAACTCCGAGCGGGTGGCCTTCGCCGGCTCGCCGTACCAGTTCTTCAGGTCGTCCTCCAGCGGCACGCCCAGGCCCTCCACGGCCTCTGCCACTTCCTCGCCGACGTTGAGGCAGTCGGTGAGCTTGCCGCCGAACACCGTCACCAGCCGGGCGCGGCGATCGGTTTCGATGGCGTGCTTGCGGCTCAGCGACGTCCAGTCCACCTCGCGCTGATCGGCGCCACCGGTGGAGACCACCAGCGGGCGCACACCGCAGCGCTCGGCGATGATGTCGGCCGTGGTGAGGGGTGCGTCGAGGTTGAGGCGTGCGTTGATCTGCGACAGCAGGAACTCGCGGTCCTCGTCGGTGACCTCGGTGAACGGCTCGTCGATGCGGGTGTCGGTGGTGCCGATGACCGAACGCGACCCCATCGGGATGACGTAGAACAGCCGCTGGGTGTCGTCGAAGAAAGCGAGCACTCGCTGGTGATCGTCGGTGGTCAGGCGAGGCACCACCAGGTGGATGCCCTTCGAGTACACGATGCGGTGGTCGGTGCGGGCGCCCCAGCTGCTGTTGAGCGTGTCGACGAACGGACCGGCTGCGTTGACCAACACCTTCGCCGAGGTGGTGAACTCCTCACCCGAGTCCACGTCGCGCAGCTGAGCCACCCAGCGGTCGCCCTTGCGTTCGGCCGAGACTAGCTCGACGTAGTTGGCGGCGGTCGCGCCGGCCTCGAGTGCAGAACGCACGAAGGAGAACACGAAACGACAGTCGTTGTCGATGAGGTACGCGTCGCGGTACTCGATGCCGCCGCGCACACTGCTGGTGTTGATCACCGGTTCCTCGTCGCGGATCTTCTCCTTGCTGAGCAAGCGCGGGTAGCGCGTCCCGAACTGGCCGATGATCCAGTAGCCCAACGCACCGAGTGCGGCGAACCACGGCGGGAACGGCGACGTGCGGTCGAGGCTGGCGAGGAAGCTGATCTCCTTGATGTTGTCCGGGTACGCCTTCATCAGACGGTTACGCGAGCGGCACAGCTTGAAGACCAGCAGCAGCTCGTAGTTCTCCAGGTACTTGAAGCCGCCCCACACCAGGTTGGACGACTCCTGACTGGTGAAGTGCCCGAAGTCGCCACGGTCGATCAGCGCCACGGATGCGCCACGGCCGGCCAACGCGGCCGACGTGACAGCGCCGTTGATGCCGCCGCCGACGACGAGGACATCGAAGAAGCCGTTGCGCAATGTGTCGATGTGTGTGCGCCGTGAAGCCATGGGCTCAGTTTGCCTGGTTCGCAGGGCGACCCGGCCAACCCAGGCAGAAGGATTCCGGGGTCAATCCTGCGGCCAGTTGCTCGCCATGGCGAGCAGGTCGTCGCGGCAGTCGGGGTGGCCGATGGCAGCCAATGCGATCGCCCGCTCGCGGATCGTGCGACCCTGGAGCTCGGCGGCGCCGTACTCGGTGATCACGACATCGACCTGGTGACGCGGCGTGCTCACCACCGAACCCGACGGCAACTTCGGCACCACTCTCGTGACCACTTCACCATTGACGAGCGTGGACGACGGCAGGCAGATGAGGCTGCGCCCGTCGGCTGAGAGACCTGGGCCGCTGACGAAGTCCTCGTGACCGCCGATGCCGGAGAACTGCTTGCCATTGATCGTGTCGGCGACCACCTGGCCGGCGAGGTCGACGACCAGTGCGCCGTTGATGGTGACCATGTTCCGGTTCTGCGCGATCAGCTCCGGCGAGTTGACGATCTTCACGGGCAGGAAACGCACCTCGTCGTTCTCGTGCAGCCACTCGTACAACTCGGGGACACCGGCAGCGAACGTCGTGATCGAGAAGCCGTCGTAGATGCTGTTGCGACGGTTGGTGACCTTGCCCGCCTGGTGCAACTTCATCAGGCCCGTGGTGAACATCTCCGAGTGAACGCCGAAGTCGCCCAGCGGGCCTTCCGCCAGCAGCTTGGCGACCTGGCTGGGGATGCCGCCGATGCCGGTTTGCAGGGTGCACCCGCTGTGGATGTAACCCATCGCGTGTTCGGCGATCGCCATCTCCACCGAGGTGGGCGGTGCATCGGCGAGGTTCAACGGTTGCCGGTCGCTCTCCACGAGGTAGTCGATCTCGTCGACGTGCAGTCGATGCTGGTGCTCGCCGGCGCCGAACGTGCGTGGGAAGTACGGGCTCACCTCCACGATCAACAGGCGGTCCCTGTCGGCCCCGGCGCGATGCAACTCCTCGTCGAACGCACCCGAGTGCACGCTGAGACTCACCCACCCGTCCACCGGTGGCGCGGCTGCGACGGCGATGACTCGCGGGTTGAGATGGTGGAGCACCGGCTCGAACCGGCGAAAGTCGGCCGGCACGAAATCGACCGATGCGCCGGCGTCGCGCAGAAACCGTTCAGCCGGCCCGAAGAACCCACTGCGGTAGTGGACGCCTGGGCGCATGAACAGCTGGTAGAGGTCGGGCAGCAGCGCACCGAACACCTCCAGCTGAGTGAAATCCTCGCGCTCGCCCAGCGCATGGAGGAAGCCCCCTGGGACACCTGGCCCGAGGGGAACGGCCAGGGTGTCATCGGCACGGATGGAAGCGACTGCCTCGCTCATTTCGCAGACCATGCGGCCACTGTGACCGCACTCCGCTCGAGCTGTCCAGTGACCAATGGCCCAACTGGCCGGTGCGATGCGAGTGTGTGCGCCCGGCTGTTGCACACTGCGTGCATGTCTCGTGTTCGCCTTCGACCCGTGCAGCGCGATGACCTTGCGTGGATGGTCGCGATGGTGGCCGACAAGGACGCGGTCGGCGAACACAACTGGGGTGGCGCCGCCGACCCCGATGAGGTGCTGGGCCGCCTCCACCATCAGTTCCAGTGCGACGGGTTCCTCGATGCTCGCGGCGGTCGCCTCGTGGTCGAACTGGACGGCGAACCGATCGGGGATGTGTCCTGGCGTCCGGCTCAATGGGGTCCGTCAGGGGGCAGCATCTGCCCGGCCATCGGAATCGCCCTGTTTCCCAGATTCCGCGGCAAGGGGTACGGCACAGTCGCTCAACGGCTGCTGGCCGACCACCTGTTTCGTGAGTACGGCGTGCACCGCGTGCAGAGCGACACCGCCGCCGACAACCCCGCGGAGCAACGGGCGTTGGAGAAGGCCGGCTTCGTGCGCGAAGGCATCGTGCGTGACGCGGAGGAACGTGACGGGAAGTACCACGACCACCTGCTCTACGGCCTGCTCCGCGAGGAGTGGCTCGCCGCGCAGCCCCCGGCCGGCTGAACCGCCGCGCGAAGCCGTTGTTGCTGGCTGGAAGTAGTGGTGGTCGCGGGTGCGGCGGCCGGTAATGTGCCCGATCGGGACCACCACATGGGTGGCTCGAAAGCATGAGGTACATCAATGGCAACCGGCACCGTCAAGTTTTTCAACGCCCAGAAGGGCTACGGGTTCATCGCTCGAGAAGGCGGCGACGACGTGTTCGTCCACTTCTCGAACATCGAGGGCTCGGGTTACCGTTCGCTCGATGAGGGCCAGAGCGTGGAGTTCGAGATCAGCCAGGGACGCAAGGGTGACGAAGCCCTGAAGGTCCGCGCCGTCTGAGCAGCGGCATCGACAGCGCTGTGGCCTAGCCGCGGCGCCAGAGTTCCAACGGTGTGAGGTCGTGGGGCCCGACGAAGGGCAGCGCGACCTCATTGCCGCGCCTGATGGCATCTCCGCTCGCCGCCGATGTGTACGCGGCCAAGACCACCTGCAACACCTCACGACCGAAAGCGGCACTCATGCTGGGCGCCCTGCCCGCAGCAACATCGTCGACCAGCGCCTTCAGCTGAGCGGTGTAGCCCAGCTGGTCCAGCGCAGGGATCGGGTTGTCGGTAGTGGGCAGCGCGACTTGCGTTCCGTTGAACTCCAGGTGCTGCACGGGCAACAGTTCGGCACGGACCACGCCGTCGCTGCCGGCGAGTTGGGCATCCCACATCGGTTCCGGGCCGGCCTGCCAGCTGGCGATCACCGATGCCGAGAACCCGCTGCGGTATCGCAGGATCAACTCTGCGTGTTCGTCGCTGTTGTGGCCTGGGCCGCCGCGCAGCATCGCCGAGACTGCCACCGGCCGGCCCTCGCCGGCTGCGTTCGCGAGCAGCATCGCAACTGCCAGCGGGTGCACCCCGAGATCGAACAGTGCCCCGCCGCCCCACTCGTCGCTGGTGAAGTCGCCCCAGGTGGGGAGCCCTTGCAGCGAACGCACCTCCAGGTGAGTGGGCGTGCCGACGCGCGAGGCGAGCGCCACCATGTGTTGCACGATCGGTGCGTAGGCAAGGTTCTCCGCGTACAGCAGCCGCTCGCCATTGCGGGCTGCAGCTGCGACGATCGCGTCGGCCTCGGCGAGCGTGCGGCACAGCGGCTTCTCCAGCAGCACCGCACAGCCGGCGTCGAGCAGGCGGATGGCGTCGGCGGCGTGGCGTTGCGGCGGAGTCGCGACCACGACGATGTCGGCACCCGCTGGGAGTTGCTCGTAGCCGACTGCTACACCACCGAACACTTCGGTGACCTTGTCGGCCCGACCCGGAGTGCGCGAGGCGACCGCGAGGAGCTCGTAACCGAGATGTCGGGTGGCGGCAGCGTGGGCCATCGAGATCCAACCGGCGCCACAGAGCGCGACCTTGGTGGCTGCGACGGGTTCGATGGTGGTCACTTGCCCGCGAGGGCGGCAACGACCGGAGCGAACTTCTCGACATCCTCCGCGCCCACGATCACGTACGAGAAACCCCAACGTTCACGGCGCTCGAGCAGACGTTCGATCAGCTCCTCCGGCGAGCCGATGAGCGCGTAGGGCGACGACAGCAACATCGACTCATCGACGCCCAACATGCCGGCCAGCCGGCTACGCGCACCGGCGCCATCGTGCGTGACGTTCACCAGGAACGCCCTGATGTTGAGCTCGATGTCGTCGAAGCGATCACCAGCAGCAGCGCGAACGATGGCGACCTTCTCGTCGACCGAATCGGCGGTCATGTGGCCGAACGTCTCGGGGCCGATGACGCCGGTGTGCATGCTGGGGTTGATGCCGACGATGTCGGCCTCGCGGGCTGCGATGCCCAGCACTCGCTTGCCGCCGCCACCGATGAGCACGGGCACCTTGGCCTGTACCGGCTTGGGCAGCCCGTCGTATCCCGTGACGGTGTAGTGCGTGCCCTGGTGCGAGAACGCGCCGGGCTGCATGCACTGCTTGATGATGCTCAGGCCCTCGAGGAAGCGGTCGATGCGCACGCCAGGGGTGTCGTACGGGATGCCGAGCTGCTCGTAGTCGCTGATCATCCAGCCCGCGCCGAGACCGATCTCCACCCGGCCGTCGCTGAGCAGGTCCATCGTGGCGAGCTCCTTGCCCAGCACGACAGGGTGCTTGTAGTCGTTGTCGAACACGAGCGCGCAAATGCGGAGTGCGGTGGTGGCATCGGCGGCGGTCATCATCGCAGGAACCGGCGCGAGCTGATCGCCGAAGTGGTCGGGCATCGTCAGCACCGAATAGCCGTGGCCTTCGCTTCGTTGCGCAAGTGACACCCATTCCGCTCGTGAAGGGGCGTTGGAAGCCTGGATGCCGAAACGGAAGGGGTGCGCGATCGTCATGGTCGGAACGGTACACGCGGGGGTGATGCCCGCCGATGCCGAGCCGCAACTAGCCTGGGCGAGTCGTGCACCGCCTTGCCTGGCCCCTCCGTTTCGCCGCCGTGATCTTGGCCGGCGCCCTGCTCACCACGGGTGTGGTGCTGGCGATCGCACCCCGTGTGTGGCGCATCGCCAATGCGCACGACGAGCTGCCGGTGCAGTTGCCCGAGTTCCAGCCGCTGTCGCAACGGACCCTCGTCTACGACGTCGCCGGCAATGTGATCGCCATCTACGAACGCGAGAACAGCCAGCCGATCAAGCTTGCGCAGGTGCCGTCGCCCGTGATCGACGCGTTGTTGGCCGTGGAAGACAACGAGTACTTCATCCACCACGGAGTGAACGTGCGTGGCTTCTTTCGAGCGTTGCTCTCGAACTTCGCCAGCAACGCCGCGACACAGGGCGCCAGCACCATCACACAGCAGGTCGTGAAGAACGAGTTCCTTGCGGGGCTGCCCCGCAATGGCCGGTACAAGGCCCTTCAAGCGCACTTCGCAACAATGCTCGAGAAGAAGATCAGCAAGGACGAGATCCTCGAGCGATATCTCAACACTGTCTACTTCGGCAACAACGCGTACGGCCTGCAGGCGGCGGCCGAGGTCTACTTCGGCAAGAGCGTCGAGGAGTTGACGTTGATCGAGGGCGGCTTCCTGGCCGGGCTCGTGAGGTCACCTTCGGGCTACGACCCGATCCGTAACGTTGAGCAGTCGCATCGGCGGTTCGTGCAAGTCCTCGATCGACTGCGTGCGGTGGATCTGATCACCGACATCGAACGCACAGATCTGGAAGCGAACTGGCCTCTGCCGTATCGACTGCGGACGATCCCGACGCTCACGAGCACGGACGACACGTACTACTCGCTCGCGTTGCGCGACTACCTGCTGACGAAGTCCAACATTCTCGGCCCGACCGAGCAGGAGCGGGCAGCGCTGCTGTTTCGCGGAGGTCTGCGCATTCACACCACGCTGGATCCCTTCATGCAGGCTCAGGCGCAGGCCGCCCGCGATATCCTGCCGGCGAACTCGATCGGCTTCGATGCCGCCATCGTCAGCCTCGACACGTCGACCGGTGCGATCCGTGCGATGGTCGGTGGCCGCGGACTTCGCACCGACGAGCCCGGTGGCGAAGTGAACATGGCGTTGGTGCCTCGCCAGACCGGCTCGAGCATCAAGGCGTTCATCCTGGCCGCAGCGTTCGAGGCCGGCGCTCAGCCCAACGATGTGATCAATGGGTTCAAGCCATGTACGGTTCCGGACTTCAAGGACGGCCGGGAGACCACCAAGACGGTGAACTCCGGCTACGGCGAGATCGGCCCGCTGAACGGACCGAACGTCTGGAACTCCACCGACTGCGGTTTCGTGCGCCTCAGCTACGCAGTGGGGCTGCACCGAGTGGTGGACAGCACGTATCGCATGGCGCACTCCACGTACTTCTACCAAGGGCAACCGGAGGACGAACGCGAGTCATTCAAGCCGCTCGGCCTGACGGCCACCGGCAACAACGTCATGGCGCCGATCGACATGGCGGCCGGGATGCAGACGATCACCAACCAGGGTTTGCACCACGATCCGTATTACGTCGACTACGTCGACAGAGTCGAGGGAGGGAGGTTCTTCACTCACGTCGACTTCGGCACTCAGGTGCTCGATGTCGGCGCGGCCGACGCAACCGTTCAATCGTTGAAGGGCGTGTTGCGCTCGGGCACTGCCCGGCGAAGCCTTGCCGGGTTCTCGCGT
This sequence comes from Ilumatobacteraceae bacterium, assembly GCA_043721915.1. GTDB lineage: Bacteria > Actinomycetota > Acidimicrobiia > Acidimicrobiales > Ilumatobacteraceae > UBA668. The sequence continues at coordinate 19,037 of JAYSPV010000119.1, read as the reverse complement.
CCGGCCACCGGCAAGACAGGCACCCAGTTCGAGAACACCAACGCCTGGTTCGTCGGTGGTACACCACAGATCACGACAGCGGTGTGGGTGGGCGATCCGAACGGGTACACCCCGATGGTGGACATCCCCGAGTTCAAGGAGCTCGGTCGGCGCACCGTGCAGGGCGCCGACTATCCGGCCAAGATCTGGGGTGCGTTCATGGAGGCCGCGCACACCACGCTGCCGGTCGTGGACTGGCCGCCACCGCCCGCGAACACGCGCCCGGCAGCGCGGATCTACGTGCCCGGCGAGGAGTGCCTCGCCAGGTTGGTCAGTGGCACGCTGCCCTACATCGGCCCGCCCACGACGGTGGCGGCCACTTCCAGCACCGCGCCGACGACGACAGTGCCGGGAGACACGACGCCGCCGGGAGACACGACGCCGCCGGTGACAACGGCGCCCAAGTCGGTACTGCAAGCGATCGACCCGGGCACGACAGTGCCGTTGAACGTGCTCGACCCCCGTGCACCGATGCCATCGGTCGACCTCAAGACCTTCGTGTACCCGTGCGCGCAAGTGCCGGGCAACGTCGTGGTCAAGCCGCCGCGGACATAGGAGACCGTGCGTACGTTCGGCGGCCAGTACGCACAGCCCGGCCCTGGGCTACCCTCGGCAGCGAACGACCTCGACGACCAGGAGAAGACGACCACGTGAACGCCGCGGCACTCATTGCCCTGCAAGACATCGACTCCGCTCTCGACGCAGTCGCACACAAGCGGCCGCGCCTGGCGGAGGTTGCGGCGCACCAAGCGGCGCTCGCTGCCCAGGCTGCGCTGCAGGCACGGGCCGCGGCCGCACAGCGACGAATCGATGCTGCCCAGGCCGGGATCGACGCGGCTGAGCATTCCGCCGGCGAGCTCACCGTCAGACGGACGCGGCTGGAAGCGCAGCTCAAGACGGTGATCGCACCACGCGAGGCAGAAGCGTTGATGCACCAGATCGCCACGATCAATGCTCAGCGAAGTGAGTTGGACGATGCCGAACTGGTTGCGTTGGAGGAGCAGGCGGAAGGGGAGGCCGCTCTCGCCGCAGTCATGGCCGAGCTGCCTGCCGTCGAGACGGCGCTATCGGACGCGCAGTCGGTACTCGATGCCGCACTTGCTGCGCTGACAGCAGAGGCCGACGAGCTCCACGCCAATCGCGACGCGACCGTCGCAGGGATGCCCGCCGATCAATCGGCGATGTACGAGCGAGTCCGCCAACAGTTCCACGGGGTGGCTGTCACCCGACTGGTCGGCACCCACTGCAGCGGGTGCCACATGGATCTCTCACCAGCCGAGCTGGATCTCGTCAAGGCTGTCGCACCCGGTGAGGCTGCCGAGTGTCCGCAGTGCGGGCGAATCATGGTCCGCTGAGGCGCCGTCGGCATGCTCCTCTGGTTCCTCGGTACGGCCATCCTGACCGTGCATTTCGTCTTCACCGATCCGCGTTTCGACTATCGCCTGCTGCTGATCGGCTCGATTCTGCCCGACGTGATCGACGTGCCCTTCGGTCAGGCCCGCTGGGCACACAGCCTCACCGTTGCGGTGGGGGCGTTGGCGTTGGTCATGCTGGCGACGGCCGGCCGCAAGCCAATCCGCCGGCTGCTGCTCGGCTTGCCGATCGGGTTGCTGCTGCATCTGGCGTGGGACGGCGCGTTCGCCGCCACGAAGGTGTTCTGGTGGCCGTTCAGTGGTTCGTGGGGCGACAACCAGGTGCCCTCGCTGGAACGCGGCTGGTTGAACGTGCTGATGGAGGCCGCCGGAGCGGGAATGCTGGTGTGGGCGTGGCGCACGTTCGACCTTGCCGATGCTGCGCGCCGCCGACAGTTCCGCTCCTACGGCACGCTGAGCCCAGTCTGAGGACGCTGCCATCACGGCCGGGCAGTCGCGCTCAGCCCGCCGAAGCGTCTGCTCCACACGCCGTGCCAGACCCATCCGAGTGGGGGCGCGCACCCGGCCGGGCTGCGGGCACTCGGATGAGCTGCTGGCACTCGGATGGGGTTGGGGTGTGGTTCACTGACGGCGTGCTCTACCTCGTTCGACACGGCCGCACCGAGGCCAACGCGGGCGGTCGCCTGCAGGGGCGCATCGACCTGCCGATCGACGCCGAGGGTGCAGCACAGGTCGCTGCACTCACGTCGGTGGTGACGAACGTCGATCGTCTGATCTGCTCGCCTTCCCTACGGGCCCGTCAGACCGCTGCCGTCTTCGGGATCGAGCCCGAGATCGACGCCCGCTGGTTGGAGATGGACTACGGCGACTTCGACGGGGTGCCGATGGCCGACGTGCCTCGCGACCAGTGGGGCCAGTGGATCAGCGACCTCGACTTCCGGCCCCCGAACGGCGAGACACTTCGGGAGATGGGCGAGCGCGTCTACGCCGCATGCAACGACCTGATCGAAGCCGCCCGCGACGCCGACGTCGTGGTCGTCAGCCACGCCACCCCGATCAAGGCAGCGATGGCGTGGGCATTGGGCGTCGATGTCGGCATCACCTGGCGCAGCCACATCGACCAGGCCTCGGTGACCAAGATCCTGATCCGCGAGCGCGGCCCCGCCCTCAACGCCTTCAACATCGTCCCGTTGCGCTGAGCTTCGGCTGGAGCGCTACGCGGGCTGGCATCGGTTGCCGCTCAGAGGGTGTGCGTGTGGTGAGTCGGCCTGTAAGCGGGATTCTGTAGTGCGGCCGAGGCCGTACCGGTGACCATCCCTCTAGGCGGCCTACCCGAGAGTTGTCGAACCTTGCGGCCGACGAGCGGGCAGCTCGTGCTCTCTGCTTGGCCTTGCTCCGAGTGGGGTTTACCGAGCCGTGAAGGTCGCCCCGCACGCTGGTGCGCTCTTACCGCACCGTTGCACCCTTACCTGTGGCCAGCGAACTGGCCCATCGGCGGTCTCTCTCTGTTGCACTTCCGTCAGGTCGCCCCAACCTGGCTCACGCCAGCACTCTGCCCTGTGGAGTCCCGACTTTCCTCGACACGGTCGCGCCGTGCCGCGGTCACCCGGCCAACTCACCACGCCACGAGTGTACGACGATCAGCCCTCGGCGGTGCAGGTGAGGTAGTCGTACGCGAACGAGTTGAGGCTGGGCGTCTCGAAGTTGAGCTTGAGACGGACACCGTTCTCATCGCCGGCTCCACCGATGAACGTGACCGGCGACAGCAGGCCGAACTGACCGGGCACTGCCAACGGCAGCGGGATCTCGGTGGGCGGCGGTGGCGCGTCGGACGCTGCCGCTGTCGTGGTCGTTTCGTCGGCGGTCGCGGCGGTGATCGCGCCGGGGACGTAGCCGCCGGGGTGGATGCGCAACGCCATGGCCGCGGCCTGACGGCCCGATCGCACACCGATCGTCATTGCCTCCGCGCGCAGTTCCGGCGTGCTCGCGCCGGGCACCATTGCCTGAGCCGACTCGGCGGACAACGACTCGAGGGTGTGGATCAGGTTGGCCATGTCACGCAGCGGGTCGTCGCTGGGTTCGATTGCCTTGGCGTTGTCGGTGGCCTTTTCGCCATCGTCGACGCGGTCGAACAGAGGGGTGAGATAGGCATCGTTGAGGCGGATGTTGCCGCACTCCCATGCCTCGGCGCCGGCAGCGACGGCCAACTCGTTGTAGCGCGTGGCGGCGTCGACGTGATGACCGTGAAAGGTGGTGAGCAGCGCCGTGAGATCGCCCAAGGCGGGCAAGGTGGGACTGCCCTTGGTGAGATAGCCGGCGTCGATGATGCGCGTGTAGGTGTCGGCGATCGAGGTTTCGATACCGGCCAGAGTGCGCAGATGGACACCTTCGGTGACGTCGGCCGCGGGGAGCACTGGTGTCGTGCCGTCGGGTGTGCCGATGCGGCCGACCTTGCCGGCCTCGGACTTGCCGCACGCCGCCGCGACGAGGGCGGCCGCTGCGGTGAGCCCGCCGAGACGGAAGAGACCGCGACGGCCGAGGCCATCGTCGGTGGGCGAGATCTGGTGGTTGTTCATGTTGCTCACAGTTGCCCCACGAGGGATTCAGCGTCGGTACTGACGAGGAGTTGGGCTTCGTCGGAGTCTCCTGCCAGGTCGGCGAGCACGGTGCCGAACCTGGCTTCGTTCATCTGAATGGATGCGATCAATGCGGCGGCGTCGGTGCCCACCAGCTTGGACAGCAGGTCCCCGTGTGTCGCGACCGCCGCGGCCTCGAGCTCGTATGCCGCAGCGAGGACGCTTCCGACAGAGTCACTGAAGTCACCCGTGCGCGCATCGAGCACGGCTTGCGACACGACGCCGGGTGCTGCACGCCCAAGCAGGCCGGACAGCGAGTTTGCGTAGGCCTGGTGCGCTTCGCGGAGGTAGGTGATGACAACAGCCTGTTCATCGGACCAACCATTGACGGCCAGGGCGATGTCGTACAGGGCCTGTGCCGTCAGCTCCAACTGCTGGGCCTGGGCAAGCAGCCCACTGTCGGCCTCCGTGGGCCGCTTGGGCGGGGTGGTGGTCTCGTCGGTCGGGGCCGTGGCGGCTGCGGTGCCGCCGAGGAACGGCAACAACGACAGGGCAGCACCACCTACGCCGGCACCCAGCAGGGCGCGTCGACCCACTGCAGGTTGTGCGGCTCGTGCGCCGGACTCGTTCACATCGATCTCCACTCGGGGTATTCCTTTCGAAACGATCACCCCCAGCTTTCCCGGCCGGAGGTGAGCAGAGCAACTCTAGAAGTCCAGAGCCGACAGGTCGGGTATCCAACGCGTGGAACGTGTCACGGCCTCGGACCACTGCGCCCGATCCAATTGGCCGTTCGGTTCCACCACGATGCGGGGTTGCCAGGCGTCGGCGATGTCGTCGAACGAGCCCCAGACGCCCACTGCAAGACCGGCGAGGTAGGCGGCGCCGATCGTGGTGGCTTCGGTGTGACGCGACACCTCGACGGGCTTGCCGCTGGCATTGGCCAGCGCCTGGATGAAGGTGGGGTTCTCGCTCATCCCGCCGTCGACGCGCAGCACGGGCACGGTGGCGCCGGTGCCTGCTTGCGCAGCCTCGACGAGGTCGGCGCCACGATGGGCGATGCCTTCCAACACCGCCCGCACGAACTGCGGCCGACCGCTGCCGCGAGTGAGGCCGAGCATCGTGCCGCGTGCGCCGTAGTCCCAGTGGGGCGTGCCCAGCCCCATTAGCGCGGGGACGTAGACGACGCCGTCGGTGGTATCGCACTGGGCGGCAACTGCATGGCTTTCGGCAGGGTTGGCGAGGATGCCGAGATCCTGCACGAGCCACTCGACGTTGGTGCCGGCCGACAGCATGATCGCCTCGACGCCCCAGGTGCAGCGACCATCACGGCTCCAGGCGACGATCGGGAAGATGCCCTCGCTCGTGCGGTTGGCAGACGACGGCGCACCCGCGTCGATTACCATGTCGAGCATGCCACCAGTGCCGAAGGTGATCTTCGCCTGGCCGGGGCGAACACAGCTCTGACCGACGAGGCTTCCCTGTTGATCGCCGACGAGGCAGGCGATCGGGGGCGAGCCGGGCAGCGCAGACGCTTCGCCCACGACGCTCGACGTGTCCACCAGCGTCGGCAACATGCCCATCGGCACGTTCATCGCGCTGCAGGCCCTGCTCGACCAGCCGGAGGCATCGGGCAGCAGCAGGCCGGTGACCGCCGCGTTGGAGTGGTCCGTCGCGTGCACGCTGCCCCGGCTGAGCACCCAGGCCACCCACGTGTCGACCGTGCCGAAGCACAGGTCGCGTTCTCGGTGGGCGTCGAAGGTGTTCAGCAGCCAGGCGACCTTGGTGGCCGACTGGTTGGGCGCCAACGACAGCCCGTGGTCGGACTTCGCGGTGATGCAGTCGAACACAGTGCGCAGGTCCTGCCATCCAATGCCGGGGCCAACCGGCTCACCGGTGGCGCGATCCCACACGATCGTGCTGGCGCGTTGAGCGGTGATGCCGACCGCCTGGACCGGCCCGCCCTCTGCGAGCGATGCACGTGCGACGTCGAGCACCGCGCCCGCCAGGCCCACCGCATCGAACTCGACCATGCCCGGGAACGGCGACGAGGGCGCGAACGCTCGATAGTGCAACGCGCTGACCTCGCCATCGGGTCGCACGACAGCGGCGCGCAATCCGGACGTGCCGACATCCACCACCAGAACGCTCATCACCGCCCCTTTCCGGAGGGAAGGATGCCACGCTTGCGCATCGCGGAGCCGAGACCGCCGCCGATCAATCCGGCGCCGAGCACCGCGGTGAAGGTGAAGAACACCCCGAGCAGGCTGACGGAGCCCCCACGGAACAACTTGATGGCGACGAACACTGATTGTGCGGCGAGGTACGTGCCGCCGGCGCAGATCAGTCCATGAGCGAGCGGCATGCGCTTCGTTTGCGCCCACGATGCGACACCAGCCCCGAGCACGAAGCCGACGAGGGCGAGCAACGACAACAGCAGCGCCATGTCGGAGTTGTTGTCCTCCGCGAAGTAGCGCGCACCGATCGAGAACGGGACGGCGAACACCAGCGAGACGAGGGCGCCCTGCTTGAGTGCGTTCTTGTCGAGTGCGGTCATGGCCAGGCAACCTCTCCGAACGACGTGGCGAGCCCCATCTTGCCCGGGTTGAGGATGCCCTGGGGATCGAGCGCCTGCTTGATCGCCTGCAGCACCGGCATGGCACTCCCCAACGCTTCGGGGACGAAGCGGGCACGATTGAGGCCGACGCCGTGGTGGTGCGAGAGGTTGCCGCCCGCAGCCAGCACCGCCCGCTGTCCGGCATCCCAGAGCGCGATGTAGGTGGCATCCACCTCGTCGGCGGGCGGGGTGGCGGCAAAGGTGAAGTACAGGCACGCGCCGTCGAGGTAGCTGTGCGAGAGGTGACACGTGGCGGCGCGAGCGTGGGGCACGGCCATCATCGCCGCCCGAACCCGGTCGAAGATCGCGGGGAGTGCCGACCATGCGCCGGCGATCTCCAGCGTGTCGACGACGAACCCCTTGCGGGTGAGCGCCTGCAACGCGCTCGTGTCGTTGCGATGGTGCATCCACTTCTCGACGAGGTCGCGAGGCAGCTCGCTGGCCACCAGGCACTCGTCGGCGATGACGGCCATGGTCGCGGCCACCAGGGTCTCGTCGCCTTCGTCGAGCACCAGCAACACGCAGTACGTACCGTCCGCGCCCTGGCCGCGTTGGCTCTCGGGCGCGTCGTACAGCCGCAGCACTGCCGGCGTGGCACCGCGACGCATGATGCGCCGGCATGCCTCCAACCCGTTTTCGAACGAGGGGAAACCGTAGGCGGCCCGCTGCTCGCTGCCCGGCAGAGGATGGGCCTTCAACCAGACACGCGTGACGACGCCGAGGGTTCCTTCGCTGCCGATGAACACTTGGTTGAGGTCGGGGCCTTGGGCGCCTGCAGGAAAGCCGCCGGTGCGAACGACGGCGCCGGAGGCGAGGACGACCTCCAACCCGACGACCATCTGCTCGATCTTGCCGTAGCGGGTGCTGTACTGGCCGGCTCCGCGACATGCGACCCAGCCGCCGACGGTGGCAATGTCGAAGCTCTGCGGGAAGTGGCCGACGGTGAGGCCATGGGTGCTCCGCAGCTCGGCCTCCATGTCGGGGCCGAAGGTGCCGGGCAGCACCTCGACGACGCCCGAGACAGCGTCGACCGAGACGATGCCCTGCATCGCGGTCATGTCCAGCAGCACACCGCCGAACAACGGGATGGAGGCACCGAGCACCCCACTGCGTCCACCTGCGGCGGTGATCGGCACGCGTGCGGAGTCGCAGAGTTCGAGAACTGCAGACACCTCGGCCGTCGAGGCCGGCCTCGCGATGACGGCAGCGCGCTGCAGAACCTGACCGGCGAGCGACCAGTGCATCGCTAGTGGCCACCAGTCGCGGCTGGCCTCCGCAACTGCGCCGGCCTCGGTTACGGTGGCGCAGATGCCGGCGAGTGCGGCGGCGAACCCGTCGGGAAGCGCTGCAGCGCCGGGTAAGCGGGTGGCAGTCCCTGTGAGCTCGATGGGAGAGGTGGGCTGCATCATGTCGGGGAGGCTTTCGCTTCGAGCTCGAGTGTGACGGTGCTGGTGGTGGCCGCCGCGACCTCGGCCGCGCACTGCGCGGCGAAGTGGGCGACCTGACGGTCGGTCTCGGTGGCGTCCCACCCCAGTTCGGGCGCGATGAGCGCGGCGACCGCCGGTGCGGCGGCCAGCGCGGCCGCTCGATCCGCGAGCCGGGCGCGGGTTCGGCGCGTGAGGACATCGTCGAGTTTGCGGGCCATCTCGTGGCGCACTGCGTAGATCGCTTCGGCGCGAACGTACGCCAACCCGGGCACCAGCGGCGCGCCGAGCGTCGGGTCGGTGTCGATGAGTACCTGTACCTCGCTCGCCAGGGAGCCGTAGCGGCCCGCCAGATGCGCTGCCGGCGACCCGGCAGCGTGCTGACGGTGACCCTTGGCGCCCAGCAGCGCGAGCCGGCGGGTACGGCAGGAAGTGGTCAGTCCGAGCTGCTTGGTGACTGTGTCGACCGTGTCCTGCGCCATCTCGCGATAGGTCGTGAGCTTGCCGCCCGTGATGCTGACGAGGCCGCCTTCACTGGTGTGCAAGGCGTGGTGGCGCGACAGATCGGCGGTGCGTCCGGCTGTCGCGGCCTTGACCAGCGGCCGCAGCCCTGCCCACACGCCGGTGATGTCATCAGCGCCGACCCCCGTGGTGATGCTTGCGTTCAGCGCCCTCAGCACGTAGTCGATGTCGTCCTTGGTGCACTGTGGGTCGGTGAGCGGGCCGTCGTAGTCGGTGTCGGTGGTGCCGATGTACGTGTGCTCGAAGGTGCCGTCGGGCTTCGGGCCCCACGGGACGACGAACAGGCTGCGCTTGTCCTTCGGGACGGGGATGATCACCGCGATGTCGTTGCGCACCTTGGCCCAGGGCACCGTGATGTGGACGCCTTTGGCCGGGCGGATCGAATCGGGGTGGGTACCTTCGTCGAGGGCCCGCACATCGTCGGCCCACACGCCCGCCGCATTGACGACGACCCGCGCGCGAACCGTGATGCGCTGACCGTCAGCCTCGACGACCGCTCCTGCCACCTTGCCGTGCGAGTCGCGGATCAGTTCCACCAGCGAACAGCCGTTGGCCACCGTGGCGCCGTGGTCAGCGGCCGTGCGACAGAGGGTGAGTACGACCCGCGCATCGTCGGCCGCAGCGTCGTAGTACAGGTACGCGCCGGCCAGCCGATCGCGACGCATGGTGGGCAGGTGGGCGAAGGCAGCATCGGCACGCAGTCGCTTGTGGAACTTGCCGATGCGCCAACCGCCGGCGAAGTCGTACATCCACATCAGTGAGCCGAGCGCGCGGGCGATCTTGCGCGAGACGACAGCGGCGCCGTCTTTGGAGCTGCCGGTGAGCACCGGCAGCATGAACGGCAGCACGCTCACCAGGTGCGGCGCATTGTGGTGGAGGCGATGGCGCTCGCGCAGGGCTTCCTTCACGAGCCGGGGATCGTCCTTCAGGTAGCGCAGACCGCCGTGCACCAGCTTGCTGCTCTTCGACGACGTGCCCGAGGCGAAGTCGTCGCGCTCGATCAGCGCAGTCCGCAGCCCCCGGGTGGCGGCATCCAGGGCGACTCCGGCGCCGGTGATGCCTGCGCCGATGACCAGCACATCGAACGACTCGGCCGCCAGGCGCTGCAGCATCTCCTCGCGGCGAAAGGCGTTGGTGGACATCCCGGCCATCCTAGATGTGGCACCGCGCTCGGCGGCCACCGAGGTCGGAACCGATCGATGGTGGCTCCGATCGAGCCGATCTGCGTGATGTGCGAATACGCAGCGTGTGCGGATACCGTCGATGACGTGCGTGCAGAGCGCTTCGTGTTCAGTGATGTGTGCGCTGCCTGCGCCGCCGCCGATCCGGCGACCAGTGCATCCGATCTGTTCTCCGATCGCCTGACAACACCAAGGAGCAGCCATGAGCCTCGACGGCACCAAGACATATGAGAACCTGAAGGAGGCCTTCGCCGGCGAGAGCCAGGCGAACCGTCGCTACATGTGGTTCGCGCAGAAGGCCGACGTCGAGGGTTATCCCGCCGCCGCCATGCTGTTCCGCAGCGTCGCCGAAGGCGAGACCGGTCACGCTCACGGCCACCTCGAGTACCTGGCCCAGGTGGGCGACCCCGCCACCGGTGAGCCGATCGGCGACACCGCCGACAACTTCAAGTCGGCTGTCGCCGGCGAGACCTACGAGTACACCCAGATGTACCCGGGCTTCGCCAAGACCGCTCGCGACGAAGGCTTCACCGAGATCGCCGATTGGTTCGAGACACTCGCACGCGCAGAGAAGAGCCACGCCGGCCGCTTCGCCCAAGGGCTCGAAGCCCTTTGACGTACGACGGTGGAGGGGCCCGCCCCTCCACCGCATCGCCCCGTCTGCACACTCGCCCGTCTTCCCACGTCTGCGGAGCCCTGATGACCACGATCTACGACCCGAAGCACCCGATGTACGTCGACGAAGCCGACGTACGCGAGGAACTCACCCGCGTGTTCGACCTGTGCCACGGCTGTCGGCTGTGCTTCAAGTTCTGCACCTCCTTCCCGACGCTGTTCGAGATGATCGACCGGCATGACGACCAGGACGCGGGCCGTCTCACCCCTGCCCAGCAGGACCAGGTCATCGACGAGTGCTTCCAGTGCAAGCTCTGCTACGTGAACTGCCCGTACATCCCTGAGCTGCACGAGTGGGCGCTCGACTTCCCCCGGCTGATGCTGCGCGCCGACGCGATGCGTCATGCCAACAAGCAGGTCTCGTTGCGCGGCCGCGTCACCGACGTGGTGATGGGACACACCGATCTGATGGGCAAGGCAGCCACGATGGCCGCCCCGCTCGCCAACAGGGTTGTGGGTGCGAAGCCCGGCGGCGTCGTTCGCAAGGTTGTCCAGGCGGCAACCGGCGTCTCGGCGGTGCGTCTCTTGCCGCCGTACGCGCGACAGCGGTTCAGCACCTGGTTCAAGCATCGCCCGAAGGTGCGCATTGCGAAGCGCCAAGGTCGAGTTGCGCTGTTCCCCACCTGCCTGGTCGAGTACCAGCAGCCCCAGATCGGACACGACCTCGTCAAGGTGTACGAACGCAACGGCATCGAGTGCTCGTTGGCCGACGGCGCGAGCTGCTGTGGGGCGCCGTGGTTGCACAGCGGCGATGTGAAGCAGTTCACGAAGGTCGCCGAGAAGAACGTTGCGGCCTTGGCCAAGGTTGTTCGCAAGGGCAACGACATCGTCGTGCCGCAGCCGACCTGCGGCTACATCCTGAAGAAGGACTACCTCGACTACGTTGGCGGCGCCGACGCCCAGCTGGTCGCGGAGCACACCTACGACGCCGCGGAGTACCTCATCAAGGTGCACAAAGCGGAGGGCACTTCGCTCGACACCGACTTCACCGGGTTCGTGCCGAACACCGTTGCGTATCACACGCCATGCCACCTGAAGGCACAGAACATCGGGCTGAAGAGCCGTGACCTGATCAAGCTCACCGGCGCCAAGGTGAAGCTGGTGCAGCAGTGCAGCGGCATCGACGGTATGTGGGGCTTCCGTGCCGAGAACACCGACATCAGCCTCCCGATCGCCGGCAAGCTGGCCGACGAGATCCGTCGCGCCAACGGCGATGTGGTTGCGGGCGACTGCCACCTCGCGAACACTGCGATCACCGAGCAGACAGGCGAAGTACCACAGCACCCGTTGCAGCTGATCGCACGGGCCTACGGCATCCCCGAGGAGGGAGAAGTTCGATGAACGTCGCCGAACCTTCACGCAAGCTGGTCGTGGCCGACATTGCCGATGCTCGGGCCTACGAGCGCGAGCGCGCGGACCTGCGCGCACGGGTGATCGAACTGAAACGACGTCGGCGAGTGTCGATCGGCACGGTCATCAGCCTGATGTTCGAGAACCGCGAGACGATGCGCTACCAGATCCAGGAGATGGCTCGGGTCGAGAAGATCTTCACCGACGAGGGCATCCAGGAAGAGCTCGATGTCTACAACCCGATGATCCCCGAGCCCGGACACCTCTGTGCGACGCTGTTCATCGAACTCACCTCTGACGAGCAGATGCGCGAGTGGTTGCCCAAGCTGGTGGGCATCGAGCGGTCCATCGTCTTGCGGCTGCCGAACGGCGAGGAAGTGCGATGCCAGGTCGATCCGCAACATGCCGGCCAACTCACCCGTGAACACATCACGGCCGCGGTCCAGTACGTGACGTTCGCGTTCACGCCGGCGCAGGTGGCCGCCTTCGGGCAGGGCACGGTCCTCGCGATCGACCACCCGGACTATCTCGAAGCTGTCGAGCTGGATTCCTCCACCGTTGCCGAGCTCCTCGCCGATCTGTGACACCTCGCGTCGGTTGGGCGTGCGCGCACAAAAGACACAAAGAAGCTCTGGCGCTCGACCCGTCGGTGAACCTAGATTCTTACCGCTGCGGGGGGTTCGCCCCGCCAGCCACGGAACAACGGGGGCTTTTTCGTGTCGACCAAAGAGATCGTGTGGCGTCAACTAGGGGCATGCCGGGGCTTGGAGCCCACTGTCTTCTATCCCGACGATGAAGATGAAGCACTCGAAGCGAAGGCGGTGTGCGCTGAGTGTGGCGTGCGCGTGGCCTGCCTGGAGTACGCACTGCAGGTGCGTGAGAAGGCTGGTGTCTGGGGTGGCGCTACCGAGCGCGAGCGGCGGCGGCTGATCCGTCAGCGGCGCCGTACGGCCTGACGCCTTTCCCAAGGCTGGTCGGTGCAGCGCGCACTAGCCTCTTCCACCTATGAGCCGAATCGATGATCTGGGTGGCTGGCCTGCAGTGCTGACCGAGTTGGTGGAACGTCGCGACCTGCCGGCTGCGCACGCTCGTGTCGCGATGGCGACCATCCTCGACGGAGACGCCACGCCCGCTCAGCTGATCGGTTTCGTGGTGGCGCTGAAGGCGAAGGGGGAGACGCCCGAGGAGATCTCCGGTCTGCTCGACGCAGTACTCGAGGCGGCCACGCTCGTGCCATTGACGCCTGAGCTGCAGGCCAGCGCGGTCGACATCGTCGGCACCGGCGGCGACAGGAGCCACTCGATCAACGTCAGCACCATGGCGGCCATCGTCACGGCCGGCGCAGGCGTTCCCGTGTGCAAGCACGGTGCCCGCGCGGCAAGCTCGCAGTGCGGCACGGCGGATGTACTCGAAGCGCTCGGCGTGGCAGTGGAGCTCTCGCCCGAAGGAGTCCTGCGCTGCGTGCAGGAGGCGGGCATCGGCTTCTGCCTCGCTCCCCGCTACCACCCCGCCTTCCGCTTCGCGGCTCCCAGCCGCCGCGAGATCGGCATCCCGACGGTGTTCAACCTGCTCGGCCCGATGGCCAACCCCGGACGGGTGAGGCGTCAGCTGATCGGCGTGGCCAACCCGGCAGTCGCCGAGCGGATGCTGGCCTCGCTGCGACTCCACGGTTCCCATCGAGCCTGGGTCGTGCACGGCAACGGCCTGGACGAGCTCACCACCACCGGGACATCCACGGTGCTGGCACTCGACGACGACACGGTGCGCAGCTTCACCGTCGACCCGATGGCGTTGGGTCTCGCGCCGGCGATCCTCGACGAGCTGGTGGGCGGCACGCCCGCCGTCAACGCGGACGTCGTGCGTCGGGTCGTCGCCGGCGAACACGGTGCGCACCGCAACATCGTCGTGCTCAATGCCGCGGCGGCGCTCGTGGTTGCCGGCGTTGCCGAGTCGTTGGAAGCCGGGCTGTTGGTTGCGGCCGACTCCATCGACTCCGGTAAGGCGGCAGCGGCGCTCGCCCGCTTCGTCGAGGTCTCGCAACGTGCCGCCGAGGAGCTTGGCCACTGATGATCGTTCGGGTGCCGGCGTCGTCGGCGAACTTGGGGCCGGGGTTCGACTCACTCGGCATGGCGCTGTCGTTGCACGCAGAGATCGGTGTCGGCGACGCCCCTGAAGGCGCCCAGCCGGCTGATGAACACCATCCGGCAACCATCGCCTTTCGGCGTGGCGGCGGCGAAGGGTCGCTGTGGGTCCGGTCGCCGATCCCGGTCGGGCGCGGGATGGGCTTCAGCGGGGCGGTGCGTGTCGGCGGCCTCGTCGCCGCACACGCGCAGCGTCACGGGGCTGACCATGACGCGCTGCAGGCTGCGTTGCCCACGCTGCTCGGGCACGCGACCGAGCTCGAAGGGCACGCCGACAACGTGGCGGCGTCGCTCTACGGCGGTGTGGTGGCCACCGGCGGCGGCAGAGCTGTGCGTGTGCCGATGTCGTTCGATCCGGCAATGGTGATGTGGGTCCCATCGTTCGCGACGTCCACCGACGAATCGCGGACGAAGCTGTCGGCTGACGTGCCGATTGCCGACGTCATCTTCAACCTGGGGCGCACGGCGCTCCTGGTGGCGGCGCTCGCCGCAGGCGATGTGGGGGTGCTGCGAATCGCCACGCAAGATCGTGTGCACCAGGACCGTCGTCTCGCTGCGGCGCCGCCGTCGCGTGCGGCGATGGACGCTGCGTTGGCGGCGGGGGCGTGGGCGTCATGGCTCAGCGGTTCCGGTCCGACTGTCGCTGCGATGTGTGCCGTCGACGAGGCCGAGCAACTCGCCGCCGTGCTGCCGGCTGATGGGCACACGAAGATCCTGCGTATCGATCACGCCGGCGCAGTGATCGAAGCCGCGTAACTGGTCGCTGACTTCACTCGCGTCCGCGATTCCGCCGATACGTTGACGCTTCCAGGAGCGGGCAGCTGTCCCGCTCCACCCGCATGTTGGAGGAGTCGGTCGTGGCAGGTTTCGTCGTGTCGTTGGTGGTTCTGATCGCGGCGCTCGCCGTGATGTTCGTCGCTCGCCGCGTTCGCCGTCATGAGCTCGGCGCCGGCGATGTCGGTGGGGCTCGAGGTGCCTTGGTGGTGGTCGCGGTTGCCGCCGCCGCTGCGGTGGCCGCGCTGATCGTCATCGTGAGCTCGTTCTTCGCCGTCGTTCCCGCGAACACGGTTGCGGTGCCTGTTGCCTTTGGCAGCGCCGGCGACCCGCTGCCATCGGGGATCCACGTCGTGACGCCCTGGACGGAGACGACGGAGTTCTCCACTCGCGTGCAGGAGCTGTCGATGCTGCGGGCGAGCGACGAAGGCGACCTCGCCAAGGACGATTCCGTCGACGTGATCGCGAAGGGTGGTGGCGCGATGAAGGTCGACCTGACGATCCGCTTCACGATCGACCCGACGCGGGTCGATCTCGTCTTTCGTGAGGCAGGCTCCCTGGAGGTGATGAAGGACCGGTTCGTGCGTCCGAGCGCTCGCGACATCGCCCGCAACGTGTTCGGCCGCTTCACGGCCGAGCAGGGCTACTCGACGGCGCGTGCCGAGATCGGGGCCGCGATCACGGCTGAGTTGCAGAAGTCGCTCGAAAGGCACGGGATCCTCGTGGAGCAGGTCAACGTGCGCGACGTGCTCCCCGAGCAGCAGGTCCTCGACTCGATCAACAAGATCCTGCAGACACGAAACGATGCGCTGCAGGCGCAGGAAGACCAGATCAAGCAGGTCACCGAGGCAGAGACGCGCCGACAGGTCGCGGAGAAGGACGCTGAGGCCAAGAAGATCGCAGCCCAGGCCAACGCCGACGCGAAGCTGATCGAGGCCGAGGCCGAGGCCGAATCGAACCGCAAGGTCGCCGAGTCGCTCACCCCTGAGTTGATCGAGTTGCAGAAGGCGCAGGCCTGTGCCGACGCGATCGCTCAGTCGAATGCACAGGTGATCTCGGTCTGCTCGCCAGGCCAGACCGGCGCCACCGGCAACGCCCCGACGGTGATCATCGACGGGCGAACAACCTCTGCCGGAACCGGCTGAGCGGGCCCGGCTGAGCTAGGCGGCGGCACCCAAGCGGGTGACTTCGACAACCGGTGTGGACGGCCAGGCCCACTCGCCACTGCACCAGAGGATGCGTGCGTGGAAGCTGGCGCGCTCGATCGCTCGTGCGAGGCACAGCACCTCGTCGGTCGCGTGGCGGGGGAGCGGTAGCGGGTACGCCGCGGTGTCGGGTGGGGCGAGTTCGAGACCGGTCGCGAGTTGATCGGTGGGCTGGGCGCTCTGCAGCACCCCGTCGCGGATGTGCAGCACGGTGTCGTGCAGCTGTATGCCGACATCGCCGGCGGCGCGCAACTGATCGATCAGGCGCTGGCGGTTGATCGCGTTGGCGAAGGCATTGGCGCGGTCGCGCATGCCGGCGGCCTCTTCATAGCGGCGCTCGGCCGCGAGGGCCGCGACCTTCGCCCAGAGCGGTTCGAGCACGAGCTGGGGTGAGGTGGTGCATGCGGCAACCACTTGGGTGACGACGCGCCAGTAGGTGGCCTCGTCGGCAGTGCCGCTGCACGGGCACATCGCCACGCCGAGCAGCGCGCCGGTGCAGGGTGTTGCGTCGGTGGGCGCGATGTACCTTGCCCCGATGCGGGTGGTGCACCGTCGGATCGGCAGCGCTGATTGCACCGCCTCGATCACCACCGCTGCGGTGGTGCGAGACGACAAGGGGCCGATGTGCATCCCCGTGGCAGCTGGTTCGTTGGTGATCACCAGTCGCGGCCAGCGTTCATCGGTGGTGAGCCGGATGTAGCAGTACTTCTGCCAGGTCGTGCCCACCCGGTTGTAGCGCGGGTTGAGCCGATGGAGGTAGCGCAGTTCCAGCACTTCCGCACTCACCGGATCCGAGGTGGCGGTGTGGGCCAGGCGCTGCGTCTCGCGCAGCATCGGGCCGATCTTGCGGCGGTCGTCGCTGCCGAAGTAGCTGCGCACGCGCTGGCGCAGATTGGTGGCCTTGCCCACGTACAGCACCTCGTCGTTGGCGCCGAGGAAGCGGTACACACCGGGGGAGCGCGGGAGGTGGTGGGTGAGCTTCAGCTTGCCTGCCTGCGGGTGGCCACCCATCTTGGGCAACAGCACCAGGTCGTCGAGACCGAGTACGCCCAGGCCGGCCGCGCGTTCGAGGAGCAGGTGCAGCAGGTCGGTGGTGGCCAACGCATCGTCGAGTGCGCGGTGAGTCGGTCGGTGATTCAGCCGGAAGCGGCTGGCCAGCGTGCCGAGCTTGCAGTCCGGTACTTCGTCGCGCACCAGTCGGCGTGCAAGCGGGAGCGTGTCGACGATCGTGTTGCCGAATGCGGGGCGATCACTGCGGAGCATCGCGGCATTGATGAAGCCCATGTCGAACCCGACGTTGTGGCCGACGATCACGGCATCGCCGATGAACTCCTGCAGGGTGGGCAGGACGGTCTCGATGCGAGGGGCTTTGGCCACCATCGACTGAGTGATCCCGGTGAGCACTGTCACGCTGGGGGCGATCAGCTTGCCCGGGTTGACGAGCGTGGCCATCGTGCCGAGGAACTCGCCGCCACGGACCTTCACCGCGCCGATCTCGGTGATCAGGTCGCCGCCGCGGTCGGTGCCGGTGGTCTCGATGTCGAGCACGCAGAACGTGACGTCTGCCAACGGCGTACCGAGGTCGTCCAATGAGCGCTGCACAGAGTGCCAGTTGATCACGAACGTCCGTTCGCCGTCAAGAACATGCGTTCGACCCCTGTCGTCGGGTGGATCGGTAACCTGATGGTGTGCATGACGACTCCGCGCCACTCGTTGCTGCGGACAAGGCGTTGACGGACAAGGCGTTGACGGACAAGGCGTTGAGATCGGCGCTCGAGTTCGCGATCGGCATCGCGGCCGCGGGCGCGAAGCTGCGGCCGCCGCTGCCGTTCCCGTCGACCCTCAAACCGTTTCTGCGGTTCCAGAAGCTGCCGCCCTCGGCCCTGGCCAAGGTGCGCACGGTGGTGGAGGCCGATGACGAGTTCCTCGGGCGGCTCGCGATGGTGGCCACCAGCGAGCTGGTCGACGAAGTGGGCATGCTGTGGCTGACGCGGCCGGAGGGCTGGCAGCAAGCCGCGAGCGAGTTGGCGATGGCCGGCGACCCACAGCCGCTCGACGATGCAGGCGAACTGCGCCGCGAGCAGCGCCGGCGTGAGGCCGCAGAATCGGCGGCAGCGCGTGCCCGGGTGGAGGCGCTCGCCGCTCGCGAGCAGCTGGCGTCGGCGCAGGCCGCTGCAGCGGTGGCCGAGGCCGAGGCGCAACGGCTTGCCACGGAGCTGGCTGCAGTTCGCACGCAGCTCGCCCAGATGGAGCGTGCCGTGCAGAAGCGTGCTGCGGGCGCCACTGAGGCCACACGACATGCAGGAACGGTGGGAACCGAGCTGGCCGAGGCCCGCGCGGAGTTGGCTGCGGCCGTCGTGGCCCGCGACGCGGCATTGGCGGATCGGGCCGCTGCGCATGGCGCTGCCGCGGATATCGAGCGGGTGCGAGTGCTGCTGCACGAGGCACTGGCCGCCACCCGCGGCCCGCTGCCCGCGACGCGTCGCCGGCAACGCAAGCCGATCGCTGTCCCCGGCGGCCTGTATGGCAACAGCGCGGCCGCCGCGGAACACCTGCTCCGTACGCCCGACGTGCTGGTGTTGATCGACGGCTACAACGTCGCCAAGCTCGGTTGGCCTGGTCTCTCACTCGAGCGACAGCGCACGCTGTGCATCGAAGCGGCGGAGAACGTCGCCCGTCGTTGGGGCACGATGCTGCACGTCGTCTTCGACGGCACGACGGTGGAGGGTGCACGCGCGACCGTGCGGCGCCTGGTTCGCGTGAGCTTCTCGCCCGAGGGCGTCATCGCCGACGATGTGCTACGAGCCGAGGTCGCTGCGCTCGACCTCGACCGCGCTGTCGTGGTGGTCACCAACGACCAGGCCATCGTCGCCGACGTCCGAACGGCCGGCGCGAACGTGCTGTCCAGCGATGCATTCCTGGCTGTCGCCCGCCGCTGAGGGTCGCGCCGGGAACTGTGTCGCACCCTTGTGTGATGATGCGTACATGGGTTCGTTCGGGTTGCCTGATGCGGTGGCGGTGGCGGCGATGTCGCCGGCGGAGCGTGAGGGCTTCGTGCGGGCGTTGGATCGTGAGCGTCGCCGGGCTGAAGCGAAGGTGGCGGTGTTCGTGCACACAGTCGCCCAGATCGGCGGTCATCTCGACGACAAGCATCGCACCC
>JAYSPV010000118.1:0-10442 GCA_043721915.1 Ilumatobacteraceae bacterium | reverse complement strand
CTTCTCCCGCCCGGTTTGTAACACCCATGCCCACACCTCCGTCACCCGCGCACCAGAAGCTCGACCCCGTTCGGGCACGCCGCGCACAGATCGCCAAGTACACGTTGCTGGCCAATCGCGTCGGCTACCTGTTCTACGCGTTGGCGATCGCGACGTTCATCATCGGCTTCGCGATCAGCTTCAACAGCGCAGTCTCCGCGATCGTGATCGGCTCGCTCGTCATCGGCTCGGTGTTGCTCGCCCCCGCCATCGTCTTGGGCTACGCGGTGAAAGCCGCAGAGCGCGACGATCGCGAGCGGGGCCTGTGAGCCGTTGGGTTTCTGCCGCCGGAAAAGCTTGTTACCCTCCGGTAACCGTATGAGGCGAACGACATGAGGCGAACGAGATGAGCATGCGCCTGCCCGCTCCGGCGCGCCGCGAGCAGATCCTCGACGTCTCGGTGCAGGTGTTCGCCCGCAACGGCTTCCACTCCACCTCGATGAACGACGTCGCCGACGCCGTGGGTGTCACCAAACCCGTGCTCTACCAGCACTTCGACAGCAAGCAGGACCTGTACCTGGCGCTGCTGGAGGAAGCCGGCAACCGCTTGCGAACCGCGGTCAGCAAGGCCGTCGTCGGCGCCACCACTGGCAAGCAGCAGACCGAGATGGGCTTCCGCGCCTACTTCCGCTGGGTTGCCGACGACCACGATGCCTTCCTGTTGCTGTTCGGCTCACGAGCCAATCGCGACGAGGAGAGCACCACCACCATCCGGCGGATCACCGCCGAGACCGCAAAGGCGATCGCACCGCTGATCGCCGCCGACATCGAACCCGAGCACCAGCGCACGCTGGCGCAGGGCCTCGTCGGCCTTGCAGAAGGGGTCAGCCGCTACCTCGTCGAGCGCGGCGACAGCTTCGACCCGGATCTGCTGGGCCAACAGGTCGCCGACATGGCCTGGGCCGGCCTGCGCGCCGTCCACCGCACCGAACGCAACGACTGACACCTGCCACCAGCTCTCACGGAGCCGGGATCAGGCCGGGGACGTCGTGGCGAAAGACCCCGGTCTCCAGGTAGGCGCGCAACTTGGTGATCGAGTTGGGCACGTAGCGCGGCAGCATCTCCAGGAACTCGGCGTTGACCGTGGTGATCACGTCGTTGAGCAACACCAGGTTGCGGCTGGCGACCATTGCTTCGTACTGGTCGGAGGTGAACTCAGGTAGCGACCCCACCTCCTGGTAGCCCTCCAGCAGCGCGGCTTCCTGTGCGGCATCGTCGCGCAGGTAGAACGCCGAAATGGCGAGATCCTGCACCGGCACACCGATTCCGCTGTCATCGAAGTCGAGCACCGACAACCGCCCGCGGAACCAGCGCAGGTTCCAGATGTGCAGATCGGCATGCAACGGCTGGCGGCGGGCGCCGGCGAACATCGCGTCGTAGTGACCCTGCACCTGCGCGAACACGATGTCGAGTAGTTCGTGGTCGGCGACCGACAGCAGCGGATGGTCGTCGCCCAGCCGGTTCGGCAGGTCCATCAGCACCGTGTCGATCGGTGGCAGGTCGGTGCCGGCGGGTAGCTGCCAGGTTTCGCCGTGAGCGTGCAACGTCGCCGCGGCCCGGCCGACGGCGCGCATCTGCACCGGCGTCGCCTCGTCCCCGAGATCGCTGCCCGGCAACCACGAGAACAGCGCAGCGGGTAGTGGCCGGCCGAGGTCGGCGCTGTGCACGTGCGTCAGCAGTGCACCGTCGCGGGTCCGCTGCGGCGTCGGCACCCACAGGTCGGTCTCCTCGCAAAGCGCTGCCAGCCACGCCATCTCCGCTCCGATGAACGCATCTGTGCGGCGCGAGTTGACGTTCAGTCGCAGCGCGAACCGCTGCCCATCGGTCGTGTCGACGCGGAACGTGGTGTTGAAGCCGTGGTTCAGTAGCCGCAGCGACGCGAGCTCGATCGGGTACCGCCGCAACGCCTCGAGAGCCGTCGGACGGAGGCGAGCGACCTGGCCACGGGTGGAGAGGTCTTCGAAACGCATGGGCGGGCACGGTAGCGGCGCTCTCGTGTTCTGCTCGGCGGAGTTTCAGGCGCGTACCGACCAGCCCTTGTAGCCCTCGACGAAGCCGGCCGCCGCCAGCGCGGCTGTCCACGGCATCACCGGTGCGATCGGTTCGCCGTTCACCTTGCGCACCTCGACGGTGCGGGCGCGACCGTTCTTCACCAGCAGCGCCAACGCCTCCGCCCAGCCGTCGTCATCGGCACTCGCCGGGAACGTGACCAGGTGGTGTGATCGGCGATCGAACCAGACGAGCGCCACACCCGCGCGCAGCACGACCAGCGCCCCCGCCGAACGTGCCGGACGACCCGGTGAGTCGGGCCAGGAGATCGCTGCGCCGTAGGGCTGTGCCGGATCGGTGGCGGCAACGACGACCGGCGGTTCGGCATCAGCAGGGTGCAGTTCGTGATCGGGGGTGTCGCGCAGCGAGCGCAACCGATCGACCGCTCCCGGCAGGCTGAACTGCGCAGCGCCCATGCCCGCCACGAAGTAGCCACGACGGGTGAGCCCGCGTTCCTCCAGCACCTTCAGCACCCCGTACACGCCGGCATACCCGCCGCGAACGCCCTCGGCCAGTACGGCCTCACGGGTGACCACGCCGTAGCGGTCGAGCAACTGCAACGCGGAGGTGTGCGCGGCCTCGGTGGGCGACGGTGCCGGCAACAGCAACGGAGCGACCAACGACCAGCGACCTGCACCCAACGGCGGGCCGATGCGGGTGAGCCTGCCCGGCCGCGGGCGACCACGCACAGGCCCGGCCGGGCGGCTGCCCTTCGACCCTTTGGCACTGAGCAGCGCTCGCAGCGGCGACAGCGAGTCGTTGGTGACCTCGCCCGCCCACACGAGATCCCACAACGCGGTGAGCAACTCGGTGTCCGTGGCGCCACCGGTGGATGCAGCACGGATGCCGCCCCAGAAGCTGGCGCCGTTCGCCGCGAGGTACGCGCGCAGCGCGACGTGCAGCGGCCCCAACGGCGCCGCGATCGGCTCCCACGATTGTGCGAGCACTGGCAGTTGATCGGCGAAGCAGAGGCGGATGCGGCCGTCGTTGGCGCCCAACGCGCCGGCACCGACCCACACCAGCTCACCGGCGGTGCACAGCTCGTCGAGTTCGGCCGGACGGTAGGAACGCAGGCGGGCGGGAAGGATCTCGGTCTCCAGCGTGCTGGCCACGAGCGCGGCACCCTGCAGCTGGCCGAGTGCCTCTACCAACCCGTCGAGGCCACGACGATCGCCGGGGATGCTGTGCCACCCGAGCAGGAACCGTGCGTAGGCCTCTTGCTCGACAGGCTCCACCTCGCGGCGCAAGGCAGCCAGCGACCTGCGGCGGAGCTGGCGCAGCACATCGACGTCGCTGAACTCGCTGCCGCTGCCGTTCGGGCGGAACTCGCCGCGCACGACGCGGCCGTCGGCTTCCAGCGCGACGAGCGCACCCAGCGCTCGGTCCACCGAGATACCGAACCGAGCTGCAACCGCCGACGCGACGAATGGACCGTTGGTGCGCGCATACCTTCCCACCAGGCCTTCCAGCGGATGAGGCACCGGTTCGGTGAACGCCCGCGGCAGGCCCAGCGGCACGTTGCAGCCGAGCGCGTCTCGGCAACGAGCGGCGTCCTCGGCGGCGATGTACCGCTGAACGCCGGCTACGGACACCATGATCGCCCGCCGGTCGTGCACGAGCGCCGTGAGCCATGCGGCGCTGTCGGTTCCCTCGCAGCGAAGATCGACCTCGGCCGCGGACAGGTCGCCGACCCTGCGCAGCACGTCGTGCAGTTCGTCGGCGGTGCGAGCCCGGCGACCGTCGGCCAGCAGCTGCAGCTCCAGCTCAAGATCAGCGAGCGCGCCCGGATCGAGCAGTTCGCGCAGCTCCTCCGCGCCGAGCAGATCGCGCAGCAGGTCGCGGTCGAGTGAGAGTGCCGCCGCGCGGCGCTCGGCCAGCGGGCTGTCACCCTCGTACATGAACGCGGCGATCCAGTTGAACAGCAGGCTCTGCGCGAACGGCGACGCCTTCGCCGTATCCACGCTGACTACACGGATGGCACGGCTGCGCAGCTGCCCGAGCACCTCGCGCAACGCCGGCAGATCGAACACGTCCTGCAGGCACTCGCGGGTGGTTTCCAGCAGGATCGGGAAGGTGGGGTACTTCGAGGCCACGGCCAGCAGATCCGCGGCCCGTTGGCGCTGCTGCCACAGCGGCGTGCGCTGATCGGGGCGACGGCGCGGCAGCAGCAGGGCCCGCGCCGAACACTCGCGGAAGCGGGCCGAGAACAGCGACGTCTGTGGCAACGAGGCCATCACCAGCTCGTCGATCTCGTCGGGGTCGATGATCAGATCTGCGAGCGGCATCTCGTCGGCGGCCTCCGGCAGGCGCAGCACGATGCCATCGTCGGTGTACATCGTCTCCACCGGGATCTCGTACCGCTCCATCAACCGGCGCTCGATAGCCATCGCCCACGGCGCGTGCACCGGCACCCCGAACGGGCTGAGGATGCACACCCGCCAATCACCGATCTCGTCGCGGAACCGCTCGACGACGATCGTGCGATCGTCGGGCACGGCGCCGGTGGCCTGTGCCTGTTCCTCCAGGTAGAGCAGCACGTTGTGCGCCGCCAACGCGTCGAGCGAGTAGTCGGCCATCAGCGTGGCCAGCGCACCCTCTGCTGGCAACGCACGCGCCTCGCGTTGGAAGGCACCCAGCGCGCGGCCCAGCTCGAGCGGCCTGCCGGGCCGGTCGCCGTGCCAGAACGGCATCTTGCCCGGCTCGCCCGGTGCGGGCGTGACGATCACCCGTTCGAAGGTGATGTCCTCGATGCGCCACGTGCTGGCACCGAGCAGGAACGTCTCGCCCGCCCGGCTCTCGTAGACCATCTCCTCGTCGAGCTCGCCCACGCGAGTGCCATCGGGCAGGAACACACCGAACAGACCGCGGTCGGGGATGGTTCCACCGCTCATGATCGCCAGCCGCTTGCTGCCGTCGCGGGCGCGCAGCGTCCCCGCGACGCGATCCCACACGAGCCGCGGCCGCAGCTCGTTGAACTCCTCGCTGGGGTAACGGCCCGACAGCAGATCGAGCACGTTGGCCAGCAGGTCGTCGCTGAGCTCGGCGAAGCACGCGGCACCGCGCACCATCGTGCTCAACTCGGCCACCGTGCACTCGGGGTGCATCGCCACGTGGGCGACGATCTGCTGCGCGAGCACGTCGAGCGGGTTGCGCAGGAAGCGACTGGTCTCGATCAGGCCGGCACGCATTCGCTGGACCACCACCGCGGCCTCGAGCAGATCGCCGCGGTGCTTCGGGTACATCGTGCCCTTGCTCGGCTCGCCGACGCTGTGGCCGGCACGACCGATGCGTTGCAGCCCGCGCGACACCGCGCCGGGGGATTCCACCTGGATGACGAGATCCACCGCGCCCATGTCGATGCCCAGCTCCAGGCTGCTGGTGGCGACGATCGCGCGCAGCTCGCCGCGCTTCAACTGGTCCTCGATGACCACCCGCTGCTCGCGCGCCAGCGAGCCGTGATGGGCCTTCACCAGATCGCCGGACACGCCCGCCTCCACGCCCTCGTTGGCCGCCAGCTCGTTGAGCCGCGCCGCCAACCGCTCGGTGAGCCGGCGGCCGTTGCAGAAGATGATCGTGCTGCGATGGGCGAGCACCTGCTGCAAGATGCGCGGGTAGATGCTGGGCCAGATGCTGCTGCGCTGGCCCTGCATCGCCGACTCCGCCGGGCCGCTGCGCAGCTCGTTCGTGATCTGCCCCATCGCACCCATGTCTTCCACGGGGACCACGACCTCCACCTCCAGCGGCTTGCGGATGCCGGCGTCGATGATCGCGACGGGACGCCGCGGCCCGGCCGCGCCGTGCACCCCTGGCGAGTGACCGCCGAGGAAGTGGGCGATCTCCTCCAACGGGCGCTGCGTAGCGCTGAGCCCGATGCGCTGCGGCGGCCGCTTGGTGACCGCCTCCAGCCGTTCGAGGCTGAGCATCAGGTGCGCGCCACGCTTGGTGGTGGCCATCGCGTGGATCTCGTCGATGATCACCGTGTGCACGTTGACCAGCGTGCTGCGCACCTCGCTGGTGAGCATCAGGTACAGGCTCTCGGGTGTGGTGATCAGCAGATCGACCGGCCGCCTGGCGAGCGCCTGACGATCCTTCGGGCTGGTGTCACCGGTACGCATCGCGACGGTCGGTTCGTTGAACGGCACCCCCAACCGCTCGGCCGCCAGGCGAATGCCCATCAGCGGTGAGCGGAGGTTCTTCTCGACATCGAAGGCCAGCGCGCGCAGTGGCGAGATGTAGAGGACCTGCGTGCGCGCCTTCGGGTCCGCCGGCTCGGCGGGCGGCGTGACCAGGGTGTCGAGGCTGGAGAGGAACGCCGTCAGCGTCTTGCCGCTGCCCGTGGGCGCGCACACCAGCGTGTGCTGTCCGCTACGGATTGCCGGCCAACCCTGGATCTGCGGCGGCGTCGGGGTGGGGAACGACGCGGCGAACCACTCGCGCACGGCGGGCGAGAAGCCCTCGAGCACCGGATGGTCAGCCATGCGGCAAGGCTACGCCGAGGGTGTCACACGGTGCACCGGCGCCGGCCCCGTCGCGCCAACGAAGGCGCCGAAGCGACGCCGGGCACCCACTCGGTTGTCGGGGTCGACAGGTCATAGCCGAGATTGAAACATGCTGCCCCGGCCCGGCCCGGCCCGGCCCGGCCCCGCGTGGCCACGACGACCGCGACGCTCCTGCGTCGCCTCGCCAGAACACCGCGCCTCACCAGAACATTGCGTCGCCCGACTCGAACTCCCGCCTGCGACGCAGGTCCGCGATCGTCTCGAAGAAATCCTGCTCGCTCCGCTGCCACTCGCTGCGACCTCGCCGATGAGGAGGCGTGAACGCGGTGACCGGGCCGACCTCACCCTCAAGTCGTTCGAATCACTCCTTCGCCGCCTGCCGGCTGACGCCGAGCAGTCGCCCGATCTGCGCCCAGTTGTAGCCGTCGGCGCGGGCGAGGCGTACTGCCCGCACCAGCAACCCGTCGGTCTCGTCGGCCAGCGCCCGAACGGCAACCAACGCGAGCCGCGGGTTCGACCCGACGGCATCGCTGAACAGGAACTTCAGTGGGTACACGACGACTTCCGACACTCGCTGGCAAGCCGCGTTCGGCACCATACCGAGCGGCGGCAGGAAACGACCTTCGGCCCTGTCCCCGCGACGAGCCCACCCGTACCGTGCACGTATGGACGTCAACGAGTTCGAAACCCGCGCCCACGCGCTCGTCGTGGACGCCAGCTTGGGCTACGACCAGAAGGTTCGCCGCCTGGCGGCCCTGGCCACTGAGATGCTGCCCTACCCGATCATCTCCGAAGCCTGCGCCGAGGCGCTGCGTGACCGCGTGATCTGCGACATGTACGAGGGCAACGCGCCCTTCACCGCGCGCTACATCCTCCCCGACTACGAGAAGGCCATCCGCCAGGGCTTGGCGCACCTCGAACTGCTGCCACCAACGAACCTCGACGACGCCCTGTCGTTCCTGCAGATCATGTACACCCATGTGCCGAGCGTGACGACGTACCCGGTCTATCTCGGCGACCTCGACAAGGTGCTCGCCCCGTTTGTCACCGCAGAGCTCACCGACACCGAACTCGACAGGACGCTGCGCCGCTTCTGGATCGCGATCGACCGAATGCTGCCCGATGCGTTCGTGCACGTCGACCTCGGGCCTCACGACAGCCGCATCGCACGCAGCATCCTGCGCGTCGAACGCTCGCTGCGCCAGACCGTCCCCAACATCACCCTCAAGGTCGACCCGCTGATCACGCCCGACGACTTGATCGACGACGCCGTGCGCACCGTCTTCGAGACGGGCAAGCCGCACTTCGCCAACCATCCGATGATGGTCGCCGACCACGGCGAGCGCTACGCCGCGGTCAGTTGTTACAACTCGCTGCGCATCGGTGGCGGCGCCCACACGCTGGTGCGGATGAACCTGAAGGAAGTTGCGCTACGCCACGAGGGCGGCACCGAACGATTCTTGGGCGAGACCCTGCCGCACTTCGTCGAGCTCACTGCCGAACTGGCAGAGGCCCGCATCCGCAGCCTCGTCGAGGAGCAGCACTTCTTCGACACTCACTGGCTCGCCACCGAGGGTCTGATCGACATCGACAACTTCTCGGCGATGTTCGGCATCTTCGGTCTTGCCGAGTGCGTCAACCTGTTGATGGAGGCCCAAGGCCTCGACGGTCGCTACGGCCACGACGACGCCGCGGACGCGCTGAGCCGTCGCATCGTCGAGCGCGTCGCCGAACTCGTCTCCCAGCGCCCGATGCCGTACTGCAACGGCGGCAACGGCCACTGCTTCCTCCACAGCCAGAGCGGCATCGACCTCGACAGCGAGGTCACCGCCGGCACGCGCATCCCGGTCGGCGAGGAGCCCGGCATGCTCGAGCACATCACCACGTGTGCACCGCACCACCGCCTGTTCCCGGCCGGCATCAGCGACATCTTCCATGTCGACGAGACCGCGGTCCGCAACCCGCAGGCCATCGTCGACATCATCCGTGGCGCGTTCGTGAGCGGCATGCGCGACTTCACGTTCAACCTCGACAGCAACGAGTTCGTGCGCATCACCGGCTACCTGGTGCGAAAGAGCGATCTGGTGAAGATCGCCGCCGGCGAGGGCGCCCGGCACGGCAGCGACTACCTGGCAGCCGGCAGCGAGAACTCGTTCCACCTCACGCAGCGCAACGTGAAGCGCATCGGCTGCCACGAACGCACCCCGCGATGACCACCCTCGACGTGCGCGGCGCAGTTGCCGACACCGTCACGTTCAGCTGCGTCGACGGTCCCGGCAACCGCTTCGTCGTGTTCCTACAGGGCTGCAACTTCGACTGCGTCGCCTGCCACAACCCGCACACCATCCCCGTGGCGACCGGCGATCACTTCCGCACCGAGGTCGGCGATCTGCTCCCGCGAATTCGTCGCGCAGCGCCGTTCCTCAGCGGCATCACCGTGTCGGGTGGCGAGGCCACGCTCCAGGCTGACTTCCTCCACGCCTTGTTCACCGCGGTGAAGGCCGACCCGGCACTGCGCCACCTCACCTGCTTCGTCGACTCCAATGGCAGCTGCGACGAAGCCCTGTGGCAGCGGCTCGCTCCCGTGATGGACGGAGCCATGATCGATCTCAAGTGCTTCGACGACGGCATCCACCAGCAGATGACCGGTGCATCGAACGAGCCGGTACTGCGCTCGATCCGAACGCTCCACCAGATGAGGCTGCTCGACGAAGTGCGGCTCTTGATCCTGCAGGGAGTCAACGACGACCCCGTGCTCATCCGCCGAACAGCAGGGTGGCTGGCTGCGATCGACCCAGCGATGCGGGTGAAGGTGATCGGTTTCCGTGCCCACGGTGCGCGCCCTCACGAGCCAGCACTCAGCGAACCCGCATCCGACGCGCTACAGACGATCGCCGACCTGTTGTGCGAGGTGGCCGACTTCGACATCTGCGTGGTCTAGCGCCCTACCCTGCCTGAAGGTTCACCGCCGATCACGAACCGCCGATCACCAAGCGTTGAAACCGGTCCCGTTCGTGCCGTCTTCCCAGTCGGCAGCGATGGTGGCCCAGTTGGCGATAGTGCTCGAGCTGTAACACCACGCAAGGATCACCACCGACGACGGCGCTTTCATCCAGCCCGTGACTGTTTCCTTCTTCTTGTCGCGAACGTTCAGTACGTTGGTCCAGCCGCTGACGCCGCTGTGTCCTTCTTCCCTCTGGTCTTCCGCCAGGAACTGCGCCGGGTCGATGGCATCGGTACCGACAAGGTCGCCGAACTGGGCATGGCCGTGCACACCCGTGAGCACCTTGATGCGCACGGGGTCGTTCGCAGTGGCCTGGCGAACCGCATTGACGAGCGCGACCACATCGTTGGCGGTGCTGGGCACATCAAAGCCGAACACGCCATTGCCTGCGTCGGTCCATGTGCCGCCGGCGGTGGCGAGCGACGCCAACCCGGGCACCGCCTTGCGCTGCACGCTGCGCTCAGCGGAGGTGCCGGCGACACCACCCTGCTGCACGACGTGGGTGAGCTCGTGGGCCAGCAGCTCCTGGCCGCCGTCGCTTCCTGGCTGGAACTGGCCCTTGCCGAAGAAGATGTCGGACCCGGTGGTGAAGGCCTTCGCCTGGATCTTCTGGCTCAGGTCGTGCGCTCCGGAGTCGTTATGCACTCGCACCCCGCTGAAATCGGCGCCGAACGCAGACTCCATCGTGCGTCGGACACCCTCACCGAGGGAGGCCCCGCCGCCGCGTGCTTGCTCGATTCGAGCATCCGTGTCGTCGTCGAGCGCTCCGCCCTCGAGGCCGATCGACGGAACTGCTTTGGGCTGGATACGTCCGATAGTGGGGTAGCGGCGAACCGCACGGGCCGCATCGG
>JAYSPV010000117.1:0-2810 GCA_043721915.1 Ilumatobacteraceae bacterium | reverse complement strand
ACGCTCGTCATCTCTGCGAGGTTGGCGCCCTTTCCACCAAGGAGATCTTTGTACTCCATGGGAGGACGGCGGTGCTTGTGATCGAAGGCGTAGACGTATGACACGGCCGGAAGTCTACGGCGTCGCGTCCCTTCCGCAGCCGTCCAGCCCGTAGGCTCGGACCGATGCCGTCCTCACGCGCCGCGTTCCGTTTGCTCGGCTTTCCGGTGCACGTCGGCGCGGGCTTCTGGACGTTCATGCTGCTGATCGCACTCGTCAATAGCGGGGGTGTCGGCGGCTTTCAGTACGCGGTGATGCTGGCAGTGCTGATCGCCGCGTTCACGCTGATCCACGAGTTGGGGCATGCGCTCGCCGCACGAGCCACCGGGGCCGAGGCCGAGATCACACTGACGTTCATGGCTGGGTACGCGTCGTTCGTTCCGACGCGACATCTCACCCGCTGGGAGCGGGTGGGGATCTCCTTCGCCGGCCCGGGAGTGCAGATTGTCCTCGGCATCGCTCTGTACCTGGCGCTCGGCGGCGGGCTGTTCCCCATCGAAAACGTGACGCACACGCAGTTCGCCGCGCTGCTGGCAGGACCGTTGATCGGGCTGTTCAACCTCATCCCGATCCTCCCGTTCGACGGCGGCAACATCCTCGAGCAACTGATCGACGCCATCACGCCGAAGCACTCCCGCCGCATCATGATCGGCTTCACCATCGTGGTGTGTGTCGCTGCGATCGTCGCCATGGCCCTCAATCCCGCTCTGCGCGGGCTGATCATCTTCATCGTCTTCCCGCTACTGGCCGTGGTGCAGATGATCACGGCCGATCGAACCAACGCAAGTGCGGTGACCGCGAAGCAGACGCTCGCCCGCGCCGAAGCACTCGCCTGGGCCAGCGGCGAGGTCGGCCAGTTCCCGCCCGACACCGTGCCCTCACCGTGGTTCCGCGCCGCGCAGCAACTGGCGGGCGGCCATTCTGTCGTCGCCGGCCAACTGCTGGTGGAGGAGATCCGCCACCCCGCAGACGTCATGTGGTGGCCACCGGATGCGGCGCCACTGCGCACGCTCGCGGAGTTGGTGCAACTGCTCCCGCGCCCGTTGCCGAACGGACGACCCTTCGACGACTTCGTGCTGTCGGGCATCCTGCTGCGCCTGGGCGAGTATCAGGACGCCGCCACCTTTGCGGCGGCCAGCTACGGCAACGGTCGCCAGCCGATGCTCGCCGTGCACGTCGCGCGTGCCGCAGCCGCACTAGGCGATCGCAGCACAGCAATCGCGTGGATCCGTGCGGCGGCCACCAATGCACCGGCGCACACGCTGCAGTCCGCCGTTGCGTCGGCGCCGGAGTTCGCGTCGTTGCGCCACGACCCGGAGTTCGCCGACGCGCTCACGGGCTGAGCCGCCGCGCTTGCCTCACTGATCAGCGGGCCAACGCGGATCGCTTCACGTAGGCGAGCGCCTGGTCGCGCCACACCGACGTGATGGTGCCGACCGCGACGCCGTCAACGACGTACGCGTCGCCCGCGGCGGTCCCACCCTCCGCCACCTGCACACGCTGCAGCAGCCGTGGTGCCGTGGCACCGCGGCTGTCCATCCGCTCGACCAGTTCCTGCCCCGGGTAGCAGCCCTTCGTGAAGCTGACGGCCGTACCGATGATGCCGGTCTCCGCGGGAATCGTCTCGCCGGGCACGATCTCGCTGCCCATCGCAGGCCACAGTGCGCCGACTCGGGCTGCTAGCAGGTACTCGGGGCCGCCCTCGGTCGCCCCATCCGGCGCTTTCGGTGCGTCGCCGAGCAGGTCGTAGCCGGTGCCCCACGCAACCAGCGCGTCCTCGGGCGCAATGGCCCCACCGCGCACGGCGAGGCACTTCCACGCGAGCGGCGTGATCTCCGCCTTCACACGGATCTTGAAGCGGTTCAACCGGGCGACCATCACGTCGCCGTAGCCGGCGTCGGTGTCGAGCACGAACGTGTCATCGGCGGTTCGCCACACGCGCAGCAGCACGTCGATCTTCCCGGTCGGCTGCAGCACGAACGTCCACACGCTCTGGCCCACCTGTAGCGGGCGCAGGTCTTGCGACAGCTGCGACTGGAGGTAGGTGGCCGCGTCGGGTCCGACGACCTGCACGACATCACGGGGGTACTCGCTGCAGAACATGCGAACAGTGTCGCAGCGGCCGAACTGCATGACACACTGCAGGCATGGAAACCGACGTCGTCGTCCGTCGGGTCAGCGATGGCCTCCAGCTGACCCTCCGCCGCCTGGCCCGCCTCGCCGGTGGCATCGCGATGGTTGCCACCCTGGTCGGGTCTGCCACATTCGCGACCGGCATGTGGATCTTCGAGCGCAGCCGCGGCACGTGGGGCATCGTCGGCGGCATGATCTGCCTCGTGCCGGTGGGCGCCGCGCTCATCGCCCGCTTCGCCATCAGGTCGGCGGCGAAGCACTCGCCCGAGTTGGTCGACAACGTTCGCTCGTTCCTCGGCACCGCCGGCAACTCCGCCAACGTGCTGATCGATCACGACACCGGCCAACCAGTAGCCGCCTCTGCGAAGAGCTTGTCCGGGCTGAAGTCCGAGCTGATCGGGCGGCGCAAGGAACTCCCCGCCCTGTGGGCCGGCGTCAGTGCGATCACGCGTGTCCCCGGCTTGGCGGCGATCTCCGTGCTCGGCATCGTCGGCGTGGGCGCACTTGGCACGATCCTGCTCATCGGCGGCCTGATCGACTGACACCCTTGCGTTCCGCACTCCGAGCGAGCACCATTCGGGCCGTGTGGCGCTGGGGATTGCGCGGGATGACGACGGTGATGCTCGGTAGCTTCGTAT
>JAYSPV010000116.1:0-9638 GCA_043721915.1 Ilumatobacteraceae bacterium | reverse complement strand
CGGCCACACTCGGATGATCACGAACGACTGTGTCGTCAGCGGCAGATCAGATGCCGTTGGCGGTGCAGAGGTCCTCGATGTCCTTGCAGACATCTTCGCGGCTGACGAACCCATCAGCGACGACGTTCTTGACGCTGTCGATGTAGATCGCCTGCACTTCGGCCTGGACGTAGGGGATGTCGCCCGTCTCGTTGTTGATCGTGGCGTTGCCCGTTGCCGGACCGCCTGCCAACAGCTCGACTGCGGCAGCTACTGCGCCTTCGGCTTCCTTCACGACGGGCTTGTAGACCGTCATGCACTGCGTGCCCTGGAGGATGGCGCGAAGGCCGTCGGTCGTCGCGTCCTGACCGGTGGTCGGAACCTCGAGGCCGGCATCGGACAGCACTGCCTGCGCTGCGAGCGAGAGGCCGTCGTTGGCGACGAGGACGCCGTCAACGGAACCACCGGCTGCGGTGAGCAGCTGCTCGAAGATGACGCCACCCTGGGCGTTGTCCCAATCGGGCACAGCCTGCTCGCCGACGGTCTCGAGGCCGGAGCCTTCGATCGCGGCCTGGTAGCCCTGCTTGAACAGCGTTGCGTTGTTGTCGGTGGGCGAACCGTGGAGCTGGATGATGGTCTTGCCTTCGACGTTGCCGGCGCCACCGAGGCACTGGATGATGCCTTCACCCTGGGCGGTACCCACGGCGACGTTGTCGAACGAGACATAGGCATCGGCCATGCCGCCCAGCGTGAGGCGGTCGTAGTCGATGTTCTTGACACCGGCTTCGGCTGCCTTCTTCTGGATTGCAGCACCCGACTCGCTGTCGAGGTTGACGATGGCGAGAACCTGCACGCCGTCGGCAATCATCTGGTCGGCGATCGTCGCCATCTTCTTGGCGTCGCCCTCGGCGTTCTGGATGTCGCACTCGATGCCGGCTGCCTCGCACGCGGCGGTGATCAGCGGACGGTCGAATGCTTCCCAACGGGCCGACGAGCCGGAGTCGGGAAGAATGAAGCCGACCTTGCCGCCGCCACTACCACCAGCGGTGGTCGTCTCGGTGGGAGCCTTGGTGTCAGTGGACTTGGTGTCGTCGCCGCACGCTGCGGCGACGATGGTGAGCGTCGTGACAAGCACGACTGCAGCACGGGTGGAGCGCTTCATCTGAGATTTCCCCCTCATGGAAATGAACGTTCAACGAACGCTGAACGCGAGTTTGTATGTTGACCATACAAACTCGACGCCAATCTAGTCTTTTCGCCTTGTCAAGTCAAGACCAGTGCCGCTGTCGGCTGTCATCGGAGCTGGTGATCCATTCGGCCGGTTCACCCAGTTGTGGCGGGCAACGGCACCAGATGTGGTGAGGTGAACACGCGCTCGGAGGCGTGGATTGCGCCGCCGAGCGCCGCCGCCGAGAAGCCCAACGACGAGAGCTCGATGCTGCAACGGTCGGCAGAGTCAACCAACGAGTTGGCCCGCACGGCCGCCAACGCCTCGGGCAGCACCCACGGCGCCACCAACGGCAGAAAGCCCGCGAGGACGATGACCTGCGGGTTGAACGAATCGATGATGTTCGCCAAACCGATGCCCAGCCAACGGCCGAATGTCTGCAAACCGGCAATCGCGACGGGGTCATCGGCCTGGGCGCGGGCGATCACCGTTGCGAGCTTCTCCTCCGGGCCCAACCGGCGATCACCCAGGATCTCCGCGGCCTGATCGGGCACGACCCCGTCGAGCAGCGCTCGGAGGCTGACCGTGGTCTCCCAGCACCCGATGCTCCCGCACGCACACCGCAGTCCTCCGGGCTGCACAGTCGTGTGCCCGACTTCTCCTGCGGCGCCCGAGGCGCCCCTGAACACGTCGCCACCGATGATCACCCCCGCGCCGACGCCGTGCGCCGCAAGCACGTACACGAGGTGGTTGGTACCGGAGCGAGGGCCGACTCGGTACTCCGCGAGCGCACCGAGATTGGCTTCGTTGTCGACCGTGATCGGCAGGTGGTCGCCGAGCGCCGCGTGCAGGCGCTCCCCCAACGGCACCTTTCGCCAGCCGAGGTTGGGCGCATGCGTGACGACACCGTGTTCAACATCGGCGATCCCCGGCACCGCGACCGTCAGCCCCATCACCCGCCGACCTTCCGACTCGACGGCTTCGATCGCCCTCCGCAACTCGTTCACCAACGTCGGCACCAGATCATCGAACTGCAACGATGCGCCACCGATCGGGCACCGTCGCCGATACACGCTGTTCCCCGCCAGGTCGTTCGCAAGGACGGACGTGAAGCCGACGTCGATCTCCATGCCGATCGTGACCACCTTCGCGCCGTCGACCTGCAACATCGTGGCGGGCCGCCCGACTCGTTGGTCCGAGCCGGGCCCGACTTCCTTCAGCAATCCGCGGGCGATCAGGTCGGCAACGAGGCTGGAAACCGTCGCTCGCGTCAGACCGCTGACAGCCGCCACCCCGGCGCGACTGCGTGGACCTTGTGACGCGACAAGTCGCAGGACGAGCGAGAGGTTGTGGCGCCGAACGTGCAGGTGCTCGACGCGTTCATCGACATTGGTCACGCGGCGGACTGTAGCCAGCCCGGGGGCCCTTGCCGCTTGCTGCGAGTTGCCGGATGCTCAGTGGACCTCTGCCAGGAGCGCCGCGCCGACGGCACCGGCACGTTCACCGAGGCTGGCGAACACCAGCGTGGGATGCGGCCGAAGG
Organism: Ilumatobacteraceae bacterium; assembly: GCA_043721915.1. Lineage (GTDB taxonomy): Bacteria > Actinomycetota > Acidimicrobiia > Acidimicrobiales > Ilumatobacteraceae > UBA668. Next base: position 6,949 of record JAYSPV010000116.1, on the reverse strand, counting down.
TGAGGCGCATAGAGCAGCGTCGTGAACCAGTTCTGAATCGGACCGATGTAGAGATCGGCGCTGGCAGCGAGGCCTCCGCCCAACACGAACGCCGCGGGATCCAAGATGTTCGTGAGGTTGACCAGGCCGAGAGCAACCCAGCGACCGAAGTGATCGATCACCTGCAGCGCATCGGGATCGCCCTCACGAGCGGCCGCCTGGACGTCCTCACCACGCACCTTCTCCGCGTCGCCGCCAGCCAACATCACGACGCGCTCCAAACGCCTCCCGATCGCTGCCTCACGCGCCAGGCGACCGAGGCCCGAACCCGATGCGTAGCGCTCCCAACAGCCCTGCCGGCCGCACGGGCAGGGCGGCCCATCAGGGTCGACGACCATGTGCCCGATCTCACCCGTGAACCCGTTGGCACCGCGGATCAGGGAGCCGCCGGCGACAACACCCCCGCCGATTCCGGTGCCGAGAGTGACCATCACGAAGTCGTCGATGCCGCGTGCCGCTCCGGTTCTCCACTCGGCGGCGGTCGCGCAGGTGCCGTCGTTGTCCACGTGCACTTCGGTGCCGAGCCGTTCGGCGAGCAATGCGCCCACGGCGAAGTCGTTGATGTCGACGAGGTTCGGCGCGGCGCGCAGCACACCGTTGCGGGTGACCAGGCCCGGCACGCCGATGCCGATCGAGTCCCACTCGCCCAACGCCCGGGCGAGTTCGGCGAGGGTGTCGATGATGGCCCCTGGACCCTTCGGCGTGGGACGCCGTTGCTCCTCGATCAGCTCGCCGCCGTCATCGAGGATCACCCCGAGGCACTTCGTGCCGCCGACGTCAATGCCGAGGCGACGGCCAACCGTCATACTTCGGCGCGGGTCTTCAGCTCGCGCACGGTGTTGAGGATGCGAACTTCCGCACGCCGCTTGACGAAGCCCGGCAGCGGCACGACCAGCTCGATCGCAAGGTCGTAACGGACTTCGGTACCACCGTCGCCAGTGGGCGCGAAGTGATAGGCGCCGTCGATCGTACGCATGATGTCGCCGCGCAGCATCCGCCAGGAGAGCACGTTCGGCGCCTGCGAATAGTCGTAGGCCAGCGTGTAGTGGGTGCTGCGCCCGAGCGCCGAGGCGCGGTACTCGACCTCGATCGGGCGGCCGTCGGCGTCACGGACGCGCACGATCACGTCCTTCACGTCCTTCGCCCACTCGGGGTAGCGCTCGAAGTCGACCGCGATGGACCAGACGCCCTCGGGCTCCGCTGCGATGTTGATGGTCTGGGACGCCGTTTCAGCCATGGAGGTGTTCTACCCGATCTTGCGCTTGGAGGTTTTCGCCGCCACTGTGACGCGTGGCCCATACGAACCGTACAACGCGGCCCAGGTGCCATTCATGCCAATGCCGAACATCGGCACCAGCACACCAAAGGCAAGCGCGTTGAGCTGGCCTTCCTGCAGCCCGGCCACACCGACGCTGGCGCCCGCGATCGCGGCCGCCACCTGAACGGCAAGCGCCGCAGACATCGACCGCCTGACCGAGGAGGGGGCGGTCGTGCCGGTGAGCAGGAACAGGTTGGCAACGCCAACTTCTTCGTTGCGTGAACGCTCCAGCGCAGTCGTGTAGGCCCACAACGAGGTGGCGATGCCGGTCGCGAACAGGACGAGAGAGACGACGGCGATGATCAACTGCCCCGAGCGCTGCGCGCGCAGCGGTATGGCGACGGCGAGCGCGGCGAGGAACAGCGCAGTGCCGACGAGATCGGCTCGAACGGTACGAGAAGTCACGGCGTCATTCTGCCAGCGCATCCAGCGACACCCCCAGCCGCCGGGCCAAGACGTCGTAGGAGAACTCGCGAATGGCTCGCTCGCGACCTGCCACACCCATCTGTGCGGACGCGTCGACATCGTCGAGCAGCCGTTCGATCGCCGTGGCCACTTCCCGCGGATCGTCGGGCCGGCGCACCACCAGCCCAGTGACACCGTCCTCCACAGCTTCGGCTGCGCCCCCGGAATCGCCGGCAACCTGGGGCACCCCGCACGCCGCCGCCTCGAGGAAGACGATCCCGAACCCCTCCTGTTCGAGCCCTCCCCAGCGATTGCGGCACAACATCGCATACGCGTCGGCGCAGCCGTACAGGCGCGGGAGATCCTCGTTGCTGACCCGCCCGAGGAAGATCACCGGCGCGCCGAGCGTCGCCGCGAGGCGTTGCAGGCGCTGCTCGTCGCGTCCACCACCGCTGATCGCCAGGCGTAGCTTCGGCCGAGACTTCGCCAGCAGGGCGACGGCCCGGATGGCCGTGTCGAAGCCTTTGCGAGGCACCAGCCTGCTGACGGACACCACCAGCTCCGCGTCGAGCGGAATCCCGAGGTCGGCGCGCGCCTGGCGCCGTTCGCCATCAGTGAGTGGGTGAAAGCGGTCGGTATCGACGCCCGGCGGCACCACGGTGATCGGTAGCTTGCGGCCGGCAGCGTGTTCGGCCTCGGCAGCCGGATAGCCGCCAGCGGCGACGATGTGACGCGCCCGGCGCAACACGTACCCGAGCGTCTGCTTGCTCAGCGGGAGCCGGCCCGGCACAGTGACCTCGGCACCGTGCAACACGAGGTCGTAGGGCAAGTCGAGTGACGGCCCGACGAGCCCCAACGGCAGCGCAGGGTCGAGCACGACCAGATCGGCGCCGACCTCTCGAGCCATTGCGTTGATCCGCTGCACCATCCACGGATGCGGTAGGAGCACAGGTTCGCGGGTGCGTTCGATGTGAAACGCCTGGGCGGCATCGAAGGCAGCCGCGCCTTCGTAAGGGCTGGTGAGCACGGCGAACGACGAGGGAGGGAGCCTGCGCCACCACTCCCACAGCAGAGACTGGATGCCACCGATCTTGGGCGGGAAGTCGTTGGTGACCAAGAGGTGCTTCATCGCGCAGCCTTGATCTCGGCGAGGACATCAGGGTGAGGGTCGGTGGTAGGCATCAGATCCTGGACGCCCAGCTGCCGGGCGGCCCACACGGCGTGGACGCGCAGCATCGGGTCGTCATCGGCAAGGTAGTCGGCGAGCACCGCCCGCACGGCAGCATCCGCACCATCACCGACGTTGCCCAGTACGACGAGCGCGTTGCGGCGCACCCAGCGCGGATCGCGATCGGCCAGGTACCACTGCCCCCAGGTCGCGAGCAGTTCTTCGTCGTCGGCCACCAGCAGGGGCAGCACCGAGACCCATGCCTGCGGAGCCTGCGATGTCGGTGGGGCGGTGAACCGATGCCCGAGGCGCACCGTGGGCGGGCATGCCGTCTGGCAGTCGTCACAGCCGTACAGACGGTCGCCGGTCTCGGCTCGCAAGTCACTGGGGATGATCCCCGGCTTCTGCAGCACCCACGCCAGGCACCGTCGGGCATCGATCACACCGGGGGCGACGATCGCCCCGGTGGGGCAGGCGTCGATGCATCGAACACAGGCGCCGCAGCCGTCGGTGACGGGAGCCGCAGCAGTGGGCAGGGGCGCAGTGGTGACGACGCAGCCGAGCACGAACCAACTGCCCGCACCCGGCAGCAACAGATTCGCGTTCTTCCCGAACCATCCCAACCCCGCCCGATGGGCGATCTCGCGATCGACGATGCTGTTGTCGTCGGCATACGGCACCGCCTTGAAACCGTCGGCCCGAAGACGACGGGCGACGGCCCACAGGCCCTCACGCAGCGGCTCGTAGTGGTCGGCCCAGGCGTATCGGGCGACACGCGCGACCGGCCCATGCGGGGCCTCGGGCTCGTCGACCAGGTACGGGCGAGCGGCCACGAAGACGGTACGGGCACCGGGCACCGCCCGCTGCGGGTCAGTGGACCGAGCCGGGTTCCTGAAGGTGAACTGCATGCCGTTGACGAGGTCGTCAGCGAGGCGTTGTTCGATCGCGCCGTGCGCACGACCGAGCACCTCTGCCGAGGCGACGCCGGTGTGACTGATACCGAACGGAGTGGTCAACGCCGCCAACTCGGCGACGTACCGGTCGTCGGTGACCGGGGGCGGATCAGCAGGCCTCACGATGCCGCAGCGTAGGCACCAAACCGGCCGCAGCGAGCAGGCGCACCGCCTTCATCTCCGCCGCATCGAACTCGAGCCGCTCGCGCCGTGCCGGCGAGAGGAGGTGGGTGACCACACAATCGGCACATGCAGCGGTGCCGCTCATGATGCAAGTGTCGCAGGAGATGACGAAGTGGGACATTCCGACATCTTGCCGAAAGGGTCTGACAGAGTAGGTGAGCACGTCGCAGACGTCGCCGTTCAACTCACCACTGATGAACCACGTGGTCTGCCGATTGATCGCCGCAGTAGACGAGACGGCTTCGAGCGGCATGTCCCTCAACGCGTCGGCCAGCTCAACGCCCGGAGCCCTCTCTGTCATAGTGGTGGTTGCCGGTAGCTGAGTGACAGACAGTTGCTGTGAGTAGGGCGGCGAGAGATGAGAAGGACGAATGTCCACTACTACTGTTGATGTGATGTCGCGGCCTGATCCGGAGGTGTGCCCGGTGCCGAGAACGTATTCGGCGGCGTTCGCGGCGCAGGTGTTGGCCGAGCTCGATGTTGCTAGCTAGGCGAACGCGGTGAGGCCAAGCTGATGGGGCTGCTCGAAGCCGGTGATCTGCGTGGCGAGCTGCGGATGACCTGGCACGCGGAGGAGACCGTTCGCCAGCTCTACACCATCGTTGATCCTGCTGCCGCGACCGCGTTCTTGGACGAGCTCATCGATGACATGGTCGATGTGGAGATGCCGATCGAGGTTCGTTCTCTGACCGGGACGCTGCGCCGCTGGCGCAACCAGATCGTCGCCGGGCCCACCGCCCGTGTCAGCAACGGACCAGGGAAGCGCTCAACAACCTGATCAAACGCGTCAAGCGAGTCGCTTTCGGGACGCGCAAGTTCCGCCACTACCGCGTCCGCGTCCTGCTCTACGTCGGACAACCGAACTGGGACGGCCAGTTCCAACGGTCGGTGGTGGTACTCAGCACCGGTCATCATTGCCCTTCACATGGCCATCAGACCGGAAGCGTGCACCGACCGTTGGAACTGTAAATCGGCCGGTCTTTTGCGTCAGGTCCGGGTTGGTATGGGGACTTGTTGTTGTGCCCGGTGGTGATGGTAGTGGTTGAACCGCCGTCCTCATCCAACCCGTCGCCAAACAGGCCGTCCATCCTCAACGAACCTGTCGCCCTACAACTGCGAAGCAGAGTCGAAAGACTTGCGTGCCCGGCCGAATCTACGAAACAGCCAGATCCAGACGCCAACGCTCAAGAGCGCTATCGGAATTGAGAGATATTCGATTGCGCCAAAGGTGCAGAAGGTCGCCATCACAAGGTGGACGTTGTTCGGTCCCCAACCCGCCTCGTCCCAAAGCCATCGAAAAAATGACAACCTACGTGCACCGTTTGCAGATTCAGAGTCGTTCACGGCTTCGGAGTATCCGGACAGGCAGCGATCTGCCTTTGACGCGTTGCCTCATCGGGAGCGAGTGGAACACAGCACGCGTTCATATACGGTTGCGTCGGCGACTGCGAACTTTTGTAGACAACCGTGCCGTTCGACGTCGTCTGCTTACTAATGTTGATTGGATCGCCTGAGCCAAAACGGACTCCCCTGCACGCCAACAGGTCCAGAATCGTGAAGAGCACACCGATAGGGTTTAGCCTCACCCCAAGAGTGATTGCCTTAACCGAATGACTCCCCTTTCTTACCCAACCAATCACCGAATACGTGAGAGAACCTGCCCCCGATACAGACTTTGATGGCGCCGACGGCACGATTGATACCGCCTGAATCCCATCACAGATCAGCCCGCCCCGACGCTTCAGACCCGTAAGGTCGTCCTGATTCACAGGGTCGAGGGGGTAGGTGTAATCATTGGCATTCCCGCCCTCGATGGGGTCGAGTTCTTGGAAGCGGCCGAGTGCGGGGTCGTAGGGGCGGGCGCCCATTTGGATCGTTGGTCGCAGACCGCTGGCGTGTTCCAACCGTTTGTCGTGTTGGCCGACCCATCCGTTGTCGAAGCTGCCAGCTTGGTTGTCGGGGATTGCCCCGGCGATCATGCTGCCGAACGGGTCGTAGAACACGGTCGAACCTTGCTTCACCCCGGTCGCGTTTGCGGCTGCGGTGATGTCGCCGTGGATGTTCGGGTATGACCACACACCTGCCGCCAGGTTCGCGGTGACCCCGCCGGGCAGGCTGATCGTGTGATCGACCACGATGTTCGCGGTGGTGAGTGTGTAGCTCGATGAGTCGCCGGCACCGGTGTACGCGAATCGGTGGGTGACACCGTTGTCGGTGCGTGCCACGATCCGATCCGCAGCATCACGGGTGTAGGTGACTGTGGTGCCGCTGATCGTGGTACCGGTGTGGCGGTCCGCGTAGTCGTAGCTCAACGTTTGGCCGGCGATACCGGTGGTGTTCCCGCGGGCGTCGTACAAGATCCCGCCAACGTACCCGGACTGCGTCGTCGATGTCAGCCGATCCGCGTTGTCGTAACACGACGTCGCGAGCGTGACACCGTTATCGATCAGGCTTGTCCGGTTCGAGTTCAACCCCGCGCCTGTGTTCGCCCCACAACCGCCCGACGACGCGTACCCGTACTGGTAGTCGTGACCCGAACCGACAGCACGCGACAGGCGGCCGACACCGTCGTAGGTGTACGACCAGGCCAGTGTTCCGTCGACTGTGTTGGTCAACACCCGCCCTGACAGACAGGGGTCTCCTGCGGGCACCAGCCCGGCAAGCCCGCTGTGCCGCTGGGTGCCTAAAAATTCAGAGCGCACACAGATGCGTCAGCCGACGAGGTGGTGAGGGTGCTCGACGTCGAGCGGGTCGACGACGGTCGTGGCGGCGCGCCAGCCGATCTCGGTGCCGTCTGGGCGGTAGTGGTGCCAGTGGCCGTGGGGGTCGCGGTAGGTGCGGTAGCCGCGGGATTTCCACCGGTTGTGGTGCCCGCACATCGGG
>JAYSPV010000115.1:0-9199 GCA_043721915.1 Ilumatobacteraceae bacterium | reverse complement strand
GCTGCGCAGCTCACTCAGGAGATGCGCGAGTTCTTCCCCAACAACCGGGTGGAGTACTTCGTGAGCTACTACGACTACTACCAGCCCGAGGCGTACATGGCCTCCAGCGACACCTACATCGAGAAGGACTCGTCGGTCAACGACGAGATCGATCGGCTCCGCCACTCGGCCACCGCAGCGTTGCTCACTCGCCGCGACACGATCGTCGTTGCTTCTGTCAGCTGTATCTACGGCATGGGCGATCCAGCCGAGTACCGCGGCCAACTGCTCGAGCTGCACGTCGGAGTCGACTACGACATGCGCAGCATCCTGCGCCGCCTGGTGGATCTGCAGTTCGATCGCAACGACATTGCGCTGGGGCGCGGCAAGTTCCGCGTGCGCGGCGACACCATCGAAGTGCACCCGGCCTATGACGAATCCGTGCTGCGCATCGAGATGTTCGGCGACACGGTGGACCGCATCACGATGGTGGATCCGCTCACCGGCGAGACGTTGCACGACATGCAGCAGGTGATGGTCTTCCCGGCAACCCACTACGTCGCCGGTGAGGAACGGATGCGCAAGGCGGTCATCGGCATCGAAGCCGAACTGCAGGAGCGTCTTGCCTGGTTCGAGGCCAACGGCAAGCTGCTCGAGGCCCAGCGGTTGCGCATGCGTACCCAGTACGACCTGGAGATGATGGCCGAGGTCGGGTACTGCAACGGCATCGAGAACTACAGCATGCACATCGACGGCAGGGTCACCGGCCAGCCGCCGTTCACCCTCATCGACTACTTCCCGAAGGACTTCCTCCTCGTCATCGACGAGAGCCACGTCGCGGTGCCCCAACTCCACGGCCAGTACCTCGGCGACCTGAGCCGCAAGGACATCCTGGTCGAGCACGGCTTCCGCCTCCCCAGCGCACGCGACAACCGGCCGTTGCGTTTCGAGGAGACGTTCGAACGAGTGAACCAGTGTGTGTTCGTGTCGGCCACGCCGTCGAAGTACGAGATCGAGCACAGCCAGCAGGTGGTCGAGCAGATCGTACGGCCCACCGGCCTGGTCGACCCCGAGGTCATCGTCAAGCCCACCAAGGGCCAGATCGACGACCTGATCGAGAACATCAACACCCGCCTCACGATGGGCGATCGCGTGTTGGTCACGACGCTCACCAAGAAGATGGCGGAAGACCTCACCGACTACCTGCTCGAGCAAGGCCTGCGCGTGCGCTACCTGCACAGCAACATCGACACGATCCAGCGGATCGAGATCCTGCGCGCGCTTCGCCTCGGAGAGTTCGATGTGTTGGTGGGCATCAACCTCTTGCGTGAGGGTCTCGACCTTCCGGAGGTGTCGCTGGTCAGCATCCTCGACGCCGACAAGGAAGGCTTCCTGCGCAGCGAGACGTCATTGATCCAGATGATCGGCCGTGCCGCCCGCAACGTCGACGGTCAGGTGGTGATGTACGCCGACAAGATCACGCCCAGCATGACGAGGGCGATCGACACCACCCGCGAGCGTCGGGCACGTCAGATCGCGTACAACCTCGAGCACGGCATCAACCCGCAGACCATCCGCAAGGCGGTCGGTGACATCCTCTCGCTGCTGCGCCCCGACGACAGCGCACCGGTGCCGGGTAAGGGCAACCGTCGCAACCGCGAGCGCGAGAAGGTGCAACGCGAACTGAAGACGATGCCGCAGCAAGAGCTCGCCCGCCTCATCCAGACGCTGGAGGAGGAGATGCACGAGGCCGCCGCCGAGCTGAAGTTCGAGTACGCGGCACGGCTACGCGACGAGGTCAACGAGCTGCGCCGCGAGCTGCGCGACGCCGGCTGACCTGTTCGGCCGAGAAAGCAGGTTGGGGCACCGTCGGGGATCAGAAGGTGCTGACCAGCGGAGCGGCCAGGACGGCCGCCATCGAATCTGCCGGCTGCGGGGGTGCGAAGAGGTAGCCCTGCCCCAGGCGGCAGCCCAATCGCACGAGTCGATCGCATTGCGCTTGGGTCTCGATGCCGCCAGCCACCACGCTCAGCCCGGTCTCGGCTGCCAGCGCGATCATCGTCTTGACGACGATGCTCTCCCGTTCGCCGCGGACGACCTGGCCGGTGAACCGACGATCCAGCTTGACGCCGCTGATCGGCAGGCTGGTCAAGGTCTCCAACGAGGCGAAGCCGGTACCGAAGTCATCGAGCATCAGCTGCACGCCGAGATCGGCGACGGCGAACAACTCGTCGCGCACATCGCCCGGCAGCTCGAATGTCTGGCGCTCGCTCAGCTCCAACGAGAGTGCGTCCGGGGGCAGCGAGTAGCGATGCAACAGGCGGATCACCGTCTCGAGCATGGAGTTGACCGGTTTGGTGTCGAACTCGAAGTTCACGGCGAGCCGCAGTCCGGGGGATGTTGCACGGAACTCGACCAACCTGCGCAGGCTCTCGTCCAGCATTCGGTCGAACAAGGCCCCGAGCAGGCCGGCCTGCAGCAGCTGGGGCAGGAACTGGTCCGGTTCGCGGTTGCCCTCCGGGGAGTGCCATCGCGCAAGGGCTTCCAGCGCGACCACATCGCCGGTACGGAGCTCCAGGATCGGCTGGAAGTAGGGCACGATTGCACCGTGCTCGATCGCGTCGAGCAGTGCCGCCGCCAGGCCCGCGTCTGCATCAGAGGTCCGTCGTACGGAGTAGGTACCGATGATCTGCTGGTTGGCGATCGTGAGTGCACCGGTGAACCCGTTCTCGGGCGTTCGGCGCCCGATACCGATGGCAGTGGAGACCTCGCAGCGTGCGAGCGCCTGGCGGAGGGTCGGTTCCAACCCTTCGAGTTCGGGGGGCGTGGCGCCGAGGATGATCGCGCCGAGCGTGTCGCCGCTGATGCGCGCCGCGAAGTGCTGATCTGTGAGGGCCTCGCTGAACACCGCCCCGACCACGCGTAGCTGCTCGTCACCGGCAGCGTGTCCGTGTAGTTCGTTGACGTGCCTGAGGTCGTCGAGCTCGACGGTGATCACCGCAGCGGCCTCGCCGAAGGTCGCGCAGTACGCGTCGTCGAGGCGCAGCCGTCGCTCCCAGCCCGGTCGGGTAGCGAGGCCGGTGAGCGGGTCGGTGGGACCGTCGGCGAGCGCCAACCCGCGTCGTTCGTGGAAGTGCCGCACCTCGGCCGCCGCCAGCGCGCCGAGGACGGAGCCCAACACCTGAGCTTCGGCCTTGATGGCGCTCAGGTCGGCTGACGGCTCGCGGCCGAATCCGACGAGCTCGGCGAAGGGCCGGCAATCGGGGAAGTTGATCGGCGCAGCCACCCGACACGGTGCGTTCCTGCCCGGTGGCGTCGTGAGCGAGGAGTTCGCGTGAAGGGCGCCGGGCCGGTCGCTCACCGCCAGGGTGCGGCAGCCGTCGTGGTCGTCGCGCACCACGGCCCACGTCGCGAGTCCGGAGGTCGTCGCAAGGTGATCCAGGATTCGCTGTGCCGCGCTGGTGAACGTCAGTTCCAGGCCGCTGTCGATAGTCATGGCAGTCGTATCGGTTCGATGGACTGCAAACTTCAGCGGATCTTGACGATCCGACCGAAGTCGCTCGAATCGTAGGTGGGCCTTGCGGCCACTGAATCGGGGAACGTGTGTTCGTCCTTCCCTGATAGTGTGCTCGTTCGTGATCCTCGTCAGCCATCGAGTCGATACCTCGGCTGTGTTCCTTGTCCGTGCCGGTCGGCAGCCGTCCGGCGCTCGGTAGCCTCGCCGCCATGCCCGCTGCCTCCTCATCGAAAGCCTCGCTCTCGAAGGCTCCGCCATCGAAGATCGATGCGTCGAAGATCATCGTCAGGGGGGCTCGCGAGCACAACCTGAAGAACGTCAACATCGAGATCCCGCGCGACAAGATGGTCGTGTTCACCGGTCTGTCCGGTTCGGGAAAGAGCAGCCTCGCGTTCGACACGATCTACGCCGAGGGCCAGCGCCGCTACGTGGAGTCGCTCTCTGCGTACGCCCGTCAGTTCCTCGGTCAGATGGACAAGCCCGATGTCGACGTGATCGAGGGGCTGTCACCCGCAATTGCGATCGATCAGAAGTCGGCGAGCCGCAACCCACGTTCCACCGTCGGCACGATCACCGAGGTCTACGACTACCTGCGGTTGCTGTTCGCCCGCATCGGCGTGCAGCACTGCGCCAACGACGGCACCCGGCTGCAACGCCAGACGCCGTCGCAGATCGTCGACCGCATCCTGTTGCTGCCCGAGGGTACGCGTTTCCAGGTGCTGGCGCCGGTGGTGCGCGGCCGCAAGGGCGAGTACAGCACGCTGCTGGAGGATCTCGTCTCGCAGGGCTACGTGCGCGCCCGCATCGACGGTGAGGTCGTCGACATGGCGGAGTTCCTCAAGCGTGACGAGAAGCTGGCCCGTTACGAGCAACACAAGATCGAGATCATCGTCGACCGGCTGGTGCGCCGCGACGGGATCGAGCGCCGGCTCACCGACTCGCTGGAGACGGCGCTCAAGTTGGCCGACGGCGTGGCCGAGGTCGAGTTGTTCGCAGCCAAGGATTCCGCCGGTGGCGATGCAGTGGAGGGCGAGACGCTCACCTTCAGCCAGCACCTCGCCTGCCCAAAGTGTGGCACCAGCTACGACGAGCCGGCACCGCGCAACTTCTCGTTCAACTCGCCGTACGGCGCGTGCGAGGCGTGCGACGGTCTGGGCACCACCTTCGAGGTCGATCCAGAGCTGCTCATCCCCGATCACGACCAGTCGATCAACCAGGGCGCGATCGCCCCCTGGCGCACCAGCAGCACGCAGTACTTCACGCGCATGCTCGAAGCCGTCGCTGGCGAGTACGGAATCGACATGGATGCGCCGTACGGGACGCTCACCGCCGCACAGCAGAAGGTGATCCTGTATGGCGTCGACGGCAACCTGAAGGTGAAGTACAAGAACCGTTACGGGCGGGTGCGCGAGTACACCACCGCCTACGAGGGCGTTGTGCCATGGCTCAACCGTCGCCGCGAAGGTGCGGAGAGCGAGTGGGCTCGCGAGCAGTACGAGGGCTACATGCGCGAGGTGCCCTGTCCGAAGTGCAACGGCGCCCGCCTCAAGCCGTCCACGCTGGCAGTGACGGTCGGCGACAAGAACATCTCCGAGATCTGCGCGATGGCCATCGGCGACTCGTCGGCGTTCCTCTCCGCGCTGGTGCTCAGCGAGCGCGACAAGATGATCGCCGAGCGGGTGACGAAGGAGATCAACGCCAGGCTCGGCTTCCTGCTCGACGTCGGCCTGGACTACCTCTCGCTCTCACGCAGCGCCGGCACGCTCGCGGGTGGTGAGGCGCAGCGCATCCGTCTGGCCAGCCAGATCGGCAGTGGCCTGGTGGGCACGCTCTACGTGCTCGACGAGCCGTCCATCGGGTTGCATCAGCGTGACAACAAGCGGCTGATCGACACCTTGTTGCGCCTACGCGACCTCGGCAACACGGTGTTGGTGGTGGAGCACGACGAGGACACGATCATGTCCTCTGACTGGATCGTCGACATCGGCCCTGGCGCGGGCGAGCACGGCGGTGCGGTCGTGTACAGCGGCCCGGTGAAGGGCATTCTGAAGGTGAAGGAGTCGATCACCGGCCAGTACCTGTCGCGGCGGCGCAGCATTCCCGTGCCCCAGCTGCGTCGGTCGCCCGGGCTCGATTGGCTGGAGATCACTGGTGCCAAGGAGCACAACCTGCGCAACCTCGATGTGCGCATCCCGCTCGGTTGCTTCGTCTCGATCACCGGTGTCAGCGGCAGCGGCAAGAGCACCCTGGTGCGCGACATCCTGCTGCCGGTGCTGATGCAGAAGATCTACAAGTCGAAGTCGGCCGCCGGCCGCCACAAGAACATCACCGGCATCGACAAGCTCGACAAGGTGATCGACATGGATCAGTCGCCGATCGGTCGCACGCCGCGCAGCAACCCGGCCACGTACACGGGCGTGTTCGACAACGTGCGCAAGCTGTTCGCCACCACCGCCGAGGCGAAGGTGCGCGGTTACCTGCCGGGCCGGTTCAGCTTCAATGTCTCGGGCGGGCGGTGCGAGGCGTGCAGCGGCGATGGCACGATCAAGATCGAGATGCACTTCCTCCCCGACGTGTACGTTCCCTGCGAGGTGTGTAAGGGAGCTCGCTACAACCGCGACACGCTCGACATCCAGTTCAAGGGCAAGAACATCGCCGAGATCCTCGACATGCCGGTGGCGGAAGCGGTCGACTTCTTCGCGAACCAGCCGGCGATCCACCGCTACATGCGGACGCTGATGGATGTCGGCCTCGGCTATGTGCGCCTCGGTCAGTCGGCGCCCACGCTGTCAGGTGGCGAGGCACAGCGGGTGAAGCTGGCCAGCGAGCTGGCCAAGCGAAACACCGGCCACACGATCTACCTGCTCGACGAGCCCACCACCGGCCTGCACTTCGAAGATGTCCGTCGGCTGCTGACGGTACTGTCGCGCCTGGTCGATCAGGGCAACACCGTGCTGGTCATCGAGCACAACCTCGACGTGATCAAGACCGCCGACTGGATCATCGATCTCGGCCCCGAAGGCGGCAGCGGTGGCGGTCTGGTGATTGCCGAAGGTAGCCCGGAGAATGTTGCATCGGTAGACGAAAGCCACACCGGAAGGTTTCTCAAGCCGTTGCTGAATGGTTGACGCCTGGCTGCTTGGTGGCTACTCTTGTCGGCATGGTGACGAAGACCGCATTAAACATCGATCGGGAAAAAGTGGATCTGGCTGCAGCCGTGCTGGGTACCACAGGTACGACCGAGACGATCGACGCGGCGCTGAGCGAGATCATTGCTCGCGACGCGCGTCAACGCCTGATGGACCGAATGCGACGCCTTCAGCCGGACCAACTGCACAGCATCGAACGCAGCTGGGACTGATGGCGACTCACCTGATCGACAAGTCGGCCTGGATGCGAATGATTCATACCGATGTTGCAGATCGGTGGCTGTCGCCCGTTCTCTCGGGGCGTGTGGCCGTGACCGGGGTCGGCATGCTCGAGGTGCTGGTGTCATCGACGTCGGGCGACGACTTTCATGCAGCACGATTCGAACTCAACGGCATGCCGCGGGTGGCAGTGACGGAGAAGATGATCGATCGGGCGCTCGACGTACAGGGGCTGATGGCTGCCCGCGGCACGCATCGGGCGCCGTCGCCTGCGGATCTGATCCTCGCCGCGTGTGCCGAACTGAATAGCCTCACGGTCTTGCACTACGACAAGGACTTCGAGTTGATCGCAGACGTCACCGGCCAGCCGATGGAGTGGATCGCGCCGGCCGGGTCTGTCGCGTGACCGCCTCGCTCTCGACGGATGTCGACCAGTACGCGGACCTGCAGCGCCGCACCTTGTGGACGCTGCGCTTCGCCCAGGTGCCGGGCCAGGCGGCAATCGCGGGTGTGGTCGCGGTCGGGGCGCTGCTCGCGAAGGACTTGTTGCATGACAAGGACCGCTTAGCTGGTTCGGGCGCAGCAGCTTTCACGCTCGGTGCAGCATTTCTGGCAGTGCCATTGTCCGCCTACATGCGTCGCAACGGCCGTCGGCCTGGGCTGATGTTCGCGTTCGGTTTGGGTGCGGTGGGTGCGCTGATTGCTGGCGCGGGCGGGCAGTTGCGGTCGTTCCCGCTGTTCCTGGTCGGGATGCTTTTCTTCGGTGGAGCCCAGGCCGCCACGCTGCAAGGCCGCTACGTGGCTGCCGACCTCGCCACGGAGCACCGCCGGGCCCAGGCGATTGCCAGCGTGGTGGTGGTCGGCACGCTCGGTGCCGTGTTTGGCCCGATCCTCACTCCGTGGGAGAAGCGGGCCGGCAAGGCGCTCGGCCTCGATGGGCTGATCGGCCCGTTCGGGTTCGCCTCCCTGCTCCTCCTGGTGTCGATGGCGGTCGTTGCCGTGCGCCTACGCCCGGATCCGCTGGCGGTCAACGGCCAAATGGATCCGCACGCGCAACGAGTGCGGCCGCTGCGGCAGGTGAAGCTGTCGGCCGGGGTGATCCGCGAGAGCCACATGGCCTCGCTGGGCCTGGCGGCGATGGTGGTGTCGCAGACCGCAATGGTCGCGGTGATGACGATGACCCCCTCGCACATGAAGGATCACGGCGAGGCCCAGGCCGATCTGTCGGCGTACGTGATTGCGCTGCACATCGCGGGCATGTATGCGTTCGCGCCGTTCGTCGGCCGGTTCGTCGCTCGTGTCGGCCAGGTGCGCTCGATCATGGTGGGTGCCTGCGTGCTGGCCAGCGGCACAGTGGTGTCGGTTGTCGCCGGATACGTGCCGTGGATGATCTTCGCCGGGCTGTTCCTGCTGGGTGTCGGCTGGAACATTGGGCTGATCGCCGGTAGCAGCATCCTCACTGGAGCCGTGCCACTGGACAGCCGGGTGGAGGTGCAGGGCACGGCCGATCTCACGATGAGCTTCTGCGGCGGCATCGCCGCGTTTGCCTCCGGCTTCGTCAAGCAGGCATGGGGTTACCACATGCTGGCCAACGCGGCGACGCTGCTTGCCGGCGTGCTGCTGGTCGCGGCCTACAACCAGTCACTGCGATCGCGGCGTGGAGCAGTCGCTGCGTGAGCCGCGGGTCAGCGGCCGCGAAGCTTCTTGCTGAGCTCGTTGAGGCGGGCCTTCTCCGAGCGCGACAGTGAGTCGATGCCGTTGGCGCTGATCTTGTCGAGCAGCGTGTCGAGCTCCATCTGATCGGCAGCCGAGTGCGCCGGGGTGCCCGCCCACGGGCCCGCCACCACTGTCGAGCCGCCGCTGCGGCCGCGCCCGACAGCCTTCGCCTTGGACCGACCGGGCGGCCCACCTTTGACGAAACGCGGGATGAAGGCAATGTCGTTGAGCATGCCGAACTGACGGGCGGTGACGGAACCGACGATGATTGCCCCCAACTCCACCAGTAGCCCACCCAAGAAGCCGGTGCCGAGGTACTGCAGCACATCGAGCAGCACGAAGATCGAGGCGACAACCCACAGTGGGACATTGAAGAACCACACTGCGTTCGGGCTGTCGAAGGCGTAGATCACCAGCATGGCGATGGCGAGGATGCCCAGTCCGTACGCCTGCCCCGTCTTCGCGGTGAAGTCAAACAATGAGACTGCGATCGTGGGGATGACCGTCATCAGGACGACCATGATCGTGAACCGCTTTCGGCCGATGTTGTCCTCGACCCGGTGACCCATGAACCAGAAGAACGCAAGGGTGAGCAGTACCCAGATGCGATCGGGTGGGT
>JAYSPV010000114.1:0-30248 GCA_043721915.1 Ilumatobacteraceae bacterium | reverse complement strand
GCGACGCCCCGGAAGGGGCGTCGCCGTCGTATGAACGGGAGCTGTGATCTCAGCTTCCATCAGTCATGCTCAGAGGTACTGCGACTTCTGAGTTTCGATGTCACTGAGGATCGAGTCGATCGTCGACGGATCAGCGTGGAAGTTCGCGAACGCGTCGGCAATGACGTTCGACACGAAATCCGGGCTGGTGTCACGGTCGAGGAACTGCGCGATGAACTCCGCAGCGCCGACGAGCTCGGCCGACTTCTTCTGGATCGCCGTGAAGACCGACGAATCGAACTTGCTGTTCGCCGGCACTGCGCTCGGGTTCACGGCGTTGGCAGCCGTGATGAAGTCGATCCCGCCGATGGCGGTGAGCATCGCCATCGCGCCGTCTGCGTTCTTCGGCGAGCCGGCCATCATGAAGCCGTCGATCGGGGCGTCGAGTGCGGATGCACCGATGGCCGGGTCGAGCTCGGGGAAGTTGAAGAAGTCGAGGTCGGCGAGGTACTCCTCGTCGGTCGAGTTGCTCGACACGAAGGTGCCCAGGTAGTACATCCCGGCTTCCTTGGCCTCGAGTGCGGTGGCTGCTTCCTGCCAGGTGCGCCCGTTCGGGTTCTCCTGGTGGAACGGCAGCAGGTCGGTCCAGAGTGCGAACACGGCCTTCACCTTCTCCCCGGTCCAGTCTTCCTTGCCCGCGAGCAGGTCGACGTGGAACTGGTAGCCGTTGATGCGCATGTTCAAGATGTCGAACGTGCCCTGCACCGGCCACTTGCCGTCGTTGGCGTAGGCGAACGGGACGAGGCCATCGGCCTTCATCTGCGTCGCGAGTGCCAGCAGCTCGTCCTTGTTCGTGGGGACGGTGTAGCCCTTCTCCTCGAACAGGCTCTTGCGGTAGTGCACGGCCCACGGGTAGTAGCTGGTGGGCACGAGGTACTGCTTGCCGTCGTTGCCGGTGGCGGCCGTCTTGAAGCCTTCGGTGAAGTCGGGCAGGTTGTCCCACACGGCGCTGATGTCGCCGGCGAGGCCCTTCTCCGCGAAGAAGCGCATGCGGTAGCCGGCGAACCAGGTGAACACGTCGTCGGGCTGCTGCAGGTAGCTGGTGATGTTGTCCTGGAAGCTGTTGTGATCGACGAAGTTGCCGGTGTACGGCACGCCGGTGGCGTCGAGGCCGGCCTTGGCGCCGTCGTATGCCTTGCTGCCGGCTGCCTCGTTGATGCCCACGGTGACCGCGTCGCCCGAGGGGGCAACCGTCGTCTCGCCGCCGCCGGCGGTCGTGGTCTCGGTGCCGCCATCGGTGGCGGGAGTGGTGGTACCCGAATCCTTGTCGTCGTCGCCACACGCGGCGAGCAGACCGGCGCCGGCGACAACTGCGCCGCCGATGATGAGGCCGCGACGTGAGACGATCTTGAACCCGACGTCGGCCGGGCTGGGTGACTGTTCGTAACCTTCTGACACGATTCCCCCTAGTGGATGTGTGTTCGGAACTGCTTGACGCACTCGCAGACTTGTCGAGTACTGACATGAACATCCCATGAAGGACTTGTGCCTGTCAAGGGCCACTGTTCGTTATTCGCACACGGCATGTGAGTTTCTGGATCCAAATCACCGACTCTCACGGTCGAGCGGGAAATTGCTGTGCGAAACTGTTGACTTTCCCAACACTCGGGGGCAGGCTACGCACATGTCCAGCACCGTGGTCGACGCAGTTGCGGTTCGCGCGCTTGCTCGCCAACGCCACGACGTGATCGTCGCCGAGGTGCGTCGGCGCGGCACTGTGCGCGTCAGCGAGCTGTCCTCGCTGCTCGGCGTCAGCGACATGACGATTCGGCGCGATCTCGAGACGCTCGACGAGACCGGCATGGTCACCAAGGTGCATGGCGGCGCCACACTTCGCGCCGAGCGCAGCAGCGACGAACCAGGGTTCGAGGCGAAGTCACTGCGCAACATGGCCGAGAAGCACGCAATCGCGATGGCTGCGGCGGCGATGATCGCCCCCGGCAGCGCGATCGGCATCACCGCCGGCACCACCACCTGGCAACTCGCCTACCACCTCGTCGACATCCCGCATCTCACGGTGGTCACCAACTCGGTCCGGGTCTCCGACGTGCTGTACCGGGCCCCGCGTCCCGACCGCACCGTCGTCCTCACCGGCGGCGATCGCACGCCATCCGATGCGCTCGTCGGGCCTGTCGCGCTCGCCACGCTGCGCACGCTGCACCTCGATGTCGTCTGCATGGGCGTGCACGGCATGGCTGCCGAGGCCGGGTTCACCACCCCGAACCTGATGGAGGCCGACATCAATCGCGCCTTCGTCGATGCCACACCGCATCTCATGGTGCTCGCCGACCACACGAAGTGGAACCTCATCGGTCTCAGCACCATCGCACCGCTCGACAGGGCGGCCACGGTCATCTCCGATCGTCGGTTGCCCGCCCCTGCCCGCACCGCGCTCCGGCACACAGCGAGCCAGCTGGTGTTGGCGGATCCAGAGTTCAACGAAGCACCAGTGCCGTTCGAGTCGCGAGCGGCCGACCGAAGGAGATCGAATGGCTAGCGTCACGTTCCGCGAGGCGTCGCGCATCTACCCGGGGATGAAGCATCCTGCGGTCGACCGCCTCAACCTGGAGATCATCGACGGCGAGTTCCTCGTGCTCGTCGGCCCGTCAGGCTGTGGCAAGTCCACGACCCTGCGGATGCTCGCCGGCCTCGAGCCGATCGACGACGGGTCGGTGCTGATCGGTGATCGCGACGTCACCTGGGTGCCGCCGCGCGACCGCGACATCGCCATGGTGTTCCAGAGCTACGCGCTGTACCCGCACATGACCGTCGCCGAGAACATCGGCTTCCACCTCAAGATCAAGAAGCTGCCGAAGGAAGAGATCGCGACTCGCGTCAAGGAAGCAGCGGATCTGTTGGACCTCGGCGACTACCTCGACCGCAAGCCGGCCAAGCTGTCGGGTGGCCAGCGTCAGCGAGTGGCGATGGGACGCGCGATCGTGCGCAATCCGAAGGTGTTCCTGATGGACGAACCGCTGTCGAACCTCGACGCCAAGCTCCGCGTCCAGACGCGCACCCAGATCGCCGCGCTGCAGCGCCGTCTGGGCGTCACCACCGTCTATGTCACCCACGACCAGGTGGAGGCGATGACGATGGGTGACCGAGTGGCTGTGTTGAAGGATGGCCTGCTCCAGCAGTGCGCCTCCCCGCGCGAGCTGTTCACCCGGCCGGCCAACGTGTTCGTCGCCGGGTTCATCGGCTCGCCCGCGATGAACGAGATGCAGTGCACCGTCACCGCTGACGGCGCCGAGTTCGCGTCCTTCCACTTCGATCTCACACCCGAGCAACGGTCGGCGCTCACCTCGGATCAGATCACGATCGGCGTCCGCCCGGAGAGCCTGCACATCAGCCCCGACGGCACCGGTATCCACGCCACGATCGACACCGTCGAGGAGCTTGGCAGCGACAGCTTCCTCTACTGCACCCCCGAGGGCCACCCGGGGTTGTCGATGGTCTCACGTGCAGAAGGCCTCTCCGCGGCACGCGCCGGTGAGACGGTGCAGTTGCGGCCCGACCCAGGGGCGCTGCACCTGTTCGACACCGCCACAGGTCTTCGACTCCCCGACTGACTCCGATGACCGAACCCCACGACGTTCGTATCGACCCCTTCCTCGGCACCATCGTGCACGTGGTGGGTACTCGCCAGGCCAGACCCAACCTGCCCAGCACCGGCTGCCCGTTCTGCCCGGGCGGCCGGGAAGCACCCGAACCGTACGACGTCCGCTGGTTCTCCAACCGATGGCCGGCAATGCCGGGCGAGCGCTGCGAAGTGGTGCTGTACACCTCCGAACACGATGCCTCCTTCGCGTCACTGGGCGTCGACGGCGCACGCAAGGTGATCGACCTGTGGGCCCAGCGAACCGAGCAGCTGGGGGCGCGCCCCGACGTCGACTTCGTGCTCGTGTTCGAGAACCGCGGCCCCGAGGTGGGCGCCACCATCGCGCACCCTCATGGGCAGATCTACGCCTACGACCACGTCCCCGAGCGTCCGCTGCGGCTGCTGGAAGCGAAGTGGTCGCCGGATCTCCACCCTGGTGAACGGCTCGTGGCCGAGACGGACGGGTGGATCGCGTCGGTGCCGATCGCCAGCACCTACCCGATCGCAGTGTCGTTGGCGCCGCGCCTGCAGGTACCCGACGTCAGCTCGCTCGACAGCAACGGCCGCGACGACATGGCCACCATCCTGATCGATGTGCTCGGCCGCCTGGATCGGCTCCACGGCCGTCCGCTGCCCTACATGATGTGGCTCAACCAGCGCCCCACCGACGGCGCCGAGTGGCCGCAGGCGTGGTTCAACATCGAGATCGTGTCACCATGGCGCAGCGCGGGCGTGCCGAGGTTCATCGCCGCCGCTGAGGTTGCCTGCGGTGAGTTCTTCAACCCGGTGATCCCCGAAGTGCTGGCCGAGCAGCTACGCGACCTGGGCTGACGCTGGTTCAGGCGTCCAGATTCACCGGCGCGAAGGCTGGGTTGCGCTTCTGCAGGAAGCTGGCGACGCCCTCCTTGAAGTCGTCGCGGCGCAGCGATGCCTTCATCAACCCCACCGCGTCGTCGGTGGCGCCGATCAGGCTGCGGTCCCAGTCGGCGTAGACCTGCCGCTTCATCACCGCCATCGAGGTCGGTGACGAGTAGGTGGCCAACTCGGCTGCGAACTCCAGGGTGCGGTCGAGCAGGTGTTCCGGGGCGACGACCTCGTTGACCAGGCCCATCTGCGCGGCCTCCTCGGCGAGGATCACGCGGCCGGAGAACAGCAGATCGAGCGCACGCGCCTGGCCGATCAGGCGGGGCAGCACCCAGCTCATGCCGTATTCGGCGATGAGGCCACGGCGGGCGAAGGCGGTGGTGAACTTCGCGCCGGCGGCAGCGAAGCGGATGTCGCACATCAGTGCCTGCACCATCCCGATCCCAGCGCAGGCACCGTTGACGGCGGCGATCACGGGCTTGGGGATCAACGTGGTGTGGTACTGCGGTCGGCCGCCGGCGGCGCTCTCCGCACCGTCGCCGCCCGATGCAGCGCCGATGTCCTGCAGCGTGTCCATGTCGGCCCCGGCGCAGAACCCACGGCCGGCGCCGGTGACCACGATCACCTTCACCTTCGGGTCGGCGCCAGCCTGGTCGAGCAGTTCGAAGTAGCGCGCCGCCAGTGGGCCGTTCCACGCATTGAGCCGCTCGGGCCGGTTGAGGGTGAGCAGTGCGATACCCGGCTCACGGTGTTCGATCAGGACGACGTCGTCACTCATCTGGCGGAACGTAGCCGCCATCGTCGTCCTCGGCCGAGGCGGGCTCGCTGCTCTCGAGCTCGGCGCCGACCTCATCCGGCTCATCGACGTCATCCGGCACAGCCGACGCATCATCGCGATGACGGAACCGATCGATCAGCAAGAACGACACGGCTGCCAGCACCACGAACAGCGACACCCACTGGTTGAGCCGTAGCCCGCCACCAGAGTTCGCCGGGTCGATGCGCAGGCCCTCGATCCAGAAGCGACCGGTGAAGTAGCCGATCACGTACAGGGCCAGCAGACGACCGGGCCGCAGCAGCACCCGCTTGCCGATGACGATCAGGATCACGCACAGTGCAAGGTTCCAGAGCACCTCGTAGAGGAACGTCGGGTGAAAGGTGGTGCCCGACGGGTACTGGCTGCTCGGGCCGCCGCCCGGCAGGTTGGCATCGTCGATGCGCAGCGCCCACGGCAGCGTCGTTGCGCGACCGTAGAGCTCCTGGTTCCACCAGTTGCCGATACGGCCGATCGCCTGTGCGAGCGGCAGCGCAGGTGCTGCAGCAGTGAGCACACCCGCCACCGACAGACCGCGACGCCGAATGGCCCACGCACCGACGAGCACCCCGAGCAGCAGACCGCCGGGGATACCGAGGCCACCCTCCCAGATCTTGAGCCAGCGCGACGGTTCCTTCCACGGCTGGCTCTTGTCGGTGATCACGTAGTACACGCGGGCACCGATCACACCGGCGGCCACCGCCCACATCGCAATCGCGCTCATGTCGTCGCGCGTGCCCACCTTGGCGGCTTCCATTCGGCGACCGCTCAGCCATACGCCGGCGACGACGCCGAGCGCAATCATCATCCCGTAGGCGTGGATATCGAGGGGGCCCAGGCTCAACACGCCGTCGGACGGGCTTGGAATGCTGGCGATGATCGACATTCGTCAGGCAGTCACGCGCTGGGCGAAGGCCACGGTCTCGGCAAAGATGATGTCCTTGTCGTAGTCCTGCGTCGCGACGTGATAGCTGCGCTCGAGCAGGATTCGCTGCACCGTGCCGCCGTAGTTGGCGGCGAGGTAGTCGCCCTGTGCCGGTTCGAGCACGTGATCCTGCGGAGAGGTGAGCAGCAACAGCGGAACCGTCATACGCGGGTACTCGGCGGCGAGTGGCGCCAGGCCGTCGACGACGACCGACAGCATGGCCCGGATCGGGGTGGCTTCGTAGGCGGACTCGTGGGCGTCGGGGTCGGCGATGTCGCTGCCGATGGCGGGCATCAGTTCCATCCCGCCGTCGACCATCCCCTGGAGCATCTCGACGACCTCGGGTGGCTGCGGTTGCGCAGCCGGGTTGATGCACACCAGACCGGCGATCTCCGGGTGATCGGCGCCGAGACGCAAGGTGAGCGCGCCGCCCATGCTGAGCCCGACCACCACCACCTTGTCGGTGCGCGTGGCCAGCAGCTGGTACGCCAACTCGGCCGACGCAAGCCAGTCGGCCCAGCGGATGGGCACCAGATCCTCGACGACGGTGCCGTGACCGGGCAGCAGCGGCATCTCCACATGAAAGCCGGCTGCGGCCAGCGCCTCGGCGACGCCGCGCATGCTGCCGGGGTTGCCGGTGAATCCATGCAGGACCAGCGCGCCGTTCGTCGAGGTTCCGAGGTGCGACCAGGGCTCGGCCCCGGGGATGAGAGCTGTCATGGGATGCAGTATGTCAGAGGTACGGATCGTCAGGGCCGCCCGCTTCCTGCCACCACTCCTGAGGAGACCCCTTGGCCTCCCAGTCGGGGAAGGGGTAGATGCAGTTGACCGGGCAGGCGGGCAGGCACTTGTCGCACCCGCTGCACAGTTCGGGGATGATGACAACGTCGGGGCCGAAGTTGAAGATCGCGCCGAACTGTGGCGGGCAGTGGCGCAGGCAGGCGTCGCAGTTGATGCACTCGAGCATCTCGATGAACAACGGCGGGTTCTTCCACTTCTCGTTGCGCGCGCGTTCGACAATTCGCGCATCACGGCTCGCTGAGCGGGGCTCGGTCATCGGGCGCAAGTGTAGGACGCCGCGAGGGCGCAAGATTGACCGGCGGGTCAATGCCTGCTGGACTGTCGCCGTGGTCGACGATCGGCGTCACACCGAACAGGGCAACGAACGCAAGCAGCAGTTGTTGCAGGCAGCCGAGCGGCTGTTCACCGACAAGGGCTACGGCGCGACGCGCATCAGCGACATCTGCGCTGCTGCGGGCGTGGCGAAGGGCCTGTTCTACTGGTACTTCCCCACCAAGGAGTCGCTGTTCGGCGAACTGGTCCGCGAGATGAGGCTGCAGCTGCGCAGGGCGCAGGCCGCAGCGATGAGCACCGACGCATCACCCGTCGTCCGCATCCGACAAGGGACGGAGGCGAGCGTCCGATTCATGGCCGAGCACGCCCCCTACTTCGCACTGCTCGACGTCGAGCGCACCGACGATGCGCTGGCGTCGGTGCTCAAGGAGGGCAGCGACGTGTACGCGAGAGATGTCCGCCGCCTGATCGACGCCGCCCAGGCCGACGGCTCGCTCGCCGACGGAGATCCGTCGTTCTACGTCGTGGGCGTGCTCGGCGCCGTGTCGTCGTTCAGCCATGCCCACCGCATGGACAGGTTGAAGATGCCCATCGACGACCTCGCCCAACTCGTGGGCGACTGGGTCATGCAAGCACTGACCGGTCGAGTTGCTGCGCCAGCTGCGGGTGGCGGCGAACCATCACCGCGATGAACGCCCGCACGATCCGTGGCTCGAAACGTGCACCGGCGCCGCTGACAATGTGGTTGATCGCATCGATCATGCTCCAGGAGCGTTGATCGGGACGCGTGCGGGTGAGCGAGTCGAACGTATCGGCGATGGCGACGATGCGCCCGCCGAGGGGGATGCTCGGGCCCACCAGTCCTGCCGGGTAGCCGCTGCCATCCCACTGCTCGTGGTGCGTGAGGGCGACCTCTGCGGCCAGCTGGATGTCGCAGGACGTGCTGCCGCCCAACAGCTCGGCCCCGATCGCTGTGTGCTCGGCGACCGCCCTCGACTCATCGGGGGTCCAGGTGCCAGCCCGTATCAGCAAGCTGTCGGGCACGCCGACCAACCCGATGTCGTACAGGCGCGTGGCCCGGGTGAG
The DNA here is from genome assembly GCA_043721915.1 of Ilumatobacteraceae bacterium. GTDB lineage: Bacteria > Actinomycetota > Acidimicrobiia > Acidimicrobiales > Ilumatobacteraceae > UBA668. Next base: position 21,848 of record JAYSPV010000114.1, on the reverse strand, counting down.
CCGGTGCACGAACTCGCTGCTCTCGCCGAGTTCTGCAGCGATCTCGCCGGACAGCTCGCCAACGCGGACGGCGTGGTCCCCGCCGACACCATCTGTGCGCGCGGCGATGACGGCGACGCGGGACAACGCCTCGTACAGGAGCGCCTCCAGCGCCTCCGTGCGGGTTGCGACCATCTGCTCGAGATCGGTGGTGCGCAAACGGAGAATCTCGGACTTCTGGCGCGCCGCTTCGGTGTCGTGTTGGATCTGCAGCGTCTTGATGCGCAGATCGGTGCCCCGATTGAACATCTCCTCGTTGAGCGCGTAACGGGCCTCCTGGTGCGCGAGCGCCTGCTCGAAACGGCCCATGTCCTTGCTCAAACCCGCCAGCTTCTCGCGAAGTCCGAGCGCCACCTCGGTCATCGAGGCCTGCGTGGCGAGCTCCAACGCATCGCCCCACTCACGTAGTGCATGGTCGCGCAGATGCTGAGCAACGTAGAGCTCACCTCGCGCCGACCTGACGGTGACCACACTGCCCGGCGAGAGTGCCACGCGTCGCGCGGTGCGGTCGCGCAGCACGCCGTCCGCTTCGTCGAGGCAGCTCGCCGCGCGATCCAGTGCGGAGAGCGCCACATACGTCATCGCCAGGCGAGCGAGGATCTCGGGCACGAACTCGGGTGCGTGATCCTTGGCCAGATCCAACGCCGATTCGCCGAGGCTGACGGCCAGCAGGTCCTCGTGGCGCTCGGCGCGCACCTTGGCCATGTTGGCGAGCGTGATGGCGTCGAGAGCCGGACGGTTCTCACCCTTGTTCGCCATCAGCGCGGCTTCGTAGGTGACGATCGCCCGGTCGGTGTCGCGCAGGCTGTGCTGGATCACGGCGAGCGAGTTGAGGAGCATGCCCTCGCTGCTGCGCTCATCGGTGGACCGGTACAACTCGAGCGCCGCGAGCGCCGAGGCCATCGCCTCGGAGAAGTTGGCCGCGTGGTACTGCACCGCGGCGATCAGGTTCAGGGCCGAGACCTGTGTGACCACTGCGCCGCACTGATGCGCCAGATCACGGGCCTCGAGAGCGACGGCGAAGGCTTCGTTGCTGAGGCCCGACGCGTAGGAGAGCTCGGCGAGCCGGTACAACGCTTCGGATTCACCAGGGGCATCCTGCAGCGAGCGAGCGAGCACCCGCGCCTGCTGCACGAGTGACCGGGCCCGACCGAGATCCAGGCTCTCGACGTCGCGTGCCTGCGTCAGCAGCGCCTCGACGGAGGGCGCGCCGGGTTCACCGTGGCGCGCTGGCATCGTCGACGGCATCGGGTCCCTCCTTTCGGCACACGCTCCGAGCGGAGGTGCACGCTTGGTATCGGCAGTTTCGGGCGCCACAAAAGTGGAGATTCTTGTGAGGTGTCCCTCACTGGCCGTGAGCAGGTGAATTCGCTCGTATCGTGGCAACGTGGACACCATCGGGCGGTCGCGGAACAGGCGCCGCAACCTGGATACCTCGGCGATCACGGCGATCGCCCCGGTGCTCGCGGTCGCGCCTGTCTGGCTGCTCGCGCTGCTCGTCGTGTGGTACCCGGTGCACCTGGTCTGGCAGGTGTCGTTCCTGTTGTTCGCCGGCGGCTACCTCGCGGCCGTCGTGCTGCTGTTCCTCCGCCCGGTGCAGGTGTTCGTGCTCGCCCCGCTGCTGGGCGCTCGGCGGCCGACCCCCCGAGAGCGCAGTCTGCTCGCACCCGCCTGGCGCCCGGTGCTGCAGGCCAACGACCTGCCCGGGCGCAGATACGTGTTGGCCGTCCTGCCGTCCAACGAACTGAATGCGTTCGCGTGTGGGGGGCACCTGGTCGTGGTCACCTCGTATGCGCTGGACGCACTCCCGCGCGACGAGCTGTCCGGGGTGTTGGCACATGAGCTCAGCCACCACCTCGGGTTGCACACGGTGGCGCTCACCGTTGGCCAGTGGCTGTCGATCCCGGTCTTGGTGCTGGCCCGTATCGGGTTCTTCCTGCAGAACGTCGCATCAGCTGCCACGACCAGCTACGCCAGCCATTCGACATCGATCACCGCGCTCGGCCGCACGCTGGCGGCCTTGCTCACCGCGATCTCGTGGGTCTTCCTGAGTGGCCTGCTGCTCAGCAATGCGTTGGCCAACATGGTGGGTCGCAACAGCGAGTTCCAAGCGGACCGCCGAGCTGTGACGATGGGGTTCGGACGACCACTCGCCACCGCGCTGCGGCGCTTCGTTGCCGACTTCGGTGGCGATCGCCCGCTGACCGGGCGGGAGCGCCTGGCAGCCACACACCCACCAGCGCGAACGCGAGTGGCGCGCATCGAGGCGATGATCCGTAGCCATCGGTGATGCAGCCGAGCGGCCCTATCCTCAATCCCCGATGAGCACAGCGATCGAAGCACGCGCACTCCAACGAACGTTCGGCGAGAATCGAGCCGTCGACGGGGTCGACCTGTCGGTGACGTCGGGCGAGATCTACGGGTTCCTCGGGCCCAACGGTGCAGGCAAGAGCACCATGGTGCGCATGCTGACGACGTTGCTCATCCCGACCGGCGGGTCGGCCACCGTGGCCGGGTTCGACGTCGGCAGCGACGCCGACAAGGTACGGCTCCGCATCGGGGTCGCACTGCAGGAGGCTGCCCTCGACGGGAAGCAGACCGGACGCGAGTTGCTGGATCTGCAAGGCCGGCTCTACGGATTGTCGAAGTCCGCACGTACCCAGCGGGTGGACGAGCTGTTGCAGTTGGTCGACATCGGCCACGCCATCGACCACCGGATCAACACCTACTCGGGCGGCATGAAGCGACGGCTGGATCTCGCGGCGGCACTGGTGCACCAGCCCGAGGTCCTGTTCCTCGACGAGCCCACCACCGGGCTCGACCCGACCAGCCGCGCCGCAGTGTGGGCAGAGGTGCGGTACCTCAACGAAGAGCTGGGGATGACGATCTTCCTCACCACCCAGTACCTGGAGGAGGCCGACGCGCTGGCCGACCGTTTGGGCATCATCGCTCGCGGAAAGCTGGTGGCGGAGGGAACCCCGACCGAGTTGAAGCGGTCGATCGGCAGCGACGTGATCGTCGCCCGTGTCGCCCCTGCCAGTGCGGCACAGGTTGCCGCCGTCCTCAGCGGCCTCGCCGAGGTGGAACGGGTCGAGACCAACGGCGACGAGGTCATGCTGTCCGTCGCGAACGGGGCCACCGCGATCAGCCCGGTGGCGGTTGCCCTCGCCGAAGCCGGCGTGCGGGTCGAGGGCCTGACACTACGGACACCCACGCTCGACGACGTGTTCCTCCACATCACCGGTGGCCGGATGCAGGAGGACGCAGCATGAGCGCAACCACCGGCGTGCAGCACGGCGAGCGGGTGCATGCCCGCAGCGCCGGTTTTTGGGCCGACTGGCGCAGCGTCAGCCTGCGCGCGTTGCGGCTCACCTGGCGCGACCCGGAAGCCTTCGGGCCGGCACTGGCCATCCCGCTGTTCTTCTTCCTCGTCAACGTCGGCGCACTGCAGTCGTTCGTCGAGGGCAGCTTCCCTCCGGGATTCGACTACAAGGCCTTCCAGCTGCCGGTGGCCGTGGTGTTCGCGGTCACCGGGGTGAGCCGTGCGAACGCTCTCGTCGTCGACATCAGCGAGGGCTACCTCGATCGGCTGCTGCTCACACCCGTGCGGCGCGGCACGCTGCTGCTCGGCCTGATGACCGCCGACTTCGTGCTGATCACGGCCCTCGCAGTGCCGGTGATGATCCTCGGCCTCGTCCTGGGCATCAATGTGGCCACCGGGATCGGCGGCATCGTCCTGTTCGTGCTGATGGCTGGGTTGTGGGGGCTTGCGTTCACCGGCTTCCCGTATGCGATCGCGCTGCGCACCGGCAACCCGACGGCGGTGAACAACGCGTTCCTGTTGTTCTTCCCATTCGCGTTCCTCACCACCGCCTACCTACCCGAGGAAGCGATGACGGGCTGGTTGGCCACCGCCGTGAAGTTCAACCCCACCACCTACCTGTTGGAGGGCATGCGTGCTCTGCTGCAGGAGGGCTGGGTGTGGGCCTCGATCGGGCAGGGTCTGGCCGCGATCGGTGCAATTGGTCTGGTGTCGTTCACGCTCGCGTTCCGTGCGCTGAGCGGCCGCGTGCGCCGCAACTGAGCCGCGCTGCATCGCGGCCTCCCTCGTTACCCTGTGGACTGATGGAACCGTGGACAACCGCCTCGCGAGTGATCGTCGTGGCCGGCAAGGGCGGCGTCGGCTCCAGCACGGTTGCGGCCGCGCTCGCGCTGTTGGCGGCTCGAGCCGGCGTCGATGTACTCCTGGTGGCGGTGGACGGCAAGCCCGGGCTCGGGCCGCTGCTCGGCGGCTCGCCACTCACGGCGAGTGAGCAGGTGTTGCACCGCAGTCCTGGTGGCGGCCAGGTTCGGGCACGTTCGATCACACCGCAGCAGGCCTTTGCCGACTACCTCGACCTGAAGGGTTTCGGTGGCATCCTGCGACGCGCCGCCTCGGCGTCGTCGCTCGACATGGTTGCCGCCTCCACACCCGGCATGGAGCACCTGTTGGTGTTGGGCAAGGTCAAGGAGCTGGAACGTACGAAGGCAGCGGAGCTGATCATCGTCGATGCACCACCGGCAGGGCACGCGGCGCCGTTCCTGCGCTCGGCAAAGGCGCTGCAGGAGGTGGTGTCCGCAGGGCCGGTGCGCCACCAGGCCGACGAGGTGGCGGAGATGCTCGCCGACCCGGCGCGTGCGCAGGCATTGCTGGTGACGCTGCCCGAGGAGACACCCGTCAACGAGTTGATCGAGCTCGCCTACGACCTGGAGGACGGGTTGGGGCTCGCGCTCGCGCCGTTGGTGGTGAACTGCTGCTGGCCGGATCGGCCCGCACTCACGCGTACGCCAACGGCCGCAGCCAAGAGCAGCGCAGTCACCCTGACGGCCGCGGATCGTGCCGCACTGCAGGCCAGCTCGAAGTTCGGCGCGGCGCGGATGGCCGTGCAACGCGAGCAGCTGGCCCGGCTCGGTGCGGAGCTGCCGTTGCCCCGCCTGGAGCTGCCACGCCTGGCGGCGCCGAGGCTCTCCCCGGCCCATCTCATCACGCTCGCTGCTGCGCTTGCGGCCGTTCCGTCGGTGACCCGATGAGCACTTCGTCGGTCGCTGACGTGCTTGCTTCGGCACAGCTGCTGGTCACCTGCGGGCCGGGTGGCGTGGGCAAGACCACCACCGCGGCCGCGCTCGGTCTCGCTGCTGCTCGCGCCGGCAGACGGGTGGTCGTGGTCACGATCGACCCGGCGCGCCGGCTCGCCGACGCATTGGGTGTGGCGGCGACGGCCGGCAACGAACCGCACCTCGTGGAGGGCGTGGTCGACGGGCCGGGTGCGTTCTCCGCGCTGATGCTCGACGCGGAGCGCACGTTCGACGACCTGATTCGCGAACGGGCCGGCTCTGGCGCCGAAGCGCTGCTGCGCAACCGCGTCTACCGTGGCATCGCCGGCTCGATGGCGGGTGCGCAGGAGTACATGGCGATCGAGCGAGTGCATCAGCTGCATCACGGCGGCGACTACGACCTGGTGGTGATCGACACGCCGCCGTCGCGTCACGCGATCGATGTGTTGACCGCACCCGATCGGCTGGTGCTGTTCCTCAGTCACCCGATCTACCGCGCGCTCGCGATCCCGACGCGCTCGTTCGCTCGGATCACCAGCGCTGCGTCGACTGCGTTCCTGTGGACGGTGAAGCGGTTGGCCGGCCCGAAGATCGTCGAGGACATCATCGAGTTCTTCCGGTCTCTCTCGGGCATGGAGGCCGGTCTGCGGCAGCGGGCAGCCGAGATGTCGGCGTTGCTGCGCTCACCCTCGACAGCCTTCGTGCTGGTCAGCAGCCCGCGGGCGGAAGCGATCGACGAGGCGACGTTCCTGGCCGAGGCGCTGGACACCGGCGGCTTCCACCTCGGGGCGATCGTGGTCAACATGGTGCACCCCACACCGGCGCCGTTGTCCCCCCCACTCCGCAAGGCGTACAAGGCCGGGTCGGTGACCGGCCCGCTCGCCGAGCAGATCGCGTATCACCAAGCCCTGAGCATGCTGGCCGGAGCCGAGCAGGCGGAGCTGGAGTCGCTGCGGGCGCTGGCCACTGAGGTGCCGCTGCGCGAGATCGCGCTGCTCGATCACGACGTGCACGACGTCGCGGCACTGACCGAGTTGGGTGCGATGCTGGTGGCGGCGCCGTGAGGTCGGCTCGTGGCGGCGGCGTCACTCGATCGGCGGCATCACAACACCTCGGGTCACCTCTTTCGGACGCGATCGGCGCGTCCGAAAGAGGTGACCCACTGCGTTCGCTGACGTCCATCGCCCGTGCAGGCTGACCGGCAACAGTCTCGGAAATCTTGGCGGGGCATAGCGTTCGGTGGCATCTGATAGGGGTGACCAACGACGTGGACGAGGAGTTGTACCGCAAGTACTCGCCCGAACTGATCCGGTTTGCCGCGGCGATGGTGGGGCCAACCGATGCCGACGACGTGGTGTCGGCGGCGTTCTTGCGGGCGCTTTCGTCGCGGTATTGGCCGACGGTCACCGAGCACAGGGCCTACCTGTATCGGGCGGTACTGAACGAGGCCCGCCAGGGCGGCCGCACGTCGCGGCGGCGGCTGGCCCGCGAGTTGGCTGTTGCCCGCCCGGACCACGTCGAGGCCGACGCATTGCGGGTGGACATGGCCGATGCTCTCGCCGCGTTGTCGGTGCAGCAGCGAGCGGTGATGTTCCTCACGTACTGGTTCGAGATGTCAACAGCCGAGACCGCCGCAACGCTCGACATGTCCCAACGTTCTACCGAGCGCCTGCTGAGCTCGGCCCGTTTCCGCCTGCGAAGGAGCCTCCAATGACCATGACCGACGACAAGATCGCAACAGAACTGCGTGCGCTGTTCGAAGACCTCGGGGATGCCGCAACGGTTGGCGCCTCCGCTACGAACATGCGGGTGGCACACGACCCGGAACCAGCGGGCCGACGCCCGATCAGCCTGATCGCGCTTGGCGTGGCGGCGGCCGGGTTACTGGCGGTCGCAGGTGCGGTCGTCGTGCGCGATGGGAGGCCCGATGCACAGGGAAGCCCACCGCAGAACACGAGCCCGACGACGTCTCCGGCGGCCAACGCGCCGATGGAGCAGTGGCCGGTCACCTTCCGCGATCTGTTTGACGCAGCGTTGCCCGATGGCTTCACCGCGCTGCTCGCTAACGGAAGCCCGCTCGAGGCAGTTGCTTACAACGACCAGGGCGTCCGGATGAGTGTCGTCGTCGACCTCGGCAACTCCGAGGCCGTCGCCAAGGGCATTGCGCCCGACCAGAACTCCGCCCGGACACCCGAAGGCGACGGCGTGTTCGGCGAGGTCATGTACAACTTCAACGACGCGATGGTTCCGGGCGGCGACCAGGCCGATGCCGTGCAAGCCGCTCGCAGCTTGCTGCCCAGTGTCATCGCACAGGTCGCCGCCAACTTCACGGGCGACACACGCGCCGCGATCCTTGGCGCGGCCTACCCCGTCATCGACTCTGCCGAACTCCGCGACGGCATCAGCGCTGCTCTTTCACCGGCTTGGGGGGTCGAGATCGGCAATCGGATCTTTGGTGGTGCGGACTTTGCGCTGATGTACAGCAACGATGCCTCCTTCATCACCGTCACCGCCATCCGCTCCGCGCGGTCGCTCACCGACGGCGTCACGAACCCGGCAACCACGGCGACTACCGGGTTGCGTTGGGTCAACGGTTGGCAGATCGTCGTCGTCAGCACCCCTGCTGCCAGCGGCCAAACCCCTCTCGACGCCACCTTGATGGGCCAGATCCTCACGACCATCGAGCCGCTGTTCGCATCGTGGCAACCGGGTCTCACGCCCGAACCCGGGTGCGCAACGCGGTCGGTGCAGATGGGTGACTCTGCGGGGAACGTCGCCGAACGGTATGCCGTCACCCTCGGTGACCTGGAGCGTGCCAACCCGGATCTCTACGCCAACTTCCTCGGCGGCGCAACGGTGATCATCCCCTGCACGCGCACCGTCACGATCCCGGCAGGCAGCCCACCTCCCGACGCTTTTCTCGCAGTCGGAGCGTCAAGGGCAGCCTGGAGCTTCGAGGCCACCAACGGCATCATCCGCTCGAGCGCTCTCCTCACCTACACGGTCTCTGGCGGCCTCAACACCGAGACCAACGAGGGCAACATCCGGATTGTGGTCACCACCTTCGACGGCCAGCCCGTGCGCGAGGACCTGATCATCCTCACCCGCTGCCCCCAGCCGACGGAGCTCGTCAACGACCTCACTGCGCCGCTGGAGCGGATTCCCTTCCGCTGCGGGCCGGCGGGCGAGATCTTCACCATCGACCTCTACAGCGGGCAGAGCGCCCTGACCGTGGGGATGACCGGCGAGTCCGCTCCGAACGGCGACACTCCCGCACCCACGACAACTACCACTCAAGCGTGACGTTGCGCCGAGCGTCGATGCGATCGTGTTCTGCGAGGCGGTTCGCCGGGCAGCCCGAGCGGGCCGGCGGGCGGTACGGTCCGGGTATGACCGACGACAGCGACCGCATCCGCGAACAGCAGCGAGTGCTCCGCTTCGCCGCCTTCGACGAGGACACAGCGTGGGCGCTGGGGGGCGACCTGCGCCGACGAGCGGTCGATCGTGGCGTGGCGGTCACCATCGAGGTGCGACTGGGTGGTCACACCGTGTTCCTGTGCGCGATGCCCGGGACGGCACCCGCCAACGCCGACTGGGCGCGCCGCAAGCGCAATGTCGTCGAGCTCCTGCATCGGCCCAGCTACCTGGTCGGCCTCGAATCGGCCCGCGACGGCCGATCCGAGATCGACCTGATGGGGTTGGCGGCCCGCGACCATGCCGACCATGGCGGCAGCTTCCCGATCGTGGTCGACGGCGTCGGTTGTGTGGGCGCGGTCACCGTGTCGGGCCTACCACAGCGGGTCGACCATGAGTTGGTGGTCGAGGCCCTTGCTGCCCTGGCCGGGGTGGATCTTGCGTCAGTGCGGCTCGGCTGACGCCCTTGCGCGGCGGGCGTCGATGCGATCGTGGCGGCAAGTCTGAATCAGGGGAACCAACCCACACATGCACCCGGGCGCGGCGAGGGCCGGAACGAACAGGAACTACTCGACGCCCATCCGGCTACTGTCCGCGGGAGCGGTGCTGATCGAAGGCCCGAAGGCGTGCGGGAAGACGTTCACCGCCGAACAGCAGGCCGCCAGCCGCGTCTACCTCGACACCGACGACCAGGCACGCGCCGCGGGTTCTGCAGTCGCACGCTCGACGGTCTACGACTACCTGGCACCGCTGGAGCGTCTGATGGTGCTCGACCCGTTGGAGGCGTGGTCGTCGCATCTGCGGTCGCGAGCCCGGTTGCGCACCTCACCACGGGTGCAGTTCTGCGATCCGTCGGTTGCTGTTGCTGCGCTGCGCACCGGCCCGGACCAGCTGCTCGCCGACCTGAACTACTTCGGGTACCTGTTCGAAGCGCTCGTCGTACGCGACCTGCGAGTGTTCGCCGACGTCGTGGACGGCACCGTGCAGCACTACCGGGACTCCGACGATCTGGAGATCGACGCGGTCGTCACCGCCGGCGACGGCCGCTGGGCCGCGTTCGAGGTGAAGCTCGGCCAAGTGGACATCGACATGGCTGCTGCCAACCTGCTCGCCTTCGCTCGTAAGGTCGACACGACCAAGGTCGGCGAACCGGCGGCGCTCGCCGTGGTCACCGCTATCGGATACGGCTACACCCGGCCTGACGGCGTCGTCATCATCCCCGCCGCCACCCTCGGCCCCTGACCATCGGACACACCCTGGGCAGCACCGATTTCGCAAACTCGCCAGAAACGTTCCCGGCTGTGTTCCCGAGTCACCGCCCGATCCGCTTCAGGGACCCGCCACCCTGTGTCCAGCGGCGAGCCTCTTCGCGTACTTTGCCCGCCGCGTTGGGCGCGAGCTCGCCGAGGACCTGTTGGCCGAGACGTTCCGCGCCGCGATCGAGTCGTATCCGACATTCGACTCCACCCGTGGAAGCGAGAAGGCCTGGCTGTTCGGGATAGCGACGAATCTGCTCCGGCGACATTGGCGGACGGAGCGTCGGCGACTGCTCGCTCTGGAGCGTTCGGCATCGATGAGCGCAGAGCACATCGATCCTCTGCTCGGGATGGCCGATGGTGTCGCCAACCGCATCGACGCCGAGACCGACGCCGCACGTCTGCTCATAGCAGTGGTTGATCTACCAGTCGGCGATCGTGATCTTCTGTTCCTGTCGGGCTGGGAGCGCCTGACCAGCACGGAGATCGGACAGGCCCTCGAGATCGCACCTGCCTCGGTTCGGTCGCGCCTGCACCGAATTCGACGCGACCTTCGAAAGTCCATCGACTCCCCCTTATCTCATCCGAATCGCCCAGAGGAGCAACACCATCCACGCCAACGAGCAGCCGCAGCGCCGCCGGTTCGCCCTTGTCGGCGCGGCTGCGATTGTTGTGATCGGTCTGGGTGGGTTCGCGACTCTCCAGGCCACCCGCAGTACTGAGCGGAGCCCCGCTGCTGAAGCAACCGACCAACCATCGTCACCGGTCGATCCGGAGGGTGGTTCCGTCCCCGCCGTGACCGGCGAGCCACCGGTACTGATCGGGATGACCTTGCCCTCCCTGCCCGACGGGCTCGTGCTCCTCCAACCGCCACTTACACCGTCGGTGAGAAGCGAGCCGTCGGGGTTCCAAGTCCGTGTGTTTGGCGCGCTTGCAGACCCGCAGGACCCAACCCGGATGATTCGTGTCGAGTACGCCGAGAGTCGAGCGATGGCGATTCCATGCCACAGTTTCCTGTCCCTCCCAATGCCGGACGGGGCGATCGAATTCAGCTCCGACGAGTGGACTGACGTCGCAACTCCCATCGCTGGATCAACACCGTTCGCGGTCGCTGCCACCACCGGCTCGTACTGTTCGGATCCGAGCGGTCTGCTCCAGGCGGGGTGATTCACCGAAAACATCGGAGTGAACATTTCAGCGGGGACAGGCGTAAACCCACGGAACTCGTGGAGTTCGCACAATCGCTCAAGTCGGCCACACCGGCCGAGCAGCAAGCAGGTCGGCCCTCGGTCGATCTCGTCTCCGACCCGCTTCCTGCTGGGCTAACCGTGCTCGTCGGCGAAGACGTCGCCTTCACTCAACAGGTCACCGAGACCTCGTGGGTGGCAACTGTCAGTGGCGTCGATGGTGTTGCCGGCCAGCTCAACGTTCAGACGTGGCAAGGGGCAGACGAGCAGGGGGTGTACGCCAAGCACGCGCCGATCCAAGCCCAACGAATCAGCGGCGGAGGTCGTGGTAATGCCGATGCCGGCAGGGGTCTCACTTCGTCTAGGGCTGATTGCTTGGGACGACCACCGGCGGCCGACACGGCGACGGGGCCGCCATCGCAAGAGTTACTCGACGCGCATGCCGCTGATCGCACGAGCGATCACCAGCTGCTGGATCTCAGACGTACCCTCGAAAATCGTGTGGATCTTCGCGTCACGGTGCCAGCGCTCGACGGGGTACTCACGGGTGTAGCCGTAGCCGCCGAGGATCTGGATGGCATCTTCGGTGACGCGCACGGCCACTTCCGAGGCCTTGTACTTGCTCATCGAGCCTTCGCCGTTCTTGAAGCCGCCGTTGCGGGCCAGCCAGGCTGCACGCCAGATCAGCAGGCGGGCGGCGTCGATCTCGGTGGCCATGTTGGCCAGCTTGAAGGCGATCGCCTGGTGCATGACGATCGGCTTGCCGAACGCCTTGCGCTCCTTGGCGTACTCCAGCGAGTACTCGTAGGCGGCACGGGCGATGCCCAGCGCCTGGGCGCCCACGCTGGGGCGGGTGGCCTCGAAGGTGGTCATCGCCGGCTGCTTCTCGCCGCTGTGACCGCGCTCGCGGGCACGGGCCAGCTTCGCGTCGAGCTTCTCCTTGCCACCGAGCAGGCAGCGGCCGGGGATGCGCACGTCGTCGAGCACGACCTCGGCCGTATGCGACGCACGGATGCCGTGCTTGAGGTACTTCTGGCCCTGCGACAGGCCCTTTGTACCGGGCGGCACGATGAACGAGGCCTGGCCGCGACCTTTCAGATCCGGCTCGACCGCAGCCACCACGACGTGGATGTCGGCGATGCCGCCGTTGGTGATCCAGGCCTTGGTGCCGTTGAGCACCCACTCGTCGGTGGCCATGTCGTACACCGCCCGAGTGCGCAGCGATGAAACATCGCTACCGGCGTCGGGCTCGCTGACGCAGAACGCACCCAGCTTGATGTCCTTGGCGTCGCCGTAGCACTGCGGCACCCATTCCATGACCTGCTCGGGCGTGCCGTTCCCGCTGATACCGGCGGCGGCGAGGGCCGAGCCCATGATGGCCATGCCGATGCCGGCGTCGCCCCAGAAGATCTCCTCGATGGCGACGGGCAAGGTGAGCCCGGTGCTGTCGCCCATCGCGTTCATCAGGAACTCCCAGCCGTACAGGCCGATCTCGGCAGCCTGCTGCACGATCGGGTACGGGAACTCCTCACGCTCGTCCCACTCGTGGCCGGCGGGCCGGATGACGGCTTCGGAGAAGTCGTGCACCCACTTCTGGATCTGCAGTTGGTCTTCGTTGAGTGCGAAGTCAGCCATGGAAATGTCACCTCGGGAGGTCGAGAACGGGAGGCAGCAACGGAAGTTACTAGCGGGTAACACTACCGATGGGTAACAGGAGTGTCCAACCAAACATGTCAAAGTGCGTGCGGCGGATTTCGTTCGAGGGGGAACCATGAAGCGCACGGTGATGGCCGGTTTGAGCGTGGCACTGCTGTTGGCCGCGTGCAGCGACGACGGCTCATCCAGCACCGACACCAACGCAGCCGTCGGCAGCGTCACCGTCGCGGCTGACGACACTGCCCCACCGATCACCGACGACATCCCGCTCGAGGCCGACGCCGACCTGAAGGCGGCAGTGCAGGCCGCCGTCGACGTCGGCGGCCCCGGCTGCGACCCGCTCGATACCCGAAGCTGCCTGCTGCCATACCCGAGCAACGCCTACACGCAGCAGGACCCGTCGGCCGACACCGGTCGACGCGTGGCGCTGCCGCCGGGCAGCATGCCGGCCAACGCCAGCGGCGTAGCGATCAACGTCAACCAATGGAATCGCAACGACGGGTTCAGCCCGAACACGCCCATCCTTGCCTGGTTCCCCGACGTCGATGCGCAAGGCTCGAATCTGCCCAGCTGGACCGACATCGGCGCCTCCCTCGCCGACGATGCGCCGATCGTGCTGCTCGATGCCGACACCGGCGAGCGAGTGCCGGTGTGGGCCGAGCTCGATGCTCACGCCGAGGATCGGGCCGATCGGCTGCTCACCATCCGGCCGGCCGTCTCATTGGCCGAAGGGGCCACCTTCGTCGTCGGCATTCGCGGTCTGGTCGACACCGCAGGTGCAGCAATCGAGGCGACCTCCACGTTCAGGGTCTACCGCGACAACCTCGCCACCGGCATCGAAGCGATCGAGTACCGCCGCGGCGAGATGAACGCTGCCCTTGCCACGCTCACCGCAGCCGGCATCGACCGCAGCGGCCTGCAACTCGCCTGGACGTTCACGGTCGCCAGCACCCGCAACATCAGCGAGCGAATGCTGCACATCCGCGACGAGTCGCTGGCCGCGCTGGGCGAGGTCGCTCCGGCGTACGTAGTCACCGCCATCACTCCGAACAGCGACGACAACATCGCACTGCAGGTGGAGGGGACCTACACAGTGCCCAACTACCTCACCGGCGATGGCGGCCCCGGCCAGCAGTTCAACTACGACTCCGACGATGCCGATGCGCTGCCGGTGCAGAACCCCACCGCACCCACCATCGAGGCCGGCTTCGTCTGCAACATCAGCGTCGCCACCATGAATGGCACCGAGCCGGCGCACCTGGTGCAGTACGGCCACGGATTGCTGGGCAGCAACCATGAGATCGACGCGGGCAACGTACGGGCGATGAGCAACGAGCACAACGTCGTGCATTGCGCCACCAAGTGGGCCGGCATGGCGGAGGACGATGTCGGCAACGCGATCACCACACTTGGTGACTTCAGCAACTTCCCGACGATGGCCGACCGGCTCCAGCAGGGCGTGCTCAACCAGATCTTCCTCGGCCGGCTGATGACTCGCAGCGGCGGCTTGGGAGACGACCCCAACTTCCAGCGGGCGGACGGCTCCGCGTTGATCGACACCGCCCACCTCGACTACGACGGCAACAGCCAGGGCGGCATCATGGGCCTGATGTTGGCCGCAGTCTCGCCCGACATCGAACGCGCCGTGCTGGGCGTGACCGGCATGAACTACAGCCTGCTACTCCCCCGCTCCGTCGACTTCGACACCTACGAGGCCATCTTCGAGCCCGCCTATCCGAACGACCTAGACCGGACGTTGATCCTCGGTGTCACCCAGATGCTGTGGGACCGTGGCGAAGGCGCCGGCTACGTGCAACACCTGACCGCCGACCCCTATCCAGGGACACCGGCCAAGACCGTGCTGCTGCACGTCGCGTTCGGCGACCACCAGGTGTCGGAGCTGTCGGCGCTGATCGAGGCCCGCATGATCGGCGCCACCATCCACCGGCCCATCGCCGCCGACGGGCGGTGGCACGAGACCGAGCCCGGCTGGGGCCTCGAATCCACCGTCTACCCGAGCGCGGGCTCGGCCATCGTCATCTGGGACAGCGGCATGGCCCCCATCCCGTTCGAGAACCTCGCCCCACGTGAAGGCGACGACCCGCACGAAGACCCGCGGGCCGACGCCGACGTGCGCGTCCAGAAAGCCGGGTTCTTGTTCGACGACACCCTGATCGACGTATGCGCAGGGTTGGCCTGCACGGCAGACCACCGCGAGTAGCCGCCAGTTCGTCGACCTCCCGGAGGTTGTCTGCAGCTGCGCAGGTGTCCGGTAGTTCACCTCTTTCAGACCTGAGCCACGCGAAGCGTCACACACCGCCCACTCGGGCCTGCGCCGATGGTTGGCCGTCCATCGTCGATGTAACGAAGTCTGAAAGAGGAGAACTCAACGAAACAGTTGGGCGGTGCTGGCCGACCCTTATGGCACAGGTATCGCCAGCAGCGCTCCGGCGATCGCTTCCATCGTCAGCTTGGCGCCGAGCTTGTAGGAGTGAACGCCGTCCCAGCGGTAGCCGAGATTGGCGGAGATCGCCGGGTCGAGGCAGAACTCGGCGGGGCCCACTACGAACGTCGTCGTCATCGGATTTGCAGCGGCAACCTGCCGCAAGAGCGCGTTGAGGTGGGCCACGCGAGCGTCGTCGCCACGCTCGGGCAGCGCCGGCGTCCCCTGCCCCTTCACGTCCTGGGGCCGCATGCACGGGATCTCCAGCAACGCCACCTTCACACCGGCCGCGGCGAACGCGTCGATGCCTTGCTGCACGCCGGCGATGAACCGCTGATCATTCTCCGGCGTGTTGAACACCAGCGTCTGGCCGTCGAGTTCGACATCGAACACGTCCCACGCGCCGAGCACCACCAGCGCCACCTCGGCCTGCACCGCCTCCCCCGCCGCCACCCACTTCTGCGCCCAGCCGACGCACCCGCTGAACCCCCGCTTGTAGTTGTCGCGCGATGAGCGTGCGGCGCCGCTGTCGTAGACGCTGCAGCCCTCGACAGAGCCGTCGCCGACCGTGAACGTGCTCTCGATGCCATCGGGCAGGTTGACTGCCAGCGAGTGGGCAGTGCTGTCACCGACGATCACCACATGACGCGGCAAGATCGGCGTCGTCACCGGCGGGGTGACCGGTGCGACTGGCTGGCTGCCGGACTCGGTACCGGACGGCACCGCGGAGGAGACGGGCAGCGAGGTGACCGCAGGCAGCGAAGTAACCGCGGCCGCACCAGAATCGAACTCGACGATCGAGTTGTCCTTCGCTGGGTCGAACACCGAGTCGGCGTTGACGTAGAACGCCCCCATCGCCGCGACCAGCACGACCGAAGAGATGCCGGCGCACGCCGTCACCAGGTTCCAGTCGCGCCGCTCACGGGACTTCCACCACCTGCTGAGCGCGCCGGTGCGGATGGGTGTCTCCACGAAGCGATAGCAGGCTTCGGCGACCGGGATCGTGATCGCCATCGCGAGCAGGAAGCGCCCCGGCGAGCCGTCGGTGGCTTTCGTCATCACACTGATCGGCCAACTCCACAGGTACAGCCCGTAGGAGCGTTTGCCGATCTCCACCATCGGCCGCGAACCGAAGACGGTTCGCGCACCCACGGCCCACGGGTGGACCACCACGGCGACCAGGGTGGCGGAGGCGAGCGTCACCACGGGCAACATCCACAAGAACGTGGCATCCTGCTCGACACGGCCGACCACGAACATGGCAAGCAGCACCAGCACAGTGCCCAACGCCACCCGATCGAGCGTCGCCTTCGCCTTCGGGTTCGGCGTCCCGGTCGCCTGCCACGGACGCCACCCGAAGGCCATCGCCGCGCCGAGCACCAGGCCGCTTGAACGAGTGACGGTGGACAGGTAGAGCACGTTGTTCGGATCGACCGTGCGCATGCCCCAGTCACTGACGTCGAACGACAGGAAGAACGGCAGCCGCTTCGGCCACGCGAACACGTTGGCGGCCGCCGTCGCCGCCATCACCGCGACGGCCACCAATGCAAGCGCCCGGCCGCGGGCACGATCGTCGGAGCGTCGTCGGGCGATCAGGATGAATGCAACGGGCCACAGCAGGTACCACTGCTCCTCCACGGCCAAGCTCCACAGATGCCGGAACAGCTTCGGCGAACCCTCACCCCAGTAGGAAGCGCCCGAGAAGATCGAGCCCCAGTTGAACGAGTAGAGCACCGCCCAGGGATAGTCGCGACGCACCTGCGTGTGCTGCTCGCCAGCGCCCCAGAACACGGCCCACAGGCCCACGACCAGCAGCATCGTGGCGAGGGCCGGCAGCAGGCGACGGAAACGGCGAACCCAGAACAGGCGCAGATTCGCGCTGCCGGTGCGGTCGCGCTCCTCGATCAACAGCGAGGTGATCAGGAAGCCGGAGACGACGAAGAACACCTCCACTCCGAAGAACCCGCCGTGCATCCAGGAGAAGCCCGCGTGGTACAGCATCACGCCGATCACCGACATCGCCCGCACTCCGTCGAGGCTGGGTTGGTAGCCCATCCTCGACGCGTCGACGACCCGTCGTTCCAAGCGCGCCAGGCGCTCGAGCGCGGGATGGTCCGGTTCGGAGACTCGTGGCGAGCCAGCGGCGAACGAGCGGGGGGGACGGCCAGCTGTCACGAGTGACGAGTCTCGCAGGTGATCATGGCGGATGGGATGCTCTGGGGTGCCCACATCCGGAAACCCCGGGGACTGACGGGCCTCAGCGGCGCAGGGTGGTGCCGGTCTTGCTGGTCTCGACGGTCCAGCCGGCGGCTTGCAGCTCCGTGCGCAGTGCATCGGCGCCGGCGAAGTCCTTTGCTGCCCGGGCCGCGTCGAGCGCAGCAGCTCGTGCAACGGCGTCCGCCGGCACTTCCTCATCGACGGAGAACGTCAGCCCCACCGCTGCGGCCATCGAACGCACCGCAGTAACCAGTTGGTCGGCGCGCGGCATGTCGCCGCCGTCGGCAGCGGCGTTCGCCTGCGTGATCGCGTCGAAGACGACGGCCATGGCAGTGGGCGTGTTGAGATCGTCGTCCATCGCCGAGCGAAACGATGCGAGCACACCGGCGTCGGGGTCGGCAACCGGATCGCCGAACCGGCGTGCGAGACCGTCGAAACGGGCCAGCGCCTTCACCGACGCGTCGATGTTGTCCTGCCCGACCGTGACCGGCCCGCGATAGTGCGACTGGAGCAGGAGCATGCGGTAGGCCCGCGGGTCGTAGAGATCCATCAAGTCGAGCAGGTTGTCGACGTTGCCGAGGCTCTTGGACATCTTCTCGCCCTCACCATCGACGACGAAGCCGTGGTGCATCCAGTGGTTGGCGAACCGCTTGCCCAGCGCGACAGCCTGGGCTCGCTCGTTCTCGTGATGCGGGAACTTGAGGTCCTGACCGCCGCAGTGCAGGTCGAAGCCCTCGCCGAGCAGATCGAGGCTCATCACGACGCACTCGCTGTGCCAGCCGGGGCGGCCATCGCCCCACGGCGAGGGCCATGCAGGCTCGCCGGGCTTGGAGAACTTCCACAGCACGAAGTCGGCCGGGTGATGCTTGTTGCCGGCGCCGAACACCTCCCGATCGCCACCACCCGCGAGCATGTCGTCGAGGCTCTGGTGCACGAGCAGGCCGTACCCCTCCACCTGTTCCACGGAGAGGTACACGCCGTCGTCGGTGCTGTAGGCGTGGCCGGAATCGACCAACTGGCCGATCATCGCCACCATCTCCGGCACGTACTCCGTGGCGTGAGGCACGTCGGTGGGCCGAGCGACGTTGATCTTGCCCATCGCCTCGAACCACACGGCTTCGCACTTGGCGGTGATCTCCTGCCACGGGCGCTGCTCGCGGGTGGCACGGTTGATGATGCTGTCGTCGATGTCGGTGATGTTGCTGACCAACCTGACGCTGAGGCCGCTCCACTCCAGATAGCGGCGCAACACGTCGTACACCAGCGTCGCACGGCCATGCCCCAGGTGCGGAGGGCCGTACACGGTCGGGCCGCAGAGGTAGATGCTCACCGATCCCGGCTCGCGCAGGGCGAGCTCATGTACCTCTCTGGTGGCGGTGTCGTACAGGCGCAGCATGGGGCCACAGCCTACGGGACGGCGCGGGAGCAGACCCCGAGGTTTCCGGTCAGTAGTCGGGGTCCTCGACGACGGCGTCGCGGCCCTGGGCCACCCAGTTCATCACCACGTCGGCTTCGTCGGGGTCGACCTGGAGCTCCTCGAGCAGATCGAGTAGGTGCGCAGCGAGCAGGCTGAAGTGACGATTGCTGACGCCACGCCCACGGTGTGCCTCGTGCAGACCAAGCAGCCAGGGAGCCTCGGGGCCGCCAACGACGGTGCCGCGCTCGCAGCCGCCACCGAGCAGCGCCATCGCCTCTTGAACCTGCGAGAGCGAAACGGGCGGAACGGATCATCGTGCCGAAGAGCCGGTTCGGTAGCCTGACCGGCCTATGACGAACATCCCTGACAAGCCGTCACTCGACGGCATCGAGGCCCGCTGGATGCAGCGGTGGGAGGCCGACGCCACCTACCGCTTCGACCGAGACGCGAGCCGCGAGGGGGTGTTTGCGATCGACACGCCGCCGCCGACGGTCAGTGGCTCGCTGCACATCGGCCACGTGTTCAGCTACACCCACACCGACACCATCGCCCGCTACCAGCGGATGCAGGGCAAGGCCGTCTTCTACCCGATCGGCTGGGACGACAACGGCCTCGCCACCGAGCGCCGCGTGCAGAACGTCACCGGGGTTCGCTGCGATCCGTCGGTGCCCTACGACGCCGCTTTCGAGCCTCCGTTCTTCGGCGACGTGCCCAAGGATCACCGCGCGATTCCCACCAGCCGGCCGAACTTCGTCGATCTCTGCTACCGGGTGACCCACGAGGACGAGGCCGTGTTCGAGGCAGTGTTTCGCCGCCTCGGCCTCTCGGTGGACTGGTCGCTGCTCTACACCACGATCGGGGATCGTGCCCGCCGCGTCAGCCAACGCATGTTCCTGCGCAACCTCGCCCGCGGCGAGGCCTACCAGCAGGATGCGCCGACGCTGTACGACATCGACGAGCGCACCGCCGTTGCGCAGGCGGAGATGGAAGATCGCGAGATGCCGGGCGCCTACCACAAGCTCGCCTTCCACCGCACCGTCACTGCCGATGGCGGCGGCGGCGGCGAAGACCTCGTCATCGACACCACCCGTCCTGAGCTGCTGGCGAGCTGCGTCGCGATGGTCGCCCACCCCGACGATGCGCGCTACCAGCCGATGTTCGGCACCACCGTGCGCACCCCGCTGTTCGACGTCGAAGTGCCCGTCCTCGCCCATCATCTCGCCGACCCGGAGAAGGGCACGGGCATCGCGATGATCTGCACCTTCGGCGATACCACCGACGTCACCTGGTGGCGAGAGCTGAACCTGCCGTCACGCGCGCTGATCGGTTTCGACGGTCGGTTCGCGACCGAAGCCCCCGCGTGGATCACCAGCGACGCGGGCCGCGCCAACTACGCCGCGGTGGCGGGCCTGTCGCCGAAGCAAGCTCAGAAGAAGATCGTCGAACTGCTGCAGGCGAGCGGCGAGATGCTCGGCGAGGCCCGCCCGATCAGCCATCCGGTGAAGTTCTACGAGCGCGGTACGCGGCCGTTGGAGATCGTCGCCACCCGCCAGTGGTATATCCGCAACGGCGGCCGCGACGCCACGCTGCGCGATGCGCTGGTTGCCCGCGGCGACGACGTGACCTGGCACCCTGGTTTCATGCGCCACCGCTACGACAACTGGGTTGGCGGCCTCAACGGCGATTGGCTGATCAGCCGACAGCGCTTCTTCGGCGTGCCCGTGCCCGTCTGGTACGGCCTCGATGCCGATGGCAACCCGAACTACCACGACGTGCTCGCGCCCGGCGAGGCACGGCTCCCGATCGACCCGAGCACCGACTGTCCCGAAGGCTTCACCAACGATCAGCGTGGCCAGCCCGGTGGCTTCATCGGCGACCCGGATGTGATGGACACGTGGGCGACCAGTTCGCTCACTCCCCAGATCGCCGGCGATTGGGAAAGCGAGGCCGATCTGTTCGGTCGCGTCTTCCCGTACGACGTGCGCCCGCAGGGCCACGACATCATCCGCACCTGGCTGTTCTCGACGATGGTCCGCAGCCACCACGAGCACGGCACAGCCCCATGGCGCCACGCCGCACTCAGCGGGTGGATCCTCGACCCGGATCGCAAGAAGATGTCGAAGAGCAAGGGCAACGTCGTCACCCCGATCGATCTGCTCGAGCAGTACGGAACCGACGCCATCCGCTACTGGGCAGCCAGTGGCCGGCCCGGCGTCGACACGGCGCTCGACGAGGGCCAGATGAAGATCGGCCGCAAGTTGGGCACCAAGCTGCTCAACGCCTCGAAGTTCGTGCTCGGGTTCGACGAGCCGCCCGCGGGCGCCGTGTCCACCGAGCCGATCGACGTCGCGATGCTCGCCCGGCTGCAGGCCGTCATCGGTGAGGCCACCGCGGCCTTCGAGGCGTTCGACTACGCCCGCGCGCTGGAAGCGACGGAACAGTTCTTCTGGTGGTTCTGCGACGACTACGTCGAACTGGTCAAGAGCCGCGCCTACGGTCTTCATGGCGCCGAGGGTGCCGCCTCGGCGCAGGCATCGTTGCGCCAGGCGCTGCACACCATCCTGCGGTTGTTCGCTCCGTTCATCCCGTTCGTCACCGACGAGGTGTGGAGCTGGTGGCAGCCCGGTTCGGTGCACAGCCAGCAGTGGCCCGGCGACGAGCCGAACAACGGCGACGCAGCCCTGCTCGAGCCGGTGTGCGAGGTGCTGGCAGCTGTCCGTCGCGCCAAGACTGAGGCGAAGGCCAGCCAGAAGGCCGCCGTCTCGCTGCTGGTCGTTCGGGGGCCTGCCGAGCTGCACGCCCAGATCGTCGCCGCCGAGGCCGACCTGCGCCTCGCCGGTTCACTGGCCGACGTGCGCTACGAGTTGGCCGACGTGTTGTCGTGCGAGGTCACGCTCGCGCCCACCCCGGATTCCCCCCTGGCCGAGGAGGGCCAGGCTCGGTAGCCTGAGGGCGGTGCGGCGGCTACTGCTCGGAACCGGTCTCCTGGCCCTCATCGTCGGGCTCGGCATGTGGCCGTCCGGCGCGCCTGCGGGTGCGATCGGTGGCTCCACCACCGTCGACACCACGACGACCGTCGCCGCTACCAGCACGCTGGCGCCCGCCACCCGTGGCACTGCTGCGCA
>JAYSPV010000113.1:0-5938 GCA_043721915.1 Ilumatobacteraceae bacterium | reverse complement strand
GTGGCGTCGGCCCTGACCGTCGATGATGCCAGCGGCGTGGTCGGCGTTGGCTTGGGTGATGTTGTCGAGGCGTGTGCAGTGGGAACCACCAGCGCCATTGCAGGGTCAAATTCTCGACCCTGGCCGCGCTGCTTTGGCGAGCGCGGCTCATAGAACCAGCAGTCGATCTCGTAAGTGACGGTGATGGTTGGCCAATGCGCCCACTCCGAGCGTGATCCACGCGTCAAGCAACGTTGCGAATGGGCCTGAGCACCAAACGCTGAACCGGCCTGCGCCGAGGAAACCAACTCGCGTAACGCCTTGGCGGCCTCCGCTTTCGAAGCGCGCCCGGTGGGTGTCCGGTAACGGACCTTGCCCGTCAAGGCGTCAGCGCCTTAACGCCAGCATAGGCACGCAACTCCCACGAACCAGGTGTCCTTTGTCGCATCGAACCAGCCGGTTGTATCGCTCGCCCACGTTTTGCCATACCAAAACATCGGACACGCATTTCGACACCTCAAACAACGCTTTCGGCACGGCGGCCACGGGCACGCCATGGGCATCCGATGGGCACGAATCACCGAAAACGCAAGTCAGCGGCCCTTGTAGGGCCGCCGACCTGGTGTTTGTTGGAGCGGATGAAGAGATTCGAACTCGCGACCCTCACCTTGGCAAAAAAGGTGATGACGACCGTCCGTCCAGTCCGTCTGTTCCGTCCAGTTCGTATACCGGTCTACCATCACGCCCGCGCCATGTGCTGGCGCAAGTCAGCTTGTCTTTCGGACGACGGCGTGGCCGCTACGGACCATCTTGGCGATGGACCGCTGATCTATGCGGCACCTGAGCCCTGCCTTCGACCACTCTGCAAGATGTGGCAGATGTCGTCGGGTACACAGTCGGCTGGGTTGAGGGTTGCGCTGCGTTCGATGAGCTGGGCGAGTTCTAGTTCGAGGACGGCGAGCTGTCGTTGGCGTTCGCGGACGTCGGCGAGCTTGTCGGATAGGAGTTGCTCGACGTGGCTGCATGGGGTGGTTCCGTCGGTGCGGAGTTCGATGACGCTACGGATCTCGGCGAGAGTAAGCCCGGCGGTTTGTGCGGTTCGGATGAATCGGAGCTGCTTGAGCGCGGTGTCGTCGTAGGTGCGGTAGCCGTTGGCTGAACGTGTGGGGATTGCCAGCAGTCCGCGCTTTTCGTAGTAGCGGACCGTCTCTGACGGGATCTTCGCCGCTGCTGCCAGATCTCCAATGCGCATGGCCACAGCCTACGCCTTGACCTTGATGTATGGATCATGGTTTACGGTAGCCATCGGCGGACGACTTCGTCACCAAGCCCTTGGAGGGCCACCGCGATGACCGAGACCGATATTTTGCACACGGGCCCCAGACAGGGGCGTCGCCGCCGTCCGCTGCATCCTCTGGCTGCAGGGGCCGCTGCGTTTGGTGTGTGTTGTGGTCTGCCGCTGCTCGGTTCTTTGGGAGTTGCGGGTGCCGTTGTCGGACTCGGCGCCGGGAGTTCGATCGCTGTTGTGGTCGCCTCGATCCTGGCGGTGATCGGTGTGCTGAGGTGGCGCCGGCGGCGGACGTGCCACTCGAGTATCAGTACAACCAGCCCAGGTCCAGTGTTCCCGGTTGCAGGTGGCACTTTGCACCACCAGGAGAGTCAGCGATGAGCTCTTGTTGCAGCATTCCAGCGGGCGCAGCGCAACCATGTCCGTCGTGCGGCGAGATCGGTCCCATCGTGGGTGTGGCACCGGTTCGCCCTCACCGGCCGGCCGCAACTGATGGCGCATGGCAGTACTGCCCGAGACCGGGCTGTTCGGTCGTGTACCACCTTGACGAGACCACGGTCGACGCCGATACGGTCATCACGCAGGTCGCACACAAAGCCATCAATCGACCGATGCCGGTGTGTTTCTGCTTCGCGCACACCGCTGACGACCTCGTCGCCGACGCTGTCGAGCACGGCGGCGTCAGCACGATCAAGGCAGCGATCACGAAGGCCGTCGCCGACGGGTACTGCGCGTGCGAGCACCTCAACCCGTCCACCAAGTGCTGCCTGCCCGACGTCCATCGCAGCCTCAAAACCGCCGCTGCGACGGTAACCGTCACGGCGAAGGTGAGCGCATTATGAGCACGATCACCGACCCGTACGATCTGATCGTGATCGGCGCCGGCATGGCCGGTGTCGCCGCAGCCGAGAAGTGCGCAACGGCCGGGTGGCGCGTCGCGATCGTCGATGACCTCCCCTACGGTGGCACCTGCGCGCTGCGCGGGTGCGATCCCAAAAAGATCCTGCGTCGAGGCGCCGAGATCATCGACGCCGCCCACCTCCTTACCGGCAAGGGCATCGACCCGGCCGGGCTACGTATCGACTGGCCCGGGCTCAGCGCCCACATGCACGGCTTCACCGACCCGGTGCCCGCCAACATGGAGAACAGCCTGGCGCGCCACGGTGTCGACACATTGCACGGCACCGCACGTTTCACCGGCCCGGACCGGCTCGACATCGATGGCACCGACCACCAGTTCCGCCACGCACTGATCGCAACTGGCGCCCGACCTCGCCCACTCGACTTCCCCGGCGCCGATCACCTCATCGACTCCACCGCGTTTTTGTACCTCGAACAGCTCCCCTCACGGATCCTGTTCGTCGGCGGCGGGTTCATCTCGTTCGAGTTCGCCCACATCGCAGCCCGCGCCGGCACGAAGACCGTCATCGTCGATCACGGCGCCCGCCCGTTGCGTGGTTTCGATCCCGACCTCGTCGAACTGCTCATCACCCGCGGTCTCGACGTCGGTATCGAAGTCCGACGCGGCAACGAAATCGTTGCCGTTCGCCCCACTGGCGACGGGTACGAGGTCACACTCAATGAGCAGGGTCGACAGACCACCATCACCGCTGACCTTGTCGTTCACGGTGCCGGCCGACAGCCCGACCTTGCCCGCCTCACCCTCGACGCTGCCGACATCGCTCACGGCCTGAGAGGTGTCCACGTCGCCGGCCATCTCCAAAGCACCACCAATCCCCGCGTGTTTGCAGCCGGTGACGCCGCTGACACCCCTGGTGCCCCGCTCACCCCCGTCGCAGTGTTCGAAGGCAAGGTCGCCGCCTCCAACATGCTCAAGGCCGCCACCACCACCCCCGACTACAACGGCATTGCCACCGCCGTGTTCACCATTCCTGAACTCACCCGAGTCGGTCTGCTCGAAACCGAAGCCCGAAAGGCCGGCATCGACCTCGACGTCCGGTACACCGACACCAGTGGCTGGTATTCCAACCACCGCGTCGGCGAGACCACCGCCGCCGCCAAGATCATCATCGACCGCACCACCGACACCATCGTCGGCGCTCATATGCTCGGACCCGAGTACGGCGAGCTCATCAACATCTGCGCGCTCGCCATCAAACTCGGCCTCACAACACGACAACTCAAGTCGATGTCCGCCGCCTACCCCACCGTCGGCAGCGACCTCGGTTCCATGTTGTGACAAGAACGGCTCGTGGCGATCGAGACGACACGTTTGCGTCTGCAAATGGCGGAGCCCGCATGTGGCGGCGGACGTTGATGGCGGTTCATCGGACCCCAACCGCCGACCGCAGGCAGATCGGGGAAAACCGCAAGCGGGTTCGACGAGGCGGAGCTTCTACGAAGCGCATCAGCCCCGAGGCTCTGCACGGGCGTGGGTGCTCGCGTCCGCTTGCGGTGACCGAATGCTGAAGCTCGTGCGCTCCTCCCGTGAGTTCCGGCGCCTGCTCCTCGCACACACGGTGTCGCGCGCCGGTGACGCCTTCAACACCGTTGCCCTTGTCGTGCTCGTCTTTGAACTCACCGGCACAGGTCGCGGCGTCGCCGGCGCGGTCATGTTCGAGGTCCTGCCGGTTCTCCTGCTCAGCCCGATAGCCGGACTTGCCGCCGACCGTTTCCCTCGTCGCACACTCATGATCGGTGCAGACCTGTTCCGAGCCGCAGTGGCGCTGGCACTCGTCACCTCGGCGGGCTCGCTCGCCGTTGCATACGCCGTGGCGTTCGGCCTGTCCGCCGGTGCGGTGTTGTTCAACCCGGCTGCCGGATCACTGCTGCCCGACATCGTCGGCGACGACGAGGCGATCGACGCCAACAGCGCCATGTGGACCGCAGCCGTCACTGTCCAGATCGCCTTGGCTCCTGTCGCCGGGTTTGTCATCGCCGCCTTCGGCGTCGAGATCGCATTCCTCATTAATGCTGGGACCTTCGTCGTGTCGGCGCTCCTGCTCGTGGGCTTGAAAGCCGGGCGTACCCCGGCAGATACCGCCGGACGCGGCTGGGGCGGAGTCCTTGCCGGCGTGCACACCGTCCGAGCCGACCCGCTCCTGACTCGCCTGGCGATAGTTCAGGTCCTCGCCTCCATGTCCGCCGGCGCCACCAGCGGCCTCCTCGTCGTGCTTGCCGACCGGTGGCTCGGCGTAGGAATCGGCGGGTTCGGCACCTTGCTCGCAGTCATCGGCGTCGGCGCCGCTGCGGGTCCGTTGCTGCTGCGCCGGTTCATCAGCGTCGGTGACAAACGCTGGCTGTTCGGACCGTTTGCGGTGCGTGGCGGAGTGGACCTCACCCTTGCCGCAGTCGCCAACCCCGTTGTCGCTGGCGGAGCCCTGGCCGTCTACGGCATGTCGACCAGCACCGGCATGATCGCCTTCCAAACCACCCTGCAAACTCTCGTGCCCGCCGAAACCCGAGGCCGCGCATTCGCCTTCTACGACGTGCTTTGGAACAGCGCCCGCCTCCTCTCGCTCGCGGTCGGTGGCGTGCTCGTGGACATCATCGACGTTCGCCTCGTCTACGCGATCTCCGCCTGCCTCCTCATCGCGGCCGCCATCGTTGGAATGACCACGAAACTCGAGTCGACGACGACGGGCAGTGGATGAAGCATGCCGGATCTACGCTCGTCGAGTGGCAGCAGGCTGGCCCAAACCATGTGATCTCCGCAGCAACAACAACCTGCTCTGATGGCTCGAGTGCATCTGCCACCGATAGCTGCGGCAGTCAGGTGCAGGCGCTAGCTCTCGTCCGTACCGACGGCGTTGCGGCCGACCCGCACGTTGTTGCCGCTCGGGTCGGTCAGTGTGAACTCACGCATGCCCCAGGGCATGTCCTCGATCGACGTCACCGAAACGCCGGCGCCGCTGAATCGGCGATGCCACTCGTCGGCGTCAGCGGTGATGACGTAGCACCCGGCATGGTTCGCAGACGGATCCATGCCCGAGACGAGGTCGAGGTCGAACACGCTCTGATCGCCGAGACGCACGAACGCGAACCCGTCGTCGTATCGCTCGATGTCGAAGCCAATCGACTCGTAGAAGCGGATCGCGTGGTCCATGTTCGAGACCGGGAGTGTCGGTGTGACGTCAATGCCGCCGGTGCGCTGCAACAGCCGTGGCACATCAGAGACGCCACCATCGACGGTTCGCGTTCTTACCCCCAGCAGTAGCACTTCATCGCATCATCGTAAGTCGGACAGCGCTCCCCGTGTTCGCTCGACGGACGCCGTCAGAGGAACACGTGGCGACAGTTCAGCCCAGCGAACCGAGCGCCGAGGGTGGCGTGTGCGCCCGCGAGTTGGCGCATCCGAGTCCAGGTGTCCCCGAGGCCCTACATGCCGGTGATGCTGTCGTCGGCGAAGCGGACGAGGTAGATCTCGTCGATGCGCATTGTCCGTCCGGTCGGCTCGAGGCTCCGCCACGCGCGGATTCCAACACCTTGAACAACGACGCCCGGCACGGCAGCCATGGGCGGCCATGGGCGCGCAATGGGCATCTCATGGGCACGAACCTCCGAAAACGCAAGCCAGCGGCCCCTGTAGGGCCGCTGACCTGGTGTTTCTTGGAGCGGATGACGAGATTCGAACTCGCGACCCTCACCTTGGCAAGGTGATGCAGACCGTCCGTACAGTCCGTCTACTGCGCTGCAGTACTCCACAGTCCG
>JAYSPV010000112.1:0-82600 GCA_043721915.1 Ilumatobacteraceae bacterium | reverse complement strand
CAGGAGCACGCGCTGTTCCCGCACCTCACGGTGCGCCAGAACGTCGCGTTCGGACTGCGCAGCCTCGATCGGCGGCAGCGGGCGACGCGCGTCGACGAGTTGCTCGAACTGGTGCGCTTGCCGGGCTCGAACGATCGGTACCCGCACGAGCTGTCCGGTGGCGAACAGCAGCGAGTCGCCCTCGCTCGCGCGCTCGCGCCCGACCCTGCGATGGTGCTGCTCGACGAGCCGTTCGCGAGCCTCGACGCGTCGCTGCGCGACGAGATGCGCGACGACGTGGTGACCGCCCTCCAGCGCCGCGGTGCCGCTGCGGTGCTGGTCACCCACGACCGCGACGAGGCCCTCGCGCTGGGGCATCGCGTCGCCGTGATGGTGAACGGGCGGATTGCCCAGATCGATCGTCCGGAGGTGGTCTGGGCCCAACCCGTCGACGAGTTCGTCGCCCGTTTCATGGGCCCGGGGTCGCTGCTGACGATGCCCGACGGCGCGGTGGCGTTGGCCCGCCCGCACCAGCTGACGATCGAACCTGGCGGCGATGCCACCGTCGTCGCCCGCCGGTACCTCGGTGCCGTGTGGCGTCTCGACGTACGCCGCGGCGACGGATCGGCGGTGATCGTGGATCACGCGGCCAACCGTTTCGCCGTCGGCGATGCGTGCAACGTTGCGGTGCTGCCCGGCGAGGTGCTACACCGTTTCCCGGCTCGCGACGAGCCACCCGAACGGCGCAACGATGACCGGATCACCAGCAGCTCGACGCACCCACCGTGAATGACCACCGCCCTCCGCCCACCTCGCTGCAGGCCGTCGTCGCGCGCATCGAAGCGGCACGGTCAGCCCACGCAGCATCACCGCTCTTGTTGGTCGGCATCGGTGGCCACGGTGGCGCCGGCAAGACGACCCTTGCGATGCGCATCGCTGCCGAAGTGGCCAACAGCCAGGTCGTGGCAACCGATGCGTTCTGGGACGGCTCGGGCTTCGATCTGAACCGTTTGCGCACCGACGTGCTCGACCCGTTGCTCGCCGGTGAGGCGGTGGTCTTCGACGAGTGGGACTGGGCGACCAAGCAGCCGCGGCCCGGTCGCGAACTGCGTCCCGAAGGCGTGGTCGTGGTCGAGGGCGTGTGCGCGCTGCACCAGATGTTCCGCGACGACATGGCCGTGCGGGTCTGGGTCGACGCTCCGTACGACGTACGCCTCGCCCGTGGCATCGCCCGCGACGGTGAAGGGTCGCGTGCGACCTGGGTCGACGTGTGGATGCCGAACGAGGAGGCGTACGTTCGGCGCGACGAGCCGATCGCGTGCGCGCATCTCATCATCGACGGCACCCAACCGCTGAGCTGATCGCTGGTGCGCTGCACGATGGAGTACGTCGTGAGAAGCTCAGCGCGATGTTCTCCCGGGTTCGTCCGCTCATCCTGAGCTTGGTGTGGCTCGCGGCGTGTTCCGGCGCCACCGCGAGTCCAGACGAGCACACGATCGCGCCGACAGCGGCTGCGTCGACTGCCCCCAGCCCCGTTGCGGAAGCTGTCACCTCCACCTCGGCACCCGCGTCGCTGACGGCTGCCAGCTTGGCCGCCGAGTTGTCCGCGATCGAGTCGGCGTTGCGTGCGCCGGGAGCAACCGCCGACGAACTGACCGAGATCGGCCAGCGCCAGCAGCTCGCGTACCGGGCGGTCAATCGCCATCCCGAGTGGCACGCCGAACTAATCGATCTGGTGGCGCCGGAGGCGGCTGCACCGCTGAACTTCCACCTTGCTGCTCGTGCCGCGCAGACGGCGCACGCGGCGACCCGCCCGCCTACGGACCCTGCGATCACGTTGCCGGCGTGGACGATCGTCGAGCCGCTGCCGATCGACGAGTTGTTCGGCTACTACCGCGAGGCCCAGGCTGCCACCGGAGTGCCGTGGGAGTACCTCGCAGCGATCCACTTCCAGGAGACCCGCATGGGCCGCATCGTGGGTGTGTCATCGGCGGGGGCGGTCGGTCCGATGCAGTTCCTGCCCACCACGTGGGCCGAGTGCTGCGAGGGCGACCCGACGATTGCTCGCGACGCGATCATGGGTGCGGCCCGCTACCTGACGTTGCGCGGTGCCCCCGGCGACATGCAGGCAGCGCTCTACGGATACAACCCGAACAACGGGTACGTCGGCGCGGTCACTGCGTATGCGCAGGCGATGCAGGCTGACGAGGGGGCCTACCTGGGCTTTCACGGCTGGCAGGTGTTCTACGGCACCAGCGAGGGGACTGTGCGTCTTCCGGTCGGGTACTCGGCTATCGCACCGATCGACGTACAGGTGTACCTGCGCGACCACCCGGAGGACCTGCTGCCGGCGACCTGAACGTGTCGTCCGGCTACCCCGCGAGGTCGCTACTGGCGGTGCTCGACGTGGCGGTGGCCGTCCTCGTAGCGCAGTTCGTGACGAACGGTTCCGTCGTTGCGCCACTTGCGGATCGCCGGCGTGCCGTCGCGCCCGTCGTGGCGCTTACCGGCCCAGTACCGCTCTTCGTAGTGCACCTTGCCATCGGCGAAGTAGCCGCGAGCGGCGGGCGTGGAAGCCCCTGGGTCGTGGAGCAGGCCGTGCGTGTAGAACAACTCGTACTTCAGCTTGCCATCGGGGCGGAAGCGCCGGTAGGCAGGATGGTGGCGCCCCGGGTTGTGTAGCTGGCCGTCGCGATACCAGGCGACGTAGCTGATCGAGCCGCCGGACCTGCGCCGCACGCGACCTGTGAACCCGACAGGGATCTCCGATTCGTCCTCGATGTCCACCGTCGTGATGACGCGGAACGACAGGGAGCTGGGGACCAGGTCGATCAATTCCATGCTCCAACATCGTCAGCTGCGAGGCACGACTTGAGCACTTCAGTGGTCAGTCGAGCAAGAGCCTGTACTGCACCTCCGGTACCGCGAAGGGCAGTGCGGTCGCCGTCTGCGGTCCTTCGAACATCGCCTCGCGACCGGTTGGTGCCCACCCGGCTCGTGTGTAGAACCCGCAGGCCCGCGGGTTGTCGCGCAGCACCCACAGCACCGCTTCGCTGAAGCCGACGGCGCGCAGGTGGTCGAGACATCGCGCCATCAGCGCGTCGGCCGCCCCGCTGCCCCAGACCACGGGGCGGAGGTAGAACGCGAACACCTCACCGCGTCCGGTGCTCTGTGGCGCGTCGGCGCTGTCCCAGGCGTCACAGTTCTCGTCGGGCCGCTCGGCGCCGCACATCCCGAAGCCGACGACCTGGCCGTCGACGACCGCGGCGAACACCTGGCTCAGCGGGGCATCGTCCGCCCACGTCCACGCCCGCCACCGCTCCAGTCGCTGCGTCGCGAACTCGGGTGCGTCGAGGAACTCGTCGGGAAGCAGCCCGCGGTAGCCGACTCGCCACCCTTCGATGTGCGCCGTGGCCAGCAGTTCGGCATCGTCGCGCTGCGCCTCACGGATCTCGATCATCGTGCAATGCTGCCAGGCCGAGCCCACACGCTTTGGCGGTGAGGTGCGGCTATACCGCATCTGAACGCCAAACCGCAACGGCCAGCGGGTGGCCGGTGCGATCAGACTGCGAGCAGGTCGCGGGCGCCGGTGTCGCTGGACGGGTGGCGCAGCTTGCTCATCGCCCGTGCCTCGATCTGGCGGATGCGCTCGCGGGTGAGGTTGAAGTGCTCGCCGACCTCTTCCAGCGTGCGCGGCTCGCCACGATCGAGCCCGAAGCGCAGCTTGAGGATCTCGCGTTCGCGCTCGTCGAGCGGGGCGAGCAGGCGGGCGATCTCGTCGGGCAGCAGTGACGTGGCCGCCATCTCGAACGGGCTCTCCGCCGAGCGGTCTTCCACCACATCTCCGAGCTCGGCATCGCCGTCTTCGCGCAGCGGCTCGCTGAGCGATAGCGGCTCGGCCGCGAAGCGCAGGGCCTCGGTGACCTTGTCTTCGGGCATCTCGACTTCCTTGGCCAGCTCGCTGAGCGTGGCCGGACGACCGAACTTCAGCTCGAGCCGGCTGCGGGCCTTCTGCAACCGGGCGAGCGTGTCGCCGGCGTGGACTGGCAGGCGGATGGTGCGGCCGGTGTTGGCGATGCCGCGGGTGATCGCCTGGCGGATCCACCAGGTGGCGTAGGTGGAGAACTTGAAGCCCTTGCGCCAATCGAACTTCTCGACGGCGTGCATCAGGCCGAGGTTGCCCTCCTGGATGAGATCCAGCAACGGGAGGCCCGACGCCTGGTACTTCTTGGCGATCGAGACGACGAGGCGAAGGTTCGACTGCACGAAGGCACGCTCGGCATCTTCCCCCTCGCGGGCGGCGCGACGCAGTTCGCGCTTCTTGGCAGCCGTCAGATCGGCGCCACTGTCGAGATCGGCGATGGCGGCCTTGCCGGTCTCGATCTGCTTGGCCAGGCGAACTTCGTCGTCCTTGGTGAGCAGCGAGTACTGACCGATATCGGTCAAGTACAGGCGGACCAGGTCTTCTTCGTCCCGTTCCACGCGATCTTTCGCCACGATTGCTCCCTTGACCTGACGGCATGACCTGACGGTCTCGAACCTGAACGGAGGCCGAACGGGTGGTGCCCGGACGGTGATCTGCTCACGATACCGACATCGCCATGCCCCTCACACCCCGTGCACAGATTCACAAGGTGTATCCGCGATGGCGATGCGTGGCCTGCTTCCATCGCTGGCGGACATGAGTAACGTGCGGCGCATGGGTGAGAGCAACGACATCGAACTGGCGATCGTGACGATGCGGTTCGACGCGGCCGACGCCGGCTCACTGCTGGCCGTCCTCTCCAAGTACGTCGTGCTCACCCGGATGCAGCCGGGGTGCCGCAACATCGACCTGTGTGCCTCGGTCACCCAGCCCGGTCGCTACCTGCTGATCCAGAAGTGGGACTCCGCCGAGGCCCAACGTGCGCACTTCGACAGCGCGGAGATGGTGGAGATGGCGCGTAGTTGCAAAGGCCTCCTCGCATGTGCCCCTGACATTGATCTGTGGGACGGCGTCAGCGCACACGACCTGCGCTGAACTCCGTCAAAAAGGCGCCCGCCCGCACCTGCAGTCGGTGCCTGCCCCGACTAGCGTGACCGGTCTCGGCCCTCCAGGAGGTTCCCATGTCCAACCCGATGCTCAACGACAAGGCACTCAACGATGCCGCCCGTGCCGGCTGGGGTGCGCCCGAGGGCGCGTCGCGCTCGACCCCGTTGGGCCCGATGACCGATGGCCCGGTCAGCGGCTGGCAGGCCACGAGCAACACGATGACCGTCGGCGGCACCGCAACGGCGACCGCTGTGCTGTTGGTGCTGCTGCTCGCCACCGCCACAGTCGGCTGGATCATGACCGGCTCCAGCCTGGAGACCAAGGTGAAGTTCCCGATGCTGGCGATCGTGGCAATGCTGGTCGGGTTCGGCTGTGCGATCCTGCTGCATTTCAAGCCGACGCTCGCCAAGATCGTTGCCCCGATCTACGCGCTCGCCCAGGGCTTCTTCCTCGGTGTCATCTCCCGCTTCTACGACGACGCCTACAAGGGCATCGTCGTACAGGCCGTCGGCGCCACGCTCGCTGTCTTCGCGGTGATGCTGTTCCTCTACAAGACGCGCATCATCAAGGTCACCGATCGCTTCCGCCGCAACGTGATCATGGCGACCACGGGCCTGATGCTGTTCTACGGCGTGTCGCTGATCATGAGCCTGTTCGGTGTCCGCGTGCCGTTCATCCACGACGCCAGCCCGCTGGGCATCCTGTTCAGCGTCGTGGCCGCCGGCCTGGCGACGATGATGCTCGCCGTCGATTTCGATCAGATCGAACGCGGCGCCAAGGCCGGTTGGCCCAAGGGCATGGAGTGGTACTGCGCGTTCGGCCTACTGGCCACGCTGATCTGGCTGTACCTGGAGATCCTGCGCCTGCTGGCCAAGCTCAACCGCCGCTGAGGCGTGTCAGCGGCGGGGGTGTTCGTCTCGCCGCGTCCGACTACATCGTCGGTCATCTCGTTGTTTCGATTTTGATTTTGATGCAGTGCGGCTACTCAGTTGGTGTCGTACGCCTACAGCCGCCAGCCGAATCGAAATCGAAACAACGAGACGGAAGCCCCGTGTGGGCAAGCCGGCTGCCCTGCGTCAGAGTGTGCGGAGGAAGGCCAGCAGTGCGTCGTTGAACGCGTGCGGAGCTTCCTGCTGCATCCAGTGGCCGGCGCCGGGGATGATCGTCTCGCCGCGGTAGTCGGGCAGTGCTGCTCGCATCCGTTCCGGGCCGGTGGGGTCCATCAGGCGCACGACGTCAGATTCGCCGGTGATGAAGTAGCTGGGCATCGTCAACCGTTCGGCGCCCAGACCCGTGGCCCGGGCGGCGTTGGCATCGAGGTTTCGGTACCAACTGACGGGTCCGAAGAAGCCACTGTGCTCGTACTCGGCGACGTACACATCGAGGTCGGCCTGCGTCAGCCAGGTTCCCTCGGGGCCGGTGTAGGGCAGCGGGGGCGGCTCGTGCATCATCGTCAGGAAGCCGGTGCCCGCCATCGGCGGCAGCTCGGTGGGCATCACGCGCCCGGCCGTTGCCACGCCCGACGCGCCGTACAGCACGTGGCGCATCGTGCGCGCCACGTCGGTGCCGAGCTCCGCTTCCGGGGGACCGACCTGCTGGAAGTAGAGGATGTAGAAGAACCGGTCGCCGTACAGCATCTGCATCAGCTGCGTGGGCGGCCCGGGCCACTCCACGTATGGCACGCTCACTCCCACCACGGCCCGCACGCGCTCGGGCCGGTGACGGGCGGCCTCCCACACGACCATCGAACCCCAGTCGTGGCCGACGAACACGGCGTCGTCCTTGCCGTAGTGGTCGAGTAGCGCGAAGAGGTCGGCGGTGAGGCAGTCGGCGCCGTAGGCGTCGACCTCGGCCGGAACGCTCGAGTGGCCGAACCCGCGTTGGTCGGGCGCGATCACGTGGAACCCGGCCTCGGCAAGTGGCAGCATCTGGTGGCGCCAGCTGTGCGCCAGGTCGGGGAAGCCGTGGCACAGCACGACGATCGGGTTGCCCACCTCGCCTGCCTCGTGTACGACGAGCTGCACGCCGTTGACGGCGATGATGGAGGAGCGGAGTCCGGTCAAGCGTCGATGCCCTCGTGAACCGCACCGGCAGTGCTGATGGCCTCCAGCTCACCCCAGGTGAGGGCGTCGGCCGCCCAGATCTGCTCGAAGGCGGCATCGGCGAGATCGGTGAAGCCGTGCCGGTTGCGGAAGTTGTACACCCAACGTGGTTGGAGCACCTTCAACCCCAGCCGTGAGAGCCGCCCGGCGGTGTAGGTCTCCCACGCGGCCATCTGGCGCAGGCTGAGGTCGTCGTCGGCCGGGGCTTCGCCGAAGCCACCCTGCAGACGATCGCGAGTGCGCAGCAGAATGCGACCGAGGTTCACGGCAGTCGCCGCCTCGCTCTGCTGCCGAGGCCGTTTCGAGTCCTCGAACGCGCCGCTCTGCACGTGTACGTCGATGACGTCGCCGATCGTCGCGCTCACCTTGCCCAACGGTGTCGTCTCGTCGACCACGATGTGCAACGGCCGGTCGATGCCGAGCATCGCGACCAGCTCATCGGCGACGCGGGCGATCACGCCCGCGTCGAACGCGACGAAGCGGAAGGCTTGCGGCTCGACCGTGGCGACCATCAGTCCGCGGCGCCGTCTGCCATCGAGGCCGCTGCGAACGCCTTGCGCTCGTCGAGCGCGGCCAGTGAGACCGACGCGATGTCCTCGACCTCGACCTCGGTGAACCCGGCCAGCTCGCGGAAACGGCGGGCGAGGCCGATCGGCGATTCCTGCGAGTCGCTGCGGGTGCCGCCGAACGAGAAGATCTTGTCGACCACACTCTGGAACTCGAGCGCCTTCTTGCGGCGCTCGGGGTCGTTCTCGGTGATTCGCCGCAGCCAATCGCTGCCCATCTTCACGTGGGTGACCTCGTCGGCGAGCATCCAGTCCTCGCAGAACTCGAGGTACGGATCGCCGGCGATGTCGCCGAACTCCTTCATCGTGGTGAACACGTCGATGGCCAGGCCCTCGAGCGCGCGGTTCACGCCGGCGAGGCGCAGCACCGGGTCGTTGCTGCAGGCGACTTCGAACAGCACGGTGTTCTCCGCGTACTGGCCGATCTCGCTGCCCATCCAATCGCTGAGCTTGACGCTGATCTCCACGTGGCGGGCCTCGTCCCACGCCTGGCGGGCCATGTCGAGCTTGAGTGCGAAGGGCACGGTGTCGGGGGAGTCGCCGTTGCCGGTCTCGAAGTCGTGGCACGTGCGTCCGGCGCCTTCCAGCGCTTGGATCTCGCCGACGAAGATGCCGTGCATCAGGCTGCGGGCAGCCTCGCTGGCGTCGGGGCGATCAGGGGTGAGGCGGTTGGTCTTGGGCCGTTTGCCGGGGTTCTCGGCCACCAACACGATGCGTGGATCGGCCTGGAACGTGCTCATGTTGAGCTGGTTGAACCGCTCGTCGCGGGCCAACTCCTCAACCGGGAAGAATTGACGCATCACTGACCTCCAATGGAACCGGGGCCGGCGATGCCGCCTGCCTCCAACATGAGCTTTTCAAGTTTGGCCTGGTGGGCCGCAGCACGGTCGACTTCTTCGGGCGTTTCGATCAGCGACTGGATCATCATCTCTCCGTCGCGCCAGTCGTCGAACTCGTCCTGCAGCGCGAAGTTGAGTGTGCGGATGGTGGGCGCGTCGGTGATCTCGCTGGTGTTGTTGCGGTGGAACGTGTACGCCGCGATGAAGTGCGGGATGAACACGCGGTACACCCCGACGAGCTTCTCGATCGTGTCGCCGGCAGCCTCGGGCTCGGTGAGCGCCTCGACGAACCGCACCATCGCGTCGTTGGCCGGCAGCGTGAGGCGATCGGGGTTCATCTCGCGCAGTTCGGGCAGCCGCTTGTGCCACAGCTCGGCGTGCCAGGCGTGGTGGTAGCAGTGCGTGCCCAGCCGCATCTTCACGTCGAGCTCGGGCACGGTGGCAACCCAGCCGCCGAGTGCCTCGAACAGCTTCATCTCGGCCCACTTGTAGTTGCCGACGCGTCGTGCTGTCTCCTCGACGTCGAACATGCCCGGCAGCTGGCGCCGATCCCACGGCGCGAACGGTGCTCTCGGCTTGTACGGATCAGCCATGAAAATCCCCCTGTGGCAGACAGAACGTCTCAGCGAGACTAGCCCGACGGTTTCGGCTGCCTCTCAGCGGAGGCGGTTGTCGAGCCAGTGGCGCTCGCTCGCGCCCATCGGCGTTGCGGCCGGGCCGTCGTGCAGGTACTCCAGCAGCATTGCCCGCCACGGTGCACGGACTTCCAGCTTTCCCAGGATCGCGTTGACACCCCATACCACGCGGTCGAGGATCACGAAGCTGGCCGGCATGTTGAGCTGCTCGATCACGTGCGCGTGGGGGCCCTTGACGTCGATGATCGTGGCCATTGCCTGCTTGACGAAGTCGCGGGTGTACTCGAACTCGTCGGTGAGGTACGGCGTGTAGGGCGTGCTGACGTACTCGTACACCGGCTGGGGTTCCAGGCCGTGGCCGGGCTTGAGGAAGCCGGCAGTCTCCATCGCCCCCAGCAGCCGCTGCGGGTCGCGGTGCACGATGATCGCGTCCAGGCTGGGCTGCAGCGACGCCCACTCCTCGGTGCTCCACCGCTTGACGAGGCCGAAGTCGAGGAACGTGACCTGGCCGTCGAGGCCGAAGCGGTAGTTGCCCGGGTGCGGGTCGCCGTTGAACGCTCGGGCGCGCAGCACGGCGTGTTGCGTGAAGCGCCAGATCCCCTCTCCGGCGCGCCGCTTGGCCGCAGGCGAGGCTTTCTCGAGGAACTCCGCGAACCCGATCCCCTCGACCCACTCGCTGGTCAGCACCCGCTGGGTGCTGGTTGTCGTGTCGATCGTGGGGATGCGAACGAACGGGTGGCCGGCGAACTCGGCGATGAACTCGCGCTGGTTGGCGGCCTCGAGCCGGTAGTCCAGCTCCTCGCTCATGCGGGCGCGCAGTTCGTCGACGAGGCCCTTCGTGTCGAGCCCCTTCAGGGCGAACGCGCCGACCAGGCGGTAGAGGCCCTCGGTGTTGTTCAGGTCGGTTTCGATCGCCTCACCCACGCCCGGGTACTGCACCTTGACCGCGACATCGCGCCCGTCGCGGGTGACCGCGCGGTGCACCTGGCCGACGCTCGCGGCCGCTACCGGGATGACCTGCCAGTCGAGGAAGACGTGCTCGGGGGCGGCGCCCAGCTCCGCACGGACGACGCCCTCAGCGGCGGCCGGCGACATCGGCGGCGCGTCGGCCTGCAACGCCGACAACGCCTTCTGCGCGTCAGGCGGCAGTGCTTCCATGATGAAGCTGAGCAGCTGCCCGAACTTCATCATCGCGCCCTTCATGTTGCCCAACTCGCGGGCGACGTCCTGCGACGTGCGGATCGCGAAGTGGTCGTCGAGCGCGGCTCGCTGATGGCGGCGGGTCACGAGCCGGCGGGCGCGATGCGCCACGAACCGGATGCCGTTGCGGGCCATCAACCGCCAGACACGCGCCGTTCGGCGCGCTCGCAACAGGCGGTGGCTCATCGGCGCGTTGCGTCGATCAGCTCGCGGCGTGTGCTGTGCGTGCCGTCGGATGCGCAGCCAAGAGTTCGGCGGGGAGTGCCTCTCCGGTCACCTCGTCGGCCCAATACGTGCCGGCATCGAGCCGCGCGAGAGCGGTCTCCACGCCGGCAAGGTCGCGCTCGATGCCGTCGAGATCCAACGACACAGTTGCGGGCACGACGTCGTCGGCGGGGGTGTCGTGCGGCGAATCGTGCTCCTGGCCGTGGTTCATGACCGTGAGGTTACCCACCGATGAACTCGCGGAACCCTTCGCGCTGATCGCCAGGTCGGGGACCGGCCTGCGCGAACGATGGCGTATGGTGCGCTCGTGGCAAAGGTACGGCTGGAACATGTGTCCAAGACCTTCGGTGAGGACGACGAGCAGGTGACTGCTGTCGACGACGTGTCGTTGACCGTCGAGGATCACGAGTTCATGATCCTTCTCGGGCCGTCGGGCTGCGGCAAGAGCACGCTGCTGCGGATGGTGGCCGGCCTCGAAGATCCGTCTGCGGGCACCATCTCCATCGGTGACGGTGTGGTCAACGACGTCGAGCCCAAGTTGCGCGACATCGCGATGGTGTTCCAGAGCTACGCCCTCTACCCGCACAAGACGGTCGCCGCGAACATCGAGTTCCCACTCAAGGTGCGCGGGATCCCCAAGGCAGCGCGCGCCGGCCAGGCGTCGTACGCGGCCGGTCTGCTCGGCCTCACCGACTACATGAAGCGCAAGCCGGGCCAGCTCAGCGGTGGCCAGCGGCAGCGTGTGGCGCTCGCCCGCGCGATCGTGCGCAACCCGGCTGTGTTCCTGATGGACGAGCCGCTCAGCAACCTGGATGCGAAGCTGCGCGGCGACACGCGCGCAGAGCTCGTCGATCTGCATCGCCGGTTGGAGAGCACGTTCATCTACGTCACCCACGATCAGGTGGAAGCGATGACGATGGGCACCCGCGTCGCGGTCCTCAACGCCGGCCGGCTCGAACAGGTCGGCACCCCGCAGGAGGTCTACGACCGACCAGCGTCGGTGTTCGTCGCCCAGTTCATCGGCACCCCGCCGATGAACGTGCTGCCGGCGGGCCTGCTCGGTTCTTCAGCGGTGCAGGTCGGCATACGCCCGGAGCACCTGTCGCTCGACCCAGCCGGCCCGCTGCACGGCACGGTTCGCCAGGTCGAACACCTCGGTCACGAAGTGCTGTTGCTCGCCGAAGCCGACGACGGCACTCGCCTCACCGCTCGGGTGGCGCCGGAATCTCATCCGCCGGGCGTCGGCGAGGTCGTGTCCTTCGACGCGGCGCCGCGGCACCACCACCACTTCGACGCGGCCACCGGAGTGCGGGTGTCGTGAAGCGCCGACTGCGCGATGCCCCCTGGGCACTGCTGATGCTCGTACCGTCGATGCTGCTGTTGGCCGTGTGGACCGTGTACCCGCTGATCAAGGCGATCCAGACGGGGCACCTCAGCTGCGACCAGACCGGCCGCAAGTGCACCGACACCGGGTGGGGCACCTACTCGGACGTGTTCCTCAGCAAGCAGTTCCAGGACGCGTTGATGGTCTCGGTGAAACTGGCGCTGATGACCGTCCCGGCCGGCCTCGTGCTCGGCATCGGCCTGGCAGTGCTGGCCGACAAGCACCTGCGTGGCATCGGGTTCTTCCGCACCGTCTTCTCCAGCACGATCGCCACCAGCGTGGCGGTGGCCAGCCTTGTGTGGTTCGTCCTGCTGCAGCCCGAGATCGGGGTGCTCTCCGATCTGTTCAGCGGCTGGTTCCCGGCGCTGAAGAACCCGGGCCTGCTGCGCGACCCGAGCACCGCATTGCCGGCCGTTGCGCTCAGCAGCATCTGGGCCAGCCTCGGGTTCACGTTCATCGTGATCACGGCCGGGCTGCAGAGCGTGCCCCGCGAGCTCTACGAGAGCGCCTACGTCGATGGCGCCGGCAGCTTCCGGCGATTCACCAACGTGACCTTGCCGATGTTGTCGCCGTCGATCCTGTTCACGTCCGTCGTGCTCACCACTCGTGCGTTGCAGACGTACGGTGAGGTGGCGCTGCTCACCAGCGGCGGCCCGGAGCCGGAGAAGTCCACCACCACGATCCCGTACCTGATCTACGGCCGCACGTCGCTCATCCAGGGCAACATCGGTTTGAAGGCTGCGGCCGCAGTGCTGTTGTTCGTGATCTCGCTGGTGTTCGCGCTCGTCCAGTTCCGTGGCTTCGAGAAGCGGGTGCACTATGGCGGCTGACACCGTCCGCGGGGCCCGGAAGTTCGGGCGCTACGCCCTCCTCACGTTCATCGCGGTCCTCGTGCTGTTCCCGATCTACGCGGTCCTGCTGCAGGCACTGAAGAGCGGCCCGAATTCATTGGATCACCCGCGATCCCTGCTGCCCGTCGACCTCACCTTCGACACGATCCGCGACGCGTGGCGCCTGGGCAACCTCGATCGTCTCCTTGTCAACAGCCTGTTCGTCTCGGTCGTGGTGACGACCGGGGTGATCGTCACCAGCCTGCTGGCCGCCTATGCCTTCGCGTTCCTCGAGTTTCCGTTCAAGGGGATCGTGTTCGTCCTCTACCTGGCAACGATGCTGGTGCCCGGGGAAGTGACCGTGCTGTTCAACCAACGGACAGCGGACTCGCTGGGCTGGATCAACAGCTACCAGGGTTTGATCGTGCCGTCGTTGGCCAGCACCT
Organism: Ilumatobacteraceae bacterium; assembly: GCA_043721915.1. Lineage (GTDB taxonomy): Bacteria > Actinomycetota > Acidimicrobiia > Acidimicrobiales > Ilumatobacteraceae > UBA668. The sequence goes on along the minus strand of JAYSPV010000112.1, from coordinate 69,362 downwards.
TCGGCGTGTTCCTCGTCCGACAGGTGTTCCTGCAACTGCCGCGCGAGCTGCGCGAGGCCGCGTCGCTCGACGGCGTCGGCCATCTGCGGTTCCTGTGGGAGGTCGCTGCACCGCTCAGCCGGCCGACGCTCGGTGCGCTCGGTTTGTTCACCTTCCTCGGTACCTGGAACGCTTACCTGTGGCCGTCGCAGGTGATTCGCGGAGACCGAGATCACGAGACCATCCAGATCGGTCTCGATCGTCTCAAGGGCACTGACATCAGCAAGCTGAATCTCGTCACAGGAGGACTCGTCGTGGCCGCACTTCCCATCTTCGTTCTGTTGGTCGTCTTCCAACGCCAACTCGTCCGTGGTCTCACTGCCGGGGCGGTGAAGGGCTGATGCGCTCCTCACGCACCCACCGCGGGCTGTACGCACTGCTCGCCGTCAGCCTGGTCGGCGCATGCAGCGGCGGCGGCGACATCACCGATTCGGGCGACAAGGCAACCACGCCCCCCATCGAGTCACTGCCCGCCGGGGAGACGACCATCGCCGCCACCACGACCACGGTGGCGCTCGACACCTTGCCGGATTGCCCCACCGATGCGCTTGCCTCAGCCACGGGCACCACTGACATCACGTTCTGGCACAGCATGACGGCGGCGCTCGGCGAGGAGGTCGTCAAGCTCACCGATGCGTACAACGCCAGCCAGGACAAGGTGAACGTCACCTTGGTGCAGGGCAGCTACGAGGAGACCGCCGATAACTACTACCTCTCCAACCAGGGCGATCGCCCCGATCTCGTGCAGCTCCCCGAGTATCAGGTGCAGGCCATGGTCGACACCGAGAGCACGGTGCCGGTCGGCAAGTGCATCGAATCGAGCGGGCTGGACACATCAGCGTTCCTGCCCTCGGCGCTCGCTGCCTATGAGACGCAGGGCGCGCAGTGGGCGATGCCGTTCAACGTCTCCAACCCGGTGATGTTCTACAACAAGAAGGTGTTCGCCGCCGCTGGCCTGGACCCGGAGAAGCCGCCGACGTCGCTGGAGGAGCTGCGCCAGTACAGCCAGCAGATCGTCGATTCGGGCGCCGCCACCTACGGCATCGCGCTCGACACCGGGTTCGATTCGGGTGGCGGCTGGTACGTCGAGCAGTGGTTCTGCAAGGCGCAGGAGTTCTACGTCGATGGCGACAACGGCCGCACGAGCCGCGCCACGAAGGTGCTCTACAACAACGACACAGGGGTGAGCGTGCTCACGTTCCTGCAGACGATGCTCACCGATGGTTTGGCCGTCAACGTCGGCGACAACTCGCAGACCGGGTTCGACAACCTGCTCAAGTTGGCCGACGAGACGGAGCCCGCGGCGATGACGATCGCGACCAGCGCCTCGTTGGGTCAGGTGTTGGTCGTGCTCGGCGGTGGCCAGTTCCCGCAGCTCGCCCCCGACGACGTGGGCGTCGGCCCGATGCCCGGCCCCGACGGCCTGCCGGGCGCGCTGATCGGTGGCGCCTCGTTGTGGCCCGTCGCCAGCGGCGATCCCGTTCGCATTGCGGCCACGTGGGACTTCATCACCTACCTGGTGGGTGCCGAGCAGCAGAGCCAGTGGGCCGCCGCCACGGGGTACATCCCGATCCGCAGTGACGCTTCAACGCTGGCGCCCTACAAGAGCACCGTCGCCAACGACCCTCGCTTCTCGGTGGCATACGATCAGCTTGCAGCGTCGCCCCCGGGCCTGACGTCCAGCGGGCCGGTGGTCGGTCCGCTGCGCGAGGTGCGCACCGTCCTCGCCAGCGCCGTTGCGGCGATCTTCGACGGCGCCGACGTGAAGTCCGAGCTCGATGCTGCGGCGAACCAGTCCAACGGCATCATCGCGGACTACAACACCCGCAACACCTGACCGCCGCTGCGCACCCAGAACCCGTACCGCGGGCGGATAGCGTGGCGCCCATGCCTTTCACGTTTCCCGCCCTTGACGGCTCCGCGCCCAAGACCCAGCAGTTCGACCAGGCGCCCGCAATGGGCATCGACACCTCGAAGCGCTACACCGCCACGATGGAGACCAGCCTCGGCACCATCGTGATCGCGCTCGATGCTGTCAACGCTCCGCTCTCGGTCAACAACTTCGTGTTCCTGGCCGGATACCACTACTACGACGGCGTCATCTTCCATCGCATCATCAACGGTTTCATGTGCCAGGGCGGCGATCCCACCGGTACCGGGCGTGGTGGCCCCGGCTACCGCTTCAACGACGAGCCGGTGAAGCCCCGTTACCAGCTCGGCTCGGTGGCCATGGCCAATGCCGGCCCCAACACCAACGGCAGCCAGTTCTTCTTGATCAGTGGCCCCAGCGGTGTCGGCCTGCCGCCGCAGTACAACCACTTCGGCCAGATCGTGAAGGGCATGGAAGTCCTCGCTGCGATGCAGTCGGTCGACACCGACCGCAGCGACCGCCCGCGTGAAGACGTCGTGATCAACTCGGTCACGATCACCGTCGCCGACTGAACCCGCCGCGCTGATGGCCGCCGAGCGGCTCTCACTCGCGCAGGCGCGGCGAATTGCGCTCGCTGCACAAGGCTTCGCCGACCCGCGCCCTGCGGGCCGGGTGGACCGTCGCCACTTTCGCAGAGCCCTGGACCGAATGGGTCTGATCCAGATCGACTCGGTGAACGTGCTGGCTCGCAGCCAGGAGCTGCCACTGTTCGCGCGCCTCGGCGCGCACCAGCGCACGATGATCGCCGATGCCACGCGCGACGGTGAGCTGTTCGAGTACTGGGTGCACGAAGCCAGTCACGTGCCCACTGAGCATCATCACCTCCATCGGTGGCGGATGGCTGCAGACCACAAGTGGCAGCGGTACTGGACGATGACCGCACGCCGCCCGGGCTTCCTCGAGGAAGTGCTGCGGCGCATCGAGCTCGACGGCCCGCTGGCCAGCGGTGATCTCTCCGAACGGGTGGGCAAGAAGGGCAGCTGGTGGGATTGGGACGACGGCAAGGTCGCGCTCGAGCACCTGTTCTGGAGCGGACAGGTGACTGCCGTTCGCCGCGCCAGCGACTTTGCACGGATGTACGACCTCGCCGAACGAGTGTTGCCGCCCAGCGTGCTCGCACGCGATACCCCCGATGAGCACGTTGCACGCAAGGAGTTGCTGCTGCTCGCGGCCAAGCACCATGGCGTCGGCACGATGACGGACCTCACCGACTACCACCGTCAGAAGAACGCGCCGTGCAAGCCGCTGCTCGACGAGCTGGTGGAGGACGGGCGGTTGCAGTTGGTGCAAGTGGAGGGTTGGGAGAAGCCGGCGTATCTGCACCCGGGCGCGAAGCTGCCTCGACGGATCACCGCCTGTGCGTTCCTCAGCCCCTTCGATCCGGTGTGCTGGAACCGTGATCGCAACGAGCGGCTGTTCGGGTTCCACTACCGCATCGAGATCTACACACCCGCTCCCAAGCGGGTGTACGGCTACTACGTGCTCCCGATCCTGTGGGGCGACTCGCTCGTCGGTCGGCTCGATCTGAAGGCCGACCGGCACAACGCGACGCTGCTCGTGCAGGGCTCGTTCGCCGAACCCGGAGCACCTACCGAGGCGATGGCGCCCGACGTGGTGCGAGAGTTGCACCTGATGGCCGGCTGGCTCGGACTGCACCGCGTGCACATTGCCGACCGCGGCGATCTGGCTGCCACGCTCCAGCGAGTGGCGCTCGGTACGCTCGCGTCCGATGGCTGAGATCGAATCCTCCACCGACCGCATGCCGCGTTGGGTGTGGAAGGCCGTCGCCGTCTTCTGGGGTGGCGCTGTGGCGGCCCTCGCAGTTCGTTCGCTGTGGGCCAGCCTGTACGCACTCTTCATCCTGCTCCTGGTCTCGCTCTTCCTCTCACTGGCGATCGAACCCGGTGTCAACCGGCTGGCCAAGCGGGGTTGGCGGCGAGGCACCGCGACGGCGGTGATCCTCGTCGGTGTACTAGTGGCGTTCCTCGTCTTCCTGATTGCGATCGGTGCCCTCGTCGGTCAGCAGATCGCGGAGCTGCTCGGAAACTCCGAGAAGTACGTCACGCGCACGGTCAACTTCCTCAACGACACGTTCGGTGCGCACATCGATGCGTCGCAGGTGATCGCCGACATCAACAAGCCCGATGGTGCCGTTCAACGGTTCATCGACAGTCAGCAAAACAAGGTGGTCGATCTTTCCGTCGCCGCGCTCGGGATCCTCGTGCAAGGCCTGTCGGTGATGCTGTTCACGTTCTACATCGTGGCCGACGGCCCGAAGCTGCGCCGGTCGATCTGCAGCCGGCTACGCCCCGATCGGCAACGGTCGGTGCTGGCCACGTGGGAGCTGGCCATCGAGAAGACCGGCGGGTACCTCTACTCACGTGCGCTGCTGGCGGGCTTGTCAGCACTTTCTCATTGGGTGGTGCTGCAGGCTCTCGGCACGAAGGCGCCGGTGGCGCTCGCGCTGTGGGTCGGTGTCATCAGCCAGTTCCTGCCGGTGGTCGGGACCTACATCGCCGGCTCGTTGCCGGTGCTGGTCACGTTCATCGATTCGCCGACGAAGGCGCTCGTCGTGTTGATCTTCGTGGTGGTCTACCAGCAGGTCGAGAACTATCTCTTCCTCCCTCGCATCACCGCTCGCACGATGGATCTCCACCCCGCCGTCGCGTTCGGCTCTGCGATCGCAGGTGGAGCTGTCCTCGGCGCGGTCGGCGCCATTTTGGCGATCCCCGGTGCGGCGATGATCCAGGCCCTGATCAGCAACACCGGAACGCGCCACGAGGTGATCGAGAGCGATCTGACCGTGATCAAGCCCCGTCTGCGACGACAGCAACGTCGTCGCGCCCGCGACCAGCATCCAACTGCGAACCCTGATGCCGACACCTAAGTCGTTCGCGCCTGTCGCGGTCACCTCGCGCAGCGGGCTCGACGAGTCGGTTCACTTCGGCGCTGTCGTCGCGCTCGGGCCGAGTGGCGTGATTGAGTTCGCTGTGGGCGACCCCTCGGCGATCATCTACCCGCGGTCGGCGAACAAACCGATGCAGGCGGTGGCCATGGTGCGGGCGGGCTTGCAACTGCCGCCGGAACTGTTGGCCCTGACGAGTGCCAGCCACGATGGCACGCCGATGCACATCGCGGGAGTGCGCCGAATACTGGCGATCGCGGGTCTCGGCCCGGAGGCGCTGGACAACACGGCTGCGTATCCGCTCGACCCCGCAGCTGCGGAGGAGATCGTGCGTGCCGGCGGGGTTCGCAGCTCGCTGCTGATGACCTGTAGCGGCAAGCACAGCAGCATGTTGGCGACTTGTGTTCACAACGGCTGGGCGCACGATTCTTCATACCTCGACATCGATCATCCGTTGCAAGCCGCGACGACCGAGGCGATTGACGATCTGTGCGCCGAGTTGCACGCGCACATCGGCGTCGATGGCTGCGGTGCGCCGGCACATGCGATGTCACTCGTCGGTCTCGCCCGCGCATACCGTTCGATCGCCACCGGTGCGGCCGGCTCGGCTGGCGACGACGTGTACACAGCGATGACGTCGCATCCGGAAATGGTCGGCGGTGACACCTGCCAGGCCACTGCGATCATGCGGCAGATTCCTGGGCTGATGGCAAAGGATGGAGCCGATGGGGTCTTTGCAGTCGCATTGCCGGACGGCCGCGCTGTCGCCCTGAAGATCTCCGATGGCGCCGATCGTGCCCGCCCGTCGGTGTTGTTCGCCGCGTTACGGCGCTTGGGCATTGACACAGGCGCCGCCGAAGCAGGGGTGCAGGAACGGATCTTGGGTCACGGCCGCCAGGTCGGCACGGTGCGGGCGATCGCGCCGTGAGCATCCCTTTCGTCACGCTCGACGATCCGCGCTACGGGGAAGTCGTGCAGGTGGCGCCACTGATCCGACGGGTGATCGCCAAGAACCCCTCGAAGTTCACGTATCACGGGACGGGCACGTACATCATCGGCGAGGGAGATGTCGCAGTCATCGATCCGGGCCCGATCAGCGACAGCCATCGCGACGCGCTGCAGGCTGCGGTGGCGGGTGAACGCGTCATCGCCATCCTGGTCACCCACTGCCACAGCGATCATTCGCCGCTCGCGGCGTGTCTACGCGAGCACACCGGCGCCCCCACCGTCGCGTTCGGGCCGCACGCGCTCAGCCCCGACTGGGTGGAGGACGACAACGCCCCCGACGAGCCCGATGACGACGAAGCGGCCGCCGCCGCAGAGGCCGAGGCTGCGGGCGAGCCGAAGGTGGAGGAGTCGCTGGACACGGCCTTCGACCCCGACGTTCGCGTGGCGGACAACGAGGTGGCGGCGGCGGGGGACGGCTGGACGCTGCGTGCGATTCACACGCCCGGCCACACCTCGAATCACCTCTGCTTCTTGCTGGAGGAACACCGCGCGCTGTTCACTGGAGACCACATCATGGGCTGGAGCACCACCGTGATTGGGCCTCCGGACGGCAACATGCGCGACTACCTCAACTCACTGGAGCGGGTCCGCGCGCTCGATCCCGCGATCATGTGGCCCACGCATGGCGCACCGGTCACCGATGTCGCGGTGTTCATCGACGAGTTCGTCCAGCACCGCCTGGAGCGTGAGGCCGGTGTCCTGGCGGCGGTGCGAGCCGGGACGACCCTGATTCCCGACATGGTGCGTCAGCTCTATGTCGGTGTCAACGAGAAGCTGTACAAGCCCGCCGGCCGCAGCGTGCTCGCGCACCTGATCAAGCTGGTCGATGACGGCCTGGTCACCTTCGAAGGTGACCAGCCGGGTGTCACCACGCCCTACCATCCGGCGTGAGCCGCCGAACAGGCCGGGGCGATGTGCGTCAGCCGCCAGCGCGCCCGATGTACCCGAGCAGGGTGGCCTGCTCGTCGGCCTCGGCAGGCACCGCAACCGCCGGCCCGAACAGGCCGGGGGAGCGCATGACGGCCTCGAGGCCGACGAGGTTGCCACGAACAGCCGCCAGCTCGGCCGTGCTGAGCACGCTGTGCTCCCCCAGATCGAGTGCGGCGGCGATGTCCCAGCGGTGCACGATCAGGTCCATCGTGTAGAAGCGGTCGACCACGGCCTCGATGGTGGTGGGGCCGAAGTACCCGTCGAATGCGGTTGTCGCAACGTTGGGATCGTCGAGCGCGGCCCGCATCGCGACACGCACTGCCGGCCACGCGTCGATCGCGGCCGCATCGGCTGCGCCGGACAGGGCGTCGATCGCCAGCCCCCGCTGTGCCAAGAAGTCGGCTTCGGTGGTGACCACGTGCTGCAACACCTCGGCCACCGACCAGCCGTCGCACGCAGACGGAGTCGCCCAGCCATCGGCCGGCACTGCGGCGAGTAGGGCAGCGAACTGGGAGGCGGCTGCATCGAAGCGCGTGGAGGGAGTGCTCATCCCGACAGCCTCTCATCCAACCGCCAGCCCGCAGTGCGCGGATCGCCCCGGCGCTGCGCCGGTGATGGCCCCCCGGGAGCGCTCGAATGGCACATCAGGGCCGCCCGGAGAGGCCGACTGCGACCAACGCCTCGTTGACGGTAGCCACCCGGGTGAGCGAGATGCCTTCTGCGCCGTGTGGCGAGTTGGCCGGCACGATGGCGCGCGTGAAGCCCATGCGTGCGGCCTCGGCCAGGCGCCGTGGTGCGTGCGCGACCTGGCGCAGCTCGCCGGCGAGTCCGACCTCGCCGAAGACCACGACATCGGATGGGATGGGGCGGTCGAGGAGCGCGCTGACCAGCGCGAGACACACCGGAAGATCTGCACCGGGCTCGGTGAGCCGAACGCCACCAACGGCGGAAACAAAGACCTCGTGCTGCCCCATTTGCAACCGAGACCGCCGCTCGAGCACGGCGAGCAGCAATGCCAGCCGGCCAGGATCGAGCCCCTGCGCGCTGCGCCGTGGCGGCACTCCCGGATTGACCTTGTTGGTGAGCGCCTGCACCTCGACGAGGAGCGGCCGCTGGCCCTCGAGCGTGGGAGTGATCGCCGAGCCGGCGACACCGGTACGGCGATCGGTGAGGAACAGCTTGCTCGCATCGGGCACGCCGATGAGGCCCTCGCCCGCCATCTCGAACACGCCGAGCTCGTTGGTGGGGCCGAAGCGATGCTTCGCCGCCCTGAGCAGGCGCAAGGAGTGGTGGCGGTCACCTTCGAAGCTGAGCACGGTGTCGACCACGTGCTCGAGGACGCGTGGCCCCGCCAACCCGCCCTCCTTGGTGACATGGCCGACCATCACGATCGGCAGATTGCGCCGCTTCGCCTCGCCGACCAGGCGATGTGCGCAGCCGCGGACTTGCACGACGCTGCCGGGGGCCGACGGCACCTCGGGATCGGCGATCGACTGGATGCTGTCGATGACCACGAGCTGGGGCTGTACGTCGTCGATCGCGGCGATGATGTGGGGGAGCGAAGTCTCGGGCAGCAACCACAGCTCGGGGCGCACGGCATCGAGCCGCTCTGCACGCAACCGCACCTGTTGGGCGCTCTCTTCGGCGCTGACGTATAGCGTGCGCTGGGGCCACTGGGCCAACAGCTGCAGCAGCAGTGTGCTCTTTCCGATGCCGGGCTCGCCGCCCAGCAGGGTGACCGACCCGGGCACGAGGCCCCCGCCGAGCACGCGGTCGAGCTCGGGGATGCCGGTGGACTGAGGCTGCGCGAACGAGGCATCGACCGAGCCGATCGGTGTGGCCGGCGCCGACGGCCCGAGATTGTGGCCGGCTACCGGATCCGGAAGATCGACGTCTTCGACGAGGGAGTTCCACGCCTCGCAGGCACCGCACCGACCGCCCCACTTCGGTGTGGAGGTGCCGCACTCCGTGCAGCGGTAGACGACGCGAACCTTGGCCATGCGAGCACCCTAGGGAACGGGTGTGACATGGTGCGCGATCAGAGCGGGTGGCGGGTCCGTTAGCGTGCGACGGGGCGGCGACGGGCCCGCGCGCGACGGGCTCTCGCCACGATCGAGATGAATGCGATGGCGACGACGCACCACGCGATCAGGGCAACCAGGGCAACCGTGGCCACTGTGCCCCACACGCTGTCGCCGGTCGTTGAGCCGGTGAAGACCGAGGTGGTGGCCAGATCCGCGGTGGTGCCATCCAAGGGCACCGACCACGTGATCGGCCCTTCGGCCGCATCGCCATTCGCCGGTACGCCTGCATCGCCTGGCAGATCAGCCGTCATCGTGAACGTCACGACGTCGGCGGGGCGCTGGCCGGTGGCGGCAATGTTGTCGGCGTAGGGGCTGCCACCGATCGCGGCGAGCACCTCGGGATCGGCGAAGGCGTCCATCCCACCCTCCACCCGGATGTTGCCGGTGAGCGACGTGGTGACGGCATTGCCCTCGACCACTCGGGTGAGCGCCACGTCGTGCAACGGTCCCCCGGAACCGTTGACGGACTGCAGCAGTGCGGTCGCCTCCTCGACGGTGACGAAGGCGTGGGTCAGGGTGACCGTCAGGCCGCCGACCTCGGTGGGGGCCGGCCCGGTCAGCTCCCAGCCTGCAGCGATGGCGTCGTCGAAACGGAGGTCGTCTGCCAGGCCAGGTGCCTGGGTCACCACGTCTGCATCGGCGACGATCGTGAGCGCGATCGTGCCAGAACCGTCCGGCTCGACCACAACTGCCACGGTGGCGTCGATCTTGCAGGCGGTGAGCGCGAGCGCGACGACGATCAGAGCGAGCAGGCGACGCATGAGCACATTCTGTCAGCCCGATGGCGCGGCGGGTGGCCGCGCTGCTCGGCTAGTCGTTGGGTGCAGGGGGCTCGACCGCGATGTCGGGCGAGGCCGTCGTCGCCAGTTCCACCGCGGCAGGCGGCTTGAAGCCTTCCACCGCCGTGAACGACAGCTTCTTGTCGCCTGGGCGATCCGGGTCGTCCATCGTGTCGACCACGATGATCTCGCCGGCGTGGAACTCCTTGTAGAGGATCTTCTCCGAGAGCACGTCTTCGATCATCCGCTGAATCGCACGGCGTAGCGGCCGGGCGCCCAACTGCGGGTCGTAGCCCTTCTCCGCCAACAGTTCCTTGGCCGCCTGTGTGAGCTCGATGCCGAGGCCCTGGTTCTCCAGCTGGCCAGTGAGGCGCTTGGTCATCAGATCGACCATCTGCATGACAGCGTCGCGGCTGTGCTCGTGGAAGACGATGACTTCGTCGATGCGGTTGAGGAACTCGGGGCGGAAGTGGCCCTTCAGCGCGTCGGTGACCTTGTCCTTCATCCGCTCGTAGCTCATTGCTTCGTCGATCTTGGTGAAGCCGACGTTGGCCTTGCGCAGATCGCTGGAGCCGAGGTTCGAGGTCATGATCAGCACCGTGTTGCGGAAGTCGACCGTGCGGCCCTGGCTGTCGGTGAGACGGCCCTCCTCCAAGATCTGGAGCAGCGTGTTGAACACGTCGGGGTGGGCCTTCTCGATCTCGTCGAACAGCACCACGCTGAACGGCTTGCGCCGCACGGCTTCGGTGAGCTGGCCGCCCTCTTCGTACCCGACGTACCCGGGGGGTGAGCCGACCAGGCGGCTGACGGTGTGCTTCTCCATGTACTCGGACATGTCGAGCGAGATCAGGCTCTTCTCGTCGCCGAACAGGTACTCGGCGAGGGTCTTGGCCAGTTCGGTCTTGCCGACGCCGGTAGGCCCGAGGAAGATGAACGAGCCACTGGGGCGCTTGGGGTCCTTGAGGCCGGCGCGGGTACGCCGGACGCTCTGGCTGACGGCCCTGACGGCGTTCTCCTGGCCGATGATCCGCTTGTGGAGCTCACCTTCCATGTTGAGAAGTTTCGCCGTCTCTTCCTCGGTGAGCTTGAACACGGGGATGCCGGTCCAGATGCTGAGCACTTCGGCGATGGCTTCCTCGTCGACCTCGTCGAACAGGTCGACGCCGCTGGCCTTCACCTCGGCCTCTTTGGTGGCCTTCTCTTCGAGCAGCGACTTCTCCTGGTCGCGCAGGCGGCCGGCTTCCTCGAAGCGCTGCTCTTCAACGGCGCGCTTCTTGGCTTCCTGGACGTCGGTGAGCTTCTGCTCGAGCTCCTTGAGATCCGGCGGCGTTGCCATGCGCTTGATGCGCAGCCGGCTGCCGGCTTCGTCGATGAGGTCGATGGCCTTGTCGGGGAGGTGGCGATCGCTGATGTAGCGGTCGGCCAGGTTGGCGGCGGCGACGATGGCCTGATCGGTGATGGTGACACGGTGGTGCGCCTCGTACTTGTCGCGCACGCCGCGCAGGATCTCGATGGTGTGGGCGAGCGTGGGCTCCTCCACCTTCACCGGCTGGAAGCGGCGCTCTAGTGCCGCATCCTTCTCGAGGTGCTTGCGGTACTCATCGGTGGTGGTGGCGCCGATGGTCTGCAGCTCGCCGCGGGCCAGCATCGGCTTGAGGATGCTCGCCGCATCGATTGCGCCTTCGGCGGCGCCGGCGCCGACGAGCGTGTGAATCTCGTCGATGAACAAGATGATGTCGCCGCGAGTGCGGATCTCCTTGAGCACCTTCTTGAGCCGCTCTTCGAAATCGCCGCGGTAACGGCTGCCGGCGACGAGGGCACCGAGGTCGAGCGTGTACAGCTGCTTGTTGCGCAACGTATCGGGGACATCGTTGCTGACGATCTTCTGAGCCAGCCCTTCGACGATGGCGGTCTTGCCGACGCCGGGCTCGCCGATGAGGACAGGGTTGTTCTTGGTGCGGCGGCTGAGGATCTGCATCACGCGCTCCATCTCACGCGAGCGCCCGATCACAGGATCGAGCTTCTTCTCGCGGGCGAGCTGAGTGAGGTTGCGACCGAACTGATCGAGGATCTGGCTGTTGCCCTTGTCGGAGGCTTCTTCCTTGGCGGCTGTGGCGGCGCCGGCGGCAGCTGCTGCCTGGGGCTCGCCCTTGCCTTGGCCACCCTGGTAGCCCGACAGCAACTGGATGACCTGCTGGCGCACACGGCTGAGATCTGCGCCCAGCTTGACGAGCACCTGTGCTGCGACGCCCTCCCCCTCGCGGATGAGGCCGAGCAGGATGTGCTCGGTGCCGATGTAGTTGTGGCCGAGCTGCAACGCCTCGCGCAGCGACAGCTCGAGCACCTTCTTGGCCCGCGGGGTGAAGGGGATGTGGCCGGATGGCGACGAGCCGCCCTGCCCGATGATCTCCTCCACCTGGCTGCGAACAGCCTCCAGCGAGATGCCCAGCGATTCCATCGCCTTCGCGGCGACACCCTCGCCTTCGTGGATGAGGCCGAGGAGGATGTGCTCGGTGCCGATGTAGCTGTGGTTCAGCAGGCGAGCTTCTTCCTGCGCCAGCACGACCACCCGACGAGCCCGATCGGTGAAGCGTTCAAACATGTCTGAAGTGTATCGGTGGGCAACCGTCCGCAACGCTGTGCGGGCCTCGGTCTTGTGCTCCCTGACACACCCTTGATGTTCGCTGCCGTTGGAGGGGTACGTGTGATGTGACGTAACCTTGCGGCGTGTCGTCTGCTCCGCTGTTCGCGCTGCCCAGCCATGCCGCCGATCTCGCGCGGATCGAAGCTGCGCTGAAGGAGTCCGTGCACACGTCGGATCCCTACCTCAACGACATCGCGTCGCACCTGATCGTCGCCGGCGGCAAGCGCCTTCGCCCGATCCTCACCGTGGTCGCGGCGCAGGTTGCAGGTGCTGCCGGCGCCGACCTCCACGAACGATCGGTGCAGGGTGGCATCGCCTGCGAGCTGGTGCAGACCGGGTCGCTCTACCACGACGACGTGATGGACGAGGCCAACATGCGCCGCGGGGTCGACACGGTGAACGCCAAGTGGGGCAACCTGCAAGCGATCCTCGCTGGCGACTACCTGCTGTCGCGGGCTTCGGAGATCGCCGCCTCCTTGGGCACCGAGGTTGCGGGGCTGCTGGCCCGCACGATCGGTCGCCTGTGCGAAGGCCAGATCGAGGAACTGCGCCACACGTACAACGCGGCTCGCCCCGAGGCCAGCTACCTCAGCAGCATCAGTGGTAAGACGGCTTCGTTGTTCGCCACGGCTGCGCGCATCGGCGGCCTGGTCGCAGATCTCGATCGCGCCATCATCGATGCGCTCACCGAATACGGCGAGTCGTTCGGGATGGTCTTCCAGATTGCCGACGACCTGCTCGACATCACCGCCACCGACGAGCAGCTGGGCAAGCCCGCCGGCCACGACATGGTCGAGGGTGTGTACACACTTCCGGTGCTGCGCACGCTGCAGGCGGGCGGGGTGCCCGCCGTCGAGCTGCTGTCGTTGTTGGGCAAGCCGCTGGTCGGTGTCGAGCAGGAGAAGGCGTTGGGAATCGTGCGTTCCAACGAGGGCGTCGCCGCCGCGATGTCGGTCGCTCGCGAGTGGTCGGCGCGTGCCGAGGCCGCTTGTGATCGGCTGCCGTCGTCCGCCGCCAGCGACGTACTGCGTGCCGCCCCCGCCAGCCTCCTCGCCACTCTGTAGCGCCCAGCGAACCAACTCTGTCGCACCCTCTCCGTACCGTCAGGCTCACGGCTTCCCCCCGCTGACTGCACAGACGGAAAGGAGTAGCGTGATGTCCATGCCCTTGATCGAAACCGACCAGGTGTACGGCGATGTCATCTACCCGGAGAGTGATGACAAGCCGATGGCCGAGAATGCGCTGCAGGCCAGCGTGATCCGCATGCTGGTGTCCGGGTTCATGCGCATGTTCGATGGTCGCAACGACATGTTCGTCGGCGGCGACTTCTTCTGGTACCCGGTAGAGGGTGACAACAAGACGGTCACCGCCCCAGATGTCACCGTCATCGCCGATCTCGCGCGGCCGATCGATTACCGCACGATGGGTAGCTATCGCCAGTGGGTGTTCGGCGGCCGGGTGCTGTTGGCCGTTGAGGTGTGGTCGCCCAGCAACAGCGCAAAGGAGATGATTCGCAAGCTCGAGTACTACGAGCGCCACGGGGTCGCCGAGTGCTGGATGTTCGATCCGCAAGACGGTGCGCTGGTCGTCTACGTCCGTGTTGGTGATCAGTTCCGTTGCATCGCCAACGCCGGACGTGGTTGGACGAGTCCCAACACCGGCGTTCGCCTTGCCGTCGTGGGCAGCGAGCTGTTCGTGTCAGACCCGGATGGCCGCCCGTGGTTGACGCACCTCGGAGAGTCTCGGCGCGCCGACGAGATGGCGGCTCGGGCCGACGAAATGGCGGCTCGCGCCGAGCAGGCAGAGGCGGAGAACGCAGCGCTGCGCGCCGAACTGGCCCGGCTGCGCGGCTGACTCCGCCTACGCGTTGGGCGCGAGCTTGACGATCTTCGTCGCGGCCCGGTAGGCCAGTTCGGCGGGGCCTTGCTCGTCCTCTCGCAGCAGGTTGGCCGAGATCCGCAACATCCACTCCATCAGCGTGCGACTGTGCATGCCGGTGCGCGTGAGCTCACGCATCACGGCGGGCCTGCCGATGACGCGAGCAAAGAGACGGGCAACCTTGAAGTACTCCCCGTACTCGTCCTCGATCTGGCGGGGATACTGCTGCAGTACCGACGGATCGTTGGTGGCGAGTGCTTCGTGCAACACCAGAGCGGCCATTCGGGCGGTCTCGTACGCGTAGTCGATTCCCTCACCGCTGAACGGGTTGGCGCTTCCCGCAGCATCGCCCACCACCAGGAAACTGGGGCCGGCATTGGGGCCCACCGAGCCACCCATCGGAATGCGGCCGCGCACGGGCGCGTGCTCCGGAGCAGTCGGGTCGATCTCCCATCGCTCCGCCACCTGATGCGCGTATGCGTCGAGCAGCCGACTGGTGTTGACGCTCTTGAAATCGCGAAAGGTGGAGAGCACACCGACACCGATGTTGACGGTGCCGTCGCCGACCGGGAAGATCCAGCCGTAGCCGGGCATCGAGTGACCGTTGCGATCCTTCACATCGAGTGCGGATTCGATCAACGGTTCGTTGTGGCGAGGCGTTTTCCAGTACGAGCGAATGGCGGCGCCGCGTGGCCACTCCGGTGTTCGGAACGTGCCGACTGCACGACCGAATCGACTGTTGGCGCCGTCGGCGACCACGACGTACCTGGCATGGATATCGCGGGTCGTGGCGGTGCCGATCACGGACACCGTCGCCCCACGCACGAAGCCGCGTTCGACGATCGGTGAGATTGCCTCGTGGCCGAGCAGCAGACGGGCGCCCGCGCGCTGGGCGTTCTCGGCCACCATCTGGTCGAGCTCGCGCCGGCGGACCACGTAGCCGTGTTGCGGGTAGACGGAATGACTGGGCCACTGCAGCTCCATCTCGCGGCCCATGCCGGTGACGCGCAGCCCGTCGTGGCGGTGGAACGCGGCGAGTGGTTCGGCGAGGCCCATCTGCTCGAGCTGGTGGACGGCACGCGGGGTGAGACCGTCGCCGCAGGTCTTGTCGCGCGGGAAGGTCTTTCGCTCCACGATCGTGACGTCGTGGCCCAGGCTCGCCAGCCAGTAGCCGGCCGCAGCACCTGCCGGGCCCCCGCCGATCACGAGCACCTCTGTGGTGACGGGACCGTTCGTGGATCCGGCGGTGGAGGCTTCGTCGCTCACGGAAAACAAGTGTGGCCGCTTCCTCACGGAAGCGGCCACAGCAAGGTTCGTTCTCTTGGTGGTCTATGGGTTTACTGCGTACGTCTTGCACGAGCCCGTGGTCGGGCAGATTTCAAGTTGGCCTCGGACGTAGGTTGCCCCGTTGGGGATCGGGCTGGCAATGGCGTTGAAACCTGGTCCTGGACTCACCCGGACGTAGACGGTGCGGGCAGTCACGCCACTGGAATTCACGTAGACCGTTGCGATGGCCATGTTCTTGCAGTTCGGATTGGGAACGCCTCCCCATGATTGGGTGTAACCCTTTGGCTGCCATGATTGCGGGGTCAAGGCCTCTGCCCACACGCTGCAGCTGCCTGCTGAGAAACTGCGGGCAGTTGCGGCGGCCGGGGAGGCCAGCCCGGCAACTCCGATCAGGGACAAGGCGCAGGTTGCGATCGCGCGGTTCTTCAGGTTCATCTGATTCCTCCAGTTGGGTCTACTACTAACGGGGGCGAAGGTGTTGCACACCGCCTTCAGCGGTGAGCGACCTCGCCGCTTGACAGATGGCGGGCGCAACCAACGATGACGCCAACTCTGAGATCCTCGCCTCGATCGGCGTGAGTGTGAAGCCGGCACCATTGCCAAAGCCCGCGCCATGCTTCGGCTCCGATCTCGACAGTACGTGCGGATCCAGGCTGAGTAGATGGACGCCAGCGCTGTGGCGATGGACGGGTGCGGCTGGCGCTTCGACTGTCGCCGACCGCCTGGTCGTGGGCATCGACCCTAGCCGCAACCGCCAACGTCGTGGTTTACGGCCGCTGCCAGGAGGTGCGGGCAAGTTGACCGACGCCACGTTCCGCCGCACCTTCGGGCGTGAGTGCTGACCTCTGCATCGCTACCACACCTGTGCCTCGCGTCGGATAGATGAGGCCCACTTGTTGCGAGGCAGCTGAGAAGAGCGCCGATCTCTGCGCACATGAATACACCCTTGCCCGCCACAAAGAAGGCCGCTCCACGGAGTCCTCGCTGCCGACGACCTATACGGCGATCAGCCTTGTTGTGCTTGCTGCAGGAATCGTCAATCTCACCGAGTGCCCCCCGCTACGAGCCGTGTGAGCGGGCGGCGAGATCCCAATGCGGCCCTGGGGTAGTCGACATGCAAGTGCCCCGAACGGCAGTGGTCGACAAGTGGTGCGAATCG
This sequence comes from Ilumatobacteraceae bacterium, assembly GCA_043721915.1. Taxonomy (GTDB): domain Bacteria; phylum Actinomycetota; class Acidimicrobiia; order Acidimicrobiales; family Ilumatobacteraceae; genus UBA668. The sequence continues at coordinate 52,719 of JAYSPV010000112.1, read as the reverse complement.
ACTCGTTAACCAGTGTCAGTCGGCGGTGGTGCCGGCGACCGGCACACTGCCGATCTCCATGATGCCCTTGTCGGCGAGGACCTCGTGAATGTTGTCGAAGGTGGCAGCGTTGGTCTCGAGCGCGATCCATGCGGCGCCATCCTCGGCACACCACAGCTCCCACTCTTCGCCCTCCTCGGGCACGCCGCCGAGTGCGTAACGCTCTTCGCACACAGCGCCAAGAATCTCGGCGTCCGTGTAATCCTGTCCGCCGCGCGGGGGCATCTTCTGATTGCTGCCGACGATGTGTGGCCCGCCCTCTCGGTTCGGGTCGCCAGCGATGGTGATGCCGGCCTTCTGGTACTCGTCGGTGCCCAATGAGACCCAGCGAAGCTGGTCCTCGATGTGCGGGAAGGTGAGCATCGCCGAGCCATCGGTGAACTTGTAGGCGCCGCCCTCGACGCCGGCACCACCCGGCATGTGGCACCCCTGACAGTTCTTGTTGTACACCGCGGCGCCGACGGCGAGCGGGCCGCTGGCCTTGGCGGCGACCGGGCGCAGCGCGACCACGTACATGAACAGCCACAGCGGCAGGATGCTCAACGTGACCATCGCCCACATCGGGATCTTCTTGCGCGCCTTGTAAGCGGCCACCACGGGGATGTCGGGCTTGGGCGGCGGTGGGCCGGCGGGCACGACAGCGGCCTTCGGCGTGGCCACGGCGGGCGTAGCCGATGCAACGACAGCAGGAGTGTTGGTAGTGGCAGCGGCATCGCCGCCGGCTTTGCGTGCCTGGCTGCGCTTCAGCAGGTGCTCAGGAATCTCGGTCACGCAGTGAACGATAGACGGCCGATGCCTCGCTGCAGGAAATCCACCTCACGCGTGGCCAGAAAATTTGGATGCACGAGTTCACAACCAGGGAAGTGCGGCTCGCCGCGTGGTAGACCGGCGACCATGAGCCGGTGCCCTGAGGTGTGCCGTTCATCACGATCTAGAGACGGACTGGCAATCACCCGGTGTGGCGTGGCTACAGTTTGTGCAGCAGTTCACGAGGAAGGGCAGCGCAGGTGCTGATCGCATTTGATTGGAACGTTCTGAAGTGGCCCGGGATGAATCAAGCATTCCTGTTCTCGTTCATCATCTCCACCATCGGAGCGCTCGTCGTCATCCCGTACGCCAAGCGCCGCCCGAAGGGCACGCCCACGTCCTGGGGTGAGGCGATGCTCGCCTCCGTGTACGTCTTCGGCCTGATGTTCGTCGCGTTCGGCATCGTTCCCGACAAGTTCATCGCTCACGCCGACGTCGATCTCAAGTGGGACAAGAGCAACATCATCTATGGGCCGTTCGACCTCCTCAAGCCGAAGGCGCTCGGTGGTCCCTTCCCGTTCACGATGTCGTACGAAGCCATCCGCGACATCGTGGTCATCGTCATCCACCTGTGGTACTTCGGCATCATGATCTTCCTCTGGAGCTTGTGGCAGAAGCGCGGTGACGGCAAGCCCGGCACCGAACTGGCCACCAGCACCTTCGGGCGCCCACTGGTGAAGAAGAGCTGACCGATGGCGAAGACCGACGCAAACCCACCGATGATGCCGTACACCGACGAGTACCAACTCGTCGAGGTCGACGCGGACTACTTGTCGAAGGCGATCAAGCCCAAGCAGTTCATCCACATCGACCAGACCGAGTGCATCATGTGCGAGGGCTGTGTCGACATCTGTCCGTGGAAGTGCATCCACATGGTGTCCACCGACGCCATCGTCGAGGCCAGCAACACCGAGCAGCCCGGGCTCGACCCGAGCGACAAGGTGCTGTTCATCATCGACGACGACATCTGCACACGGTGCCAACTGTGTGTCGATCGCTGCCCGACGGGCGTGATCATCATGGGCAAAGTAGGGGCACCGGCGGCAGCCGGCGACTCGCACACCCGTACCAACAGCCACGGCTATGCCTACGGCATGAGGCTCTGAGGGAAACGAAGCAACGATGGCAAAAATTCTCGACGAGACACCGCGCCCCACTGTCAAGCAGCGCCTCACCAAAGGCGTCGACGGCGTGCAGGGCAGCCAGGCCTGGAGCAGCATCTTCCGGCCCGGCAGCATCTTCCGCAAGGGCTACACCGACAGCCCGCGCAACCGCAGCTACGTGATCATGAACTCGGTGCTGTACCACCTGCACCCGGTGAAGGTGAAGCGCCACGCGGTGAAGGTCAGCTACACCCTGTGCCTCGGTGGCCTCAGCTTCTTCCTGTTCATCCTGCTGACGGTGACGGGCATTTTCCTGATGTTCTTCTACCGCCCCACCGACGTGCAGGCATGGAGCGACATCTCGAACCTGCAGACATCGGTGACGTTCGGCTTACTTGTGCGCAACATGCACCGATGGGGTGCGCACCTGATGGTGCTGAGCGTGTTCCTGCACATGGCACGCGTCTTTTACCACGGCGCGTACAAGCCGCCGCGCGAGTTCAACTGGGTCATCGGCGTCGTGTTGCTGATGCTCACCCTGCTGCTGTCGTTCACCGGCTACCTGCTCCCGTGGGACCAGCTGGCGCTGTGGGCCGTCACGGTGGGTACCAACATGATGGGCTACACCCCGGTGCTGGGCGAGAAGGTGCGATTCGTGCTCCTCGGTGGCAAGGAGATCGGTGGCGACACGCTGCTGCGGTGGTACGTGTTGCACGTGCTGATGCTGCCGTTCGTGATCGTCATCTTCATGGCCATCCACTTCTGGCGTGTCCGCAAAGACGGCGGCATCTCGGGTCCGTTGTAGAGAAGGAGGCGAACGATGACCGAAATCCCTGAACATCTCCTCAAGCGGGCTCAGGCAGCGCGCGACAAGGCCGCAGCCGAGAGCGGCGCGTCGTCGCCCGAGGCTGCCGCCGCTGCCACGGCCAGCAACGAGCCGGCAGCGGACCCGCGCATCCCCGCGCACCTGCTCGAACGCAGCAAGGCCCGCAAGGCCGAAGAAGGTGGTGGCGGCGTTGCCGTGATGGAGAAGGTGGCCAGCGTCGTCGCCGCCGCGCCCGCGGGTGGCGGCGTGCCGCTGGGCGCTGGCCCTGGCGGCCACACCCAACGGCTGCTCACCGTCGTCAAGAGCGGCAGCATCCAGGATGTGAAGGCCTCGCCGGTCGACAAGGTGCACACGTGGCCGCACCTGCTCGCCGCCGAGTTCGTGGCCGCCCTGCTGTGCATGTCGTTCACGTTCTTCTTCTCGATCTTCGTGAATGCGCCGCTGCTGCAGGAAGCGAACATCAACAAGACGCCGAACCCGTCGAAGGCCCCGTGGTACTTCCTCGGCCTGCAGGAACTGCTCACCATGTTCCACCCGATGATCGCCGGCGTCACCATCCCCGGCGTGGGCATGATCGTGCTGATCCTCGCTCCGTTCATCGACAAGAACCCTTCCAACAAACCGGAGGATCGCAAGTTCGCGACGTCGTTGATGACGGTGCACATGATGTTCTGGGCCGTGCTCGTCATCATCGGCTCGTTCTTCCGCGGTCCCGGCTTCAACTTCACGCTCCCGTGGCGTGACGGTCTCTTCTTCGAACTGTGAGGCATCCCCTTTCATGACTCCTGCACTCATCATTGCCATTGCGCTTGTCGTGGTCGCCGTGTTGGCGGCCGTCGTGCTGCTCACCGCCGCTCGCAAGAGCGATGTCCGCGGTGCCGGCGCACTGAGCCGCGAAACCAAGCGTCGCGATCGCGACGCAGACCTCGATCTCCCGAGTGCCCCCACCGGCAGGGATGTCGAACGTGCCGCAACCACCGAGCGCGCCCAGGGACTCGTGCCGGCGCCCGACATGACTCCGAGCATCTGGATTCCGCCGGACCGTGACGAGATCGGCGTCAACCGTCGCCAGTTCCTCAACCGTTCCACTGTCGTGCTGATGACAGCTGGCCTTGCATCGTTCGCCGCTGCCGGGTTCGTTGCCTTCCTGTGGCCCACCACGGTGCCGGTGTTCGGCGGCAAGGTGACCATCGGCAAGCTCACCGAGGTGCTGGCTACCATTCGCAGCAACGGCGGTTTCCTGTACAGCTCCAGCGCGCGCTCGTATCTGACGGTCTACCCACCCGAAGCGCTCCCCAAGGCCAAGGGCGTCAAGGAGTACAGCACGCTCATCGGCGGCATGGAGAGTGGCGTCGTTGCGATCTACCAGAAGTGCCCGCACCTGGGTTGCCGGGTTCCCGAGTGCAAGAGCAGCCAATGGTTCGAATGCCCCTGCCACGGTTCTCAGTACAACCGCGCCGGGGAGAAGAAGGCAGGTCCTGCCCCTCGAGGGATGGATCACTTCGCTGTCACGGTCTCGGGTTCCGGTGATGTCGTCATCGACACATCGGCCGTCAAGGTCGGCGCCGCCATCGGCACCAACACCACTGGTCAAGAGGCGGAAGGGCCACACTGCATATGATCGCGCTCAACACAGTTGCCGTGGCATGGGTCATCCTCGCCGTCGTCGTCATCGGCTGGGTCACCTACTACTTCCTCAGCTCGGGCAAGGCGCGCAGCGAGCTGGGCTCCGAAGTCGAGATGGCGCCCAACCGCAAGGCGTACTACGACGACGAGACCCTCGAGGGCTCGCGGTTGGAACGCTTGCAGGTCTTCGGCGTGCTCTTGCTGCTGACGATGGTGATCGGACTGCCGCTCTACTGGGCGTACGAGCCCAGCCGACAGGCCGGCGCTGTCAGCGGCGAACAGGAGCGTTTCCGTTGGTGGGGTGAGCAGCTGTTCCAAACCACCGCCAACGGTGGTTTCAACTGCGCAGGCTGCCATGGCGGTCTGGGCGGTCTCGGCAACGTCGCCCCCTACGCGATCACCGACGTGAAGACGGGCGAAGTCACCGCGGTCAGCTGGTACGCACCGGCGCTGAACACCGTCTTCTACCGCTTCAGCCAGGAAGAGGTTCGGTTCATCCTCAACTACGGCCGGCCGTTCTCGCCGATGTCCGCGTGGGGTGCACCAGGTGGCGGCCCGATGACGGCCCAGAACATCGAAACCCTGCTCGTCTACCTGAAGAGCATCCAGATCCAGCCCGAGGGCTGCCTCACCGACGATTCGTTCGTCAACAAGGCCGACCCGTACGTGTGTGACGGTGGCACGCTGCCGCAAACCACGAAGGACGACATCCAGCGCGCTGTCGACGACTACATGGCGACCAACCCCGGTGCCAGCGAGGGCGAAGCCCTGTTCAACTCGGATCTGTCGTATGGCGCCTACAGCTGCGCCCGCTGTCACACTCCCGGCTGGAGCTACGGCGACCCCGGCGTGACGGCGCAGGGCGCGTTCGGCTGGAACCTCACCGGCGGCGCCACCAACTCCCACTTCCCGAGTGAGCAGGACATGATCAACTTCATCAAGGCCGGTTCCAAGAACGGCGTCAAGTACGGCGTGCAGGGCCAGGGTTCGGGCCGGATGCCCGGGTTCGGGCATCTGCTCACCGATGAGCAGATCAAAGCCGTCGTCGAATACGTGCGGAGCCTGTGATGCATGCAGCACTCACGTCGGCAGCCGCCGGCATTCTCGGCAACGTGACGAAGACGGCCATCGGGCCCTGGGAATGGGAGCTGCGTGGCACGCTGATCGTGATCATCGCGGTGGCCGTCTTGTGCGGCAGCATCTATCTGATCCTCGGTACCAACATGGGTGCCCGCCTCGGGTTCCTCGTCGTCCTCACCGCTCTCGCAGGGTGGATGTTCATCATGGGCGCGGTGTGGTGGACGTACGGCAAGGGCCTGCTCGGGCCCGATCCGTCGTGGCAGCCGGTTGCCGGCAAGACGATCATCCGTGAGCCGTCGCGACTCAACGATGTCGGTATCCTCGATGTGAACTTCGAGATGACCGACGATGCAATCGCCGACGCCGAGAGCGTGCGCGGGCTGTTGAGCTACAACGGCTGGAAGCAGCTCAACTCGGCGTTGCCGTCGTTCCAACAGGCCGGTTCGGCCGGCAGCGTGTACGTCGAGGAATCGGAGGCGTTCGCCGCCGGCGGGTTCACGGTGGTCTCTGTCTATGAGAAGGGCGGCGAGCGCAGCCCGCAGTTCTGGGATGGCAGGATCGATTTCCTCGCGTTCTTCCACGCGCCGCACTACGCAGTGGTCGAGATCGCGCCGCTGATGCCGCAACGGTCCGAGCCCGGTCGTGCACCTGCGCGGGCGGTCATCGACACGTCGAGGTCGCATGAATACGTCTACATGATCCGCGACCTGGGTGCGAAACGTGTGCCGGCCGCCATCATCTGTATCTCGTCGTTGATCATCTTCCTGCTGCTGTGCTGGCTGCTCCACACCCGCGATCGACGGGTCGCAGTGAATCGGTCGGCCAAGGCACTTCCGGCGAAGGTCTGATCGATGGGCCAATACCTGCCGATCGTCGCATTGCTGGTCTTGGCCGCACTGTTCGGTGCGTTGAGCTTCTTTGCATCCGGCTTGCTCGCGCCTCGGCGCCCGTCGGCTGCGAAGGAGGCGCCGTACGAGTGCGGCATCGTCCCCAGCCGCGAGCCACCCGAGCGATTCCCGGTCACGTTCTACGTCGTCGCGATGCTGTTCATCATGTTCGACATCGAACTGATCTTCATCTACCCGTTCGCCGTGGATCGCCAGTTCCTCGGCTCGTACGCACTGTGGGAGATGATCGCCTTCAGCGTGGTCTTCTTCGCCGCATTCGTGTACGTCGTCGCGCGTGGTGCGCTCGAGTGGGGGCCGGTCGCGAAGCAGCGGCGTCTCGAGTCCGCATTGTCACCGGGCCGCACCGTCACCAGCACCATCCGCCGTGTCGGTCTCGAAGGTCGCCCACAGGACTCTGCAGCATGAAGTCGTCCACTGAGATCGCCGTCGACAAGCTCAAGAACATCCTGCCCGAGGGCATCGGCTCGATCCCTCACAACGCGATCACAGCCAGGCTGGAAGATCTGGTCGGTTGGGCGCGGAGCCGCAGCTCGTGGCCGGCCTCGTTCGGGCTCGCCTGCTGTGCGATCGAGATGATGGCCACCGGCGCGGCGCACTACGACATCAGCCGCTTCGGCATGGAGGTCTTCCGCGCCTCGCCGCGCCAGGCCGACATCATGATCGTCGCCGGGCGGGTCAGCCAGAAGATGGCGCCGGTGTTGCGCCAGGTCTACGACCAGATGATGGAACCGAAGTGGGTCATCAGCATGGGCGTGTGTGCCAGCAGCGGTGGCATGTTCAACAACTACGCGATCGTGCAAGGCGTCGATCAGGTGGTGCCCGTGGACGTGTACGCACCGGGGTGCCCACCGACCCCCGAGACGCTGATCCACGCGATCGAGACGTTGCACCAGAAGATCGAAGACGGCGAGCTGCTCAAGCGCCGTGCTGCCACCGGCGCCGGTGCCGGGTTGCACGTCACCGAGATCCCGGCCGGTGCACAGCCGGTGCCGGTCATCCTGGGAAGCCGCTAACCATGTCCGACACTCCCGAGCAACAGGTCGCCGCGCCCGAACCGCCGCCCAGTGCGTACGGTGTCCCGCTCAGCGACAGCCGAGGCCAGCGGGTGCTGCATCCCAGCCGATCCGAGTACACGAAGACGGTACGCGCCCTGCTCGACGACACGTACGCGATGTGTGTCGATCTCACCGCAGTCGACTACCTCACGCATCCCGGGCGGATACTACCCGCGGGCATCGCTGCCGAACGGTTCGAGATCGTCGTCAACCTGTTGTCGTTGGAGCGGCGCGAACGCATCCGTGTGCGTGTCCAGGTGCCCGCCACCGACCCCACGATCGCCACGCTGTTCGACATGTATCCGGGTACCGAGGCGATGGAGCGCGAGGTGTACGACATGTTCGGCATCGTCTTCAACGACCACCCCGACCTCACCCGCATCCTGATGCCAGAGGATTGGGAGGGCCACCCGTTGCGCAAGGACTACGACGTCGGTTGCATCCCGGTGCAGTTCAGCGGCAACTTCGCTGCAAGGAGTGGCACACAATGACCGCCACCGATCACAACATCGTCGAGACCATCCGTCAGGGCAACGAGCCCGAGCAGGGCCTCAAGCCGCGTAGCGAGCTGACGGCTCGCGAGCTGCTGCGCGAAGTCGGCGCAGTCCTGCGGATGAGCGAGGCGGATGCCGCCAAGCTGGGTGACCTGCCCGTCGACCCCTCCGAAGATCAGACCATGATCATCAACATGGGGCCGCAGCATCCCAGCACCCATGGCGTGCTGCGCCTGATGCTCGAGCTGCAGGGCGAAACCGTGCTGCGCTGCAAGCCGATCATCGGCTACCTGCACACCGGGATGGAGAAGCAGGGCGAGCAGCTCACCTTCATGCAGGGCGGCACCAACGTCACCCGCATGGACTACCTCAGCCCGCTGAACAACGAGCTCGTGTTCAGCATGGCGACCGAGAAGCTGCTCGGCATCGACGGCGACATCCCCGAGCGTGCGGTCTGGATGCGCATGCTGCTCAGCGAACTCAACCGGATGTCATCGCACCTGTTGTTCATGGCCACCAACGGCATGGATCTCGGTGCCGTCAGCATGATGATCTACGGCTGGCGCGAGCGTGAGGAAGTGCTGCGCTTCTTTCAGAAGGTCACCGGCCTGCGGATGAACCACAACTTCATCCGCCCCGGCGGTGTCGCCGCGGATCTGCCCGCCGGCTGGCGCGACGACGTATTGCACCTGCTGGAGATGATCCCGCCCCGGCTCGAGGAGTACGACATCCTGATGACCGGTCAGCCGATCTGGCGCGACCGTCTGCAGGGTGTGGGTGTGATCACGCAGGCCGAGGCGATAGCCCTGGGCGCCACCGGCCCCATCCTGCGCAGCACGGGCGTCGAGTGGGATCTCCGTCGCGATCAGCCCTACCTCCACTACGACGAGGTCGAGTTCGACGTCATCGTCGGCAGTTACGGAGACGCCTTCGATCGGTACGCCATCCGCTTCCACGAGATCCGCGAGAGCATCCGCATCGTGCACCAGATCCTCGATCGGATGCCTGGTGGCGACTACCGCATCCAGAACAAGAAGGTCACACCGCCGCCGCGCGCTCGCATCGACGAGAGCATGGAAGCGCTCATCCACCACTTCAAGATCTTCACCGAGGGCTTCAAGGTGCCCGAGGGCGAGGTCTACGTGGCCATCGAGAGCCCGCGTGGCGAGATCGGCTGCTACATCGCCAGCGATGGTTCGGCCACGCCGTACCGGATGCACGTGCGTGCGCCATCGTTCGTCAACGTCCAATGCCTGCCGCACATGATGCGCGGGGGCCTCGTCGCCGACGCCGTCGCCGTCATCTCGTCGGTCGACCCCGTGCTCGGCGAGGTGGACCGATGAGCCGCCTCAACGAAGCCAACGTGATCCTGGCCAAGGAGATCATCGGGCGCTACCCGAAGGCGCGCTCGGCAGCCATTCCGCTGCTGCACCTCTCGCAGCAGCAGAACGGTTACGTCACCAACGAGGCGATCGCTCATGTCGCCGAGCTGGTCGGCGCCACCTCCGCGGAGATCCTGGGCACGGCCACGTTCTACGAGATGTTCAAGTTCGAGCCGGTCGGAAAGTACCTGGTCAACATCTGCGGGACGATGAGTTGCCAGCTGCTGGGCGCCGACGAGCTGATGCACCACGCCGAGGAGCGCCTGGGTGTGAAGGCCGGCGGCACAACCGCCGACGGGCTGTTCACGCTGGAGCATGCCGAGTGCCAGGCAGCGTGCACCGAAGCGCCGAACATGCAGGTCAACTATCGCCACTGCCACCGGATGACCACAGCCTCGTTCGATCAGCTGATCGACGATCTGGCCGCTGGTCGCCTCGCTGGTGAGATCCCGCCGCACGGCACGCTCGCCCGCGTGCGCCAGCAGATCCCCGCCGACAAGGCCGCGGGCGCGGTATCACCCGACGCGCCGGCCCAGCCGGCCTGGATGCCCGCACCGGAGGCAGCGAAGTGAGCAGCTACCCCTGGGCCGCCGGGTACATCGACGACGGCGACCGGCCGAAGATCGTCACCGGTCGTTTCCACTACGAGGACAGTTACACCCTCGAGCGCTACCACGCCACTGGCGGGTACGCCGGCCTGCGCGCCGCGCTGGCGCGCTCGCCCGTTGAGGTGCACGACGATGTCAAGACCGCGACGGTGCTCGGTCGCGGTGGGGCGGGCTTCCCCGCGGGTACGAAGTGGGGCCTGATGCCCGCCGGCAAGTTCCCCCGCTACCTCGTCGTCAACGGCGACGAGAGCGAGCCGGGCACCTACAAGGATCGCCTGCTGATGGAGCGCGATCCGCACCAGCTGATCGAGGGCTGCCTGATCGCCGCGTATGCCGCCGGGCTGGCGCAGGTTTTCCTGTACATCCGTGGCGAGATGCCGCTGGCCCACGAACGCGTGGCCGTCGCCCTCAACGAGGCGTATGCCGCCGGCTACATCGGCAAGAACATCCTCGGTAGCAGCTTCGGCGTCGACATCGTGCTGCACTGGGGCGCGGGTGCCTACGTCGTGGGCGAGGAGACGGCGCTGATCGAGAGCCTCGAAGGCAAGCGCGGCGAGCCGCGGCTGAAGCCGCCGTTCTTCCCGGCCGCTGTGGGTCTGTACGGCCAGCCGACGATCGTCAACAACGTCGAGACGCTCGCCAACTTGCCGTGGCTGCTCACCAACGGCGTCGCGGCGTTCACGGCGATCGGCACCGTCACAAGCCCGGGCACGCGCATGGTCGCAATCAGCGGCCACGTCAAGCGCCCCGGCGTCTACGAGATCATCAACGGCAGCACCACCTTCCGCGACATCATCTTCGGTGACGAGTTCTGCCAGGGCATCCGCGACGACAACGAGTTGAAGGCGTTCGTGCCCGGCGGCGGTTCGGCCCCGTGGTTCACGCCCGACCAACTCGACATCCCGTTCGAGGGTCGCGCCGCCGGCGCCGCCGGCTCGATGCTCGGCTCCGGCGCGGTGATGGTGATGGATCACACCACCGACATCCCCAAGGCTGCGCTCACGCTCACTCACTTCTACGCTGCCGAGAGCTGCGGCCAGTGCACACCCTGTCGTGAGGGCGGCACCTGGCTCGAGCGGGTGCTCCAGCGCGTTGTCGACGGTCGCGGAACGAAGGCCGACCTCGACCAGATGTTCGAGATCGGCGAGTCGATCTGCCCCGGTGCGTTCCCGCATGCGTCCAGCGAGCGCCTTGGCCTCACTGCCACGCCGTTTCCCTACAAGATGACCACGATCTGCTTCGTCGGCCCATCGGCGTACGCGCCGGTGCACTCGGCGCTCACGCTCTTCAGAGATGAGTTCGAGGCCAAGATCGTCGAGCGCAAGCAGATCCCCGTCACCGCGGTCGGAGCCCACTGATGACTGATGTAGCCGAAACTCCGCCCGTGGATCCGAACGCGGTCAACATCACGATCAACGGCGTCGCCCACGTCGCCCGCAAGGGGCAGTTGGTCATCGAAGCTGCCGCCGACGCCGGCGAGTACATCCCGCGGTTCTGCTACCACGAACGGATGAGCTCCGTCGGCATGTGCCGGATGTGCCTGGTGGAATGCGATTCGGGTCGCGGCCCGGCGGTCACTGTCTCGTGCATGGTTGCGGTGGCGCCCGACATGAAGGTCGACACCCAATCGGAGACCACCAAGCGGATGCAGGAGGGTGTGCTCGAGCTGTTGCTCGCAAATCACCCGCTCGACTGCCCAGTGTGCGACAAGGGCGGCGAGTGCCCGTTGCAGGATCAGGCGTTCAGTAACGGCCCGGGTGAGAGTCGGTACGTGGAGGAGAAGCGCCACTTCGAGAAGCCGATCGCGATCAGCGACATCGTCTATCTCGATCGCGAGCGTTGCATCCTCTGCGACCGCTGCACCCGCTTCGCCGACGAGGTGGCCGGCGATCCGCTGATCCACTTCAGCGGCCGCGGCAACAACACGCACATCACCACGTTCCCCGACGAACCGTTCAGCAGCTACTTCAGCGGCAACACCGTGCAGATCTGCCCGGTGGGCGCTTTGACGGCCAAGCCCTACCGCTTCAAGGCTCGCCCCTGGGATCTCGCCCAGCAGGAGAGCACGTGCACCACGTGCGCCGTCGGGTGCCGCACCGTGGTGCAGAGCAGCCGCGACGAACTGCTGCGCTACATGGGCGTGGACAGCGAACCGGTGAACCACGGGTGGCTGTGCGACCGCGGTCGGTTCAACTTCGAGTCGGTGAAGAGCGGCGAACGCGTGCTGCAGCCACTGGTTCGCCAGGGCGAGGCGTTGCAGCCGGCGTCGTGGAGCACTGCGTTGACGGAGGCCGCGAGGCTGATCGCCGAGGCCTCTGCGGCAGGTGGCGTCGACAGCATTGCCGTCATCGGCGGCGCCCGCGGCACCAACGAGGACGCCTTCGCGTGGGCACGCGTGGGCCACGAGGTGATCGGCACACCCAACGTCTATTCGCAGATGGGCGACGGCCTCCCGGTCGGCCTGCTCGGTCTTGACCGCGCCACGATCGACGAGGCTGCGTCTGCCACCACCATCGTCCTGCTCGGCCCGGATCTGAAGGAAGAGCTGCCGGTCCTGTACCTGCGCTTGCGCGAAGCCGCGGAGAAGAAGCGCAGCCGGATCATCGAGTTCACCCCGAAGCAGAGTGGCCTCACCAAGTACTCGTGGCGCAGCATCGGCTACGAGCCGGGCACGCAGGTGGCGGCCGTCAACGGCGCACTGGCCGACGCCGCGATCGCCGAGCAACTGGGCAAGGGCAGTGTCGTCATCGTCGCCGGTCGCGCCAACCTCGCCGAGTCGTCCGCGGCCACCGTCGCGGCGCTGCGCACACTGCTCACCGCGGCACCCGGCGCGAAGGTGCTGCCGGCGTTCCGTCGCGGCAACGTGGTGGGTGCGCTCCAGGTGGGCATGCGCCCCGGCACGGGTGGCCTCGACACCCGCGGCGCGCTGCAGGCAGCAGCCGATGGCAAGCTCGGGTGCCTCGTGTTGGTCGGCGCCGATCCGCTCGCCGACTTCCCGGACACCGATCTTGCCCGGCGTGCGATGGCTGGCGCTCGCCGAATCATCGCGGTCGACACCTTCCTCACCCAGTCGTCCTCGAAGGCCGACGTCGTGTTCGCGGCCAGCGCCTACGGCGAGAAGTCGGGCACCACCACCAACCTCGAAGGTCGGGTCAGCAGCGTCGCCGGCCAGGTGACGCCTGCCGGCAGCACCCGCGCCGACTGGATGATCGCCGCCGCGCTCGCTGCCGAACTGGGCGGAGACCTCGGCTACGAGAGCGTCGCCGACATCACTGCCGACATCGCCGACAAGGTTGACGGCTACGCATCGGTCACCGCCGAGGCGGTCGCAACAGGCGACGGTGTGCTGGCCACGGTTCCGGCCCGCATCGATCCGATGAATCTGGTCGAGGTCAAGGTCGCCGAGCGGAACGCCTACGACTTCCGGCTCGTCGTCGGCCGCACGATGTACGACCAAGCGGTCGGCACGGCCAAGTCGCCGTCGTTGGCGCACCTTCCACGCGGGTCTGCCGTGCATCTGCACCCACTCGACGTGGTGCGCGTGGGTACCACTGATGGCACGGACGTGAAGGTGATCGGCCAGCGGGCCACGGTGATCTTCAGCGTCGTCGCCGACGACACCGTGTTGCGCGGCACGGCGTTCGTGCCGTTCAACAACCCTGGTCCGAACGTCGGCGAGCTGATCGACTGCTTTGCCGCGGTCAACGACGTGAGAATCGAGACGATCTGATGATTGCACTCGACCCACTGCTCGACGGGATCACCACCTTCAGCACTGCGTTCCTGGTCGTGTTGATCAAGGTCCTGGTGGTCTTCGTCGTCGGCCTCGTCGGCACCATGTTGATGGTGTGGTTCGAGCGCAAGGTCATCTCCTACATGCAGAACCGCGTCGGCCCGAACAAGGCCGGCCCGAAGGGCCTGCTGCAGACGCTCGCCGACGGCATCAAGCTGTTCTTCAAGGAAGATCTGATCCCCGACAAGAGCAACCGGTTCGTGTTCAAGCTGGCGCCGTACCTGGCATTCGTGCCGGCGTTCCTGGTCTGGAGTGTGATCCCGCTCGGCGGCGATTTCAGCAACGGCAAGGACGGCACCGTCAGCTTGTTGGGCAAGGCAACCAAGCTGCAGCTCGCCGACCCGCCCGTCGGTGTGCTGTTGTTGCTGGCGTTGTCCAGCGTCGCCGTGTACGGCATCATGCTCGCCGGTTGGAGCTCGGGCTCGAAGTACCCGCTGCTCGGCTCTGTCCGGGCCTCGGCTCAGATGGTCAGCTACGAGGCGGCACTCGGCCTCAGCCTCGCGACGGTGATCCTCATCGCCGGCACCCTCAGCACCAACGGCATCGTCACCTCGCAGACCAGTTTCACCCGCTGGCATGTGGTGGCCACCGGCGTCTTGCCGTTCGTGATCTTCCTGATCGCCGCCACCGCAGAGCTCAACCGGCCCCCCTTCGATCTGGTGGAGGCCGAACAAGAGCTCGTCGGCGGCTTCAACACCGAGTACTCCAGCATCCGGTTCGCCCTGTTCTTCCTGGCCGAGTTCATGAACACGATCACGATGAGCGGCGTGATCGTCACGTTGTTCTTCGGCGGCCCGCAGCCGCTGCGCCTCGGCGATGGCCGGCTGGCCAACGTGCTGTCGTTCCTCGGGCCGTTCAGTGGCACCGTCTGGTTGCTGGCGAAGGTGCTCGTCTTCCTGTACGTGTACGTATGGTTCCGTGCGACGCTGCCTCGTATGCGCTACGACCAGCTGATGAACCTCGGCTGGAAGCTGCTGATCCCGCTGTCGCTGGGCTGGTTCATGCTCATCGCCGTGTTCCGGGTGGGCAGCGACAAGGGTTGGTCGCGGCCGGAGCGCATCGTCGCCGGTGTCATCGGCCTGCTCGTGATGCTGGCTGGCGCGGGGCTCCTGCGTCTGGCTTCCAAGGTGAGTGCCCGCAACCGTGAACGAGAGGGGGCGATGTTCTGATGGGTTACCTCGATGGATTCCTCGTCACGCTGAAGCAGCACAAAGTGTTCGGTGGCGAGCGCGTCACCACCTCCTACTCCGGTGGTCGCGTCGCGAAGAAGGGCAAGGCCACCGAAGGCCGCGACGAGAAGATCGCGAAGCCCGAACGCCTTCACGGCCGTCACGTACTCAACAGGTACGAGGACGGAATGGAGAAGTGCATCGGGTGCGAGCTGTGCGCCGGTGTGTGCCCGGCGAAGTGCATCCTGGTGCGTGGCGCCGACAACGATCCGCAGAACCCCACGTCGCCAGGCGAGCGCTTCGGGTTCGTCTACGAGATCAACTACCTGCGCTGCATCCACTGCGACCTGTGCGTCGAGGCCTGCCCGACCGAGGCGATCACCGAGACCAAGCTGTTCGAGTTCAGCTTCACCAGCCGCGCGGACGCCGTCTACACGAAGGCCGAACTGGTGGTCGGAGACGACGGCAAGCCGCAGCAGATGCCATGGGAAGACTGGCGCGAAGGCGAAGACCTGCTCACCAGCGGGTGGATGCGCGCCACGTCGCCGGGCGGCGACGCCGACTTCGTTGGCGAGGTCGGCTGGAGCAACGAGCTCGGCTACGGCGTGCGCGCCGCAGAGAGGCCGGCGGACTGATGGAGTTCTTCGTCTTCATCGTCGCTGGAGCGATGGTGCTCGGTGGCGCAGTCGGTGTGATCGTGCGCAACCATCCGGTGCACGCCGCGCTCAGCCTGATCCTCACGCTGTTCGGCATCGCCGTACTGTTCATTTCGATGGAGGCCGACTTCCTGGCTGCCGTCCAGGTGATCGTGTACGCCGGTGCGATCGTCGTGCTGTTCCTGTTCGTGATCATGTTGCTCGGCGTCGACAACGCAGAAGATCTCCGCATCGAGCCGTTCAAGGTGCAGCGCCCGGCGGCGGTCGCGGTGGGTGCAGGCCTGCTGGTGCTGATCGGGATGGCAGTGATCGCATCTCGCAAAGCGCCGGTCCCCGAGGTCGTGCAGAGTGATGCGGTGCAGGCTGCGGCGCTCGATCCGCAGAACTCCAACATCAAGGCACTCGCCCGCGACCTGTTCAGCGATCACGTCCTCGCGTTCGAACTCACCTCGGTGCTGCTGGTGATCGCCGTGGTCGCCACGGTGATGCTTGCACGCAAGCCCAAGCCGGGCGAGATCGCCCCGGCCAGCGGTGAAGAGGTGGGCACGAGATGATCGCCTCGATCTGGCAGGTGACCACCACGTGGTACCTGCTGCTGGCTGCGCTGCTGTTCTCCATCGGCGTCGTGGGTGTGATGGTGCGCCGCAACCCGTTGGTGCTGTTCATGTGCATCGAGCTGATGCTGAACGCGGTCAACCTCACCTTCGTGGCGCTGGCCCGGCGGTTGGGCGACATCGGCGGGCAGACGACGGTGTTCTTCGTGATGGTCGTGGCCGCTGCTGAAGTGGTCGTGGGCTTGGGCATCGTGGTCGCCATCCTGCGCCGCAAGCCCAATGCCACCACCGACGACATGGCCGAGTTGAAGGGTTGATGACGATGCTCGACCTCGTCTGGTTGATTCCCGCGCTACCGCTCGCCGGGTTCCTGTGCATCCTCGTGTTCGGCCGCAAGATGGGCGACCCCAAGTCCGGCTATTTCGCCACAGCGATGGTGGGGGCCTCCTTCCTCGTCACGGTCGGCGTGTTCTTCGACCTGATGTCGAAGACCGCCGAAGAGCGACATGCGGTCAAGACGCTGTTCCAGTGGGTGCCGTTGGGCAACTCACTGTCGATCGATCTCGCGTTCCTCGCGGATCCGCTGAGCATCACGATGTGCCTGTTCGTCACCGGCATCGGCACGCTGATCCACCTCTACGCCGTCGGCTACATGCACGGCGACAACCGCTTCAGCAAGTTTTTCTTGTACCTCAACCTGTTCGCGTTCAGCATGCTGATGCTGGTGCTCGGTTCGAACATGCTGGTCACCTTCCTCGGTTGGGAAGGCGTCGGCACCTGCTCGTACTTCCTGATCAGCTTCTGGCACGAGAAGGACAGCGCAGCCACCGCTGGCAAGAAGGCGTTCGTCACCAACCGCGTCGGCGACTGGGGCTTCATGATGGCGATGTTCTTCGCCTTCTGGGCCGTCGGCTCGCTCGACTATTCGGTGATCAACCACGCTGCAGAGTCGGTTGGTGTGGCCGGTGGCATGGCCCAGACCACGGCCACGGCGATCGCCCTGTTCAGCTTCATCGGCGCCTGTGGCAAGAGCGCCCAGCTGCCGCTCTACCTGTGGCTGCCCGACGCGATGGAGGGCCCCACCCCGGTATCGGCGCTCATCCATGCAGCAACGATGGTGACCGCCGGTGTCTACCTGATGGTGCGCATCAACCCGATCCTGTCGGTGAGCGCCGAGTACGCCGGCTGGATCATCGCCGGTGTCGGTGCCGCAACGGCGCTGTTCGCCGCGACGGTCGCTGTCGCCCAGAACGACATCAAGAAGGTGCTCGCGTACTCCACGGTCAGTCAGCTGGGGTACATGTTCCTGGCCGTTGGTTCGGGCGCCTACGTGGCCGCCATCTTCCACATGGTCACCCATGCGTTCTTCAAGGCACTGCTCTTCCTCGGCTCCGGCTCGGTGATCCACGGCATGCACCACGAGCAGGACATGCGCAAGATGGGCGCGCTGCGCGTGCTGATGCCGATCACGGCCGGCACGTTCATCATCGGCTGGCTGGCCATCGCCGGCGTACCGCCGTTTGCCGGCTTCTGGAGCAAGGACGAGATCCTGTTGTTCGCCTACGACAAGAGCCCGGTCCTGTACGTCGTCGGCCTCGCGACGGCGCTGCTCACCGCCTACTACATGACCCGCCAGGTGATCATGGTCTTCTTCGGCAAGGCCCGCTGGGAGGATGCTCACGAGGAGCACGGCGCCCACGGCGACCTGCATGCGAGTGGCGACAACACCCCGCACGAGAGCCCGGCCACGATGGTCGCGCCGCTGGTGGTGTTGGCCGCTCTGTCGATCGTTGGTGGCCTCATCCAACTGCCCAGCTGGGGCTGGATCCCTTACGGCATCCAGCACAAGCTGGAGGCGTGGCTCGAGCCTGTCGTCGAATTCGGCGAACACCCGCTGTCCACCGACGCGTACGACCTCAGCGGCATCCTTGCCTTCGTTGCCATCGCGGTCGCGCTGGCCGGAATTGCGGCCGCGATCATGGTCTACGCCAAGCACAAGGCCAAGCCGATCGAGCCGGCGATCCTTGCCAACGCCTGGGGCTACGACAAGGCGGTCAGTGACTTCATGGGCGGACCCGGTCGCAAGGCCTTCGACGGTGTCGCGTGGGCAGATGCCAACGTCGTCGACGGTGCCGTCAACGGCACCGGTGCGCTCGTCCGCGGCACCGCCGGCAAGGTGAGGTTGCTGCAGAGCGGCAACATCCGCAACTACGCGGCGGCCATCGGGGCCGGCGTCGTGATGCTGCTCGTGTGGTTCGTCGTCGTCCGGGGGATGCTGTGATCGAGTTCCCGATTCTCACGCTGCTGGTGCTCGTGCCGGCGATCGGCGCCGCAGCTGTTGCGCTGATCTCGAAGCGACACCCGGATCTCGTCAAGATCACGGCGCTGCTCACCAGCGTGCTCACCGGTGCAATGGCGTTGTGGGTGCTGTTCGCCTTCAAGACGGCTGATGCCGGCTTTCAGTTCACGTCGGAACACAGCTGGATCAAGCCGTGGGGCATCTCCTGGCACCTCGGGGTGGATGGCATCTCGCTGTTCCTGGTGGTACTCACCGGCATCCTGTTCCCGCTGGTGATCGCGGGCATCGATCCGCACCACGACCACAAGCGCTACCTGTCGTGGATGCTGCTGCTCGAGGCCGGGGTGATGGGTTCGTTCATCAGCCTCGATCTGTTCCTGTTCTTCGTGTTCTTCGAAATCGTTCTGGTGCCGATGTACTTCCTCATCGGTGGCTGGGGCTACGACAACCGCGTGTACGCGGCCACGAAGTTCTTCCTGTTCACGATGGTCGGCTCGGCCTTCATGCTCGTGGGCATCATCGCCACGGCGGTGCTCGCCAAGGCGGGCGAGGGCGGTTCGGTCACCTTCGACCTGATCAAGATCGCCGAGAACGCCGACTTCGCCGCCTCCACCGGGCGCTGGTTGTTCTTCGCCTTCGCGATCGCGTTCGCGGTGAAGATCCCGTTGTTCCCGCTGCACACGTGGCTCCCCGACGCGCACACCCAGGCACCCACCGGCGGCTCGGTGATCCTCGCCGGCGTGCTGTTGAAGATGGGTACCTACGGGCTGTTGCGCTTCGGGGTCTACCTGTTCCCCGAAGCCGCGCTGTGGGCGCGGCCGCTGTTCTTCACGTTGGCGGTGATCGGCATCCTGTGGGGCGCGATCGCTGCCACGATGCAGACCGACCTCAAGCGTCTGGTTGCGTATTCGTCGGTCGCTCACCTCGGGTTCATCGTGCTCGGCACGTTCGCGGTCACGACCACCGCGATGTCTGGTGCGGTGCTCCAGAACATCAGCCACGGCTTGTCCACCGGCGCGTTGTTCCTCATGGTCGGCATGATCTATGAGCGCCGCCACACGCGTGAGATCGCCAAGCTGAAGGGCCTCCAGAAGGTGGCGCCGGTGTTCGCCGCTGCGTTCATGATCATCATGCTCTCCAGCATCGGCGTGCCAGGACTCAATGGGTTCGTCGGCGAGTTCATGATCCTCATCGGCTCGTTCGCAACGGCCCACTGGTGGGTCGTCGTCGGTGCCACCGGTGTGATCCTTGCCTCGCTCTACCTGCTATGGGCCTACCAGCGGGTGTTCCATGGCGAGCCCGACGAGGACAACAAGTCGTTCGCCGAGCTGAAGTGGAAGGAAGCTGCACTGCTGTTGCCGTTCATCGGCCTGATCGTGTTCACCGGCATCTATCCCAAGCCGATGCTCAGCCGCATCGAACCGGCAGTGAACAAGCTGATCGCTCACGTCGAGGACAAGGGCGGCTACACCCAGCCCGACCCGAAGGAACCCATCGTCATCGAGGGTGAGTCCGAAGCCACCTCGGAAGAGGGAGAAGGGTGATGGGCGCGTTGTTCGCTGCCGACACACTGCAAGGCCCGAAGATCGACTGGTTCGCGATCAGCCCGCTGCTCGTCCTGCTGGGTGGGGCCATGGTCCTGCTGCTCGTTGCCTCGCTGACGCCCGCGTGGCCCAAGCGCTGCTACGCCCTGTACACGGCTGCCGTTGCAGTTGCCACCGGAGTGCTGTCCGTCAGCCTGTGGTTCCGTGTCGACGACAAGGGGCCGATCCGCCTGATCGGCGACGCGATCCACCTCGACAAGTTCGGATTGTGGCTCACGCTGGCCATTGCCGTCGCCGTCTTCTTCGCTGCCCTGCTCACCGACGACTACCTGCGGCGCGAGGGCTTCGATGGCCCCGAGCTGTACGTGCTGTACATGCTCGCTGCGCTCGGCGGCGTGGTCATGGCATCAGCCAACGACCTGATCGTGCTCTTCCTCGGTCTCGAGATCCTCTCGATCTCGATGTACGTGATGGCAGCCAGCCATCGCAAGCGCATCGAGAGTCTCGAGAGTGGCATCAAGTACTTCGTGCTCGGCGGCTTCTCGTCGGCGTTCTTCCTCTACGGCGTCGCGCTGGTCTACGGCGGCTCGGGCAGCACTCGTTTCGACGAGATCGTCCGTGGACTCGACTCGATCACCGGCACCGACAAGCGCAACGACGCGCTCGTGCTCGCGGGCGTTGCCCTGCTGTTGGTCGGCTTGGCGTTCAAGGTTGCGGCCGTGCCGTTCCACTTCTGGACGCCCGATGTGTACGAGGGTGCCCCCACCCCGGTCACCGCGTTCATGGCATCCGCAGGCAAGGCCGCGGCATTCGGCGCATTGGTGCGGGTGTTGGTGGAGGCGTTGCCCCAGTGGCGCGACGACTATCAGCCGGCGATCTGGCTGATCGCCGTGCTCACCCTCGTCGGCGGCTCGGTGATGGCTGTGGTGCAGACCAACGTCAAGCGGATGCTGGCCTTCTCCTCGATCAGCCATGCCGGCTTCATCCTCGTCGGCGTCGAAGCGGTGGCACATCACAGCGACGGCGACATCGCAGGGCCTGGTGTCTCGTCGGTGCTGATGTATCTGATGATCTACACCGTGCTGGTGATGGGCACCTTCGGCGTGATCACTGCCGTCGGGCGCACCGGCGATGCCGACACCGGGCTTGCCGGTTTCCGCGGTCTCGCCAAGAACAAGCCGGCCCTGGCCCTGGCGATGACGGTGCTGCTGCTTGCCCAGGCCGGCGTGCCGCTCACCAGCGGGTTCGTCGCCAAGTTCGGCGTGATCCAGGCAGCCGTGGAAGAGCGCAGCTACGCGATCGCCATCATCGCGATGGTGTCGGCCGTGATCGCCGCCTTCCTCTACCTGCGGATCATGATCAGCATGTGGATCGCCGAGCCCGAGGCGGGTGACGACGCACGCGAGCCCGTTCGGGTCCCCGCGCTGCTTGGCGTCGCGATCGGCCTGTCGGTTGCCTTCACGCTCGTGGTCGGCTTCCTGCCGGGCCGTCTGATCGACATCACCCCGTAGCCGCAGGCCCGCCGGGCTCAGCCGCCGATGATGCTCACGCCCAGTTCGCCGAGCGCTGCGTTCAGCGCGGCGAGGTCGTGGTCGATCAGCGTCGCCAATGCGGCAAGCTGCACGTCGGCCTGGCCGGCGAGCTTGTCGTACACGGCGTAGGACTGCACGGTCGGGCGGGCGTCGGCGCTGCCGACGACGGCGGGCAGCGCACTGAGCTTCTCGAACAGCATTTCGCGATAGTTCAGCGTGTCGCCATCGGCGGTGAGCTCGGTCTGCACAAGTTCCGCTTCGACCGCTGCGAGTTTCGGTTGCAGCGCTGCGATCGCAGCGAGCACGGAGGCGTTGGCTTCCGATGGGCCATCGCCCAGGCGAGTCGCCCAGTCCGTCAGCTGGCGGGTGAGCATGCGGATGGTGTTGACCCCGGTGACGATCGCGGACAACGTGTCGCGTATCCGGAGCTGCAGCTGGAGCTGCTCTGCGAGCTCGGCGTCGGATGTCGTCACCCGGGGGTCCTTGAGCAGCGTGAACGGCTGCGCCATCGACCAGTCGCCGATGGTGAGCCGCGCGCTGTAGCGGCCAGGCATCGCCAGCGGCCCCTCCGGGCGCTTGTGGAACTCGCTGCCGGACATCTTCACTCCTGACGGATATGTCATCGGCCACTGGAAGCTGTTCATTCCCGCAGACGCGGTGATGTACAGCCCGTGTCGATCCTTCTTTTCGGCCGGGATGGTGCTGGAGAACGTTTCGATCTCGTTGCCGTCACCGTCGCTGATGGTGAGGCTGGCGCGGCCGACCGCCGCTTCCTCGAGGAAGTACGTGAAGCGGACGCCACGCGGAAGGTCGTCGCCTGCGTCGATCACCCGCTTGGTGACGTGGCCGGTCTCGTGCTCGTCGACGTAGAACGTCGCGTTCTGTCCGGCGGTCACGTGGTAGTTCTTCCCGCCAGGGGTGCCCGACCACGCTGCCGAGATGTGCGGCGGCGTGCGCACCGCATCGCGCGGCGCCAGCAGCGCGTTGCCGGCGGCGAACAGTTCGTCGTGCAGCTGGTGCAGCGGCGTGAGGTCATCGAGGATCCAGAACGACCGACCGTGTGTGGCCACGACCAGGTCGGTGCCCTTGACGACGAAGTCGTAGATCGGGGTGACGGGCAGGTTGCACTGCAACGATTGCCAGTTAGCGCCGTGGTCGAACGACATGTGGATGCCCAGTTCGGTGCCGACGTAGAGCAGGCCGGCGCGGTTGGGGTCCTCGCGGATGACACGGCAGAACTCGTGCAGAGGGATGCCGGAATCAATGCGCGACCAGGTGCCGCCGAGGTCGGTGGTGCGGTACACGTACGGGGCGTAGTCGCCGTGCTTGTGGCGAGCCACGGTCATGTAGACGGTGCCCGCCGCGTGGGGTGACTCGGCGAGCACGGTGATCTGCGAGAACTTCGGCAGGTCGGGTGGGGTGACGTTCGTCCAGTTGGCACCGTCGTCGGTGGAGACGTGCACCATCCCGTCGTCGGAGCCCGTCATCAACACACCTGGCTGATGTGCGGAGACCATCAACGAGAAGATGGTCGCGTACATCTCAGCGCCGGCGGTGTCCATCGTGAGGGGCCCCGACACGCCCATCGTGGCAGGGTCGGCGTAGGTGAGATCAGGGCTGATCGCCATCCAGCTGTGGCCCTCGTCGGTGGTGCGGAACAGCTTGTTGCCCGCGGCGTAGAGCGTGTTGCTGTCGTGCGGCGAGAAGACGATGGGGTACGTCCACTGGAACCGAACCTCGGCCGTGTTGCCGTCGTGGTATGCCTCCGGCCACACGTTGACGAGCTGGATCTGCTTGGTGCGGTGGTCGTAACGCTGCAGCGCGTCGCCCCCGCCGGGTGAGCTGCCGATCGCACCCACGTAGACGATGTTGTGGTCGTCGGGCTTGGGCGCCACGTAGCCGCTCTCGGCGGTGCCAGGCGGGTAGCAGTTGGCCCAGGTGATCGCGCCGAGGCCGGTCTGGCTGGGCACTGCAATGCTGGAGTTGTCCTGCTGCGAGCCGTAGACCATGTACGGAAACTGGTCATCGGTGGCGACGTGGTAGAACTGCGCGGTCAGCTGGTTGTAGATGGTCGACCACGATCTGCCGGCGTTGAACGACACCCACGCGCCACCGTCGTCGGCGCCGATCATCCGCTCGGGGTTCGTCGGGTCGATCCACAGTGCGTGGTTGTCGCCGTGAGGTGTGTGCAGCTCCTCGAAGGTCTTGCCGCCGTCGATCGAGCGCCACGCGAGCATGTCGAGCACGAACACCTCGTCGGCGTCGGTGGGGTGCGCAACGACGTGGTGGTAGTACCACGGGCGCCAACACAGCTCTGGCTTCGACGACACATTCTCCCAGGTCTCGCCGTAGTCGTCCGTGCGGTACAGGCCGCGCAGCCGTCCCTCGGCCTCGACGATCGCGAACACGCGGCCGGTTCGGGCCGGCGAGACCGACACGCCGATCTTGCCGAGGTCGCCGTCGGGCATGCCCGGTCGGTGGCTGATGTTCTCCCACGTGTCGCCGCCGTCGCGCGAGCGCCACAGGCCGCTGTCGGGACCACCGCTGTCGATCGACCAGAATGTGCGCCGCGCCTGCCAGATGGTGGCGAAGATCATCCGCGGGTTGTGCGGGTCGAGCGAAACATCCACCGCGCCGGCGCCGGCGCTGACGTGGAGCACGAGCTCCCACGTCTCGCCGCCGTCCTTCGATCGGTACAGCCCGCGCTCGGGGTTGTCCATCGACGCATGACCGAGCGCCGCGACGTACACCACGTCGGGGTTGGTGGGGTGCACGCGGATCTCGCCGATGTGGCGCGACTCGGGAAGGCCGATGTGCCGCCACGTGCGGCCTGCGTCGGTGGACTTGTACATGCCGTCACCGTGCGTCACGTCGATGCGGATGGTCGCCTCGCCCGTGCCCGCGTAGATCACGTTGCCATCCGATGGCGCCACGGCGAGCGCCCCGATCGACCCGGTGGAGAGGAAGCCGTCGGTCACGTTCTCCCAGTACTGGCCGGCGTCCTCGGTCTTCCAGACGCCGCCGGCGCATGCGCCGAAATAGAACACGGCGGGTTGCGTGGGGTCGGCGGCGACGGCGACGACTCGCCCGCCACGGGTTGGGCCGATGCAGCGGTAGCGCAGCTGGGTGAGGTACTTCGGATCGACGATCGTCATGTCCTGAATCCTGCCACCTGTGGCGACCTATGCTCGCAGGCGTCGAAAGGAAGCGGAGATGCGTCGAGACCTGCATGCACGATTTTGGTTCGAGGCGATCACCGGGGTGGTCGGCTCGATCCTGTTCGTCGTCACGCTGTTCAGCCGCGAATGGTTCGAGGAGCTCACCGGGCTCGACCCCGACGGTGGCAACGGTTCCCTCGAGATCGGTCTCGCGCTCGGCCTGCTTGCGCTCTCCGTCTCGTCGATCCTCGCCGCCCGTCACGACTACCGGAAGGCTTCTGCCTGAGTTGACGGCGCCGGTGCCCAGCCGGTTCAGATGCTGTCGACGAGTGCGGTGAACAGCGCCTGCTGCTGCGCGTCGGTGTCGGCGGTGTCCTCGGGGTGCCACTGCGTTGCCACTACCCAGGCGTCGCCGTCGACCTCCGCTGCGTGCACGATGCCGTCCGTGGTGCGGCCGACGACGGTCAACCCGTCGGCAACGCGATCGAGCGCCTGATGGTGGACGCAATGGCCGGCTGCCAGTGTGTCGCTACCGATCGCCTTTGCGATCCGCGAGGCGGGCTCCAGGGCAACCTCGTGGTGTGTGAACCAGTGGGCTTCCGTGCCGATGTCCTGGTGCAGAGTGCCGCCCATCGCGACGTTGAGCACCTGGATGCCGCGACAGATCGCCAGCATCGGTGCGCCCAGATCGAGCGCGGCTCGTACCACCGCCAACTCCACGTCGTCGTGTTCGGGCACGATGCCGTACAGCTGCTCGGCCGTGGCTTCCTGGCCGTAGTGGCGCGGATCCACGTCTCCCCCGCCGTGCAGCACGATCGCGTCGACCTGGCGGATCAGATCGGGGATGTCGCGGATCAGCGAGGGGATCGGTGGCAGCATCAACGGCATGCCGCCCGCACGGGCGACCGCCTCGAAGTAGCGTCGGCCGGCTGCGAACGGCTCGCCGCGCACCCCCTTCGCTTCCGAGGTGTAACGGCCGACGATGAGCACGAGCGGGTTCACCCGTGCAGCATAAGCACGGGTCAGACGAGCGCGACGGCGCCGGCTGCGGCGCGGCGAATCAGTTCGTCGTAGAGCGCTTGCTGATGTGGCGCTCGCGAGGCCGTGTCCTCCGGGTGCCATTGCGCGCCGACGATCCACGTCGCCGTCGGCAACTCGACGGCTTCCAGCTGGCCGTCGGTGGCCCAGCCGCACGCGACCAGTGGGTTGGCCAATCGGTCGATGCCCTGGTGGTGTACGGAGTGGCAGTGCTCGAGGTGTTCGGTGCCGCACGCTTGGGCAATCTTGCAACCCGGCGTGAGGTCCACGGTGTGTTCGCGCATCCAATGATCGCTGGTGCCGATGTCCTGCTGCAGCGTCCCGCCGAGTGCGACGTTGAGCACCTGCATGCCGCGGCACAGCGCGAGCATCGGCAGATCCAACTCGATCGCGGCGAGGCACACGGCGATGTCGAGGTCGTCGTGCAACTCGGCGATTCCGTACAGGCTGTCGTCGGTGGGCTCCTGGCCGTAGCGACGGGGATCGACGTCGCCGCCACCAGGCAGCAACACACCGTCGAAGTGCTGCAGCACGGTGAGCGCGTTCTCGGTCAGCTCCTTGATCGGGGGCACCAGCACGGGTACGCCGCCGGCGCGAGCGACGGCACGTGAGTAGGGCTGGCTGCTGCTGTAGGCATCGCGCTTGCCCTCGTCGGAGAAGGTGAGCACCCGCGCACAGAGGGCGATGAGGGGAGGCGGCTGACTCATGGCACCAGTCTGGCGCACGAGCGGTGGAGGACTACCCTCGGATGCTGTGCCGAACGTGACCCTGTACAACCCGACCACCGAAGAAGCGATCTCCAACCTGCCGTCGGCGACGGTGGAGGAGACCGACGCCGCAATCGCCACAGCGAAGGCCGCCGGCCCCGTCTGGCGTGCGATCAGCCCTGCCGACCGGGCGCGCCTGATGCGGCGCTACGCCGACGTGATCGCCGACCATGCGCAGGAGCTGGGCGAGATGGAGACCCGCAACATGGGGATGACCATCGGCAACAGCGTGTGGTGTGCCAACAACGCGTCCAACGTGATGCACTACTTCGCGGGTGGGATCGAGAAGTTCGGTGGCGCCACGCTGCCGGTGCCCAACGGCGTGAACCTCACCTTCCCCGAGCCGTTGGGTGTGGTCGGCCTGATCGCTCCGTGGAACTTCCCGATGATGATGGCCGGGTGGAAGCTCGGCCCGGCCATCGCTGCCGGCAACACCGCCGTGCTCAAGCCCGCCGAGATCACCCCGCACACGAGCGTGCGACTCGGTGAGTTAGCGCTGGAGGCCGGCATCCCCGAGGGTGTCATCAACGTGGTCGTCGGCAGTGGCAGCAACGTCGGATGGCGCTTCGTCACCCATCCCGACGTGCGCAAGGTGTCGTTCACGGGCAGCACCGAGGTCGGCAAACGGATCATGGCCGGGTGCGCCGAGCAGGTGAAGAGGGTGACGCTCGAGCTCGGCGGCAAGAGCGCCAACATCGTGTTCGCGGACGCCGATCTCGAGAAGGCGGCTGCAGCCGCGCCCGGCGCGGTGTTCGACAACAGCGGCCAGGACTGCTGCGCGCGCAGCCGCATCCTGGTGGAGCGTTCGGTGTTCGATCGGTTCCTCGGACTGCTGGTCGAGGCGACGAAGGCGTTCACCATCGGCGACCCGATGTCGCCCGACAGTGCGATGGGCCCGCTGGTCACCAAGGAGCACCTGGCCACCGTGCGCGGTTTCAGCGAAGGGCTCGACACCGTGTTCACCAGCGACGTGCCCGCCGGCCCCGGCTATTGGCACCCGACGATGATCGCCACCCCCACGGATCCCGATGCGCGCGTCGTGCGCGAGGAGATCTTCGGGCCGGTCGTGGTGGTCATCCCGTTCGACGATGAAGCCGACGCGATCCGCCTCTGCAACGACAGCGAGTTCGGCCTGTCGGGTTCTGTGTGGACCCGCGACGGGGCCAAGGCGCTGCGTGTGTCGCGGGCGATGGAGGCCGGCACGATCAGCGTCAACTCCAACTCGTCGGTGCGCTACTGGACGCCGTTCGGTGGCTTCAAGCAGAGCGGTCTGGGTCGCGAGCACTCGATGACGGTTCTCAGCCACTACACCGAGCTGAAGAACATCTTCATCGACACCACCGGCTGAGCCGAAGCGCGCTACGGCGTTCCAGCCGAACGACGAGATACGGTACGTGCCGTGCGCGCCTTGCTCATCGCCAATGCAAATGATGCCGATGCCGGTTTCGTCGGCGAGCGGTTCCACTCGCACGGCTATGCGTTCGACGAGTGCCACCGCGAGCACCCCGGCGACTGGCCGTCGCTCGACGGTCACGAGCTGGTGCTGCTGCTCGGCAGCGAGTGGAGCGTCTACTGGCCCGAGGTCGCGCACAGCGTGTCGGCCGAAGTGGCAGTCCTCCATGAGGCCGCCCGCCGTGGAGTGCCAGTGTTCGGTATCTGCTTCGGCAACCAGGTGATGGCCCATGCCTTCGGTGGCACGGTCGAGCGCGCTCGCGAGCCCGAGATCGGCTGGATGGATGTCGTCTCCGACATCCCGACGACCATCGCCGAAGGCCCGTGGATGCAGTGGCACTACGACGTGGTCACGGTCCCCGGCCACGCCACCGAGCTGGCGCGTAGCGCAGTCGGCCCGCAGGCATGGAAGCTGGGCCGCAACTTCTGTACGCAGTTCCACCCGGAGGCCAACGAGGCGATGCTGCGTCGGTGGACCACCGGCTTGGGCGCCGACGAACTCGTCCGCATCGGTTCCAGCGCGGAAGCGCTGATGGCCGCCACGCAGGCATCGGTCGGCGACAGCAGGGAGAACGCCGACCGCATCGTCGACTGGTTCTGCGAGAGCATCGTTCCGAGCGAGTTCCACGACGTGCTAAACCTCGCATAACTCGTCGGGCTGCGAGTGGGGGTATTGGCGGCTCGAAGAGTCTCTGATGCCTACACAAGGAGGGGATCCATGGCAGACACTGTGGATGAAGACCGCGACCATTTGCATTCGATGGGCTACGCCCAAGAGCTGCACCGCGGCATGTCAACGTTCAGCAACTTCGCGATCAGCTTCTCGATCATCTCGATCCTCGCCGGTGGCATGACGGCATTCTGGCTCGGGATGGTCACCGGTGGTCCACGAGTGATCACACTCGGCTGGATCATCGTCGGCTTCTTCGCACTGCTGGTCGGCATGGCGATGGCGGAGATTTGCTCCGCCTATCCCACAGCCGGCGGCCTGTACTACTGGTCAGCCAAGTTGGCCAAGAAGAACGGTGCGCGGTGGGCTTGGTTCACCGGCTGGTTCAACCTGCTCGGGCAGATCGGCGTCATCGCCAGCGTCGACTATGCGTTGGCCGTGTTCATCGGCTACTTCATCCGCATGTTCGACGACTCGTACCGGCTGACCGTCAACGGGATCTTCCTGATCTTCCTGCTGGTGCTGCTGGCTCACGGCTTGCTGAACACGTTCAGCATCAACCTGGTCAAGGTCCTCGGCGACATCAGCGTCTGGTGGCATGTGATCGGCGTGGCGGTCATCGCCGGCGTGCTGTTCATCGCGCCGACCAACAACCGTGGCATCGGGGCGGCATTCGATGGCGCCGACAACGTCGGCTATTCGATGACGGGCTGGTCCGGAGGAGTATTCATCACCGTGTACCTGTTCGCCCTCGGAATGTTGCTGGCGCAGTACACGATCACTGGTTTCGACGCCTCGGCGCACGTCAGCGAGGAGACCGTCGGTGCTCGCACCGAGGCACCGAAGGCAATTGTGCGGTCGATCTATATCTCGGCGATCGCGGCCCTGGTGCTCAACTTGTCGATGATCTCTGCGCTCCCCAAGAAGGGCGGCGTCGATCGCCTGGGTCGTGGGTACGACGGCATCGCCTTCGGGCCCGCGGAGGACCCGTTCCTGATCAACGCCGCCAACCGGCTGATCTCCGGCGCCGTTGGCACAGGACTGGCCAAGCTCTTGATCTTCATCTGCATCATCGGCCAGTTCTTCTGCGGTATGGCCTCCGTGACTGCCAACAGCCGAATGATCTACGCATTCAGCCGCGACGGTGCACTGCCCGGATCGAAGATCTGGCACAAGATCAACCCGAAGACACGCACGCCAACGAACTCGGTGTGGCTTGGCGTTGGTCTGTCAGCGCTCCTCGGGTCCACTTCGCTGTACGTCAAGGGCAGCGGAGTCGGCAGGTTCTCGACGGCCTTCTTCGCGATGACAGGCATCTGCGTGATCGGTTTGTACATCGCCTATGCGATTCCGATCTACCTGCGGCTGACAAATCCCGAATTCAAGACGGGTCCGTGGAACTTGAAGGGCAGGCACAAGCTGGTCGGTTGGACGGCGCTGGTCTGGATCGCACTCATCACGGTCCTGTTTTTCGCCCCCCTGTTCTGGCCGTTCTGGCCGATCTGGGGCGACAAGAACGACATCGCGGGCGACGGAGTGTTCTTCCGCCAGAACAACTTCAACTTCACAGCGCCGTTGATCATCACCTCCGCCATTGCCTTTGGCCTGTACTGGAGGTTCGGTGGCAAGAAGTGGTTCACTGGCCCGAAGGTGCAGGGCACACCCGAAGAGCTCCGTGCAATCGAGCGCGAGCTCGACGCTGTGGAGCACGGCCGGGCGGTCTAGCTGCCGAGCGTCAGCGCTGAAGCGTGGGCCGGTTCCCTGTCTGAGTGGCCGGGGACCGGCCCGTTCCGCGTGGGTGGTCTGGCGTATACCGTTGGCGCATGGAACTGCATCCTGACTTGAAAGCGCTCATCGACACGGGGTGCATGGTCACCTCGTCACGCTCAACCCCGATGGCTCGCCGCAGGTCACCGTGGTGTGGCTCGGCCGTGACGGCGACGACGTGCTGGTGGCACACCTCGGCGACGGTCAGAAGATGCGCAACATGCAGCGCGACCCGCGGGTGACGGTGTCCTTCGAGGCGCCGGGCGCCAACCAGATCGGACTCGACAATTACGCCGTCCTCCACGGCCACGGCGAGGATCACAGCCGGTGGCGCCCCCGAACTGTTGCAGGCCCTCGCCCCGATGTTCCTCGGCCCCGATGTGAAGTTCCCGCCGATGGACAACCCTCCTGCGGGCCGCATCGCACGCATCACGATCAACCGGGTCACGGGCATGGGCCCGTGGGTCGGCTGAGGTTCAGGCGACCGGGCCGGCGGCGTCCGTGAGCCACTGCTCGAACTGAGGCTGCGTGGCCAAGCGCTCGCAGTTGCCCAACCGCTCGTGTGCGTAGGCCACGAAGTCGGTGTCGAGCGTGCTGATCGCCTGCTGCACGACGGCCCACATGCCTTCACGGAACTCGCTCATCATCTTCATCAGCGCCAGTCGGGCCAGGCGCGGCGCGGTGACCTCGCCGAAGTAGAGGCGCAGCAAGGTCTCGTCTCCGGCCTTGTCGAGGCCGCAGTTGACGCTGAGGTTGCCGAGGTCGAAGAAGCGGTCGTTCATGCCGGCGTACTCGAAGTCGAGCAGCCACACTCGATCGCCGGCCTCGTCGAACAGCACGTTGCCGGGCAGCAGGTCGTTGTGGCATGGCACCGCCGGCAGAGGGTTGACCGCGAACGCGGCCTCGATGCGGCGACTCTGCTGATGCAGCATCCCGTACGACGGTGGCGGCACCACGCCGTAGGAGGACGCATCGCGTGCGTGCCATTCCACGACGCGGTGGATGGGGAATGCCCCACGCAGTGGCCCGCTGTTGTGGAACGTGTGCAGGAGGCCCACGACCTCAACGAGGCGATTGGTGAATGGCACCGGTTCGAGATGGCGCCCGGGCACGAGGGCGGTGATCAGCGTGCCGATCCCCGGCAGTTCGCCGATGACCGACGGGCCGATGCCGAGCTGGGCAGCACGGGTTGCGGCTTCGGCCTCGTTGGCGCGATCGATGCCCAGCAACTCGGTGCGCTCGCCAGGGATGCGGATGACGAATGGCTGGCCGTCCACCCGTGCCACGAAGTTCGTGTTGGTGATCCCGCCGTGCAGGTGGGAGACCTCGATCGGCTGATCGGCCCAACCGGGAACCTGGCGCGCGAGCGCCTCGACGTCGGCGTGGGACGTCATCTGGCGAGTCATGATGACAAGGTGTAGCACGCCTCGGGGTTCGAGCGACACGGTGCCCTGCGGTGGCGCATCTGGCAATGTGGTTGCGTGACGGAGTACGTGCTGGCCATCGATCTCGGTACGGGTGGCCCGAAGGTCGCGCTCGTCGGCTCGGACGGCAGCACGCTCGGGTGGCGCAGCGCCGAGGTTGCGACTGAGCTGCTGCCCGATGGCGGTGCCGAGCAGGACCCGAACGCGATGTGGGCCGCTGTCGTGGCGGCGACGCAGGAGCTCGTCGCCGCGGTGCGGCCGACCCCGCCGATCGCGGCCGTGGCCGTGACGAGCCAGTACATGAGCACCGTGCCCGTCGCGGCCGATGGCATGCCGACAGGGCCGTGCATCCTGTGGATGGACAGCCGTGCTGCGGCACACAGCCGCAGCTTGCTCGACCGCGACTCGTTCGCGCTGTTCGTCGAACGACACGGGATGATGCCGCTACCGAGCGGGCACGACAACGTCGCCCACGCGCACGTGTTGCAGACCCGACACCCGTCGGCATACGCGAACGCGGCCGCGCTGGTGGAACCGATGGACTACCTGACGGCGCGGCTGACCGGCCGAGTCACTGCCACGCAGTCGACGGTGTTCGGCCAGCTGGTCTGCGACAACCGCACATGGGGCGCCACCGAGTACGACCCGGTGCTGGTTGCTGCCACACGGCTCGACCCGTCGAAGCTGGCGCCGCTGGTGCCGATGAACAGCGTCGTCGGTGGCGTCACGTCAGCGGTGGCCGCCGAGTTGGGGATTGCGGCGGGCACGCCGGTCGTCGCCGGCACCATCGATTCGATCACCTCGGCAGTCGGCACGGGTGCGCTCGGGCCCACGGATGGCTCGGTGATCATCGGCACCACCTCGGTGATGGTCAGCCACATCGCGCAGCACGATGTTGCGCAAGGGCGTGGCAACATCCGTGCCGGCCTGCTGGCGGTGCCCAGCCCGTTGCACGGGATGTACTACGTGATGGCGGAGAACGGCGTCGGTGGCCGGGCGTTCGAATGGGCGCGCCAACTGTTCGGTTACGGCGCCGACGTCGAGTCCGCGCTCGCCGATGCGGCCGCGGTGGACGCCGACGGCGCACAGTTCCTGCCGTGGCTGATCGGTTCCAACGCACCGCAACCGAATGATGACGTGCGTGGCGCGTACATCGGGCTCGGTCTGACGCACGATCGTCGGCACGCGATGCGCGCCACGCTGGAAGGCATTGCCCTCAACCTCGCGTGGTTGCTGCCGCATGTCGAGGCGTTCGTCGGTAACGAGTTCTCGTTCCTGCGTTTCGGTGGTGGCGGCGCGCAGAGCCCGCTGTGGGCGCAGTTGTTGGCCGACGCGGCCGACCGCCCGGTGCATCGGCTGGCCGCACCGCGCGCGACGAATGCCCGCGGTGCGGCCTTCCTTGCGTTCGCAGCGCTCGGCATGCTCGTCCTTTCCGACGTACCGTCGCTGTTGCACACTGCGCAGGTACACGAGCCCGACCCGTCCAGCCGCTCACGGATGGACGGTGCGCTTGCCCGTCTCGCTGCGCTGCACCCCGCACTCTCCGCTCGAACCCACTGATCTGTCGCAAGGAGCCACCATGGGCTTGTACCCCTACGCCGAACGTTTTCCCGTCACCCGGGCCTTTCCTCAGCAGGGTCGTCCGCGAGCCGACGTGCTCGCCGAGATCGAGGCGATGGCCGAGATCGAGGACTCGCCCTACCACGAGGGCAAGGTCAGCGGCAGCATCTACAGCGGTGACGAGGAGCACTACGAGTTCCTCAACGAGGTGTTCGGCCACTACAGCCACGCCAACGTGCTGCAGCGCGACATGTACCCCAGCGCCACCCGCTTCGAGGGCGAGATCATCGCGATGACCGCTGATCTGTTGCATGCGCCGGGCGCGGTGGAGGGTGGCCCCTTCGGTGTGCTCACCAGCGGCGGCACCGAGAGCCTGATGAACCCGCTGCTCGTCTACCGCGAGTGGGGTCGCGCGCGCGGAATCGCCAATCCGAACGTTGTGATGCCGGTCACCGCGCACCCTGCGCTCGACAAGGGTGGGCACTACTTCGGCATCGATCTGCGCAAGGCCGCGGTGACGGACGAGTTCATCGCCGACATGGATTCGGTGCGGTCGCTGATCGACGAGAACACGGTGGCGTTGGTCGGTTCCGCCGGTACCTACCCGCACGGTCTGATCGACCCGATCTCGGAGCTGTCCGAACTCGCGCTCGAGCGCGGGATCAACCTGCACGTCGACGGTTGCCTGGGCGGGTTCATCCTTGCGTGGGGTCAGGACCTCGGCTACCCGGTCCCCACCTGGGACTTCCGCCTGCCGGGTGTGACCTCGATCAGCGCCGACACGCACAAGTACGGCTTCGGGCTGAAGGGCTCGAGTGTGCTCACCTACCGCAGCGCAGAGTTGCGCCGGCTGCAGTACTTCATCGTGCCCGAATGGCCTGGTGGTCTCTACACGTCGCCCGGGATGAGTGGCTCACGGTCGGGTGGCATCATCGCGGCCGCGTGGGCAGCGATGGTGACGCTCGGTCGCGAGGGATATCTCGCAATCGCCGGCGACATCTTCCGCACCGCAGCCGCATTGCGGGCCACGATCGAAGCCGTGCCCGAACTGCGTGTGTTGGGCAACCCGTTCTTCAACGTCGCGTTCACCACCACCGACGAATCCGGCCTCGACATCTTCCTGGTGAACGACTACCTGGCGTCGCAACGGTGGCGATTGAACGGCCTGCAGAAGCCGGCCGCATTGCACTTCTGCGTGACCCGCCCGAACACACAGGAGGGTGTGGTGGAACATTTCGCCGCCGACCTCGCCGAGGCGATCGCGTACGCGCGGTCGAAGGCCGGCACACCGGCCCGCTCGGGTGCGTTCTACGCGGGTGGTGTCACTCGCGAGCAGATCGAGAGCGGAATGTCGTGGTGGCTCGACGCGACGCAAGGTTTGCCACCGGCCTGAGGTTCGCTACTGGGTGCCGGTGTCGGTTGCGAGCTCGCGAAGCACTCGCTGACGGATTCGCTCCTCCGCCCGGAATCGTTCGGCGAAGAGGTGCTCTGTCACCACGTATCTCCGGACCGTCAGGATGACTGTCTCGCCGCCCATCCAACGGCTGTCGCGTTCCGAAGTCGTCACCAGCTCCCATCCCTCGGCGGCAAGCTGGTTGTTTGCCTCTTCCATTCGTCCGGCCGTACCTCGCGCGGTCCCCAGTCCGAGGTACTCGATCATCGGGACCACCCGGTGTTCCCACTGGCCAGCGGCGGGTAGAGCGGGCGAGTCCCGTTGCTGTTCGTGTCGCATGAGTCGGACTGCCGCGGCCTCCGGATCGACTCCGTTGATGTATCCGTTCGCGTCGCCCACCAGCAGCGCAGATCTCTGCACCGCCGTGATCGCCTCACCGTGGCGCAGGAACTCAGCGCACGCCGCAACAGTCTCACCGTCGATGACGTCGCTGTTGTGCGGCGGGTCACTGCCCGGCGCAGTGACGATGATGGTCAGCGTGTCTCGCTCGATGAAGTACGGCACCGCCTCATGATTCCACACCGGGTCGGCGACTCCGGTCGGGCCGGAGCTGCTATCCAGCGGGTCACCTCTTTCGGACGCGCCGGAAGCGTCCGAAAGAGGTGACCCAAGTCAGTGGTGGAGTTCTTCACCACGGCGCATCTCAGCGGGCTCGGACCATCGGCGGGTCTCGGCAATGAGCCGGTCGAGTTCTCGGCGCCAGCGCAGGCAGCGCTGCTGGGTCGAGCGGCTCATGCTCGAGGGGAGCACTGCGAACATGGCTGGCGCAACCTTCACTACGTGGCCGGCGCGTACTTGATACGCCAACAGA
This sequence comes from Ilumatobacteraceae bacterium, assembly GCA_043721915.1. Taxonomy (GTDB): domain Bacteria; phylum Actinomycetota; class Acidimicrobiia; order Acidimicrobiales; family Ilumatobacteraceae; genus UBA668. Next base: position 17,144 of record JAYSPV010000112.1, on the reverse strand, counting down.
TCGGCGATCACCCGGCTCGGTCCCTTCGTGAGACGAGGATCGGTCGTGGCGCCGGCGTTGCTCAACACGTCTGCTACCTCCGAAGGCGACATCGGCCGGCCGGCGGTCAGGAGCACCCCGAGCACCGCCCGGCGTAAGAGCAGGCCACGAAGAGGAAACGTTTCCGCACCGAGACTGGGCACGGTGACCGCTCGGATCCGGCAAACAGTCGTCCCATTTGTGGAGCCATTCACACGGCGTAGTAGCGTCGTGCCCGATGTCTGACTTCCTGCGTGACTACCTCAACGTGGTGTGGTTCGGTGCCGTTGCCGTAGTGCTGGCCAGCCTGCTGCTCGGCATCTCCGCCATTCTTCGGCCGAACAAGCCGTCGGCAGAGAAGAACATGGCCTACGAGAGTGGCGTCAACCCGGTCGGCGATGGTTGGTCGCAGAGCCAGGTGCGCTACTACATCTTCGCGTTGCTGTTCGTGGTGTTCGATGTGGAAGCCGTCTTCATCTTCCCCTGGGCAACCCGCCTCGAAACCTACGGGGTCTTCGGCCTCGTCGAGATGGGCATTTTCGTCTTCGTCCTGCTCCTTGGCCTCGTGTACGCGTGGCGCAAGGGCGTTCTGCGCTGGGTGTAACCACATATGGGTCTTGTCGACAAAGGGCGTCTGCCCAAGCCACTCACTTCGCTGTTCAACATGGGGCGCAGCTACAGCCTGTGGGTGTACCAGTGGGGCCTCGCCTGCTGCGCGATCGAGATGGGCGCCGCGTTCGGCTCTCCGCGCTACGACGTGATGCGCCTCGGTGTCATTCCGCTGCCCGCCAGCCCGCGCCAGGCCGACCTGGTGGTCATCTCCGGCACCGTCACCGACAAGATGGCGCCGAGCATCAAGCGGCTGTACGAGCAGATGCCCGAGCCGAAGTACGTGATCAGCATGGGCTCGTGTGCTAACTGCGGTGGCCCCTACTGGGACAGCTACTCGGTCACCAAGGGTGTCGACCAGATCATCCCGGTCGACGTCTACGTGCCCGGTTGCCCGCCGCGGCCCGAGGCCCTATTGGAGGGCATCGTGCTGCTGCAGCAGCGCATCAAGAACGAGGACATGGGCGCTCGCTGGCGTGGCGAGGGCCACGTCAACATGGCCACTGCCGCTGCAATTGCCGCAAAGGAGCGCGAGCCGATCGTCGTCGGAGGTGGCCCAATTGAGTGACACCAACGAGACACCGAACGACCTGCTGGCGCTGCCCGGCGATGCACTGCGCGAAGGCGTCATCTCGGCCTTGCGCGACGCGCTCGGCGTCGGCCTGATCGACACGCTGCTCAAAACCAACGACGACCTGTGGGTCCGTGTCGATGCCGAGTCGTGGCAGCAGGCAGGCCGCGTGCTGCGCGATGTGGTCGGCTGCGAATACTTCTGCTTCCTCTCCGCCATCGACTGGATGCCCAGCCCGTTCGGCCGCAGCGAGGACGACCCGACCGCTGAACCCGTCGAGCGCGACATGTCGATCAAGCAGGGGTACGCCGGCGGCGACACCCGCTTGCAGGTGTTCGCCCGCGTGGTCAACATCAACAAGCACTTCGGCGTCACGATCAAGGCCGACGTGCCCGACGATCAGCCCGCGATCGACACCTGGATTCCCGTGTACGCCGGCGCCAACTGGCACGAGCGCGAATGCCACGAGATGTTCGGCATCGGCTTCAACGGCCACCCCGATCTGCGCAACATGTACCTGCCCACCGACTTCGAGGGCCACCCGCTGCGCAAGGACTTCCCGCTACTTGCCCGCATCGTGAAGCCGTGGCCCGGCATTGCCGACGTGGAACCGCTACCGGGCGACGACGCCGACGAAACGACTGGTGAATGAGATGACCGACATCGCCGATCGCCAGAAGCTCAGCTACATCGCCGCGCAGGCCGCAGATGCTCGCCTCAACGTGGAGCTGGAGACCGAGGGCATGACCCTCAACATCGGCCCGCAGCACCCGGCCACCCACGGCACGTTGCGGATCATCGTGCGCCTCGACGGCGAGCAGGTGATCTGGGCCGAGCCCAGCGCCGGCTACATGCATCGCGGCTACGAGAAGCTCACCGAGGTGCGCACGTTCCCGCAGGTCACCGCGCTGGTCAACCGCATCGACTGGCTGGGCAGCTTCGCCAACGAGGTCCCGTTCATCCTCGCTGCCGAGAAGCTGATGGAGATCGAGGCACCGCCTCGCGCTCAGTGGATCCGCACGATCCTGTTCGAACTCAGCCGCATCGCCAACGTCAGCCTGTTCCTCGGCGACCTCGGGGTGCAGCTGGGCGCGATCACCCCGGTGTTCATGGCGTTCCGCGATCGCGAGTACGTGCTCAACCTGATCGAGAGCGCCACCGGCGGCCGCTTCCACCCCAACTTCGACCGCATCGGCGGCCTCAAGGACGATCTGCCCGAGGGCTGGATCACCGAGACCAAGCAGGTGATGAAGAAGCTGCGCAACTTCTGCGACGAGATCGAAGCGCTGCTGTTCGGCAACGAGATCTTCCAGAGTCGCCTGCGCGGCATCGGCGTCATCCCTGCCGATGTGGCCAAGCAGTACGGCCTGTCGGGCGCCAACCTGCGCGCCAGCGGCGTCGACTGGGATCTTCGCCGCGACCAGAAACTCCCCCTCGCCTACGACAAGATCGACTTCAAGGTCTGGACCCACCCCGACGGCGACAGCTTCGCCCGCTGCTGGATCCGTCTGCAGGAAACCCGCGAAGCCACCAAGATCGTCGATCAGCTGCTCGACGGCATCCCGTCGGGCCCGGTGATGGCCAAGGTGCCGCGCATCATCAAGGTGCCCGAAGGCGAAGCCTGGGTGAGCACCGAGAACCCACTGGGCGAGATGGGCTACTACGTCGTCAGCAAGGGCGATCTCGGCCCGTTCCGGGTGAAGATCCGTTCGGCCAGCTTCAACAACATCTCGATCGTGCCGTGGGTGCTGCGTGGGGTGTACGTCCCCGACGTGATCTCGATCCTCGCATCGCTGTATTTCATCCTCGGAGACATCGATCGATGAGCCTGCTCGCAGTTGATCTTCCCTACTGGGCACAGTCGTTGTTGCGGGTGCTGGGTGGCACCGTTGCGGTGCTGCTGCCCGCCGGCACGATCGTGTACCTGTTCCTGTTCAAGATGATGAGCTTCATGCAGAGCCGTCTCGGCCCGATGGAGGCCGGCCCGTACGGCTCGATGCAGCTGTTCGCCGAAGTCGGCAAGTGGCTGCAGAAGGAAGACATCGCACCGGAGAAGGCCGACCTGCGCGTGTTCCGCGCGGCACCGATCGTGGTGCTGGTCAGCACCTTCCTGCTGGTGGCCGTGGTGCCGTTCGGCCCCGACGCCTACTTCACGCAGTTCGACGCCGGTGTGTTCTACATGCTCGCCGTCAGCAGCATCAGCACGCTCGGCATCCTGATGGCCGGCTGGTCCAGCGCCAACAAGTACTCGCTGCTCGGCGGCCTGCGCGCCGCCGGCCAGCTGATCGCGTACGAGCTGCCGATGGTGCTCTCGGTGGTGGGCGTCGTCATCCAGGCCGGCACGATGAACCTGCAGCTGATCGTGGTCAAGCAGAACAGTGACAGCATCTTCGGCTGGGACGGCCTCGGGTACCCCTACATCCTCACGCAGTTCGTCGGCTTCCTGATCTTCATGATCGCCGTGCAGGCCGAGCTGACGCAGACGCCGTTCGACATGCCGATCGCCGAGTCCGAGCTGGTCTCGGGCTACATGACCGAGTACTCCGGTTTCCGCTTCCTGATGTTCTTCATCGCCGAGTTCGCGACGGCCGGTGTGTTCGCCCTCATCGCCAGCGTGCTGTTCCTCGGCGGCTGGGGCATCCCGTTCAGCTGGTTCGGCTGGGACAGCATCGACTCGATCGACAACTGGATGAACATCGGCGGTCCGCTGATCATGTTCACCAAGATGATGGCGCTCACCGCCATCATCATGTGGGTGCGGTTCAGCTACCCGCGTTTCCGTGAGGACCAGTTGCAGCGCTTTGCGTGGAAGGTGCTGATCCCGGTCTCGCTCGTCAACATCATGGTGACCGCAATCCTGAAGGTGGCCTTCTGATGGCAAAGCCGCAAGTCCCCGGCCTGATCAAGGGCCTCGGCGTCACCCTCGGCACGATGATGCAGACCATCAAGCCCAAGAAGCTCGGTGGCGGTGCAGCGACGGTGCAGTACCCGCACGAAAAGGAGATGCCGCCGATCCGTGCGCGCGGTGTCATCGCGTTGCGCGAGGACAACTGCACCAGTTGCATGCTGTGCGTGCGCAGCTGCCCCGACTGGTGCATCTACATCGAGGCGCACAAAGAGCTGGCGCCGCCGCGTCGCGCCGGTGGCGCGCCGCGCAAGGTGAACAAGCTCGATCGTTTCGACATCGATTACGCGTTGTGCATGTACTGCGGCATCTGCGTGGATGTGTGCCCGTTCGATGCGTTGTTCTGGAGCCCGGAGTACGAGTACAGCGAGCCCAAGATCGCCGACCTGCTGCACGACAAGACCAAGCTCGGTGAGTGGATGGAAACGGTGCCCGAAGCTCCCGCCCTGGAAGCCGGCGCCGAGAAGAAGAAGGGGAAGTGATGCTGCTCGCATCCGACCTCGAAGTCGCGCAGAACGTCGGCTTCGGCATCATCGCCGCGATCATGATCCTCGCCGCGATCAACGTCGTGCGCAGCAGCAACGTCGTGCACGCCGCGCTGTCGCTGGTGGCCGTGATGGCCGGCGCAGCGGCGCAGTACCTGCTGCTGGCGGCCGAGTTCGTGGCTGTCACGCAGGTGCTCGTCTACATCGGCGCCGTGATGGTGCTGTTCTTGTTCGGCGTGATGCTCACCCGTGCCAAGCTCGGCAAGGACGTCGATCTGAACAACAAGGGCGGCGCAGCGCTCGGCGCGCCCGTCGCCCTGCTGCTGTTCGGCGTGCTCTCCTACGTGCTGATCAAGGGATTCGACGACACCAAGATCACCGGCAGCGGTGACGCGTCGGTGGGTGCCGCACAGAACGAGGCGCTCAGCGACCGGATCTACTCGGTGTACGCCTTGCCGTTCTGGGCGCTCTCGTTCGTCCTGCTCGCCGCCGTCATCGGCGCCATCGTCTTGGCCCGGAAGGACTGACGCATGCTGATCAACAACTTCCTCCTGCTCGGCGCCGTGCTGTTCTGCATCGGCGTCTACGGGGTCATCGCTCGCAAGAACGCGGTCCTCGTGCTGATGAGCATCGAGCTGATCCTCAACTCCGTGAACATCAACCTGCTCGCCTTCGATCGCCTCAACGGTGGTCAGAACGACGGCGGCGTGTTCGCGCTCTACATCATCGCGGTGGCCGCTGCCGAAGTCGGCGTGGGCCTTGCGCTCGTGCTGTTGATCTTCCGCAACCGCAAGACCATCGCGCTCGACGACCTGTCGGAAATGAAGGGCTGAGGCAATGCTGTTCGCGCAAGAGGCTGCTGCGGAGCACGCCGGCTGGTTTCTGGAGCACGCGTGGCTGATCCCGCTGGTCCCCGCGATCGCGTTCTTCCTGATCATCGGGTTCGGCAAGCGCATGCCCCGCGGTGGCAGCGAGATCGGCATCGCCAGCATGGTGGCCTCGCTGGTGATCGCCGCCGGCACCGCCTACCAGTGGGTGCAACGCGTTCCCGACGTCGTGGAGGGTGCGAAGGGCGCGGCCGAGGGTGCCTCCGAAGCCGGCCACGAGGTGCTGCCGGTGATCACCGACTGGACCTGGTTCGACATCGGCAGCCTGAAGATCACCATCGGGTCGCACATCGACGGCCTTGCCGTGATGATGCTGCTGCTCGTGGCGTTCATCTCCACGCTGGTGCAGATCTACTCCACCGAGTACGTGCGTGGCGATCGCCGCTACACCCACTTCTTCGCCAGCCTCACGCTGTTCTCCGCAGGGATGCTCACCATGGTGCTCGCACCGAACATGGTGCAGCTGATCCTCGGCTGGGAGATCATGGGCCTCTGCTCGTTCCTGCTGATCGGCCACTGGTGGGAGGAACGGGCCAACAGTGAAGCTGCGCTGAAGGCGTTCTGGACCGTGCGCGTCGGCGACATGGGCCTGCTCGTCGGCACCGGCATGTTGCTGTCGATCTTCGGCACGCTCAACATCGGTGAGATCAACGAGCGCGCCGCCGACTTCGCCGGTGACCACAAGCTGCTGATGTGGGCCGCGGTGGCGTTGTTCATCGCCTGCATCGGCAAGAGCGGCCAGTTCCCGCTGCACACCTGGCTACCCGATGCGATGGCCGGCCCGACACCCGTCTCGTCGCTGCTGCACTCGAGCACGATGGTCGTGGCCGGCGTCTTCCTCGTGGCCCGCCTCTACCCGGTGTTCCACGTGGGCCTCGACGTCAACATCGCCGGCCAGCAGTTCAACCTGATCGCAGTGATCGGTGGCATCACCGTGCTGATCGCCGCCGGCCTGGCGTTCGTACAGAACGACATCAAGAAGGTGCTGGCCTACAGCACGGTCAGCCAGCTCGGCTACATGATGATGGGCCTCGGTGTCGGCGCCTGGACCGCTGCGGTGTTCCACATCTTCACCCACGCGTTCTTCAAGTGCGCGCTGTTCCTGTGTGCCGGCAGCGTGGCGCACACCGGCAGCCACCACAGCTTCGACATGAAGACCGACATGGGCGGACTGCGCAAGAAGATGCCGATCACGTTCGGGGTGTGGATCGTCAGCACACTGGCGCTGTGCGGCTTCCCGTTCGTCAGCGGGTTCTTCAGCAAGGACGAGATCATCGACTCGGCCAAGCACAACGACTACAAGGTCTTCTACTTCGTCGGCATCATCGGCGCCTTCATGACCACCGCGTACATGACGCGAGCGACGTACCTCACCTTCTTCGGCAAAGCCCGTGGTGGCGCGGCTCACTTCGTGGGTGAGCATGCCGACGATCACGGACACGATGCCCACGCCGCCGACCACGGCGATGCTCACGGGGATCACGGGGATGCCCACGACGATCACCATGCCCCGGTGGCGCACGGTAAGCCGCTCGGCTTCGCACCCACCGACTCGCCGTGGCAGATCACCGTGCCGCTGCTGATCCTCGGCGTGCTCGCCCTCACTTCCGGCTACCTCAACGCCCCAGCCGTCGGCATCCACTGGTTCGAGCACATGACCGAGTCGTCGATCGGCCTCCCGATCGGTCTCGGCGGTCCCGGCCAGGTGCCGCCGCCTCCCGAGTTCTCGTGGGCGGCCGCCGCTCCTGGTCTGGCGCTCGTCGCACTCGGGTTCATCGTCAGCCTGTACCTGTGCAAGGCCGTCTTCGGTGAGAAGAAGAACGCATTCCAGGGCCTCACCGGCCGCAACCGGGTGCTCGGCGCCGGCCACACGTTCCTCGTCAACAAGTACTACCTCGACGCCCTGTACGAGAAGGTGATCGTGCGCAGCATCGCTCACCCGATCAGCCGTGCGGCGTACTGGACGAACCAACACATCCTCGACGGCATCGTCAACGCCGTTGGCAAGGGTGGTAAGCAGACCGGCGATTTCGTCTACAAGTACCTCGACCAGGGGCTGGTCGACGGTGCGGTCAATGGCAGTGGTGCAACCGCACGCGGCGCAGGTACTGCGCTGCAGCCGGTGCAATCAGGCAAGGTCAACCTGTACGGAGCGCTGCTGTTCGGTGCCGCAGCAGTCGGTGCGCTCGTACTCGTACTCGTGAACAGCTAAGAGGGAACAAGCGATGATTCAGAACCAACAATGGCTCCTCAGCCTCGGCACCTTCCTGCCGTTGGTGGGCGTGCTGGTGATGCTGTTCATTCCCAAGAAGAATGAACTCCTCTCCAAGCAGGTCGCACTGGGCACAGCGATCGCCACCTTGGCGGTCGGCGTGTACACGCTGATCCAGTACAACTACGACGAGGCCGACAAGCTGCAGTTCTTCACCACGAACAACTGGATCAAGCCGATCAGCGCCACCTACACCGTCGGGCTCGACGGCATCAGCCTGCCGCTGTACTTCCTGTCGATGGCGATCACCGTGCTGGTGATGGTCTACAGCTGGAACCACATCCCCAACCCGGGCAACGCCAAGGCGTTCTTCATCCTGATGCTGGTGCTGCAGACCGGTATGGCTGGCACGTTCATCGCCCAGGACCTGATCCTGTTCTTCGTGTTCTTCGAAGTGGTGCTGCTGCCGATGTACTTCATGATCGGCGTGTGGGGTGGCGAGAACCGCCAGTACGCCTCGCTGAAGTTCTTCCTCTACACGATGTTCGGTTCGGCCCTGATGCTGGTCGCGTTCATCGCCCTGTTCGTGGTCACCAAGAACGCGCCTGGCGTCAACCCTGACGATGCCAACTTCAGCTTCCAGTGGCTGAGCGCGCACGGCCCCGACGTCGCCAAGAACACGGCGATCTGGATCTTCGCCGGCATGTTCATCGGCTTCGCCGTCAAGGTGCCGATGTTCCCGTTCCACACCTGGCTGCCCGATGCACACACGCAGGCGCCCACGCAGGGCTCGGTCATCCTGGCGGCCATCCTGCTGAAGCTGGGCACCTACGGCTTCGTGCGCATCGCCATCCCGTTCCTGCCCCAGGCCGCCGTGAAGTGGGCGCCGATCATCGGCGTGCTCGCTGTCATCGGCATCATCTACGGCTCGCTCGCTTGCCTTGCGCAGACCGACATGAAGCGCCTGATCGCGTTCTCCTCGGTCGCCCACATGGGTTTCGTGATGCTGGGCATCAGCACGCTGACCACGCTCGGCATCAACGCCGCGCTGTTCGGCATGGTCGCCCACGGCCTGATCACCGGCATGTTGTTCTTCGTCGCCGGCTCGGTGAAGGAGCGCTACCACACACTCGAGATCAAGCGCCTCAGCGGCATGCTCAAGCAGATGCCGAAGATGGGCTGGATCCTCGGGTTCTGCGCGATGGCCTCGCTGGGCCTGCCCGGCCTGGCCGGGTTCTGGGGCGAGTTCCCCGCGATCCTCGCCTCCTGGAATCCTGCCAAGGTGTTGATCGACAACGGCCACGAGGGCCTGTTTCAGGTGCTCACGATCATCGCCGCACTCGGCACGGTGCTGGCCGCCGGGTACCTGCTGTGGCTCTACCAGCGCACCGCCTTCGGTGAGCCGAGTGCCGAGTTCTCGGGCGCCGGTCGTGACGCGCACGGTCATGACGCGCACGGCGAAGATCACGGCAGCGACATCCACGACGTCACCAAGTTCGAGTGGATCGCCTGGACGCCGCTGTTGATCGCGATCGTCGTGTTCGGTGTCGTGCCCTCGTTGATGTTCAAGATCATGGACCCCGCCGTCCAGCAGCTGACCAGCGTCTTCGGCGGGAAGTGACCCACGTGTTCGCGTTCGCCTCACCCGTCGTCGATTTCCATGCGTTGGCGCCCGAGCTCGTGCTCGCGGTCGGCATCTGCCTGGTGATCCTCGTCGACCTGTTCGTGCCCGATCACCGCAAGTGGGTCACCGGCACGCTCACCGGGTTCGTGATGCTCGGCGCACTGGTGCCGGTGGTGACCCTCGCCGTGATCGGTGGCGACTACCGATCCGCCCTGATGGATGGGGAAGCGGGCCAGGGCATCACCGGGCGCTACGTGATCGACAACTTCGCGTTGGTGCTCAAGGCGCTGTTCCTGCTGTCGGGGTACATCGTGGTCCTGCTCAGCACCGCCGAGCAGGAGGACAAGCAGTACCAGGGCGAGTTTTACACGATGCTCCTGAGCAGCGTGCTCGGCATGGTGATGATGGCCAGCGCCCGCGACCTGGTGGGCATGTTCGTGGCACTCGAGTTCCTCTCCATCCCGGCCTACATGATGGCGGCCTGGAAGAAGCGCGATCGCAAGAGCAACGAGGCGGGCGTCAAGTACTACCTGCTCGGTGTGTTCGCCAGCGCGGTGATGCTCTACGGCATGAGCCTGCTGTACGGCCTCGCCGGCAGCACCAAGCTCACCGACATCGGCGCGAAGATCACGCTCGAGGGCGACAAGGTCGGCGTGCAAGTGCTCGCCATCGTGTTCGTGATCATCGGGTTCGCGTTCAAGATCAGCGCGGTGCCGTTCCACACCTGGGCGCCCGACACGTACGAGGGTGCACCCACGCCAGTCACCGCGTTCCTCAGCGTCGCCTCCAAGGCCGCTGGGTTCATCGGCCTGATCGTGCTCGTCTACCTGGCCTTCCCGATGGCACAGGACGTCTATCGTCCGTTCCTGTGGGTGATGGCCGCACTGACGATGACCGTCGGCAACGTCGTTGCGCTCAAGCAGACCAACATCGTGCGCATGCTGGCGTACTCCAGCGTCAGCCAGGGCGGCTTCATCCTGATGCCACTGGCTGTTGCGTTCACCAACGGCAACCAGGGCGCCTCGCTGCGGGCGGTGATCGTGTACCTCGTGATCTACGCGGCCACCAACCTCGGCGCGTTCGCCGTGATCATCGCCGTCACCCGTAAGACCCGCAGCGGTGAGATCAGCAGCTTCGGCGGCCTCTTCCGCTATGCGCCGGGCCTGACGGTGATGATGACGATCTTCCTCGCCTCGCTCGCCGGCATCCCTCCGCTGGGCGGCTGGTACGCGAAGTTCGGCGCCTTCAAGGCCGCGGTCGATGCTGCCGGTGGCTGGGGCTACGGCATCGCCATCGTCGGCGCGGTCAACGCCGTCATCGCCACGGCGTACTACATCACGGTCATGCGCGAGATGTGGATGAAGCCGGTGCCCGACGGTGACATGGCGCCGATCAAGGTGCCCGGTTCACTGCAGGCCGCGATTGGTCTCTGTGGCATCGCCACTCTGCTGTTCGGCGTGCTGCCCGGCCTGATCGGCAAGGCCGGCGAGATCACCGACCTGTTTGCCGGTCGCTAGCTCCGGCAGACAAGAATGACGGTCGCTGCCGACCTCGCGGCCGCACAACATGCGGCCGACCGGCCCCTGCGGTTCGACGAGTACATGTCGATCGCCCTGTACGGCGACGACGGCTTCTACTCGGTCGTCGGTCGTGCGGGCCGACGAGGCGATTTCCTTACGTCGCCCGAGGTTGGCCCGTTGTTCGGCGCCGTGCTCGCCCGCTGGATCGAGGCAGAGTTCGAGCGTCTCGACTGCCCCGATGACTTCACGATCGTCGAGGCCGGCGCCGGGCCGGGCACCCTGGCGCGCACGATTCTCCACGCGGCGCCGCAATGGGCGCATCGCTACGTTGCGGTGGAGGTGTCGGCTATCCAATGCGCGTCGCACCCCGAGGGTGTGCGCTCGCAGCCCGCGATGCCCACTGAGCCGTTCGTCGGGGTGGTGATCGCCAATGAACTGCTCGACAACTTGCCCTTCCGGCTGGCGGTGTACGACGCCGGCTGGCGTGAGGCCGTCGTGCAGGTGGCCGCCGATGGCAGCTGTAGCGAAGATCTGGTGATGGCGCCCGCCGAGTGGTCGCAGTGGTTGCCGTCGAGCGCCACTCACGGGGCGCGTGTGCCCGTGCAACAGGCATCACGAAGGTGGGTCGAGTCCTCACGCTCCGTGGTGGAGGCCGGGTCGGTGTTGACGATCGACTATTGCGTTGCGAGCACAGCTGGATTGGCGCGGCGCCCCTGGCGAGAGTGGTTGCGCACGTATCGCGGCCACGAACGCGGCGCCCACTACTTGCGTGACGCGGGATGCCAGGACATCACGTCGGAGGTGTGTCTCGATCAGCTCCCGGAGCCGACCGCAGTACGCACGCAGGCGCAGTTCTTGCAACGCTGGGGAATCGAAGAGCTCGTCGACGAAGGACGCACTGCCTGGGCGGCGGCGGCAGGAGCCCCCGATGTCGCTGCGCTGAGGATGCGGAGCCGCATTCGCGAGGCAGAATGTCTGCTGCAACAGCCCGGGCTGGGGGGCTTTGTGGCCGTCGAATGGGCGGGCCAAGGTCGAATCGATTCTTGACGAAATGATCCTTGTTCTCAACACTCTGCGCGCGTTATCGTCAAGTTGTAGGGACAAGGCGTGATGAAAGTCTGGGATTGAAGCGGGGCATGCAATGCGCAACAACGATGTTTTGAAGGTCGCCGGAGTGGTATTCGTGGCGGTCGGCTTGTTCGGCGTGTATGGGGCTTCGGCCGCCAAGCCGGAGAAGGTTCGGATCTGCCATGCGACAGCGTCCGCATCGAATCCGTACACCTCGATCAAGGTCGACACCGATGCGATCGATGGCGCGGGCTCGAACGATCACTCGTCGCACTCCGGTGACATCATCCCGCCTGTCGATGGTGTGACTGCCGGCCTCAACTGGACCACGGCAGGCCAGGCGATCTGGAACAACGACTGCAATAAGGTGATTGTGGAGGAAACATCCACGACTGTGGAGGAGACGTCCACGACTGTGGGCGAGGTCGGCGTCGCCGACATCGCCCTCGACAAGCAGGCATCGACGGACAACGCGGTTGCAGGCGCGGAGATCAGCTACGACATCATTGCCCACAACACCGGTGGCTTGGCGTTGCAACAGCCTGTGATTACCGACCGCCTGCCGCTCGAAGTGACGCTGTCGACGTGGTCGATCGAGGACGACGGGGGCAACTGTGTGCTTGAGGTTGCGACCCCGCCACAGGTCGTCACGTGCACGATGAGCGACCCGCTGCCGATCGACGGCTTCACCAAGAAGATCACGCTGACCGTGAACGTCGACGCCAATCTGGCAGTGGATGCTCTTGTCCAGAACCAGGCCAAGGTTGTGGCCGCCTACCTGCCGCCGAATCAGCCGGCCGGTGAGTCATTCGGCGCCCGACGCATCCAGATCGTGCTCGACGGCCTCTCGTGCACTCCGTTGCCGGTCAACTCGGTGTGTGCCTTGTCTGGCAAGGTGACTACGTCTGCGACTGCGGCCGTCACCACGACGTCGGCGTCGGGCAACAATCCGCCGGCACCGACCACGGCACAGGGCAGCCAAGGGTCGCTGCCGAGCACCGGCAGGTCGTCGGGTGGCGTCTGGTATCTCGCCTCGTGGCTTGTCGGCCTCGGTTGTTTCGTGGTGGCAACAGCTCGACGACCAAAGCGCACCTGACGAGTCGGCCTTCGATCCTTCGCGGCTGGCTCCGGTCACCGTTGAGCGCACGTCCGTCGCGTCGGCCGTTTATCTATGCGTGGTTCTCAGTCAGCGGCTACCGTCTTGCGGATGAGTGAACAGCATTCGGCGGGTAAGGGCGCGCTCGTCATCGGCGCGCTCGGCGTGGTCTACGGCGACATCGGCACCAGCCCGTTGTACGCCTTCAGGGAAGCGTTCACCGAGGACTCTCACCTCCTGACCGTGGACCGCATCAACGTGTTCGGTGTTTGCTCGCTGGCCTTCTGGGCACTCGTGGTGATCATCTCGATCAAGTACCTGTACTTCGTGATGAAGGCAGACAACCACGGTGAAGGCGGCATCCTCGCTCTCACCAGCTTGGTGATGAAGAAGAACCAGAAGGTTGTCAAGGCCGGCGCGCTGGTGACACTCGGCGTGTTCGGCACGGCGCTGCTCTACGGCGACGGAATCATCACCCCGGCCATCTCTGTGCTCTCTGCAGTGGAAGGCATGGAGGAGGTCAACAGCTCGTTCAAGGACTGGGTGATCCCGATCGCCGTCGTCATCCTGATCGGCCTCTTCCTGGTGCAGAAGCGGGGCACCGGAGCCGTCGGTAAGGTGTTTGGCCCGATCATGGTCGTGTGGTTCACGGTGATCGCGATCCTGGGCATCCGCTGGATCACGCACCAACCCGAGATCTTCCAGTCGATCAACCCGATCTGGGCGTACCGCTTCTTCGAATACGAGTCGTCGAAAGCGTTCCTGTCGCTCGGCTCCATCTTCCTGGTCGTCACCGGCGGCGAAGCGCTGTACGCCGACATGGGCCACTTCGGGCGAAAGCCGATCGCCGTCGGCTGGTACAGCCTCGTGCTCCCTGCGTTGTTGCTCAACTACTGGGGGCAGGGCGCGTTCCTGCTGGAGAACCCCGAGAAGGTGGACCAGAAGTTCTTCTTCCTGATGGGCCCCGAAGCACTGAAGTTGCCGCTGGTGATCCTCGCCACGATGGCCACGATCATTGCCTCCCAGGCTCTGATCTCGGGCGTGTTCTCGCTCACCCAGCAGGCAGTGCATCTCGACTACCTGCCGCGCATTCGCATCGATCACACCTCGCACCAGCACTCGGGGCAGATCTACGTGCCATTGGTGAACTGGGCGCTGATGGTTGCGTGCGTGGGGCTGGTGATCGGCTTCGGGTCGTCCACCAATCTGGCAGCGGCCTATGGCATCGCCGTCACGGGAACGATGGCGATCACGACACTGATCTTCTTCCGGGTACTCACCGACCGGTGGCTGTGGCCGCGGTGGAAGGCGTTCATGGTGTGTGGCCCGATGCTGGTGGTCGAACTCGCGTTCCTCGGCGCCAACATCCCCAAGATCCCTCACGGCGGCTGGTTCGCCCTCGGTGTCGGTGCGTTCCTGATGGTGCAGATGAGCACGTGGCGCCGTGGCCGTCAGTTGGTGGCGGCACGCATCAAGCGTGGCGAGCGGCCGATCAACGAGGTGCTCGACGCGCACACCGACATCAAGCGGGTCAACGGCACCGCCGTGTTCCTGTTCAAGGATCTCGGCATGGCGCCGCCGGCGATGGTGAACAACCTCAACCACAACAAAGTGCTGCACAAGACCACGCTGATCGTCAGTGTGGAGACCGGCGACGAGCCACGCGTCGCGCCGGAGAACCGCGCAGAGGTCACCAAGGTGGAACCTGGCGTCTACCAGGTGCTGCTCACCTACGGCTTCATGGAGGACCCGGATGTGCCGACGGCGCTCGGCGCGCTCACGACACGAGGGCTGACCTTCGACCCCACCGACGTCACCTACTTCATCGGCCGTGAGTCGGTCGTTGCGGGGAAGGCACCCGGAATGCACCCTGCGTTCGAGCATCTGTTCGTGTGGCTCAATCGCGGAGCCGACAGCGCAGTGCGGTTCTTCAACCTGCCCGACGAGCAGGTGTTCGAAGTCGGGTCACGCGTCGAGATCTGAGCAGCGGCGGGCCATGCCCCTGGGCATGCCGGCGCGCTAGCCTCCGCGTCCGGGGGTACCACCGCAATGGCTGACCAACACGACACGATCGACGCGCTGCTCGACGAGCAGCGCACCTTCCCGCCGTCGGCGGCGTTCAAGCGCGATGCACTCGTGGCCGACACGTCGCTGTACGACGAGGCGGACGAGGACTACCAGGGCTTCTGGGCTCGCCAGGCCGCCGAACTGATCGACTGGCACCGCGAGTGGGACACCATCTGCGAATGGAAGCTGCCGTACTCGAAGTGGTTCGTCGGCGGGCAGCTCAACGTCAGCCACAACTGCCTCGATCGGCACGTCAACGCAGGCAAGGGCGACAAGGTGGCGATCCACTGGGAGGGTGAACC
Source organism: Ilumatobacteraceae bacterium (assembly GCA_043721915.1). Lineage (GTDB taxonomy): Bacteria > Actinomycetota > Acidimicrobiia > Acidimicrobiales > Ilumatobacteraceae > UBA668. Next base: position 1,780 of record JAYSPV010000112.1, on the reverse strand, counting down.
CGGCGACACGCGGACGATTACCTACGCGGATCTGCTGGCAGAGGTGCAGCTGTTCGCCAATGCATTGAAGGCACTCGGCGTGCAGCGCGGCGATCGGGTCAACATCTATCTCCCGATGGTGCCCGAGGCTGCGGTGGCGATGCTCGCGTGTGCCCGCATCGGCGCTGCCCACAGCGTGGTGTTCGGCGGCTTCAGCGCGCAGAGCCTCACCGACCGCATCAACGACGCCGAGGCGAAGGTGCTGATCACCGCCGACGGCGGATATCGGCGCGGTGAGGTGTTCCCTCTCAAGCCCGCCGCCGACGAGGCGATCGCCGGCACCCCCACCATCGAGCACGTCGTGGTGGTGCGCCGCGGCGGTAACGAGGTGGATATGGTCAGTGGGCGCGACCACTGGTACCACGAGCTGTTGGCCGCCGCCGATCCCGTCTGCGCGGCCGAGCCGATGGACAGCGAGCAACTGCTGTTCCTCCTCTACACCAGCGGCACCACCGGCAAGCCCAAGGGCATCATGCACACCACCGGCGGTTACCTCACCCAGGTGGCCTTCACCCACAAGTACGTGTTCGACCTGCACCCCGACACCGATGTGTACTGGTGCACCGCCGACGTCGGCTGGATCACCGGCCACAGCTACATCGTGTACGGGCCGCTGGCCAACGGCGCCACGCAGGTGATGTACGAGGGGGTGCCGAACTACCCGCAGAACGACCGTTTCTGGGCGATCATCGAGAAGTACGGCGTCACCAAGTTCTACACCGCACCCACCGCCATCCGCACGTTCATGAAGTGGGGCGCGCAGGAGCCGGCGAAGCACGATCTGTCGTCACTGCTGCTGCTCGGGTCGGTCGGGGAACCGATCAACCCGGAAGCCTGGATGTGGTACCGCGAGCACATCGGGGGTGGCACGTGCCCGATCGTCGACACCTGGTGGCAGACCGAAACCGGGGGCATCATGATCAGCCCTCTGCCCGGCTGCACCACCACCAAGCCCGGCTCGGCCACCTTCGCTCTACCGGGTGTGGGCGCCGAGGTGGTCGACGACGACGCGCAACTGGTCACGCATGGGGGCGGTTACCTCACGCTCACCCGGCCCTGGCCGGGAATGCTGCGTGGCATCTGGAACGACCCGGAGCGCTACCACGACACCTACTGGAGCCGCTTCGAGGGTCGTTACTTCGCCGGCGACGGCTGCAAGCTCGATGAGCAGGGCTACCTGTGGCTGCTGGGCAGGGTTGACGACGTGATGAACGTCAGTGGCCACCGCATCAGCACCGCCGAGGTGGAGAGTGCACTGGTCAGCCACCCCAGCGTTGCCGAGGCGGCAGTCGTCGGCGCCAACGACAACACGACCGGGCAGGCGATCATCGCCTATGTCACGCTGCGCGTCGGTCTCGACGTGCCCGCCGACGATCTGCGTAACCACGTGGCCAAGGAGATCGGCGCCATCGCCAAGCCGAAGGCGATCTTTTTCACGCCCGACCTGCCCAAGACCCGCAGTGGCAAGATCATGCGACGTCTGTTGCGCGACGTGGCGGAGGGCCGCAACCTTGGCGACACCACCACCCTTGCCGATGCCGGCGTGGTGAGCGAACTGCAACGCCGGGCCACCGAGGCGCCAGCCGAGGACTGAACACGGCACTTCCGGAGCTGAAGCCGGCGTTCGTCGCTCAAGGAATCGTCCTGTGCGACCGATACTCCGGTGTGGCGATCGAGGAGACGGACCTGTCGGGTGGCGCCGTTGATGAACAGGCTGACGGCACGGCGACCAACGCCGGTG
>JAYSPV010000111.1:0-9319 GCA_043721915.1 Ilumatobacteraceae bacterium | reverse complement strand
AGCCAGAAGATGGACGACGTCATCTTCGCTGGCACCGCCAAGCGCCCGGCGCTGGGCCGCGCCGAGGTGACGCTCACGCTCGACAACTCCTCTGGTCTGCTGCCCATCGAGTTCACCGAGGTCACGGTCAGTCGCACTCTGTTCCGCACGGGTGAGAGCGAGTACGCGATCAACGGTGTCAGCTGCCGCCTGCTCGATGTCCAGGAGCTGCTCAGCGACGCCGGTGTCGGTCGCCAGCAGCACGTCATCGTCAGCCAGGGCCAGATCGACGCGGTGCTCAACGCTCGTCCTGAGGACCGCCGAGGCATCGTCGAAGAGGCTGCCGGCGTGCTGAAATATCGCCGTCGCAAGGAGAAGGCCGAACGTCGGCTCGATGCCACCGAGGCCAGCCTGCTGCGGGTGCAGGACCTGTTGCGCGAGGTGCGCCGCCAGCTGCGTCCTCTCGAGCGCCAAGCGGACGCAGCCCGTCGCCACGGTGATCTGGTGGCGGAGCTGAAAGCGCTGCAGATCTTCCTCGCGGGCCGAGAGATCGTTGCGCTGCGCGAGCGGATGGCCAAGCTGGGCGAGGAGAAGACCACGCTCACCGACGCCGAGCACGCACTGCGTACCGAACTGGCAGCGCTCGACGCCGGCGTGTCGGCGGCCGAAGCGGAGCTGACGGCACGTGGCGACACCGACCTCAGCGACGAGATGGTGCGCGTGGAGCAGCTGCGTGAACGCGCCCGAGGCATCGCCGCAGTGTTGGTCGAGCGTCGCCGATCGATGGAACGCGATCGCGGCCAGCTGATGGACAGCGGCGTCGTCGCCAACCTCGAGGCAGATGCCGAGCGTCTGCGTGACGAGCTCGCCGGTGTCGAAGCAGACCTCGGCGCCGTCGGTCCGGAAGCAGAAGCCCTTGCCGCCGAGGAGGCCGAGTTCGCCGACTCTCGTCGTGAGACGCTTGCCTCGATCGACGGTATCTCGAACAGCTCCTCGGCCGCCAGCGCCGCTGCCGAGGTCCGTGGCGAGCTGCGTTCCATGCGCACCAGCCTCGAGCGCGCCGATGGCGACCTCCGCCGTCAGCGCACGCGTCTCGACGCGCTCACGCAACGCGCCGGACGGCTCGACAGCGAGTGCGAACGCATGCGGCTGGAGTGCGAGTCGTCGCAGGCGGCCGAGTCGTCGCTCGTTGCCGACGTGGAGGCCGCCGAAGCCCGTCGCATCGCCGCGGACGCCGCCCACGACGCGTTGCTCGTCGGGCGCCAGGATGCGGCAGAGGAGGCGTCGCGGTGGAAGGCCCGTGCGGAAGCGCTGCACCTCGCGCTCGAGGGCGCTCGCGCTCGTGCCGGCGCTGAACACCTCGCCGGTGTCGACGGTGTGCTCGGCACCCTCCTCGATCTGATCGAGATCGACGAGGGCTGGGAGCCGGCAGTCGAGGCGGCGCTGGGTGAGGCCCTGCAGGCCGTCGTCGTCGCCACCCCCGACACCGGGCGCCAGGCGTTGCGTTCACTGCAGGCCAGCAACGTGCACGGCGCCGTCCTGGCCCTGGGCAGTCGCCCGGCCGGCGCCCCGCAAGCTGCCGGTGGTGGCGATGCCGTTCGGCCGCACGTGCGGAGCCGCCATGCCGGTGTGGCCGAGCTGCTCGATGCCGTGCTCGGCGGCGCCGTGCGCGTTGCCGGTTGGAGCGATGCCCTCGATCTTGCGATCGTCAACCCGCTGGCGGTGGTCGTCACCCCCGACGGCGACCGCTTCGGCCCTACCGGCTGGCGCATCGGCGCAGCGGGTGGCGGAGCCACCGCCGCAGCGTTGGAGGAGGCGCAGGAACGGTCCGCCGCCGCCGCCATCGAGCTCTCCAGCCGGGATGCTGCGCTGGGCGCCGCCAAGACCGAGCTGCAGACGTCGCGCCAATTGGAGAACGATCTCACCCGCAAGCTCGATGCGCATGATGCGGGGTTCACTGCTACCAGCGAGGCGCTGGCGCGTGCACAGGGAGAGCGTCGTGAGACGCAGGCGGAGACCGAGACCGTCGAACGGGGCCTCAGCGACGCCGAGGAGCGCGCCGAACGTGAACGTGCCCGCATCGTCGAGCTCGAGACCTTGATCCCGGCCCTCGAGGCCGATGAGGCAGCCGAGGCGGAGGCGGCCAAGGCTCGCCGCGAGGCGCGCGCTCGGCTCGATGCGCAGACCGCGCGCATTGCCGGCAAGCGACAGGACCTGGAAGTACGCAACGCCGGGCTGCACGAGCGGCAGGTGTTCCTCGAGCGCCGCCTGGAGGAAACCGAGCGCCGGCTGCAGGCCGATACTGCCGCCCGCGCGGAAGCTGCGCAGCGGCGTGTCGCAGTCGAGTGCAGCCTCGAGGCCGTCGAGCGCTTGGCCGCGCTGGTGGAGGGCCACCGTCGCGTCGTGGAGGTGCGCCACAACGAACTGCTCGAGATCCGCCGCCGTCAGAGCGACGAGGTGCGTGCGATCGCGCAGCGGCTCGATGCCTTGCGGCGGCGCCGCAGCGCGGCCGAGAAGGAACTGGAAGCGCGTCGCGAACGCATGCGCCGAGTCGAGATCGAAGAAGCCGAGGGGCGGATGCGTCTCGAGGGGGTCGTCGAGGCACTGCGCCGCGACCACGAGCTCGAGCCGGAGGCCGCACTGTCGGCAGAGGCGCCGGTCGTCGCTGACGGCGCCAATCACACCGCACGGGTACGCGACCTGGAGCGCGAGTTGCGCCTGATGGGCCCGATCAACCCGCTGGCCTTGGAGGAGTTCAACGAACTGCAAGCGCGCCACAAGTTCCTCGAGGAGCAGTTGGAGGACGTCCGCAACACCCGCCGAGACCTGATGCGCGTGATCAAGGCGGTCGACCTCGAGATCCAGACGGTGTTCGCCTCCGCGTTCGCCGACGTCAGTACGCACTTCACCAGTCTGTTCTCGACACTGTTCCCTGGTGGTGTCGGCAGGCTGATCCTCACCAACCCCGACGATCTGCTGAACACCGGCGTCGAGGTGGAAGCCAAGCCCAGCGGCAAGAACGTGAAGAAGCTGTCGCTGCTGTCGGGCGGCGAGCGCAGCCTGACGGCGCTGGCGTTCCTGTTCGCGGTGTTCCGCAGCCGGCCGTCGCCGTTCTACGTCATGGACGAAGTCGAGGCCGCGCTCGATGATGTCAACCTGCATCGCTTCCTCGGTCTCGTCCACGAGTTCCGCCGCGAAGCCCAGCTCCTGATCGTCAGCCACCAGAAGCGCACGATGGAAGCCGGTGACAGCCTGTTGGGCGTCACCATGCAGCCCGGCGGCAGCTCGAAGGTCATCGTCGAGAAGGCCGCAACCATCGTCTGAGACGGGTGTAGCCGTCGGCTAGCCTTCCTCATTCACCGCCACTCGGACCGGTCGCACTCCAATGTCGAACACCTCGCCTGCCTCCACCACGCCTGCCATCCAACTTGTCGGTCTCCGCAAGGCGTTCGGCGCGGGCGAGCATGAGGTGATTGCGGTCGATTCCGTCGACCTGCGCATCGAGGAAGGCGAGTTCTTCTCGCTCCTGGGGCCTTCGGGCAGTGGAAAGACCACTGTGCTGCGAATGATCGCCGGTTTCGAGCTTCCGACGGCCGGCGCGATCCTGCTCCAGGGCCACGACGTCACCGGCCTCGCCCCGTACGATCGTGACGTCAACACCGTCTTCCAGGACTACGCGCTGTTCCCTCACATGACCGTACTGCAGAACATCGAGTACGGCTTGAAGGTGAAGAAGGTGGCCAAGGTCGAGCGCCGCAGCCGCGCCGCCGAGATGCTCGAGGCCGTTCGCCTCGGTGGTTTCGGCCATCGCAAACCGAACCAGCTCAGTGGTGGTCAACGCCAGCGCGTCGCCCTTGCCCGCGCCCTCGTCAACAAGCCCAAGGTGCTGCTCCTCGACGAGCCGCTCGGTGCGCTCGATCTCAAGCTCCGCGAGGAGATGCAGGTCGAGCTGAAGGTAATCCAGCGCGACGTCGGCATCACCTTCGTGTTCGTCACCCACGACCAGGGCGAGGCGCTCAGCATGAGCAACCGCATCGCCGTGTTCAACCACGGGCGCATCGAGCAGGTTGGCACGCCACGCGAGATCTACGACAACCCGGCCACGTCGTTCGTCGCCGGTTTCGTCGGCACGAGCAACGTGCTGTCCGCTTCGCTCTCGCAGGAGCTGCTCGGTGTCGCCGAGGTGCACAGCGTGCGCCCTGAGCGAATCCGTGTCGTGCAGGAATCGATCGGTGATGGCGAGGTCTCGACCACCGGCATCGTCTCCGACGTGCAGTACCTTGGCGCCGACAGCAGGATCCGGGTGGATCTTGCCGACGGTGCACACCTTCTCGCCAGCGTGCCGAGCGACGGGCTCGTTGGCGTGGCCATCGGCGGTTCAATCCGCCTGGCCTGGTCGCGTTACGCGGCCTACACAGTCGCAGACACCAACATCTCTGAAGGGGGAGAACAATGAAGCGATCAACGAAGACAACGCGAGCAGCTATGGCGCTGCTGGCATCGTTGTCGATCGTCGCCGCATCCTGCGGTGACGACGAGACGGCAACGACAACCACGGCCAAGGTGGAAACCACCACGGGTGACACCGTTGCACCCGAGACCACGACGGGCGACACGATTGCACCGGAGACCACCGAGGGCGGCGAGGTCGACTACATGTGGACCCCGAACGCGGACGTGCTCGCCGGTGCAGAAGGCCAGGTCAACATCGTGGCCTGGCCGGGCTACATCGAGGACGGATCCACGGCACCCGAGACCGACTGGGTGACCCCGTTCGAGGAGGCCACCAGCTGTTCCGTCAGCGTCAAACTCGGCGCCACCAGCGACGAGATGGTGCAGTTGATGCAGAGCGGCGAGTACGACGGCGTGTCGGCCTCCGGTGACGCCACCAACCGCCTGATGGCCGGTGGCGAGATCGAGCCGATCAACCTCGACGAGTACACCAGCTACGCCGACATCTTCGAGGGCCTGAAGGACAAGCCCTGGAACTCTCTCGACGGTGCGCCGATGGGCATCCCGCACGGTCGCGGTGCCAACGTGCTGGTGTACAACACCGAAGCGTTCCCTGACGGGCTCGACAGCTGGAGTGCGATGTGGGACGGCGGCACTGAAGCCGATGGCGCCGGCTCGGTCTACGACAGCCCGATCTACATCGCCGATGCTGCGCTGTGGCTGATGGCCACCCAGCCCGAGCTGGGCATCACCAACCCGTACGCGCTGGATCAGACGCAGTTCGACGCAACGATGGCCTTGCTCGCCGAGCAGGAAGCCCTCGTCGGTCAGTACTGGAGCGACTACACCGTGCAGGCCGGCTCGCTGGTCGACGGGACCGTGCTGGTCGGCACCACCTGGGAGGTCGTTGCCAACTTCGCCGAGAGTGAGGGCGCCAAGATCGCCACCACCAAGCCGAAGGAAGGCGCCACCGGGTGGAGCGACACCTGGATGTTGTCGTCGAAGGCAGCGAACCCCAACTGCATGAAGCTGTGGATGGACTGGATCTCGTCGCCGTGGGCGAACGCACAGGCAACGGAGTACTTCGGCGAGGCACCCAGCAACGCCAAGAGCTGCGCGCTGACCGCAAACGCCGACCACTGCACGCTCTACCACGCAGAGAACGAGGACTACTGGACCGACGTGTGGTACTGGACGACTGCCACTGAGGAATGCCTCGATGGTCGTACAGATGTCACCTGCGTGCCCTACACCGAATGGGTGACTGCTTGGAACTCGCTCCGGGCCTAAACCCTGTTGACGAGGCTGGGAGGGCCCCCGGGCCCTCCCAGCCCGTTCGCGCGCTGAACCGCCTGTTTCATCGCCGACGGCGACTCGGGTTGTTCAGCGTGCTGTCACCACCGGTGGCGTGGATGCTGCTGGTGTACGTCGGCTCGCTGGCCCTGCTCGTCGTCTCCGCCTTCTTTCGCCTCGATGGAAAGTCGCACGAACCGACGACAAACCTCACGACCGACAACATCACGGAGGCGCTCACCGATTCGAGCGCACTCCGGCTATTTGCACAGACTGTCGGGATCGCGACGCTGGTCACGGTGGTGTGTGCCGCGATCGCACTACCGACGGCCTTTTTCATCGCCAAGATCGCACCGCGTTGGGTGCGGCGGGGCCTGATGGTGTCGGTCATGTTGCCGCTGTGGGCGGGCTACATGGTCAAGACCTACGCCTGGCGGGCGATGGTTGCTCCCGCCGGGGGCAGCCGTTTCGCTGCCGAGGGCCGCGGTGGCGGTGGCTTTCTGGAGAGCGCGCTCGGCTGGACACCGGGCTACAGCAAGACGGCGGTGGTTGTGGCGCTGGTGTACCTCTGGCTGCCATACATGGTGCTGCCTGTCTACGCCGGGCTGGAGCGCTTGCCGACCTCACTGCTCGACGCTGCCGGAGATCTCGGTGCGCGGCCAATGCGGACGTTTCGTTCGGTGATCTTTCCGTTGCTGTTGCCGTCGGTTGCCGCCGGTTCGATCTTCACGTTCTCGCTGTCGCTGGGCGACTACATCCTGCCGCGCCTCGTGGTCGACGGAAAAGAGCGGGTGATGTTCGGCGAGTTGATCAACAGCACTCTGGGTGGGCCCAACCAACCGCTCGCTGCCGCCTACACCCTGTGGCCGCTGATCATCATCGTCCTGTACCTTTTCGCGATGAAGCGCGCTGGCGCGTTCGACAACCTCTGACCGATGCGTACCTCTCTGCTCTCTCGCGTTGTGCTCGGTGCCATCACGGTCTGCACACTGCTGTTTCTCTACACCCCGCTGTGGGTGGTGGCGAGGCTGTCGTTCACCAGGGCCAAGTCGGTGTCATGGCCCGGCGACGGCTGGACACTGGAATGGTGGCGCGAGGCGTGGCGAACCGATGCGCCCCGCGAAGCGCTCAAGCACTCGCTGCAGGTGGCGGGGGTGGCGACGTTGCTCGCACTGGTGCTCGGCACGCTGGCGGCCTTCGCGATGCAGCGTTTCGCGTTCTTCGGAAAGAATGCGGTCTCGTTCCTCATGGTGCTGCCGATCGCCTTGCCTGGCATCGTCACCGGTATCGCGCTGCAGAACACCTTCAGCCGCACGATCGACCTCGGGCTGTTCTCCTTCCGGGTCGGCTTCGGCTTCCACTCGCTGGTCATCGCGCACGCCACATTTTGCGTGGTGGTGGCCTACAACAACGTCATCGCCCGCTTGCGCCGCTCGTCACCCAACGTGCTTGAGGCATCTGCCGACCTCGGGGCACACGCCACACAGACCTTCCGCTACGTGACATTTCCGTTGGTCCGCTCGGCGTTGCTCGCCGGTGGCATCCTCGCCTTTGCATTGAGTTTCGATGAGATCGTGGTGACGACCTTCACCTCCGGCTCGGGTTTCCTCACGCTCCCGCAATGGATCTACGCCAACTTTGCTCGTCCGAAGTCCCCGGCGGTGGTGAACGTCGTCGCGACGTTCGTGATGGTGGTCTCGATACCGATCGCGTGGCTGGCCATGCGCCTCAGCGACGGCGGCGGCGAAGCCTGACTCGCGACGACCGGCGGGAACCCGGCCGGTAGCGTGACGTTGCCATGATCTACCTCATTCTCATCGCTGCCGTGCTGGTGTTCGGCCTCGGCGTACTGCTGCTCAACCGTCGTCGGGGAGCGATCTCGCCTGAACCGACGGCGCGCCTGCTGCCCCCACAGCCCAAGAAACCGCCGCCACTGCCAGCCGCTACCACGCCCGCACCCGTCTTGTCGGCCACCGCCACCGCCACGCCGCCGTCGGCGCATGGCGATCCGGACGCGGCCGAAGCCGAAGCCGCCCCCGAGGCGCTGGAGGCCGAAGTCGAGCGGCCGTCGTTTCGCTCGCGCATGGCGAAGGCGCGATCCGCCTTCGCTGTCACGCTGCTCGGCATCGCCGGACGTACGGGCATCACCAGCGAGACGTGGGACGACCTGGAAGAGGCACTGCTTCGCGCAGATGTGGGCGTGCGCGTCAGTTCGGAGTTGCTGGACGGCCTGCGGGTGCGCGTGAATGCCAAGGAGATCACCGAGCCGGGCCAGCTGCTCGATGCGCTGCAGGCGGAGATGACGTCGCGCCTGGCCGGTGCCGACCGATCGCTGCACCTGGTACCCGGTGACCCCGACAGCCCCAACGTGTGGCTGTTCGTCGGCGTCAACGGTGTCGGCAAGACCACCACGATCGGCAAGGTGTCGGCGCTGCAGGCCGAGGCCGGCGTGAGCGTGCTGATGGCTGCGGGCGACACGTTCCGCGCTGCTGCAGCCGAGCAGCTCACCACGTGGGCCGAGCGCAGCGGCGCGGAGATCGTTCGTGGCAACGAGGGTGGCGACCCCAGCGCGGTCATCTTCGACGGCATCGAACGTGCAAGCGCCCGCGGCATCCAGCTCGTGTTGGCCGACACCGCCGGGCGCCTGCACACCAAGACCAACCTGATGGACGAGCTGCGCAAGGTGCGCCGCGTCGCCGACAAGGGCAAGGGGCGCGTCACCGAAGTGCTGCTCGTCATCGATGCCACCACCGGCCAGAACGGTCTCACGCAGGCTCGCGAGTTCGGTGACGCCACTGAAGTCACCGGCGTCGTGCTCACCAAGCTGGACGGTTCGGCCAAGGGCGGCATCGTGTTCGCGATCGAAACTGAGCTGGGCCTGCCGGTGAAGCTGGTCGGTCTGGGCGAGACGATCGGCGACCTCGTGCCGTTCGATCCGGCCGAGTTCGTGGCCGCCCTCGTCAGTCTCGATTGAAACTTTCGGGAACCGCGGTCACGGGTCGCGGCGTCGAATCACACAGCCGGTGATCGCCCCCCGATTGCCCCCTGAACCGACAAGGACCCCCCGATGCTCCGCTCACGCCGACTCGCCCTCGCCGCTGGCGCCGTACTGATCGGCCTCACCGCCTGCGGTGACGGCAACGCCCGCACCTCCGCCGGTGACACACCGGCAGTGATCCGCCTTGGTGGCGCACAGGGCAGCGGTGGTGCCGAGATGGCCACTGCCGACCGGATGATGATGCCGATGCAGGACATCACCTACGTCTGGACCGGGGGCGATGTCGACCTTGGCGGCACCGGCAAGGCCTGGACGCTCCCCGCCGGTGTGGAGGTCGACGTCGCCCGTGTTACTCGCTTGGCCGCCTTGCTCGGCGTGGAGGGTGACGTGCGCGCGTTGCGGGCCGACATGGGCGGCGGGTGGATGGTCGGGGCAGATGATTACTCCACCTCCAACCTCTCCGTCAGCAGCGACGGGATGGTCAGCTGGTGGTACAACCCGGGCCCGAGCTCCGTGCCGTCAGGCGTCGGCTGTGCGATACCGGTCGACGTGATGGTCGACCCCGCCGCCGATGTTCCTGCGGACACGGTCGCCGGC
>JAYSPV010000110.1:0-38772 GCA_043721915.1 Ilumatobacteraceae bacterium | reverse complement strand
ACCCCAAGGTGCACGGCGGCCTGCTCGCCGACCCCACCAACCCGGCGCACCAGGCCGACATGGCGGCGCACGGCATCGAGCCGATCGACCTGGTCGTCGTCAACCTCTACCCGTTCGCGAGCGACCCGAGCATCGAACTGATCGACATCGGCGGCCCGGCGATGGTGCGGGCGGCTGCAAAGAACCACGCTCACGTCGGCGTGGTGGTGAACCCGGTCGACTACCGCCTCGTGCTCGATGAGGTCGTCGCGCACGGGGGGCTGTCCGCGGCTACCCGCCGTCGGCTGGCGCGCGACGCGTTCGCTGCCATCGCCGCCTACGACGCGGCGATCGCCAACTGGTTCGACGCCCCGTCCACCGACTCGCCCGATGCCCTCCCCGCCGGGCTGCACCTCTCGCTGGAGCGGGCGCAGACCCTGCGCTACGGCGAGAATCCCCACCAGCAGGGTGCCCGTTACCGCCTCACCGGTGGCACCAGTTGGTGGGACACCGCAGTGCAGCACCAGGGTAAGGAGCTCAGCTACCTCAACCTGTACGACACCGAGGCGGCGTGGAAGCTGGTGCAACGCTTCGGCCGGCCTGCGTGCGTGATCGTCAAGCATGCCAATCCGTGCGGCGTCGCAGTGGCCGACACGATCGAGCAGGCCTACACGCAGGCGAACGCATGCGATCCGGTGAGTGCGTTCGGCGGCATCGTGGCCCTCAACCGGCCGGTGACCCGAGCCGTCGCCGAAGCACTGGCACCGGTGTTCACCGAAGTCGTCGTCGCGCCCGCGTTCGATGAGGGGGCGCTCGAGGTCTTCGCTGCCAAGGCCAACCTGCGACTGCTGTCGGCTCACGCCCCGCATGGCGCTGTGCTCGACATGCGCACGATCGACGGCGGCCTGCTCGTGCAGCAGGTCGACACTGTGTCGCCCGATCGCTCCGGCTGGCAGGTGGTCACCCAGGCCGAGCCGACGCCCGAGCACTGGGCCGACCTCGAGTTCGCCTGGCAGGTGTGTGCCGTCGTCAGCAGCAACGCGATCGTGTATGCGAAGGACGGCCGCGCCTATGGCATCGGCGCCGGCCAGCAGAATCGCCTGGACAGCGCGCGCATCGCCGCCGAGCGTTCAGCGGGCAGAGCCGTCGGTGGTGTGTGTGCCAGCGATGCGTTCTTCCCGTTCCGCGACGGCCTCGATGCCGCCGCCGCGGCAGGCATCAAGGCCGTCATCCAGCCCGGGGGCAGCATGCGCGACGCCGAAGTGATCGCGGCCGCCGACCAGCACGGCATCGCGATGGTGTTCACCAGCGAGCGCCACTTCCGCCACTGACGCCGCCGAACGACCGCAGAGTCAGCCCCCGTCCGGCTTCCGGAAGCAGATTCGCGTCGGTGTGGCGCGTTTGTGCTTCTGGAAGCGTGGACTGGCGGGCGAGGTGGTGCGTGAACCGGCGAGGCTCAGCTCTCGGGCGGACCGAATGGGAGCGTGGGCGGCGGTGCGCCGTCCTTCTGCTTGGCGACCGCTCGTTGAATTGGGGCCGCAATGAACGCTGCGCCGATCAAGAGCGCGCCGGTGAGGATGGCCACGCCGCCGATACTGCCCACCGATTCGGGTTTCCATTGCACCGCTACCAGTGCGACAGCACCCACGGAGGCAAGCGCGGCACCCAACCACGTGGTGGCGCGTCGCGCACCGTGGGAACCCACGACGCAGACCAGGACACCGACGACGACCACCATCAGCGGGCCGCCTGTGTCGCCGAAGTCGTTCCCCAGCAAGGCTGCACCGGAGAAAGCGGAGATGATGCCGGCAACCACGGTGCCGGTAGCGGTGGCGTGATAGCCGCGACGGTCGAGCCACCAGGTGGCGCCGAGCAGCAGTGCCGCGCTCAGCAGGAACACGTAACCCTGGCTTCCTACATTGTCAGTGACTTCGGCGGGGATGATCCCGTTCGAGCCGCCGTCGATGTAGTCCTGGCATTCATCGAAGAACCTGTCGTAGTCGTTGTTCTCGATGTAGGTCTCGCACTTGTCCTTGCCCACGTCGGAGGCCACAGTGCTGAACACCCCGACCATCGCGAGCAGACCGAAGCCCAGCAGGATCGTGCGACCACGGAAGCCTTGCAGCGCCCAGGCTGCGAGGTAGAGCACGGCTGCCAGCAGGTAGGTGAGCGCACCGCTGGTTCCTTCGCTGACGGTGACGGCACTGGAGAACACCGGAATCGCGATGACGGCCATACCCACGGAGGCCGCCTGTACCTCGGTGACCTTCACGAACCATCGCAGTGCAAGCGCGGTCAGCAGCACGACCAATGAGACACCGATCAGCTTGCCGCGGCTCGGGTCTTCACCGGCGATCGCGACCATCACGCCCACTGCCACCATCAACCCGCCGATACCGGCCACCGCCGAGCGGAATCCCGGGTGCGGGCGCAAGCGGGCGTCAGCGCCCATGCCGTCGAGGAAGCGAGTGATCGCGTTGCCCTCCTTGGCCGGATGCGGTTCGGGGGCCAGTGCGTTCGGGTCGCTCAGGTCGGCAGCGGCGGCGAATTCCGGCGTGCCCGGCGCGGCGCTCATCGGTGCATCGAACGCGGTGGCCGGCGTCGCGATCGGGATAACAGGGCTGACGCCGAGCGGGTCGACCACCTGCACGCCGTTGGTGGCGACGTGCTCGGTCCAGTTGTCGCCGTCCCAATACCGCTGCTGGTAGCGCCCGTACGGGTCGTTCAACCAACCTGCTGCCTGCTCCGACATCGATCACTCCCCTGTGAGGTTTTCGTACAGACTGCCACACGTTCGAGGACCGTCTGAGCGAAGCTTTCCTCGTGGCACGCATCTCCGATCTCCTTGCCGCCGGGCCCACCTATTCGGTCGAGTTCTTCCCCCCGAAGCACGAGGCCGGTTGGCTCAGCCTCGGCCGCACGATCTCCGAACTGGAGCACCTCACGCCCGACTTCATGAGCGTCACCTACGGCGCCGGGGGCAGCACGCGCACGCGCACGGCCGATCTCGTCAGCTGGGTGCGCCGCCAGACCTCGATCTCGCCGATGGCGCACCTCACCTGTGCCGGCCACACCCGCGTCGACATCAGGGCCATCCTCACCGACTACGCGGCGGAGGGCGTCGAGAACATCCTCGCTCTCGGCGGCGACCTGCCGGCCGATGGTGCAACCGAGAGCGACTACCGGTTCAGCATGGAGCTGGTCGACGACGTGCGCGAGTTCGGTGGCTTCTCGATTGGCGTTGCCGCGCACCCCGAGCTGCACCCGCGCTCGCCCGACCGCGCCACCGACCGGCAGCACCTGGCCGGCAAGCTGGCAGCCGCCGACTTCGCGATCACACAGTTCTTCTTCGACGTCGATCACTACGTGTCGATGGTCGACGAGCTGGCTGCGCTCGGCGTGCACAAGCCTGTGCTGCCCGGGATCATGCCGATCAGCAACCTCGGACAGATCACCCGCATGGCGCACATGAGCGGCGCCGACGTGCCTGCGTGGGTGGTCGAGGCGATGGAGAAAGCAGGCGACGACCTCGACGAGGCCGAGCACATCGGCGTGGAGCTTGCCACCGAGCTGTGCGCCAAGCTGATCGAAGTCGGTGCCCCGGGCCTGCACTTCTACGCGCTCAACCGCAGCTGGGCCACTCGGGAGATCTTCCGCAACCTCGGTCTACGCGCTCCGCTGTAACAGCGTCGGCCTCGCGGCGTATGGTCGGGGCATGACTGCATACGAGAAGCTGTACATCAACGGCCAGTGGGTGCCCTCCACCGGCACCGACACGCTGTCGGTCACCGATTCGGCCACCGAAGAAGTGATCGCCACCATCCCCGAAGGCACCGCAGCCGACGTCGATGCGGCCGTCGCCGCCGCCAAGGCCGCCTTCCCCGCCTGGAGCGAGCTGCCCAAGGAAGAGCGCGCCGCCTACCTGATGAAGATCCATGCGGGGCTCGAGGCCCGTACCGACGAGATCGCCTCGACCATCTCCAAGGAGGTCGGCATGCCGATCTTCCTGAGCAAGATGATCCAGGCGGGCCTGCCGAAGGCCAACTTCGCGATCGCAGCCCAGTTGTTGGGCAGTTACGAGTTCGAAAAGCAGGTGGGCAACTCTCTGGTCGTGCGCGAGGCCATCGGTGTCGTCGGTTGCATCACCCCCTGGAACTACCCGCTGCACCAGATCGCGCTGAAGGTCGCCCCAGCCCTGGCCGCCGGCAACACCGTCGTGCTCAAGCCGTCCGAGGTTGCCCCGATCAACGCGTTCATCCTCGCTGAGGTCATCGCTGAGGCCGGCCTTCCCGCCGGCGTGTTCAACCTCGTCACCGGCATCGGCCCGGTGGTGGGCGAGGCCATCTCGGCTCATCCCGACGTCGACATGGTCAGCTTCACCGGTAGCACTCGCGCCGGCAAGCGCGTCGCCGAGGTCGGCAGCCAGACCGTCAAGAAGGTGTCGCTCGAACTGGGCGGTAAGAGCGCCAACGTGATCCTCGCCGACGCCGACTTCGCCAAGGCTGTCGCCGATGGCGTGGGCAAGTGCTTCCTCAACAGCGGCCAGACCTGCACCGCACTCACCCGCATGCTCGTCCCGCGTGATCGCCTGGCCGAGGTGGAGGGCATCGCTGCCGCCACCGCCGCCGCATTCACGCCCGGCAACCCGTTCGACTCGAGCAGCCGTATCGGGCCGCTCGTCTCCGCTGCCCAGCGCGAGCGCGTGCGTGGCTTCATCCAGAAGGGCATCGACGAGGGCGCCACGCTGCTCACGGGTGGCCCCGAAGCCCCCGAAGGCCTGGAGCAGGGCTACTACGTCGCCCCGACGGTGTTCAGCAACGTCACTCGCACGATGACCATCGCCAACGAGGAGATTTTCGGCCCGGTGCTCTCGATCATTCCCTACGACACCGAGGAAGAGGCGATCGAGATCGCCAACGACACCATCTACGGCTTGGCCGGCGGTGTGTGGGGCGAGGCCGACCACGCCAAGGCCGTGGCTCGCAAGATCCGCGCCGGCCAGGTGGAAGTCAACGGCGGCGCGTTCAACGTGATGGCCCCGTTCGGCGGCTACAAGCAGAGCGGCCTCGGCCGTGAGGCTGGCACGTTCGGCCTCGAGGAGTTCCTCGAGGTCAAGTCGCTGCAGCTGTAGTACGGCGGGCCTCGGCCCGGCATCTCGTCACGAGCCACGTCCCGCAAGCAATTCGCGGGCGTGGCTCGTACACGTTTCCCTCGAAGTTGGGCGATGACGGTGCGCAGCGGCTGGGCTCGGCGATACTGGAGACCCGAATGGCAGCCCCCACCGCCACCCTCGCCGAGCCGCTGGCCCACCCGGCGCTCCGCAACCAGATCAGCCGCGTCCCGTACCTCCCGGGGCTCGACGGTCTGCGCGCGATCGCGGTGAGTGCAGTGCTGGTCTACCACGCCAACCATGGGTGGCTCAGCGGCGGTTTCCTGGGTGTGGAGGTGTTCTTCGTCATCTCCGGTTACCTGATCACGTTGCTCTTGCTGGCGGAGAAGGAACGCACTGGCCGCGTCCGGCTGGGCCAGTTCTGGCTGCGCCGGGCGCGCCGCTTGTTGCCCGCGCTGTTCGTGATGATGGCCGCACTGGCGATCTACATGTCGCTGTTCAACAACCGCCCGATGGGGCGCGCCCGCGGGGATCTGCTGGCCGGTACCACGTACGTCAGCAACTGGTTCCAGATCTGGGTCGGTCAGAGCTACACCTCCGCAGAGGCGTTCGCACCGTTGCGGCACCTGTGGTCGCTGGCGGTGGAGGAGCAGTTCTACCTGGTGTGGCCGCTGGTGATGATCGTCCTGCTGCGGCGCGGTGGCGATCGCCTTCCGCGTGTTGCACTGTGGTTGCTGGGCGCGAGCGTCTTCGTGACGCTCACCGTCGCTGCCCTTTACATCGGTGGCGAGATCCGCCTGGGGGCAGATCCCGTCACGAACGCTGCGGCGTGCGGCGCCGGAGAGAGTCATGGGTATCTGTCCGTGTTCGGGCGCTGTGTCAACGTCAATGAAGCCCTGTACCTGAGCACCTTCTCGCGCGCCGGCGGGTTGATGATGGGGGCGGCGTTCGCGCTGGTCTGGCGGCCGGTGGCGATCATGCGCGGGCCGTTGCGTAAACGGGCACGAACCGTCGACCTGATCGGGCTTGCCGGTCTCGTCGGGTTGGTGCTGATGGCACTGAACCTCGAGCTGTTCGACAACTTCAGCGGCGTGTACGACCCGTGGTTGTTCCGCGGCGGGTTCTTCGTGACGGCTGTGTGCACCATCGCCGTCATCGCCGCGGCCACCCATCGCCGCTCGTGGCTCGGGCGCCTTCTCGGCATCCGCCCGCTGCATTGGGTGGGCACCCGTAGCTATGGCCTGTACCTCTACCACTGGCCGATCTACCAGATCATCCGCGAACCGAACACCCAACTCTCGCTCCGGCAGTTCCTGATCGCACTGTTGATCGCAGTGCCGGTCACCGAGCTGAGCTATCGGTTGGTGGAACTGCCCATCCGACAAGGTTGTCTCGGCGAGTGGCTGCGTGGCGAACGACCACCGCGCACGAAGGCTGCCCTGGCTCGTCGTCGGCGCACGTTCGTGGTGTGCTCGCTCTTTGCCGTCCTGAGCGGCTTCGCGACCGTCACCGTGGCGACGGCCAACCTGCTGTGCGAAGGTGAAGTGGAGTGCGATTCCGAGGCCGGGCGAAATGCCATTGCCGACGGTCCGGCGAGCATCGCTACCACGGTCCCAGCCGTGACGGCACCGCCCGTGACTCGCCCTTCGGTCAACCGACCCGGCGAGCCGCTACCGCCCTCAACCGCGCCGGCGCCCACCACCACGCTCGGCCCTGTCGACTTCCTCGCCCCGTTTGCGATCGGTGAGTCGGTGATGCTCGGCGCCGCACCTCAGCTCAACGCTGCCGGAATCCAGGTGAATGCGGCAGTCAGCCGGCAGGGCGGCAACATGGCCGATGTCGTCGGTCTGCTGCGTGCTGGTGGGCAGCTGGGGCGGGTCGTGGTCATCCAGACAGGTACCAACGGCAGTGTCAGCGACGCGACGCTCGACCGGATCATGAGCTTCCTGCCCGCGGCCGACACCCCGCTCGTCGTCTTCCTCACCGTGCGCGCTCCCCGCGGGTGGATCGCCGACAACAACATCCGTATCCGCCAGCTCCCGGCTCGCTACCCGAACGTGAAGGTGCTCGACTGGGAGGCCGAATCGAACGCGATCCTCGGTGAGTTGAGCAACGACGGCTACCACCTGCGCACCACGGTTGCCAAGCAGTTCTACGCCAACCTGATCTTCGACGCCATCGGCCGACCGGATCTCAAGCGGTAGCGGCTCGTCTCCGCGGCCAACTTCCTCCATACTGTTCCTTCGATGTCGGCGCCCCTCACCTCTCGGCCTGCGGGCTCATCGCCCGGCGGGCTCAGCCGGATGCCCTACCTGCCAGGGCTCGACGGCCTGCGCGCCATCGCCGTTGTCGCGGTGATGATCTACCACGCCCACCACTCGTGGATGCCCGGTGGCTACCTGGGTGTAGAGGTCTTCTTCGTCATCTCCGGCTACTTGATCACGTTGCTGCTGATCGGCGAGCAGGAACGAACCGGCCACGTGGACCTGCGTCAGTTCTGGTTCCGCCGCTTCCGTCGCCTGCTGCCCGCGCTGTTCGTGATGATGGCGCTGGTCGCGGTGTACACGACGATCGCGTACACGGTCACCCGCGAGACCACCCGCGGCGATTTCGTCGGCGGCGCCTCGTACCTCAGCAACTGGTACCAGATCTGGGTGGGTCAGAGTTACACCGCGAGCGAGGCGTTCGTGCCGTTGCGTCACCTGTGGTCGCTGGCCGTGGAGGAGCAGTTCTACGTTGTGTGGCCGCTGGTGATGGTGGCGATCCTTGGCCGCTCCGGCCGCCGTCTGCCCGCGGTGGGCCTGAAGCTGATCATGGCCAGCGTGTTCGTCGCGATCGTGGTTGCCGTGCTGTACGTGCCCGGGCCTGTCGGTTCGTGCGCGACTGAGTACACCGCCGGCACCTGGAACGTCTTCGGTCACTGCTTCTCGGCCAACGACACGTTGTACCTCAGTTCCATCTCGCGTTCGGGCGGGCTGATGTTGGGCGCCGGGTTCGCGATGCTGTGGCGGCCGATGGCGATCATGCGCGGCCCGCTGCGCGACAAGGGCAGGCGGCTCGACGTGTTGGCGGCGTGTGCGCTGGCGATCCTGATGGCCTTCATGCTCAGGATGTACCTCGTCGACGGCGGCGCGTACAACCCGTGGCTGTTCCGCGGCGGCTTCTTCTTCACGGGAGTGCTGACGCTCGTCCTCGTGGCCGCTGCCAGCCACCAGGGTGCTGCGACGGGCCGGTTGCTGGGCAACCCGTTGTTCTTGTGGATCGGAACTCGCAGCTACGGCCTGTACCTCTACCACTGGCCGATCTACCAAATCATCCGCAAGCAGGCCAACATCAACCTCTCCGTCGCCGAGCTGGTTCTCGCCATGCTGATCACGGTGCCGATCACCGAGGCCAGCTATCGGTTCATCGAAACACCCATCCGCAAGAACGGCTTCGGTGCCACGGTGGCGGGCCTGCGTCGGGTGCCGATGCATGTCGCCGCTGCAGGTGCGGTCGCGCTCACCCTCACGCTGTCGGCGTACAGCTTCTTCAAGGCCGACCCGCACTGTGTCGGGGAGGTGGCCTGCTCGCTCGAAGCAGCCGGCGGCACGGACGGCACCACGCCGGAATCGGTGCCAGACAGCACCCTGCCCGACAGCACCATCCCCGGCGAGACGGTGCTCACGACGACGACCGTGCCCAAGGAGCCGGCGAAGTACGTGGCGATCGGCGAGTCGGTGATGGTCGGCGCGCAGCCGCTGCTCGAAGGCGCCGGCGTGCTGGTGCAGGCGAGGGAGGGTCGCGGCCCGGAGGGTGTGAAGAACGCGGTCATCCAGCTGCGCGACAACGGCGACGTCGGCCTGGGCAGCACCATCGTGATCCAAGTCGGCACCAACGCGCCGCTCAACCAGAGGGAGCTCGACGCGATCATGGTCGAGATGCCCACGGGAACGGCCGAGGTCGTGTTCATGACGATTCGCGCCGACATCGAGTACATCCCGAGGAACAACGAACTGCTCAAGGGCATGGCCACGCTGTACCCGAACGTGAGCGTCATCGACTGGGACGCCGAATCTGCCCAGGTCGAGTTGTGCCCCGATGGCATCCACATCTCGTGCAACGGTGCCGAACCGGCGAAGTTCTACGCCAACCTGCTGCTCGCGGTCTACGGACTGCCGGCGATCGCCTGAGCGGCTTTCGCTCGCGGCCCTCCGTCGGCGTACGCTCAGGGACATGACCACTCCTGTTCGTGTCGCCGTCACCGGTGCAGCCGGCCAGATCGGCTACAGCCTCCTGTTCCGCATCGCCTCGGGTTCCATGTTGGGCCCCGACACCCCTGTCATCCTCCAGCTGCTGGAGATCACGCCTGCGCTCGGAGCGCTCAACGGCGTGAAGATGGAACTCGACGACTGCGCCTTCCCACTGCTTGCCGATGTCATCTGCACCGACGACGCCAACGTCGCCTTCGGTGACGCCGATGTCGCGATGCTCGTCGGCGCGATGCCGCGCAAGGCCGGGATGGAGCGCGCCGATCTGCTGACCGCCAACGGTGGCATCTTCAAGCCGCAGGGCAAGGCGCTCAGTGAGAGTGCGAAGAAGGACATCAAGATCCTCGTCGTCGGCAATCCCGCCAACACCAACGCGCTGATCGCGCAGCAGAACGCGCCGGATCTCGATCCTCGTCGTTTCACCGCCATGACCCGCCTCGATCACAACCGCGCGATTTCGCAACTCGCCGCGAAGACCGGCACCACGGTCAACGACGTCACCAACATGACCATCTGGGGCAACCACTCGGTCACCCAGTTCGCCGACCTGCACCATGCGAAGGTGAACGGCCAGAATGCCTACGACCTGGTCAACGACCAGGCCTGGTACGCCGACAGCTACCTGCCCACCGTCGCCAAGCGCGGCGCCGCCATCATCGAAGCCCGTGGCGCCTCCTCGGCCGCCTCGGCCGCCAACGCCGCCGTCGATCACATCCGTTCGTGGTCGCTCGGCACGCCCGAGGGCGACTGGGTGTCGATGGCCGTCGTGTCCGACGGTTCGTACGGTGTACCCCAAGGCCTCATCTCCTCGTTCCCGTGCGTGTGCAAGGACGGCGAGTACAGCATCGTGCAGGGCCTGGACATCAACGAGTTCAGCCGCAGCAAGATCGATGCCAGCGCCGCCGAGCTCGCCGACGAGCGCGACGCCGTCAAGGACCTCGGGCTGATCTGAGGCCCCGCCGCACCGGGTACCTGTGGTGAGCGATTGGCGTGCCTCAGTCGACGGCGACCTCGCAGGCGACTTCCATCATCTTGTCGACGCCCTGCTTCAGCTCGGCGTCGCTGATCCGCTCCGCCTCGTGCTCGCTGGCGATCAAGTCGCTGATCGTCGCCATGCACAGCGTCTCGATCTTGTGCAGCGCACCGAGTGTGTACAGCACCGCAGCCTCCATCTCGACTGCGAGGTGGCCGCGGTCCTTCCAGCGCTGCATGATGCCGACGCGGGTGTCGTAGAACAGTGCCGAGGACACGATCGCGCCGACGTGCACGCGTGCGCCGCTCGCCCGAGAGAGCTGCACCGCGCGCTCGACCAGTGAGTACGTGGCCGTTGGAGAGTGGGCGTCGCCACCGCACAGCTGGCTGACGATTTGGTCGTCGCTGGTGGCGCTCATCGCCACGATCGTGTCGGCCATTCGCAGACCCTCGGCGAGGCCGCCGGCCGTACCGACACGCACGAGGCGCGTGGCACCCAGTTGGATCAGTTCGCTGTAGTAGATGGCGGCGCTGGCGCAGCCCATCCCGGCGGCCTGCACGCTGATCGGCTTGCCCTTGTAGGTGCCGGTGTACCCGAGTGCGCCGCGCTCGACGTTCACCTGGCGGGCACCCGGGTCGAAGAACGTCTCGGCGATGTAGGTGGCCCGGCGCGGGTCGCCCGGCACGAGGACGGCAGGGGCGTAGTCGGTGGCTTCGGCGCGGATGTGGATCGGCATGTGTTCAGCGTAGGACGCCAGCCCGACTCCAGGGAAGCGGATCGCGCGCCCTGTGCCGTTCGGGACCTTCGGCCCTGTGGCCCAGTGAGCGCTCTGTGAATAATGCGAGTAGTACGTCTAAATAAAGGAGCCAAGGATGGAGACCGAGAAGAGTGGAGATGGGTGGTGGGTGGTCACCTCGGTGATCGGCATCGTTGCGTTGATCGTGAGTGTGGTGAGCATCGCGATCGCTTCGAGTGATTCAACCGAGCGCGTCGCCGGCGCGTCAGCGGGTGCCGGTGTCACCGAAGTCGACGTCGTCTTGGCCGACATCTCGGTGTCGCCGACCATGATCGAGGTTCCGTCCGGCGAGAAGATCACGGTCCACGTCACGAACAACGGCAAGCTTGACCACGACTTCAAGGTCGAAGGCGTCACAGGTACCGCGATGCTCAAGGCAGGCGAGAAGGCCGACATCGTGATCGGGCCGTTCACGAGCGACACGGCAGTGTGGTGCACGGTCGCCGGCCACAAGGAGGCCGGCATGAAGATGGCCGTCCACGTACTCGGCGGGGCTGCGTCCGGCGAGGCGTCGACCGCCACGACACCACCGGCGTCCGGCAATGCCACGATCGACGGAGCCGCAATGCCCGGGACGGACTGGATGGGCCGCGACCCCGTCCTGACGCCCAAGGCCAGTGGCAAGGTGCACGAGATCGCGTTCGACGCCACCGAGAAGCTGATCGAGGTCGCCCCGGGCGTGACACAGATGATGTGGACGTTCAACGACCAGGTGCCCGGCCCGATCCTGCACGGCAGTGTGGGCGACACGTTCCGGATCACGCTCACCAACAAGGGCACGATCGGTCACTCGATCGACTTCCATGCGAGCAAGGTGGCCTGGAGTGATGAGATGCGCACCATCCTCCCAGGCGAGTCGCTGGTCTACGAGTTCGTCGCCGACTTTGCGGGTGCGTACATGTACCACTGTGGAACCGCGCCGGCGCTGCACCACATCGGCAACGGCATGTACGGCGCGATCATCATCGATCCACCTGGCCTCGAGCCCGTCGACGAGGAGTTCGTGGTGGTGCAGAGCGAGTTGTACCTCGGCCCGCAGGGTCAGCCCGGCGATCTCACCAAGATGATCAACGAGCAGTGGGACGGCGTCGTGTTCAACGGCTACTACGCCCAGTACAAATTCGCGCCGATCCACGTGGAGACCGGGAAGCGCTACCGCATGTGGGTGATCAACGACGGCCCCAACGAGAACTCCGCCTTCCACATCGTGGGCACCATCTTCGACACGGTGTTCAAGGAAGGCGCCTACACGCTGCAGCCCGACAGCAGCCAGGGTGGTTCGCAAGTGCTCGATCTGCAGCCGGCGCAGGGTGGCTTCGTGGAGTTCAGCTTTGCCGAGGACGGGCTGTACCCGTTCGTGACGCACAAGTTCGCCAACGTCGGCAAGGGTGCGCTCGGGTTCTTCGCGGTGGGCGATGTCGACACCACTGCACTGACCGGCCACTGATCGGATTGCCCGCCTCACCGTAGGCGTGCGAGAGTGCACCGTCATGGGAAACCGACCGCAACACGTCGATTCCGGGGGCGGTGCACTCCGCCGCGCCAAGGCGCTCTCGACCGTTCGGCGCGTGGATCTGTTCGGTCGACTGCGGGCGTCGCCGGTGCCCCTCACGGCTGGGGTGTTGGGCATCTCGATGGGGATCCACCACACCGCCGTACGCCGGCACCTCGCCGTGCTGATCGAGGCCGGCCTGGTGCAGCCTGAACCACTGCCCGTGCAGGGGCGAGGCCGTCCACGTACCGGGTACACCGCAGTCGACGCCACCGTCGCGTATCGCGAGTTGGCGAGCATGTTGGCCGACGCGGTGAGCAGTGGCCGCACCGCCCGCGACGCGGGCCGTGAGGCCGGCAGACGTGTGCCGCCATCGACCGAAGGGACGCTGGCCACGCTGCGCGACGAGGCGCAGCGACTCGGGTTCGAGCCCGAGGTGCGCAGCGGCGGCGCGACGCACGACGTCGTGCTGCGTGCGTGTCCCTTCGCTGATCTCGCAACATCCCAGCCCGAGACAGTGTGCGAACTGCACGTGGGCCTCGCCGAGGGCATCGTAGAAGGCGATGGTGGTCGGCTCGAGGTGCAGGGCATTCGCCTGGCTGATCCGCACAAGGGTGGTTGCCGGATCGTGGTGCGCGAGCGGTCTACTTGAGGAACTTGCTGGTGGTGTTGTCGGCCAACACCTTGCCCGCCGTCTGGCAGGTGGGGCAGTAGGCGACGGTGTACCCGCTGTAGGTGACGGACCGGATCGTGTCGTTGCACACCGGGCACGGCTGGCCCGCCCGGTTGTGCACTCTGCCCGGCCGATCAGCCGATGACGACATGTCGGAGCGGGTGCGTTCGTATGCAAGCCCTTCGTCCACTGCCTCGCGGATTGCGACGAGCACCTTCGCCGCGCCGGGGACGCCGAGCTTTCCGGTCATCGCGAACGGCGACACCTTCGCGCGGTGGCACACCTCGTTGGCCAGCATCCGGCCCAGCCCGGCGATGTGATGCTGATCACGCAGGAAGCCGTGCACGCGCATGTTGTCGGCCGCGAACGCGGCGGCCAATGTGTCCTGGGTGTACACGAGCGCATCCGGCCCGAGGCGGCTCAGGGGTGGCCCGTCGAGGCCGTCGGTGGCCACGCACCACACGCCCGCCCTGCGCTCCTTGCCTGCTTCGGTGAGCAGCAGTGCGGGCCCATCCTCGAACACGAAGCGGGCTTGGCCGTTGCGCGGCTTCGCGGATTGCTTGTCGTCCACCAACAGCCTTCCGCCCTGCATCAGGTGGATCACGAACTGGATCGGTCCGAAGTCGAGCAACAGGTACTTGCCCCGTCGTCCTACCCCGAGCAACGGTGTGCCGTAGACGTCGTTGGGACGAGGGATGGCCGTCTTCAGCACGGTGAAGTTGAATGGAACGAACCGGGTAAGGATCGCGCCACGAAACTGCTCGGTGAGCCGCTCGGCGTGAGCCTGCACCTCGGGAAGTTCGGGCACCTACGACCTCGGCTCAGTGGTAGTCGGTGCGCTCGCGCACTTTGGTGAAGACGGTGTCGAGCGCGCCGAACACGGGCTGGGCTTCCACCAGCTTCTGCTGGCTGCCGGTGAGCAGGATGCGCCCTTTGATGAATGCCTCCTGCGCGTTCAACACGCCGGTGGCGACACCAACCGAGGTCTCCCATGTTTGCTCCATGCGCACGTCCTCGGGGAAGGCGCTACCGGCGCCGAACGTGGCGCTGCCGTCTCCGACCTGGAGGTTGTACACGACCGTGCCTTCGGGGCCATCGGTGACGACCTGCGTGACACCGATGGTGTGGTCGGTGGCGAGTTGTTGCAACGCGGTGCTGGCTGCAACTTCGGAGGTGAGGGCTGCGAGCCACTCAAGGCTGAGGTAACGGATCACCCGCATAGTCTGGCCCACGTGCTGACCAATGCCGACGAACTTCGCCATGAGGGTGTTGCGATCGAGGCCTGGTGGTGGTGGGCATGGACGCCCGACGCCAGCACCGGGCTGTTCGTCGGCCTCGAACTGCGCGGCCAACGGTTCGACTACTGGGCCGGCCTGGTCCGCGCCGGTGAGCCCTACCTGTACGTGGAGGAGCTCGACGGCACCGGCCTGCGCGACGGTCTGGAGATCAAGCCGCCGGAGATGTGGGCAGGGCACACCTGCGACGTGCCGTTTCGGCAGTGGAGCCTGGGCAACGAGGCCCATGGCGTGCTGCTCGACGACCCGCTGGCTGCCCTCGTCAAGCCGTTCGGCGACTTGGCCCCGGTCACCTTCGATGTCGAGTGGTACGCCGCAGGCGAGCCGACGGAGATCCCGCTCGGCTACGCGCAGGTCGGTGAAGTGGATGCTCAGGTGGAGCTCAGCGAGGGGCTGTTGTCGTTCGCCGGGCCGGCGCACCGCGTGCACGTGTGGGGCGGCTCCTACCGCCCGGTCGCACTGGGCATGCCGGCGGAAGGCCTGCTGGCGCCCTACCGCGCCTACGACGGCCGGGCCGTGCTGCAGGTGCTGACGCCCGCCGGGTTCCACGGCCGCGACGCCACCCGCCGGTGAACCACGCGTCCGAGCCGGTCGCGTGATGGTTGCTGGCGCAACTGGGGCGCCCCAGAAGCCGACGTAGCGATTTGGGGCGCCCCAGTTGCGCGGGCAAGCATCGTCGACGGCTGATCAGACAGGCGAGATGACGGCGCCGACTCGCCAGGGCAGCGTCGAGTGTTCGACAACCCAACCGGCGGGGCTGAGGCTGGCGACGGAGAACTCGCAGTCCAATGCCTCGCCGCCCACGCGGCGATCGTGCACCAGCACACCGACATCACCCGCGCGGTACCACGTCGAGCCGTCCGAGAGCGTCGTGCAGCCCAGCGCTGAACGGCTACCCGGCAGGAGCCGCCATTGCTCTACGTAGGCGCCGCTCGGTGCGCGCTCGATCATGGTCGCGCCGTCATCGCCCAGCTCCAGCAGGCCCGGCTCGGGGAAGGCCGAGACCGCCTGGAGCCCGACCGTCGATGACCACTCCGCCGTCGCCGTGCGCACTCCATCGGAACCGGCGACGAAGGCGGTGCAGGTGGTGGCGCCTGCGCTCGAATCGCTGGAGGCGAGAAGCCGCAGTTCGTCGGGCGAGCACTCGGCGAACCCGGTCCGGCCTGATGAGGCGAGCGCCATCACCGCCGGCGACAACCGCACATCCGCCATCGACGAGGGCAGCTGCAGCCAGACCACGAAGCTGGTGTCGTCGCGGGAGCCATCGGCGAACTCGATCCACTCACGTTGCCAGCAGCCGACCAGCTCGTCGGGCACAGATGCGGCGGGTCGCGGGTCCGAACTCATCGCAATGACCGTAGTCGCAGGTCCGCGCCGCCTACCGTGGATGCACCATGAGCTTCGGTGGCGACATCCTCGACGACTTCGACAACTCGCGTAAGCAGCCTCAGTACAGCGTCGTGCCGGCGACGCCCGGCTTGCTGGTCGAGGATCGATCCAGCGGATTCTGCGGCGACGTGGTGAAGGCCGACGCGCGCTCTGTCACCTTGCGCGATCGAAACGGTCGCGACCGCGAGTTCGCGTTCAAACCGGGCGGCTTCCTGATCGAGGGCAAGCCGGTCACGCTCGCCCGCCCTGCGCCCGGCCCGGCAGCCGGTGGCCCGAAGGTCACTGCCAGTGGCTCGGTGAAGGCACCGACGCCTCAGCGAGCCCGCCTGGCAGCGGCCAGCCGCATCTGGGTGGAGGG
Organism: Ilumatobacteraceae bacterium; assembly: GCA_043721915.1. GTDB lineage: Bacteria > Actinomycetota > Acidimicrobiia > Acidimicrobiales > Ilumatobacteraceae > UBA668. Next base: position 22,457 of record JAYSPV010000110.1, on the reverse strand, counting down.
TAAGCACGACGCCGAACTGGTCGAGCACGTGTGGGGCGACGATCTGCGCGAGTTGGGAATCGTCGTCGAGCCGATGCACGGCCTCGACGACGTCGTCGCGATGGTGCGCGAGTTCCAGCCAGGCCCCGAACGCAGACTGGGCATCCTCGTCGACCATCTCGTCAGCGGTAGCAAGGAACAGCGCCTCGCGCAGCAGGTGGCCGGCCTCCATGTGCTGGTGACCGGCCACCCGTTCGTGGATGTGTGGGCGGGGGTGTGGCCGCGCGTGATGGGCTTGGCTCAGTGGCCCGAGATCCCGCGGAACGTGCCGTGGAAGGAAGGGATGTGTGCGGCGCTCGGTACCGATGTCAGGGGATTCTGGCCGCGCCTGCGGAATCGGGTGTCGACGTATGCGGACCTGCGCCCGGAGCTGGTGGGGGCGGTGGAGCAGCTGATCGATTTCGTGGCGACACCGCAGCCCGGCGGCGCCTGATCCGCCACCAGATCAGCGCGGCCAGCGCACCGATCACGAGGAACGGCGCCGTGTAGCCGACGAAGATCGCCACGCCACCAAGGACGGCAATGAAGCCCTTCCAGCCGTCACGGAAGGCGTCGCCGATGCCCTTGTCCTTCTTCGGCTCGGGTGCGCCGTCTTCGTTTGCCTTCGGTGCCGTGGTGAGGCGCACGGTGATCGTCGCCTGCGCCACCTGGCTGTCGAGGTTGGCCTGGTCGGCCCGCAGCCGTTCGAGGTTCGTCTCGCGGATCGAGAGCTCGTTCTCCAACGTGATCACGTCCGCCAGGTTGGTGGCGCCTTCCAGCAGCGCACGGACGCGATCGACGCTGGCCTCCGCGGTGAGGATCTGGGCCCCAAGGTCGGTCAGTTGCTTCGTGACGTCGGCAGTGTTCCCCTGCAGCCCGGTACGCCGGCCGATGCCCGGGTCGAGCCCGGCCAGAAACGCCTGCACCTGCTCGGGAGGCAGCTTGAAGACCAGATCGCCCGCAGCCGTCGCGGGGTCCCTGAGGTCGAGGCTGGAGTTGTACAGCTGCCCGCCGTACTGATCGGCGAGTGCGATCACCTCGTCGACTGCCGCGGCTGCGTCCGCCACCTCCACCCCAACTGTCATGGTGATCACCAGCTTGCGGCCAGCTGGGTTGTAGGGCTGGGACGGCACCTGCGGCGTTGTCGCCGTACTGCCCCCCGCAGTCGTGTCCGCGGTGGCCTGCCCGCCGCCGCCGCTGAGCGATTGGTCGCCGTCCGTAGAGTCTTGCTGCTCTGCAGCGGGAGGTGTAGCGGACGACGACTTGCTGTCATCTGCGCATGCGCTGAGTGCGAGCAGGACGACGGTGGCTGTGGCTGTGAGGCTTCGCCTGAGGATGTTCACGTGTGCCATACCTGTGCGACGGTGAACACGCCGCGTCGGTTCCCGAGCGATGTGTCAGTCGGGTGTCGATGTAACCGCGGCGACAGCGGCCTTGGCCGCCTTGCGGTGTCGCCACAGCTCGATCGCGACCGGCAGCACCGACACGCCGACGATCACGATCGCCGCGATCTCGATGTTGTTCTTGACGACCTCGATCGAACCGAGGAAGTAGCCGAGAGTGGTGATCCCGGCGCCCCACAGCACGCCGCCGAGGACGTTGTAGGTGACGAATGTCCGGTAATGCATGCTGCTGGCGCCGGCGATGGTGGGAACGAACGTGCGCACGATCGGCACGAAGCGGGCCAGCACGATGGTCTTGGAGCCGTGCTTGTCGAAGAAGGCTTCTGCCTTGGTGACGTACACCGGATCGAAGAAGCGGCTCTTGGGCCGGTCGAACACCTTCGGGCCGAATCGGTTGCCGATCATGTAGCCGACCTGATCGCCGATGATTGCCGCCAACGCACAGGTGAGTGCAACCCACGGCAACGACGGCAACAGGTTGCCGCCCGCCTCGGAGGACAGGAAGCCCGCGAAGAACAGCAGCGAATCGCCCGGCAGGAAGAACCCGACCAGCAGGCCGGATTCGGCGAAGACGATCAGCGCCAGAACGAACAGGCCGCCCTTCTCTACCCATTTGTTCGCGAAGTCCAACAGTCCGAGCATGTTGCGCCAGGCTAGCGGTGGGAATGCGAAAGGCCCGGGCGTGACGCCCGGGCCTTTCGCTACGACTGCAGGTTGCTGGCGGTCAGCGTAGTGCTGCTGCCGCCGGGGTCGGGTCGGTGGCAATGCCGGAGGGCTGGCGGCTGCTGAACACGATGGCGCCGATGAGCACCACGAGAGCAGCGGCAGCGATACTGAACCGAGCACCATCGTTGCCGCGCAGGCTGATGATGGCCGGCAGGATCAGCAGCGAGACCAGGTTCATCACCTTGATCAGCGGGTTGAGCGCCGGGCCGGCGGTGTCCTTGAAAGGATCGCCCACGGTGTCGGCGATCACTGCAGCGCGGTACGGGTCGCTGCCCTTGCCGCCGTGGTGGCCGTCCTCGATGTACTTCTTGGCGTTGTCCCACGCACCACCCGCGTTCGACAGGTAGTTGGCCATTAACTGGCCGACGAGGATGACTGCGGCCAAGAATGCGCCGAGTGCGAGGAAGTTGATGCCGAAGCCGATGACCACCGGAGTGAGCACTGCCAGCAGGGCGGGCGTCGCGAGCTCGCGGAGCGAGGCCTCGGTGCAGATGTCGATGACCGGGCCGTACTCGGGCTGCTTCTCGCCCTTCATGATCTTGCCGTCAGCGAACTGCTTGCGAACTTCCTGCACTACCACGCCGGCGGTGCGACCCACCGCACGGATGGCGAGTGCGCTGAACAGGAACGGCACGGCGCCGCCGATCAGCAGACCGATGAAGATCTTCGGGTCGGCGACGTTGATCTGTAGTTCCGGAAGGTCGAACACACCGCGCATCTGATCGACGATCTCCAACCCGAGCTCGCCGGCGGCGGTCTCGATGAAGCTCGCGAAAAGTGCGACGGCGGCGATGACGGCGGAACCGATGGCGAAGCCCTTGGTGACGGCCTTGGTGGTGTTGCCGACGGCGTCGAGGCTGACCATGATCCGCTGCGGCTCGCCGTGGAACTCGCCCGACATCTCCGCGATGCCAGCGGCGTTGTCGCTCACCGGGCCGAAGGTGTCCTCCGAAACGATGATGCCGGTGGTGGCCAACATGCCCATGCCGCAGAGTGCGACGAGGTAGAAGGAGAACTGCAGGTTGCCGCCGCCGAGGGCCATTGCCGAGGCGATGGCGATGGCGATGGCGATGACGGCATAGACCGAGCTCTCCAGGCCGCTGGCGGTGCCGGCGAGGATGGTGGTGGCCGGGCCAGTCTCGGCGGCTGCCGCGATCTCCTGCACCGGCTTGTGGTGCGTGGCGGTGTAGTACTCGGTGAGCCGGCTGATGCCCTGTGCGAGCACGAGGCCGATGAACACGGCGCCGAAGCACTTCCAGCCAGCGTTGTCGTTGTTGTCGTTGCCCACGTAGGTGAGCGAGAGGATCAGCGTGCCGATGGTGGTGAGCACGCCGGCGACGAGGAAGCCCTTGTTGATCGGCTTCAGGGCGTTGGTCTCGCCCTCCTTCGCCTTGACGAAGAAGATGCCGATGATCGAGGCGACCACGCCGATGGCACGAGCGGCCAACGGGAAGATCAGGCCGAGCGCCGGGTTGGCGTCGATCGAGTTGAACGCGGCGACACCGAGGATGATGGAGGCGACGAGGGTGACCTCATAGCTCTCGAACAGGTCGGCTGCCATGCCTGCACAGTCGCCGACGTTGTCGCCGACGTTGTCGGCGATGGTGGCCGGGTTACGCGGGTCGTCTTCAGGGATGCCCGCTTCGACCTTGCCGACCAGGTCGGCGCCGACGTCGGCAGCCTTGGTGAAGATGCCGCCGCCGACGCGCAGGAAGAGCGCGAGCAGCGAGCCGCCGAAGCCGAAGCCGATGAGGATCACCGAGCTGGTGTTCTGGAACACCATGATGATCGCCGTGGCGCCGAGCAGGCCGAGACCGACGGTGAACATGCCGGCCACACCGCCGGTGCGGAAGGCGACCGTGAGAGCCTTGGGCATGCTGCCGGTGAGCGCGGCAGCGGCGGTACGAACGTTGCCACGAGTGGCAAGGGTCATCCCGATGTACCCGGTGAAGCCCGAGGCAAGACAGCCGAGGATGAAGGCCAACGTGCGGAACATGCCGGACTGCACGAACGACAGAGCAACTCCACCACCGTCAGGCTTGTCGATGGCGGTACTGGTGAGGAACACGATCGCGGCAAGCGGAACGAGGATGACGGCGATCGTCTTGAACTGGCGCTTGAGGTAGGCGGCGGCGCCCACCTGGATGGCCAGCGCGATCTCCTGCATCTTCGGTGAGCCCGCATCCTCGGCCATCACCAACTTGGCGAGGAAGAGTCCGACTGCGATGGCGATGAGAGCGGCTGCGACAGAGAGCAGGAGGACGGCCCACTCGCCGCCCTTCAACTCGAATACCTGATAGCCGCCTTCGGCAATAAGTGCTGGCACCGGTGATCTCCGGGGTATCTCGGGCGCGACGACGAAGCCGCGCAGGGTTGGTGAACGTGGAGAGTGTATTGATTCGGCGGCGATCCGGCGAACTGTGGGTGTCTCGGGTCACGTCGCGTCACGTCAGATTGAGGTTGGCCGAGTTCGTCGCAGAGCACCGAGAGGGCTACCGTTCGATTCCGACATCACCGATCTCTCGGAAAGGCCGTCCACAGATGGCACAGGCAATCCAGTCACGCGGTCCGGTCACCGGCACTGCGACGGGCCCGAAGAAGAAGCGCAAGTTCTTCATCACCGACCTGTACGGCACTGCCGTCGGCAAGAAGTACGCGATGGCGATCAGCGGTCTGATGCTGGTCGGCTTCGTCATTGCGCACATGGTCGGCAACTTGAAGATGTACCTCGGCGCCGAGGACTTCAACCACTACGCCGAGTTCCTGCGCGAGCTCCTCGTGCCGATCCTGCCGCGCACCGTGCTGCTGTGGTTGCTGCGCTTCGGGCTGCTCGCCGCCGTAGGCGTACACATCCACGCGGCGTACAGCCTCACCGTGCTCAACCGCAAGGCTCGTTCGGTGAAGTACCAGAGCCCACGTGACTACCAGATCGCCACCTTCGCCAGCCGCACGATGCGCTGGACCGGCATCATCGTCTTCCTGTTCGTGATCTGGCACCTCGCCGACCTCACGTGGGGCTTCGCCAACGCTGTCGGCACCGACGGCACCTTCGTACGTGGCGATGCCTACGGCAACGTGGTCCGCAGCTTCGAGCGGGTGCCGGTCTCGGTGCTCTACATCATCGCCAACATTGCGCTCGGCACGCACCTCTTCCACGGCGTGTGGAGCCTGTTCCAGTCGATGGGTTGGAACCACCCGAAGTTCAAGAAGTGGCGCAAGAACATCGCAATCGGTGTCGCCACTGTGGTGGTTGTCGGCAATGTGTCATTCCCGATCGCCGTGCTGGCCGGGATCGTAGGGAAGTGACGGACATGAACGATTCGATCCTGCAGAGCAAGATCCCCGCCGGTGTCATCGGCGACAAGTGGGACAACTACAAGGCCGACATGAAGTTGGTCAACCCGAACAACAAGCGCAAGTTCAAGGTGATCGTGGTCGGCAGCGGTCTCGCCGGTTCATCGGCAGCGGCGACTCTTGCCGAGCTGGGTTACGACGTCGAGGTGTTCACCTTCCACGACTCGCCGAGGCGTGCGCACTCCATTGCAGCGCAAGGTGGCATCAACGCCGCCAAGAACTACCGCGGCGACGGCGACAGCGTCCATCGCCTGTTCTACGACACCATCAAGGGCGGCGACTTCCGTGCCCGCGAGGGCAACGTGCACCGCCTCGCACAGGTCAGCCTCAACATCATCGACCAGATGGTGGCTCAGGGTGTGCCGTTCGCTCGCGAGTATGGCGGCCTGCTCGACACCCGCAGTTTCGGCGGTTCGCAGTTGCAGCGCACGTTCTACGCCCGCGGTCAGACCGGCCAGCAGTTGCTGCTGGGCGCGTACCAGCAGCTCGCTCGCCAGATCGGCCTCGGCACGGTCAAGCTGTGGAACCGAGTCGAGCTGGTCGACACGGTCAACGTCGACGGCCGCTGTGCCGGCATCGTCACCCGCGACCTCGTCACCGGCGAGGTCCGTTCTCACGCCGCACATGCGACCGTGCTGTGCACCGGTGGCTACGGCAACGCGTTCTTCCTGTCCACCAACGCGATGAACTGCAACGTCACCGCGGCGTGGCGTGCGCACCGCAAGGGTGCCTACTTCGCGAACCCGTGCTACACGCAGATCCACCCCACCTGCATCCCGCAGGCCGACGAGACCCAGTCGAAGCTGACGCTGATGAGCGAGTCGCTGCGCAACGACGGCCGCGTGTGGGTGCCGCTCAACGCCGGTGACGAGCGGCGGGCGGACCAGATCCCCGAGGCCGAACGCGACTACTACCTCGAGCGGCTGTACCCCAGTTTCGGCAACCTCGCCCCACGCGACATCGCCTCGCGGGCCTCCAAGCGCGCCGTCGACAGCGGTCGCGGGGTGGGCCCGTTGAAGAACGGTGTCAACCTCGACTTCGCCGATGCCATCGGCCGTCTCGGCAAGGACGTCGTGAAAGAGCGCTACGGCAACCTGTTCGAGATGTACGAGCGCATCACCGGCGAAGATCCGTACAGCGAGCCGATGCGCATCTACCCCGCCAGCCATTACACGATGGGTGGCCTGTGGGTGGACTACGAACTGATGACCACGGTCCCCGGTCTGTACGCCGCGGGTGAGGCCAACTTCTCCGACCACGGCGCCAACCGGCTCGGCGCCTCGGCGCTGATGCAGGGCCTCGCCGACGGCTACTTCGTGCTGCCGTACACGATCAGCAACTATCTCGCCCCGATGCTCAACAAGCCGATCCCCGGCACCGACCACCCAGAGTTCCTGCTCGCCGAGCAGGCGGCGCGCCAGCGCTTCCAGGGTTTCCTCGACATCGGTGGCACCCGCTCGCCCGACTACTTCCATCGCGAGGTGGGCAAGATCATTTGGGACTACTGCGGCATGGAGCGCACCGAGCAGGGCCTGCAGAAGGCGCTCAGCGAGCTGCCGGCGCTGTACGACGAGTTCAAGAAGGACCTGCGCGTCACCGGCACCGCCGAGAACGTCAACCAGACGTTGGAGAAGGCCGGCCGGGTCGAGGACTTCTTCGAGCTCGGCATGCTGATGTGCCGAGATGCACTCGAACGCAACGAGAGTTGCGGCGGGCACTTCCGTACGGAGTTCCAGGACGAAGAGGGCGAGGCCCAGCGCAACGACGAGGACTTCGCCCACGTTGCCGCATGGGAGTTCACCGGCGACCCGATGCAGGCCGTGCGTCACAAGGAAGAACTCGAGTTCGAGACCATTCACCTCGCCAAGCGGAGCTACAAGTGAGCAACCACCTTCAGAACCTCACCCTCAAGATCTGGCGTCAGAGCGGCCCGAGCGACGCAGGACACTTCGAGAGCTACCGCATCGACAGCATCAGCGACGAGGCGTCATTCCTCGAGATGCTCGACGTGCTCAACGAGAAGCTGATCGCCGAGAACCTCGATGCCATCACGTTCGACCACGACTGCCGCGAAGGCATCTGCGGTACCTGCTCGCTGATGATCGACGGTCAGGCGCACGGGCCACAACGCGGCACCGCCACCTGCCAGTTGCACATGCGCAAGTTCACCAGCGGCGCCACGGCGTTCCCGATTCTCAAGGACCTGATGGTCGACCGTTCGCCGCTCGATCGCATCGTCGAGGCCGGCGGCTTCATCACCGCTGCCACCGGCGGCGCGCCCGATGCGAACATCATCCCGATTCCCAAGCCTGTGGCCGATTCGGCGATGGATGCGGCCGAGTGCATCGGTTGCGGCGCATGCGTCGCAGCGTGTCCGAACGGTGCGGCGAACCTGTTCACCGCGGCCAAGGTCAGCCACCTCAACCTGCTGCCCCAGGGCCAGGCCGAACGCTGGAGCCGGGTCGAGGCGATGGTGGAGACGATGGACGACTACTTCGGCTCGTGCACCAACCACGGCGAGTGCGAGGCGGCCTGCCCCAAGGGCATCAGCATCGACTTCATCGCTCTGATGAACAAGGACTATCGCAAGGCCAAGTTCAAGAACCGGGCTCTGATCAGCCAGATCTGACGAGTTGCAGACCGTCGAGCAAGCGATCAGCGGTGGCCCGCCGCAGCTGCAAGCCCGATCGCAACTATTCGTGCAGCATGCGCGAGACGCACTAGACCGAGCGTTGCGTACGGCGCAAAGCGTTGGCGCCATTCAAGGGTCGGCCCGTGCGCGCGCCACTCGTGGTACCTGAGATAGTCGGTATCGGTCATGGAGCGCAGGAAGTGCGCCAGCGACGCCGGCCCATCGAACCGGTTGGCATCGATGTAGCTGTTCGGCGCAGGAGCGAAGTCGGCCACGTTTGGTGCACCGCGGTAGATGGGTACCGACCCGACGACCAACGGTTGGAAGAACTTCTCCGTCACGTAGTCGGTGTCGATCGAGTTCTCGAACGCGATGGTGAAGCGGTACGCGCCGATGGTCGCCATCTTGCTGTTCCATCCGTGGTCGTCGGTCAGATCGCGGTTGTGGCCGACCCTGCCGTAGGAGTGCACCGGAACGTGCTCCATCAGTTCGAGCAGGTACCGATCGCGGCCGCACCTGTCCGAGTGGCTGGAGACCCACGCTGAGATCGGCACGTCGCAGCGAGCAGCGAGCTCAGGCCCGGGTGGCAGCTGGTGGAAAATGTGGGGAGAGAAGATGTCGGGAGAGAGGTAGGGGATTGGTACGTCGCTGTCGAGCCGGTAGGTCATCTGCAGGTCGAACTCGGCCGTGTACGCAGTGTCGATCAACTGCGGGTAATGCACCGCCGACTCCTGCGACCAGAGCACGCTCACCTGGGTGGCGCGGGCACGTGCGATCGGGGGCCTCTTGCCCCACGTCGGCCTCGGGTAGATCACCACGTCGGCCTCCGGGAACGACGCTCGGTCGGTGGTGAGCCGCAGGTGTGCAGCAACTGCCGGGTCCGCGTTGGCGACGTCGATCGAGATCCACGGGTCGGCCATGAACAACGCCAGACCGGTCATCGTGGTGCCGTCTCGGTCACCCACGGCCACGTGGCGACTTCGGCTGACAGCTCGTGGCGGTTCATCGCCGAGATGCGCTCGAGCTCTCGCACGTTGTCGGCGAAGTGCGGATTGTCAGCGCTGCTGTCGGGACCGCGTGCGTGTCGTAGGTGATAGAGCGGCCCGCTGCTGCGCTGCACGTCGAGACCGAGCGTCAGCGCGCGTGCAAGCCGCTCGTCGTCCTCTGCTCCCCACGATACGAAGCGCTCGTTCTCCATGCCGGCCGCGACGTACGTCGAGCGTCGCCGGAGCACACAGCAGCCCACGCTCGCAGGATGCAGCAGCGCGTGCAGCGCGTGCAGCGCGTGCAGCGCGTGCAGCACGTGCAGCGCGTGCAGCGCGTGCAGCACGGTCGGCATCGAGACGAAGTCGCCGCGCTCGAGCCATGGGTGGTGTGCGAAGGGCATATCAGTCACCGGTCCGTGGTACGGGAAGACAAGGTCCGCTCCGGCGCGCAACCGACCGAGTGCATCGGCCCATTGACCTGGCGGTACCACCACGTCGGCGTCGAGGTGGGCCAGGTACGGCGCGTCGACCGCCGCTGCGATCAGGTGCTCGTTCTCCATGCCGACCCGCTGGAAGGTGGCTCGCCGCCACACGACGCAGCCGCCGACGACGGGCCACGACCAACGCGTGCGGCCGTCCTCGTCGTGCAACACCGCATCGACAGCGGCGCGCATCTGCGGCGCGGGAACGACGATGTCGATCTCGATGTGCACCAGCACCTCGACCACGTCCACCGAAGCGGGCAGCATCGCTCGCAACTGGTCGGTCTGCTCGGTGCCGGCGACGATGTGCGACGGGTTGGTGGCGTGCAGCAACCGTACGACCGCACGCAGGTTGGCCAGCCGGTCGGGTGAATCGATGCGCACGGGGATCGCGAACGTGACGTCGTCCATCACGTCCCTTCTGGGGCTCATCGGTGGCGGACCTCCACCTCGGGGAGGCCCCAGCAGGTGAGGCCCATGTCGTGCGCCATCATCCCCAGGCCCTCTGTCTCGATCTCGCCCAGTTCCGGGCGGCCGATCGTGCGAGGGTTGGTGCGGATCAGCGGGTTCTGCAGCCCATATCGAAACGCGGGCCAGATCAAGCCGTCGCGGTGCCGGTCGGCGCGCACGAGCAACATGGTGCCGCCCACCGCGTGCAGTGTGACGATGAAGCCCTCGCCGCGCATGTCGCTCAGGTGCACTCGGCCCTTGTCGCGCCACGCATTGAGGTCGAACGTCGGGCCGCCCCACTCGCGCACGCAGTGCGGCTGCACGATGTCGCGACCCAGCGAGGTGAGCAGTTCGATGATGTCGGCTCGGAACTCGACGACGTCGGCATCGAGCCACAGCACCCAATCGATGTCGTCGGTGAGCGCGTTGAACAGCAGATGGTTGCGGCTGAGGGCCAGTACACGCCGGCGCTCCAGCTGGATCGAGGGCTCCCACCGCGGAACATCGTTGGGCATGCGATAGCCGAAGTCGCGGTTCCACAGTCGCGCCGACCGCCAGCCTGCGTGCAGCAGGTGCACGAACCCATCCTCGAACGCCGCCGACGTGCCGTCGGTCGAGTCGCTGGCCAGGATGCCCAATGAGAGGTGTTCGGGAGGGTAGTCGAGTGCAAGGAGCCGCTCGATGTAGCCGACGGCTTCGGAGGCGGCGTTCTTCACGGGGGTGAGGACGAGGACGTTGGAGGTCATCGCAGCTGCTCGAGGGACTCGAGTGCCAAGCGGCCGACGGCCTCGGGGGAGAAGGTGGTGCGCAGCCGTTGCGCCAACGTGGGCGCCGCAGCTTGCAACGTGCTGGTGCCGTCGACGACAGCGCGCATCAGGGCGGCGGCCACGTCGAGATCCGGTTCGGCCCATTGCATGCCGGCCTCGAAGTGCGGTGCGTTCTCGACGCCGCTGACGTGCTCCATGCGGTGTGGGACGAGCCCTGGGTAGTCGGCGCCGAGGTAGGCGAGGTGCCCGCCGAAGCCGGTGGTGATGACCGGCGTGCCCATCACCGCAGCGTCGAACATCCCGAGTCCCCACCCTTCGGCACGGGCGAGCGACACGAAGCAGTCAGCGCGAGAGACCAACCCGTTGACCTCGGCGTCGGTGAACTCATCGTTGACCAGTATCACATCGGGCGGTGACTCGTGGCGTCGCAGCACCTGCATCATGTGCCACCAGGTCATCTGTTCGACGTCGTTCCCGGCCGGCCAGGATTCGGTCCATGCAGCGGTCTTCACCACCAGCACGACGGGGTCACCCCGTCGGAACGCACGCGCGAATGCTTCGATCGCCCAGTCTGGCCGCTTGCGAGGATGCCACGACGCAACGGTGACGAACACAGTGACGTCGCGGGGTATCTCGATGGGCGGCTCGTGTATCGGTTCGTTGCTGATCACGTGCGGCACGACGTCGATCGGCTGGGCGACGCCGCCATGCCGGAACGTGCGCCTGTTCCACGAGGTGGGCACCCACACGCGGTCGGCTGCGAAGATGGTCTGGTGCCACGATTCGGGGAACTGCTCCAGCTCCCACACGGTGTGACCGATGTACCGACTGCGGCCGAAGCTGCGGTGCAATCCGGCCCACCAGTCGGGCATGGTGTGCATGATGGTGATGTCGCTGGCGGCGTCCGGCCGGTACCGATCGAGCAGCCCTGCCGGTGTCAGCCGGGTGACCTTCCCGCGTTCTCCCCACTCGCTGGGTTGCGGTTCCCATGCGACGTCGAGGCCGGCTGTGGTCAGTGCCTCGATGCATCGCCGGCCTGCCACCGCGTATCCGCTGTTGTCGGCACGCGAGACGTAGCGCACGTCACGGTGCGTGGCGCGCCGCGGTGTCCCTGAACGGGCTGCGGTTGGCAGCTCGTAGCCGAACTGCTCCAGCAGGTCCTCGGCTGTCTCGGCGAGACGGTGCAGAGAACCGCTGTCCCACTGCAGCGCCGCCGGCGGAACACTCGATGCAGAGGGTGCATGGCCGACGAGGTCGTCGCGGCCGATCGGGCGGAAGGCGTTCGGCATCGTGAGACCGAGGCGACTGACGACCAGCTCGATCTGCTCGCAGGGCTCGGCCACCAGCGATTCGTAGCGGATGACGATCGGCTGTCGCTCGTCGCTGAGGAAGGCTCGAACGTGGGCCGCCCAATACCGGATGGGGTCGTACAACATGCCGCGGTGTCGCTTGAAGCTGTCTCGTCCGGGCATTGCCAGTGACTCGAAACCGGCCCGCGGCCCGGCCGCGCCGTTCAGGTACTCCGCGAACTCGAGACCGGCGAGGGCCGAGGCGATGTGGTCGTTGGAGCTGAGGCCCAGGCAGAACCACCTGTAGGTGGACCACATCACGTCGATCGGATTGCGGACCAGGTAGATGAGGGGGATGGTGGCGGGAGAGTCCGGGAAATCGTGGCTCTTGGTCGGCGCGCAACCGAGTTGCCCTGTGAGGTATTCGAGCATGAGGTGTGTGCCACTGCGACGATGTGAAGCGACGAGGACGTCGCTGTGGGCGCCTGTCGTGGTGGGGTTCGTCATCCAAGGAGACGTTTCATCGTTGTCCCAACGGCATGTTCCGAATATTGCTGAGCGAGCCGGGTCGCCAGCGCTGCTGCCGCCGCTATGCAGCCACCGGTGCCGTCGGCTGCACCGCGCATCATCTCGGCAGCCTCCTCGACGTCGGCGACGGCCCAGGTCATCCCCGGCTCGAACATACTGCGGTCGGGGTGGTCGGCTTCAGCGATGGTGAACGGCACGAGCCCCGGGTGGTCGTCGCCGAGCCACTCCAGCTGACCCCCGTAGCCGGTAATGATCAACGGTACGCCGGCCACTGCGGCATCGAACGCCCCCAGGCCCCAGCCCTCGACGCTCGTGAGCGAGACGTAGCAATCGGCCCGCTGCAGGAGACCGGCCATCTCGCCGTCGGTCCAGTGGTCGGTGAGCAACACCACTTCGGCCGGGTTCGGGTATTGCCGGACGATCTGCATCACTTGCCACCACGTCTGGCGCTGCATCTCGTTCGCCGTGTTCCAGGAGAGTACTCGGGGATGCGTCTTGAGCACCAGGGTCACCTCGTCGGCTGCGGTGAAGGCCTGCAGGAAGGCATGCAGCAACAGATCCGGTCGCTTGCGGCGGTCCCATGTGCACACCGACGCGAAGACGAACCGGGATGCGTCGACGTCCAGTGGCGGCGGCGATGGGTCGATGCACTCGATCACGTGCGGCACGACGCGGACCGGCATCATCAGGCCGCTGGACCGGATCGTCTCGGCGTTCCACTCGGTGGGCACCCAGATCTCGTCAGCCGCGGCGAGCTCGCTGTGCCACCGAGCAGGGATGCGGTCGGCCTCCCAGACCGTCTGTCCGATGAACCGGTCAGCGCCGAGCTGTGCGCGCAGCGCCCGCCACGACATGGGCATGCAATGTGCCAGCACCGTGCCGCCAGCCTTCGACGCTGGACCTCGCGGCAGGGCGAGCAGTTCGGCCGGTGCGTGCAGCGTGGTCTGAGTGGCAGGGAGGCGGCCCTCGCGGGTGTTGTGCAAGGGCAGCCACGACACGGGCTGCTGCACGCTGCGCAGCGCGCGCAGGTAGCGGCGCGCAGCAACCGCGTAACCGCTGGGGTCGAACTCGCATGCGTACAGCAGCGCGGGCACGTCCTCGAGAAGGGTCACAGTCCGCGTTCCATTCGGTGCGGAGTCGTGACACGACGGTGGTAGCCGCGTACGCTCTGTCCCGTGAACAACCTCCTCATGCAGTCGCCCGGTCTTGACATCACCGAGGTCGAAGACGGATTGGTTGTCTTCGAACCCGTCTCGCGAAGAGTGCACCACCTCAACGTCACGGCGACGCTCGTGTTCGAGCTGTGCACGGGCGAGAACGATCGTGACACCATGGTGCAGTTGGTGCAGTCCGCGTTCGGTCTCTCCGAGCCGCCGGTTGCCGAGATCGATGATCTGTTGGCCTTGCTGACGGCTGAGGCACTGGTGTTCGCCGGCTCATCGGTGTGATGCCAGGCTGCGGCACGCCGCTGCCTTGGTGCGCATCTCCAGCACGTCTGCCCCGAGTTCGGCTGTCCGCGCATACGCGTCGGCCGCTCGTTGGTAGTCACCCAGTTCGAACCAACAGTCACCGAGCAGCGCCCAGGGCAATTCGTTGAAGATCTGTCGGGAGTAGGCCAGGACCGAGCGATTGATCGACTCGGCCTCGGCTGCAACCAACAGTTCCAACGGCTCGATCGCCGCCGCCCACTCGCCGCGACCAACGTGGTGCCGGGCAAGAGCAAGCCTCAGCGTGTAGTGCTCGGGGTCGAGCGCGAGGCCTTCCTCGATGAGCGCGAGGGCATCTACGCCGTGATGGACCAGGTGCAGGGCCATTGATCCGTACACCATGATGTCGACCTTCTCCTTGAGCCCATCGGCGCGCACGATCGTGAGGCCCCGCTCCCAGGCCGCCACCGCTTCGCGGCGACGGCCGAGGCCGTCGTAGACGCGGCCGAGGTGGTTCCACAGGTACACCCGCCGCGGTGCTGCTTGCACCTGGACGAGCAGCATCGGCAGGTTCCGTACGTGCTTGGCCCGCTGGTCGCCCTCGTAACCGTAGTGCTGGATTGCTAAGTCGATGCGTTCGAATCGCTGACCCTCGTCGCGCACGATCCGGCGCAGGTCGGGCACTGTCGTCTCGTGGATCTTGCCGCGAAACCGGACGTCGGGACGGTGTAGCCACATGCGGTGTTCCCAGTACGGGGTCCAGCCGACATGCGATGCGAACTGTACGAGAAAGCCGGCCACTCCCTGTGCGTTCTGCAATGCGTCGCGAATGCCGGCGAGGTCGGGCTGTTGTACTTCCTCGTCGGCGTCGATGTACAGGATCCACTTCGCATCGATCGCGTCAAGCCCAAGGTTGCGGGCAGCGGAGAAATCGCCGTCCCATTCACGATGAAGAACGGTTGCGCCGTGTGCAATCGCTACGGTGACGCTGTCGTCGGTGCTCCCGGTGTCCACCAGCACCACCTGATCGCACAGCCCACGGAGCGATGACAGGCAACGCCGAAGGTGGTGCGCTTCGTTCTTGACGATGATGGCCGCCGCCAGCAGCGGCCGGTCACCTGGGTTCACAGCGTGGAGGGAATCCCGCCGCCGTCGTTGCCGACGCCGCCGCTTTCCTGGCCGTTGCTGCCGCCGTCTAGGTCGTTGCTGCCGCCATCGAGGTCGTTCGGGCCGCAGTCGAGGCCGTTCGCGCCGGCGTCGCTGGAGTCAGAGCCACCGTCGAACGTGCCGTTCGGACCGCAGTCGATGATGACGTTGGAGCCGGCATCGATCGGGCTGCGCTTGGGGGTGGACTTGCCGCCGATGGTGAACGAGGCAACAACCGGAACGGCGAAGGCGGCGCCAGCCAGCAGCTTCATCATGAACTGCCGACGGCTCTGGCCGGTGTGCTCGGCCACATACTCGATGATCTCTTCCGACATGTTCGTGTCCTCCCGTAAAACTTGCGCGAACGCTACCACGTTCGCCGGTCTGTTGATTCACACAACTCTGGGTTCGACCGACGTGGTGTAGCGGTTGGCGACCGCGGTGTGGTCATGGTCGAGGATCAGGTCGAGCCACAGGTCACCCACCACATCCGGTACCACGAACTGCACGGTGCCGACCCGCACGCAATCGTCGGATGGCACATCCCCGACCCATGCCCAGTGGTGGCTGCCGCCCGGCCAGCGCAGAGTGGCAGAGCAGCGAACCTGGTCGAGCGGGCGGTGCAGGTCGCTGATCACGTGCACGTCGAGCGCGAGTGCTTCGCCGACGACGACGCGATCAGGCATCAGGTCGGCCACCACGATCACCGGTCGACAGGCGTCACTGACTGCGTGGTACGCGGGCTTCGGCACGCGATCGTGGTCGAGCACGCCCCACCCCACCGTAGGGCTCGGGTCGGCGAGCGCAAGGAAACAAAAGCCACCCGTGGGTTGGTACTTGAGCCGGCGAAGGGTCTCGATGTGATGGCGTAGCACCCGGGTCTGATACTGCTGGGTGGCGGCGCGCCACTCCTCGAAGGTGCGGAACGAGCCCGGTGGTACGTGCTGCTCGAAGGGCTCGAGTTGTAGGCCGTGGTGCTCGGTGAGCCGCTGCCAGTCGAGTGCAGGCCACTGCTCGACGTGCAGGAACTGCGCGCTGTCGGGCACCGACTGCGTGCCGAACTCGCTGACGAAACGCACCATGCGCGGCATAGTGGCCGCGAACCCGTCGATGTCGGTGTGGCTGCCGTGATACCAGCCGAAGAAGAGGTGGCTGGCGGTGCCGTCGAGCTGCGGAAGATGAGGTGCCACCCCACTGTGGGCGATGGCGCTGCGCGTCTCGTCGGCGGTTTCGAACGCACGCTTCACCCATCGGTCGAGGATGCTCTTGTTCCAGGTCGGCCGCTGTTGTGCCAGCACGTTGCGCACGATCGAGGCGCCCGCCGCCTTGCCACGAGAATCGCCGGCCGCGGCAGGATCGCTGTGGGCGCACCACAACGCGATGGATGGGTGATGGCCCAACAGGTCGACTGCCTCGCGCGTCTGGCGCACGGCTTCCTTGCGGATCGTGCGGGCGTAGCCCCACTGCAGCGGGAAGTCCTGCCACACCAGCATGCCCAGCTCGTCGGCTGCGTCGTACACCTCCGGGCGGGCGATATGGCCGTTGACGCGCACCATGTCCAGGCCGGCGTCGCGGGCGAGTTCGACATCGCGGCGCACTTCGGCGGGAGTGGCCTCGGCGAGCGCGGCACGCGTCGGGGCAAGGTTGACGCCCTTGACGAAGAGGCGTTCGCCGTTGACGGAGAACACCCAGTCGTGCATTGCCACCTCGCGTAGGCCGGTCCGCACCGTGCGGGCATCGGTGGGCTCGCCATCGAGGAGGACCACCACCCGAATCTTGGTGAGGGGCTGCTCACCGAGGCTCCACGGCCACCAGAGCGCCGGGTCGTTGATGTCGAGCGTCCAGTCGACCTCGTTGAGACCGGCGGCCAGCGACTGCGTGTGCTCGCTCAGGGTGGTCCCGTCGACCGAGGTACGCACGAGCACGGTGCGCGGCCGGTCCGCATCGAGCCGAGCGTGCAGTCGCACGTGTGCCCGAGCATCGTTGGCGTCGCGGCACAGGACGCGCAGGCGGTCGATGCGCACCGCGCCGGTGTCGTGCACGTGCACCGGCCGCCACAGGCCACCAGGGTTCCAGTCCGGATCGATGGAGTCGGAGTGCTGCAGGGCGCCCGTGATGTTGCGCTTCGACGCGCGGTTCCGCTGCGGCGAACACGTCACCTCGATGGCCAACAGATGTTCGTCAGCCAGGCGCGACAGGTCGGTGATGTCGAACGAGTGCGGGAAGAAGTACCCCTCCGGGTCGCCCAGATAGGCGCCGTCGAGCCACACGTCTGCCTGATAGAAGACACCGTCGAGACGCACGAAACGTCGTCGGCCTTCGCCCGGCGCCTCGAGGTTGAAACGATGTCGGTACAGCAGCGGTCCGTCCGCTGCGGCGAACTGGGGGGACGACCTCCAGTGGCCGGGAACCTCGATCAGTGACCACACGGAGTCGTCGTAGTCCAGCCCAACGCCGTCGCGGCGCAGGTCGTCGTCGGCGATGCACGCCCGCCAGGTTCCCGACAGCTCCACGAGGTGGGAGCGTACCGCCCTTGCCGCAGGGGATGTGGGCGTGCGTAGAGTCACCCCTGTGGCACTGCGGTTCGTGGTCATCGGCGCAGCCAAGTGCGCCGCGACGTGGAGGTATCCAGCGCTCGGTCGGCATCCCCGGACGTGCTGCGTGGCTCGCAGGCTGCGGCGAACGCGCCGATTCCTGCCGGCTTTCGCGAGATGCTGACGCGGTTGTACGCCGAGCCGATGCGCCGCTTCCGCGACGAGTACGGCATCGACTACATCGGCCCCGGTCGCGACTGAACGTACCTTCGATCGGTTTCGCCGGGCTCGCCTCGCCCCGCCGACGACACCCGCGGGTATGGTCAGCCCATGGTGAACCACGCATCGTCCCCCATGGCCGGAACCCTCGGTGAGCTCCGGGCATCTGGTTGGCAGTCAGTTCCTGTGAAAGAGGAGATCCGTCGCAACGCGGTCGCGCGGATCGCTTCCGGCACGCCGTTGTTCGAGGGTGTGCTGGGCTACGAGCACACCGTGATGCCCCAGTTGGAGAACGCGTTGCTCGCGGGTCACGACGTCATCTTCCTGGGCGAGCGCGGCCAGGCCAAGACCCGCATGATCCGCAGCCTCACCGGGCTGCTCGACGAGTGGATGCCGATTGTCGCCGGCAGCGAGATCAACGACGATCCCTATCACCCGGTCAGCAGGCACGCGCGCGACCTCGTCGCCGAGTTGGGCGACGCAGTGCCCATCACCTGGGTGCATCGCGACACCCGTTACGGCGAGAAGCTGGCCACGCCCGACACCTCCATCTCCGACCTGATCGGCGAGGTCGATCCGATCAAGGTGGCCGAGGGCCGCTACCTCAGCGACGAGCTCACGCTGCACTACGGCCTGGTGCCCCGCACCAACCGGGGCATCTTCGCCATCAACGAGATTCCGGATCTCGCCGAGCGAATCCAGGTCGGTCTGCTGAACGTGCTCGAGGAGCGCGACGTGCAGATCCGCGGCTACAAGATCCGGCTGCCGCTCGACGTGCTGCTGGTGGCCAGCGCCAACCCGGAGGACTACACCAACCGGGGCCGGATCATTACGCCATTGAAGGATCGGTTCGGCAGCCAGATCCGAACCCACTATCCGCTCGACACCGAGACCGAGGTGACGATCATGCGCCAAGAGGCGCGGGCGGCGACGGTGGGCGATGTCCAGGTGACGGTGCCCCCGTACATGGAGCGCGTGATCGCGACGTTCAGCCAGCTCGCCCGGAGCAGCAACCATGTCAACCAGCGCAGCGGTGTCAGCGTCCGCCTCTCCGTCAGCAACCTGGAGGTGCTCGGCGCCAATGCATTGCGCCGTGGCCTGCGAGCCGGCGAGAACGTGGTGGTGCCGAGGGTGTGCGACCTCGGTGCGCTCGCCGCCAGCACCAGCGGCAAGGTGGAGATCGAGTCGCTGGAGGAGGGCCGTGAAGGCGTCATCCTCGACAACCTGATCAAGGCCTCCGTGCTCACCGTGTTCAAGGAACTGGTCTCGCTCGACAAGGTGCGCGACGTCGTCGCTGCGTTCGAGGAAGGCACGATCGCCCACACCGGCGAAGACGTCGCTTCCGTGGATCTGGCGGCACTCGTGGAGGAGGTTCCGGCGCTGCGTGCTGCCGTGGCCGACCTGATCGGTGGCGACGAGTCGCCCGCTGCGCTCGCGGCTGCGGTCGAGTTCGTGCTGGAAGGTCTGCACCTCTCCAAGCGCCTCAACAAGGACGGCGCCGCATCCGGCTCCGGGGCGACCTACCGCGGACGCGGTTGACAGCAGTCGTCATGCGTCGCGGGCGTGCGAGCACCAATGCGTCGTGAATGGTGACGTCTGCCTTGAATGGGTCGGCGGTCGAACGAGGGCGGGTTCCCGCTTCTGCGACCGTCCATCCGTGAGGCAGGGTGGCGACGACGTCGGACGCCTCGAAGTACAGCCTCAGCCGTCGATGAACGCCTGGCCGCTGTCCTTGAGCTCGCGGCGTTCGGTGGCCATCCCCGGCCGATCGGGCTGGTCGGTGAGCGGCGTGATCGTCACTGCGGTGATCGGTACCTGGCTGTTGGCTTCGCGCACACCGCGCCACATCGTCGTGATCGCGGTGGCGCGTTGGGCGTCGGTATCGCCCTGTGGCCGGAAGGTGATGGCCATCGGTCGTTCCGGCCCTTGCTCGGCGGCGCGGTGGATGGCTGCCTCGGCGTCGTCGCGCAGGATCAGGCCGACGATGTCGCACGCACCATCGAGATCGGCAAGCGGCCTATCGGCTCGGCCAGGGATGCGCACGACGCCGTCCGTCAAACCGCCGAGCCACAACCCCCAGCGAAGTTGGTCGCGGCGGTGTGCTTCGCGTGCGGCATCGGGGCTGTCGTCCGTGGGTCGCTCGGCAGCGACGTCGATGGCCGTGGCCACCGGCAGCACGCCGCGCAGGATGCGCCACGCGTCGCGCCACGCCACGGTGAGCGTGTTCATCAAGTCGCCGTGGCGGCGGGGATCCGCAGGGATCAGCCGTTGGGTCATTGCGTACGGCGCGTCGAAGGGCACCCAACCGGCTGCGACGTCGCCCAACCGTTCGGCCGTGAGTTCGACCCAGCGGGGCCACCAACGTGCGGCATTGCGGTCGTCGGTGAAACCGCCCTCGTTGTCGAACCACTTCGGGATCATCGGTTGCAGGAGGCGGAACCACGGTTGCAGGCCGAGGCTGCGGGCCAGGGTTGCTGCGCCATGGGCTGCCTCGAACACATCGCCGTCGAGCGCGCCTGCCTTGGGTTGCGCAGTCGCCCACAGCACGTCGAGACGGACCTGTTGCAGGCCGAGTTCGGCGGCGAACGCGAGGTCGTCTGCGAGGCGGCTGCCCTGTGCGGTGAGGATGGCCCCGCGGGCGATGGTGGCTGCCGCTGTCGCCGGCTCATCGGGGGTCAGGCCAGGAATGGGCTGCGGGTCCACAGTTCGCCGGTGTCGGTGGTCGTGGCGACCTTGGGGACGCCGCTCAGTTCGACCACGCTGACCGGGCCGGGGAAACCGCGCAGTTCGAGATCGCCGTGCGAGGCGGTGACCACGCCCTCTGGCAATCGCTCGATCTGCATCGTCGGCAGCAGCACCTTGTTCGGGCCGGCGGCGTCGCACAACCGGGCGGCCATGTTGACGGCAGAGCCGATGTAGTCGTCGCCTTCGAACAGCAGGGCGTGCCCGGTGGCCATTCCGACCCGCAGGGCGAGCGGTGCACAGACCTCTGCCGCACGGTTCTCCAGCTCGAGGGCGAAGGCGATGCAGTTGGTCTGCTCGACCGACACGATCATGCAGCCGTCGCCGAGCCATTTGGCGATGCGAACGCCGCGTTCGCTGGCGACCTCGCGGGCGATGGTCCGGAACGCGCTCAGGATACGCCCGGCGGCATCGTCGCCGAAGGCGGCGGTGTAGTTCGTGAACCCCGAGAGATCGACGAAGGCAAACGTACGCGGAACCCGCATCAGCCCACTATAGCCCGACGCGACGAGTTCGTGAAGGCATTCACAAAGTCCGTCGGACCGCAGGGACCGGGGAAGTGACGCGTCGTTGCGCTCACCGCTGCAGGTGGTGGTTGCCGGACCGCGTCAGTTCGTGGTTCCTGGCCGGGCTCAGCCGCCCGGGAGGACGTGTCGATCGCGCCGGCACTATGGTTCGCCCATGGCACGCCGCTTCACCTACTCCCGCTGGGATGGCACGCAGAAGGGGTTCGATCTCGACGCCGAGGGTTTGTTCGAAGATCTCACCGACGACCTGCTGTACCACGGTGACGTGAACGCGGCGCTGCGTCGGCTGATGCAGGAGGGCATGCAGGACCGCAACGGTGAGCGTGTCCAGGGGCTGCGCGAGCTGATGGAGAAGCTGCGCCAACAGCGCCAGGAGAAGCTCGATCAGTTCGACCTCGGAGGGGTCTACGACGAGATCGCCGATGAGCTGAACGACATCGTCGACGAGGAGCGCCACGCCATCGCGCAGGCCTCCGCGGATGCCGAACGAAGTGGCGACGAGCGCCGCGCCAGTACCGCCCGCGATGCCGCAGCAGAGCGCAACTTTCGGCTCGACATGCTGCCCAACGACCTCGCCGGCAAGGTGCGCGAGCTCAGCGAGTACGACTTCGAGAGCAGCGAGGCCCAACAGCGTTTCGAACAGCTGATGGAGAAGCTCAAGCAAGAGCTGATGCAACAGATGGTCGACAAGATGTCCGGCGCGATGCAGAACATGTCGCCCGAGGACATGGCCCGGATGAAGGACATGATGGCGTCGCTCAACGACCTCATCGAGCAGCGCCAAGCCGGTGCCCACCCCGACGACGAGCAGCAGGCGTTCGAGCAGTTCATGGACAAGTTCGGCGACTTCTTCCCGGAGAACCCGCAGAACCTCGACGAATTGCTGGCGCAGATGGCGCAGCGGATGGCCGCGATGCAGGCGATGATGAACTCGATGACGCCCGAGCAGCGCTCGCAGCTGCAGCAGCTCAGCGACCAGCTGATGGACGACATGGATCTGCGCTGGCAGATGGATCAGCTGAGCCGCAACCTGCAAGGCATGTTCCCAGGTGAGGGGTGGGGGCAGAGCTACGAGTTCCAGGGTGACGAAGGCATGGGTATGGGCCAGGCGATGGAGACGATGCAGCAGCTCGGCGATCTCGACCAGCTGGAGAACCTGCTTCGCAACGCCACCAACCCTGGTGCACTGGCCGAGGCCGATATGGATCGCGTCCGCGAGCTGATGGG
>JAYSPV010000109.1:0-13721 GCA_043721915.1 Ilumatobacteraceae bacterium | reverse complement strand
CGGTGATGATCGAGTGGTGGCGCACGGCGGGTGCGAGTTCGTTGACCTTCAGTGCAGCTGCTTCGAGAGTTCGCATCGCATCCAGGCGCATCTGATCCCTCGGCTCGCTGATGCCGGTGCGGGCGCCCGTGTAGGGGTACGTCCATCCGTGCACCAGCACGAGTTCGGCGTCGCTGCGCAGCGTCTCTTCGATCGCCCACTCGAGCGCGGCCTCGCTGCCGGCCGAACCGTCAATGCCGACGACGATACGGCTGAGTTCGGGGCCGCGTCGCTCGCCGCCGTGCACCACGACCACCGGGCACTTCGCCCGATGCGCGACCACGGTGGGCACTGAACCCAACATGTCAGTGAGATGTCCCTGATGACTCGTCGCGCCGACCACCAACAGATCGTCGGGGTGCGAGACGCTCACGAGTGCATAGCCGGGGGCCCCGAGCACGGTCTCCCCGCTCACCGTGAGCCCGAGCCCGAAGGTGCGGGTCAGATCGACTGCGCGCTGGTTGATCTCCTCCTGATCGTGCACGATGACATCCATCGACGATCCGGCGAAGGCGCCGGCACCGACCATGCCGGCCTCGATGCTGATCGGCAACTGCGCGCACGTCATCACGTGGAGGGGCCACGTGCGGCGGGCTGCTGCCTGAGCAGCCCACCGCAGCGCCTCGATCGACCCTTCGGAGCCATCGACCCCGACGATCACCCGCTGCTGCCGATCATTCATCACTTCACCTCGTGACGATCAGTGCCGTGACCATGTACTTCATGCCCGTCGGCGTCTCTGCGTGCGTGAGGATGTGGCAGTGCCATGCCCACACTCCGGGGTCCATGCCCTTGTAGAGCACGGTGTAGCGCTCGCCCGGTGCGACGCTGATCGTGTCGGTGGGTGTCGGCTCGTCCAGCGGCACACCGTCCTTGGCGATCACCCAGCCCATGGGTTGGTGCAGGTGCATCGGGTGGCTGAGCAGGCCCTCGTTCATGTAGTTGACCAACATCACCTGGCCCACTCGCAAGGTGTACGGCTCGGTTGCCGGGAAGCTCTTGCCGTTGAGGCTGAGGCCGATGACGCCGGCGTCGTTGAGCACCATGTTGACCTTCTTGTCGACCTGCGTGTAGCCCTTGTCGATCAGCTTCTGCGGGATCGGCATCTCGTCGATCGTGAAGGCGCCGAACATGCCGTCGGGGATCTGTTCCTGAGCGTTGTGGTGCGAGTGGTAGATACCCACGGCCGGGCCGATGGCCTCGAACTCGTAGATGTGTTCGCCACCCGGCTTCGTGGGCGACTCGGTGTACGGGTCGACGCCGTCCATCACGTTCGGAACCCGGATGCCGTGGAAGTGCAGCGAGGTGCTGTCGGGAAGTTCGTTCTTGAGGACGATGCGGACCTTGTCGCCGGAGAAGACGTGGATCTCCGGCGCCGGCACGACACCGTTGTACGTCCACGCCTTGACGATCTTGCCCGGCTCGACCTCCCAGTCGACGATCTTGGCGACGACCTCGAACACCTTCGTGCCATCGGCGTCGGTCGTGTACTCGGCGAGCTCGCCGCCTTTGCCCACCGTGGCGGCGGGGAACTGCTGGGCGACCTTGAGCATCAGGGCGTCCATCTGCGAGGCCGTCATGTTCTCGTTCGCCATGTCACCACCAGCGGAGTCTCCGGATGGGGTCGCCGTGTCGCTGACCACGAGCGTGCCCTTCATGCCTGCGCCAGCGTGGCCAGGCTGCGCACAGATGAACGAGAACGAGCCCACCTTCTGCGCCGGGATCTCCCACATGATCTGGCTCTTGCCGGCCACCACCGGGCTGGTCAGCCCGAGTTCGGTGACTTCAATGTTGTGCAGCTGGGAACCGTCATTGACGAGAGTGATCGTCGCTCCGGCGGTCGGGATGGTGACCGTGGTGGGGGAGAAACTGAAGTTGTCGTACATCGTGACGGTGACCTCCGCCGGCGCACTTCCACCACCACCACCACCACCACCACCACCGCCAGCGGCGCTCTCCGAGGAATCATTGTTCTGCATACCGACGATCGCAACGACCAGCGCTGCGATGGCGGCCGCGAACGCGAACCAACTGACTATTGACCGGTCATCCTTGCTCATGTGAGCCATCGTGCTGGCCGACCGGGATGGTCAGTAGGGCACGAAGCACACCCAGGTAGGGACCAAAGTCCCGGCCTGTGCGCGAGCGCGGCGCAGAACCGGCCGGGCTCAGCCCGCGAGGCGTCCCACTACCGCCAACAGGCGATGTACGTCGTCGAGCTCGATGTAACGGGAGATGCCGGCTCGCACCACGCCGCCGGTGTCGGCGAGGCCGAGTTGGTCGACGACCTCCACCGCATAGTTATGTCCGTCCCAGACGGCGATCTGCTCGGCAGCCATCGCCAGGGACACCTCGCTGGGCGTGCGGCCGGCCACGTTGAACGCGGCCGTCGGCGTGCGGCCCGCGAAGCCGTGAACGCCGTACACGGTGACGCCGTCCATCGCCAGCAGGCCGCTCAGCAACGGCTCGAACAGTTCCTGCTCGGCGGACTGCACGTTTGCCATCCCTTCTTCGAGCAGGAACCGCGCGGCAGCCTCGACGCCGGCGAGTCCTTCGAAGTTGGGCATTCCGGTCTCGAACCGGCTGGGGCCTTCGTTGTGAGATGGGCGAACCTTGAACACCGGCAGTTCCTGCAGCAGTTCGGGCTCCATCCACAACATGCCGCTGTGCGGGGCATACCACTTGTACGGAGAGGTCACCATCGCGTCGCACCCGAGCTCGCTGATGTTGATCGGCTGGTGCGGTGCCAGTGCGACCGCATCGATGAACACTCGGGCGCCGGCAGCGTGGGCGGCTTCGATGATCGGCTTCAGGTCCGGGGCTGTGCCGAGGAGGTTGCTCGCCCCCGGAAGGGTGACCCACTTGGTGCGCTCGTCGATCAGATCGATCACATTCTGCGGTGGCAGAGTGCCGCTGAACGGATCGAACGGGGCGAGCACGTGCTCGGCGCCCGCGCTGTCCGCTGCCTTGCGCCACGGGGTGATGTTGGCGTCGTGGTCCATGCGGGTGCCGACGATGCGGTCGCCGGGGCGCAGCGTGGCGCCAATAGCACGCGAGATGGCGAAGGTGATGGAGGTCATGTTGGGGCCGAAGGCGATGCCGGCCGGGTCGGCGCCGAACAACTGGCCGACCGTGGCGCGGGTGCGCTCGACGAGATCGTCGGCATCGTTCGCAGCGGCGAAGGTGCCACCTCCACAGCCGTTCGACCCGTCCGTGAGCCAGTTGGTCATCGCTCTGATCGCAGTGTCGACCACCTGGGTGCCGGCAGGGCCGTCGAACCGTGCCCAACCGTTCGATACTCCAGGAAAGCGATGGCGAAGGGACGGGTGGTTCATGGCTGCAGACACTGCCACAACCACGACCACCCGCCCCTCATCTGGCTCAGACCCCGGTGCCGACGGGGACTGCGCCGTCCGGAGTGCCGAAGGAGAGCGGCACCGCGGCTTGGGCGAGGACACCGGCGAGGACGGCGGCGTGACGGGCCTCGACTCCTCCCACGCTCATCAGTGCCTTGTTGAGCGCGAGATCCATCACGTTGCCCACGCCGGCCTGATAGGTGGCAGCGGCAGCACGCTCCAGGTCGAGCGCGAGTTGCAGCACGCCCTTCTCGTCGGCGAGGCCGTCGATCGTCGGCTGCAGCGAGGCGAGCACCGCTGCGTTGGCCTCGGTGAACGGGTCCCCGCCGGCGGCCTTGGTGGCAGCCTCGAAGAACGCAGCATGCTCCACGTGGTGACTCTGGAAGAGCTTCGCAGCATCGCCGACTGCGGGCGTCGTGACGAGACCCGAGTCGATGGCGATCTGATACGCGGCGATGGCCAGGTGCTCGATCGATGAGGCGGTGCGCAGCAACACGATGTCCATCGCCGCGCCGCCGATCGGGTCGGTGGTCATCGGGTCGGTGGTCATCGGGTCGGTGGCTGGGCTGCCCACCGTCGTCGTCGTGCCCTTGCTGTCGCTGCCGCAGGCTGCCAGAACCGCGGCGCCGGCGATGCCGATGCCGCCGACACGGAGCAGGCCGCGCCGTGTGAGGCCGCCGAGCAACACGCTCGATGTCTCATCTGCGGAGCGAGCCTCGCGGTCGAGGAAGCGGTTCATCGCGTCGGCGAAGGCGGGCATCGATTGGTGGTGTGCGACGTCGCTGGCGCGGGCCGCGCGTCGGATGTTGTCATTGTTCATGGTGGTTCCTTTGCGTTCGAAGTAGGGGTTGGTCGTTGTGGCGGGTCAGCCGACGGGGAACTTGGCAGGGTCGACGAAGCCGACCTCGGTCTCGAACGACGGCAGCATGGCTGCGGCATCGGCGCCGAACACCTGGCCGAGAACGACAGCATGCTGCGCTTCGATCGGCAAGATCGACGCAGTCAGCTGCAGTGCGACGACGGACTCCAACGCGCCCAGTGCGAACAGGTACGTCGCCGCCGCAGCGTTCTCCAGATCGAACGCGATCTTGAGTACGTCGTTCTCGGTCTTGGCGGCGCCCAGGCCAGGGCTGAGCGCATCGAGCAGTGCCTGGTTGAGCGCCCCGGTGGCGGCATCACCCGCGGCGGCGCCGAATGCTGCGGCGTGCTCGGTGTGGTGCCCGGCAAAGGTGGTGGCGGCATCGAGCACAGCCTTGGTGGTCACGAGGCCGCTGCCGGCCGCAGCTTGATAGGCGGCGACGGCGGTGAGCTCGACGCTCTCGGCGAAAGCGGCGATACCCGCGTCGCCGCCGGCGGCGAACGCCCGAGGCATCAACGAGGAGATCGGCAGCACCTGGCCGCCGATGGTGACGAGGCCGGCTGCTGCACCGGCTCGGGCGGCTGCCCGACGGGCACTGGGGCGAAACGCTCCGCGTAGACGCCGGGTCTCGCTGTGCAGCGCTCGGATGTCGCCGGGCAGCGACGTCATGCCGTCGCGGTGCTGCTCGTCGGCTGCGGCCACGAGGGCACGCAGGGATTGCTCACTGATCTCCATGTTGTTCTCCTGTTTGGTTGGTGAGGGTCGGCAAACATGACCCCGGTTCGGGGCCTGTTCGTGCAGCGCGGGAGCGCTAGCCGGTGACGACGACCGTGCCGGTCATCGAGGGGTGGATGCCGCAGATGTAGGTAAAGCTTCCTGCAGCGTCGAAGGTGTGGGTGAATGAGGCGCCGGTCGCGAGTCGCTCGCTCTCGAAGGAGCCGTCACTTGAGACGACCGAGTGCGCGAAGCCGTCGGCGTTCGTCCACGTGAGGGTCGAGCCGGTGGTCACGTCGACGGTCGGTGCGTCGAACGCGAAGTCCGCGATGGTGACGTTGCCGGGGGCGGTCGCCGCCGCGACGGCGGACGTCGGGCTGCTCGCCCAGAACATCGCGCCACCGATGCCGGTGGCAACGAACGCCACCGCCAGCCCAGCGGCGGCACGGCGGGGGAGAGCCGGAGTGCCACCGAGACCGTTGAGAAATGTTGCGGCCAACGCCACGAGGGCGACGAGCTCGGCGGCCAGTGCGA
This sequence comes from Ilumatobacteraceae bacterium, assembly GCA_043721915.1. Lineage (GTDB taxonomy): Bacteria > Actinomycetota > Acidimicrobiia > Acidimicrobiales > Ilumatobacteraceae > UBA668. The sequence continues at coordinate 8,219 of JAYSPV010000109.1, read as the reverse complement.
TCAGTGCTTGGGGCGAGGGCTCGAGACCCGACTCGCGCAGCCCGAAGACACCGTCGCCCCGACGGCTCATCGTGAACGCGGTCAACGTTCCGAGAATGATGCCCAGCCCGGCAAGGCGGATCAACTTGTCGCGACGCAGTACGAGCGCCGCAGCGACCACAACGGAGGCGACACCGTTGAGCACGAACGACCGCCCGAGGTTGGGGTCCGGTAGCGAGCGGTAACCGTCGAGGTACAGCTGTAGGTGCACCAACCCGCCGACGAGCAATGCGGCCGCAGCGACCAACTGCGCCACCGTTGCGCTGTGTCGGGCGCTTGTCACTTCGGTGTCGGGCAGGTTCATGCCCGCAGTTCGTCGCCGCGTGGCTCGCGGATTGGACCAGACCTGGAGTTTCTTCTTGGGGTCGCCCGAGCTCAGGCGCGCTTGGCTGCTTTCGCCACTCGCTTGGCGGTGCGTCCCGTGGGCTCGATGTTGCGCTGGTCGAGGTCGCCGATCTCGGCGCCGTTCGTGAACAGGACGCGGTAGCGCTGCCAGTTGAACCCGTTGGCCAGGATGATCTTGCCGCCGGTGCCGGCGGGCACGCCCTGCAGTTCGACGGTGCTGACCACCCGATCGCCGAGGCGCAGGTCGAGCTGGTCGGCGTGCGGCTTGGCAAGGGCGTGCGGCTTCCAGTACGTCATGGGACCATTCTGCCCGAAACGGTGGCGCGTCCGGGAATTCATCGCGTGCGGAGTGTCATCGCGTTCCCCTGGCGGGCATCGCGGGCCGAAACGAAGCACTCCCGGTAGAGTCGTCGCTCTGTGAAAAGCACGATCGAACCCGCCGAAGACACCCGTGTAACTGCCGTCGAGACCGACGCCGAGGCACCTGGTGCAGTCCCCACTCCCCGGCAGCTGGTCAAGCTGTCCGTCACGATCGACGAGGCCGACTTCGACCGCGACATCGATCAGGCGTTCCGCAAGATCGGTCGCGAGGCCAGCCTCCCGGGTTTCCGTGCCGGCAAGGTGCCGCGCAAGGTGCTCGAGGCCCGCATCGGGCTGGCGGCGGCGCGTGATGAGGCACTGCGCGATGCGGTGCCCGTCTACCTGGCGCAAGCCGTCCGCGAGCACGACGTCGATCTGATCGCCACCCCCGAGGTCGAGATCACGGGCGGCGCCGACGATGGTGCGGTGATGTTCGATGCGGTCTGCGAAGTCCGCCCCGTCATCACGGTGCCGGGCTACGGCGGCCTTCGTGTCGAGCTGCCCAGCCCTGTCGCTAGCGATGAAGAGATCACCGAGGCCATCGACGCGGAGCGTCGCCGCCAGGGCTCGCTGACCGACGTGGCACGGCCCATCGCAAGCGGCGATCATGTCACCCTCACCTTGGCCGGCACCCGCGATGGCGAGCCGATCCCAGGCCTCAACACCGAGGACTGGTTGTACGAGGTCGGCAAGGGCTGGGTCGCAGAAGGGTTCGATGATCGTCTCGTCGGCTCCACGCAGGGCGATGAGCTGTCGTTCAGTGCCAACCCGTCGGGAATGTCCGAGCCTGCCGACTTCGAGGTCTCGATCAGCAACGTTCAGGAGCTCGTGCTGCCCGAGGTCACTGACGGGTGGGTCAGCGACAACCTCGGCGAGTTCGACACCGTCGAGGCGTGGCGTGCGTCCATCGCCGACCGCATCGGTGGCCAGAAGCTGACTCAGGCCCGCAACCTCCTCGTCGAGCGGGCCACCAGCGCCCTCGCCGGGCTGGTCGACATCCCGGCTCCCGACAGCATGGTCAGCGGCGATCTGCAGTCGCGTGTGCAGAACACGGTGCAGCAGTTCCAGTCGCAAGGCATCAGCATCGATCAGTGGTTGTCGGCCACCGGCCAGTCGGCGGACTCGTTCATCGAGGCGCTCAAGGAGCAGTCGGTGAAGGCCGTGAAGGTCGACCTGGCGCTGCGTGCGGTGGCCGCCGCCGAGGCGATCGAGATCGACGACGACGACCTCAACGCCGAGTACGCCCGCATCGCGGTGCAGGTTCGGCAGAAGGCCAGTGAAGTTCGCAAGGCGTACGAAAAGAACGACGCCGTCACCGACCTCAAGTCGCAGATGGCCAAGACGAAGGCGTTGGATTGGCTGCTCGAGCACGCCGAGGTCGTCGATGATGCGGGCAACGCCATCGACACCGACGCCCTGCTCGGCAAGGACCAGGCGGGCGACCACGACCACGACCACGACCACGACCACGACCACGACCACGACCACGACAAGGGGCACTGAGCATGGACAACCACTTCCGGATGTCGGGTTACACGATTCCTAGCGTCGTCGAGCAGACCGCTCGCGGTGAGCGCGGCTACGACCTCTACAGCCGCCTGCTGCGCGACAACATCATCTGGCTCGACACGCCCATCGACGATCAGTCGGCGAGCCTGCTGTGCGCCAAGTTGGTGTTCCTCGAGAGCGAGAACCCCGACAAGGACATCAGCATCTACATCAACAGCCCCGGTGGCGACATCACCGCGCTGTTCGCGATCTACGACACGATGCAGTTCATCAAGAACGACGTCGCCACCATCTGCCTGGGCCAGGCTGCGTCGGCAGCTGCCGTGCTGCTCGCTGCGGGCACCAAGGGCAAGCGGATGGCGCTGCCGCACAGCCGCATCATGTTGCACCAGCCCTCGGGTCAGACCGGCTACGGCCAGGTCACCGACCTCGAGTTGGCGGCGAAGGAGATCCTCCGGATGCGTGATCTGCTCGAGCACATGTTGGCCGAGCACACGGGCCAGACGGTCGAGCGGATTCACATCGATACCGACCGCGACTTCGTGATGGAAGCACCTGAGGCCCTCGCGTATGGCATCATCGACGATGTCATCTCGTCGCGCGACGTGGTGGACCGCACCGGTCCCATCCGCTGAGCGCGTTGCGACGGCGTTTGTTCGACTTCTGTCGGTTGATGAAAGTGGGAAGCTGCTGTGGCGAAATTCGGTGACACAGGCGAGTTGCTGAAGTGTTCGTTCTGCGGCAAATCGCAGAAGCAGGTCAAGAAACTCATCGCGGGCCCCGGCGTCTACATCTGCGATGAGTGCATCGATCTGTGCAACGAGATCATCGAGGAGGAGCTCACCGACGCGGGCGAGCTGCACTTCGACCAACTGCCGACACCGCGCGAGATCCGCACCTTCCTCGACGACTACGTCGTCGGCCAGGACGAGGCCAAGAAGATCCTCTCGGTTGCTGTGTACAACCACTACCGACGCATCCAGTACCAGCAGAACGCAGGTGTCGGCCGTCGCGACGACATCGAGTTGCAGAAGAGCAACATCCTCATGCTCGGCCCCACCGGTTGCGGCAAGACGCATCTCGCGCAGACGCTCGCGCGCCTGCTCAACGTTCCGTTCGCCGTCGCCGATGCCACCGCCCTCACCGAGGCCGGTTATGTCGGCGAGGATGTCGAGAACATCTTGCTCAAGCTGATCCAGGCGGCCGACTTCGACGTCAAGAAGGCCGAGACCGGCATCATCTACATCGACGAGATCGACAAGATCGCCCGCAAGAGCGAGAACCCGTCGATCACGCGCGACGTCAGCGGCGAGGGCGTGCAACAGGCACTGCTCAAGATCCTCGAGGGCACGGTCGCGTCGGTTCCGCCGCAGGGCGGGCGCAAGCACCCCCATCAAGAGTTCATCCAGATCGACACCACCAACGTCCTGTTCATCTGCGGTGGCGCCTTTGCCGGGCTCGACACGATCATCGAGAACCGCGTCGGGCAGCGAGGGATGGGTTTCAACGGCACGGTGCGCAGCAAGAGCGATCGCAACGCAGGCGAACTGTTCGCTCAGGTACAGCCGGAAGACCTGTTGAAGTTCGGCATGATTCCAGAGTTCATCGGCCGTCTGCCGATGATCGGCGCGGTGCGCAACTTGGACCGCGAGGCGCTGATCAAGATCCTCTCGGAACCGAAGAACTCGCTGATCAAGCAGTTCCGCAAGATGTTCGAGTTCGAGGATGTCGAGCTGGACTTCACCCGCGACGCACTCGAGGCCATCGCCGACCAGGCGTTGTTGCGCGGCACCGGCGCTCGCGGCTTGCGGGCCATCCTCGAGGAAGTGCTGCTCAACACAATGTACGAGCTGCCCGGCCGCACCGATGTCAGCAGCGTGGTCATCGACGCAGACACGGTCCGCACCAAGGTCGCTCCTGCTCTCGTGCCGCGCGAGCCGGTCGCGAAGCGCCCGCGCCGCCAGGCCAGCTGAACCTCCATGGTCCAACGGATCGGCCAGTGATGAGCTACGCCGACGCACTGGCTTACCTGGATTCGCACTCGAACTACGACACCACTGGGCGGATCACCTCGCCCACGCTGGAGCGGATGCAGGCGTTGATGGTGGCCATGGGCGACCCTCAGCTGACGTACCCCGTCATCCACGTGACGGGCACGAATGGCAAGGGCTCCACCACGCAGATGATCACTCGCCTGCTGATGGCGCACGGTCTCACCGTCGGCACGTACACCAGTCCGCACCTCGAGCGGATCAACGAACGAATCAGCCGCAACTGCGAACCCATCCCCGATGACGAGTTCGCAGAGCAGGTGGCGGCGGTGGCCGACCTGGAGGGCATCACCGGTGTCCGGCCGAGCTACTTCGAAGCTGTCACTGCAGTGGCCTATCGGTGGTTCGCCGACATCGCAGTCGATGTCGCGGTGGTCGAAGTGGGCCTCCTCGGCCGCTGGGATGCCACCAACGTGTGCGAGTCGCAGGTCGCTGTCGTCACCAACATCGGCGTCGATCACACCGAGTACGCCGGCCCTACCAAGCTGCACATCGCCACGGAGAAGGCCGGCATCGTCAAGCCCGGTAGCGCAGTGGTGATCGGTGAGACCGACCCGCAGTTGGCGCATGCGTTCGTGGCAGCCGGTGGCGCAGCGCACTTCATGCGCGGTCCCGACTTCGACGTCGTCGAGAACAACCTCGCGCTCGGCGGACGGGTGGTGGATCTACGAACTCCCACCACCGTCTACCCCGACGTGTTCGTCCCGCTCCACGGCCGCCATCAGGGTGACAATGCAGCCGTTGCCCTGACCGCTGTCGAGGCGTTCTTCGCGTCACCTGTACCGATGGAACTGGTGATGGAGGGCTTTGCCGAGGTCGTCATGCCCGGTCGCTTCGAGGTGCTCGGCCACCAGCCGCTGGTGATCATCGACGGAGCGCACAACCCGGCCGGCGCCGACACGTGCGCGTCCGTGTTCTTCGACGACTTCGACCCGGCGGGTCGCCGAATTCTCGTCGTCGGGTGCCTGCAGGGTCGCGACGCCCAGGAGATGCTCGGCGCTCTACGCGCCGACGAGTTCGATGTCGTGATCACGTGCACGGCGCCGTCCGCCCGTGGGATGGGCGCCGGCGAGCTCACTGCGGCAGCGCGCGCGATCGGCTGTGAACTGGTGATCGAACACGCCACGGTCGAGCAGGCCATCGACCGTGCACTGGCAATCAGCGAAGGTGACGACGCCATCCTGATCACCGGTTCGCTGTACGTCATCGGTGGCGCTCGGCCCTACCTGCGCAAGGTCGGCTGACCGGCCCACCTCGCTGCGCCGTGCCCTACGGAAACTGCGTCGGGCGTCGGTAGCCTTTGTGGCCATGTCTGATCGCACGCTCGTCCTCCTCAAGCCCGATGCCGTCCGCCGCAAGGTCACCGGTGAGATCATCCGCCGGATCGAGTCGAAGGATCTCACGATCGTCGCAATGGACCTTCGTCTGCTCGATGAGGCCACGCTGGCCCAGCACTACGCCGAGCATGTCGGCAAGGGTTTCTATGCGGACCTGGTCTCGTTCATGTCCAGCGGCCCGGTGGTGGCGATGGTGGTCGAAGGCCCCGAGGACACCTGGGAAGTGATGCGCACGCTGATGGGCGCCACCAACAGCCGCAAGGCGCTCGGCGGGACGATTCGCGGCGACCTCAGCGCGTCGTTCACGGAGAACTTGGTGCACGGCAGCGATTCGCTCGAGTCGGCGCATCGCGAAATCGGCATTTTCTTCCCGAATCTGTAACAAACTGCGCACGCGCTACACTGTCGGTTCATTGCGCACGCGCCGCTCGGCGCGTGCGAACACGTTCGCATTCGGCGCGCAGAAGGAGGGTCGGTGATGGCGAGAAGCAATCCGCTCGCGCTGGGTCGTGATCTTGCTATCGACCTAGGCACCGCCAACACGCTGATCTATGCGCGTGGTCAGGGCATCGTACTGAATGAGCCTTCTGTCGTTGCGATCGACATCACCGATGGGCGGCCCGTCGCAGTCGGTATGGAGGCCAAGCGGATGATGGGCCGCACCCCTGGGCGGATCAAGACGATCCGGCCACTGAAGGACGGTGTGATCGCCGACTTCGAGGTGTGCGAGAAGATGCTGCGGTTCTTCATCCAGAAGGTGCACGCCAGTCGTTGGAGCAAGCCGCGCATGGTGATCTGCGTGCCTTCCGGCATCACCGGTGTCGAGCAGCGTGCCGTGCAGGATGCAGCCGAGTACGCGGGTGCGCGCAAGCCGGTGCACATCATCGAGGAACCGATGGCCGCGGCCATCGGCGCCGACATGCCAGTGCACGAGCCCAGCGGCAACATGATCGTCGACATCGGCGGAGGTACCACGGAAGTGGCCGTGATCTCCCTGGGCGGCATCGTCACCGCTCAGTCGGTGCGTGTCGCGGGTGACGAGCTCGATGACGCGGTGATGCAGTTCGTGAAGAAGGAGTTCTCTCTCGCGATCGGCGACCGCACGGCGGAGGAGATCAAGATCCACATGGGGTCGGCGTGGCCGCTCGACGAGGAGCTCACCGCCGACATCCGCGGCCGCGATCTGATCAGCGGCCTTCCGCGAACCATCCCGATCACCACCGAGCAGGTGCGCGAAGCGCTGTCCGAGCCTGTGTCGGCCATCATCGATGCCGTCAAGACGACGCTCGATCGCACGCCGCCCGAGCTCGCCGCCGACATCATGGAGCAGGGCATCATGATCACCGGTGGTGGCGCACTGCTGGCCGGCCTCGACCGCCGGCTCTCGCACGAGACCGGCATGCCGATCAACATCGCCCACAACCCGCTGTTCAGCGTGGTCATCGGCTCGGGCCGGGCCTTGGAGAACATCGATGCGATGCGGGGGCTGATGTCACTCGGTGGCGACGATTAACCCTCGGGCTACCACCTCATGTTTTCCTCGCTGAGCCGCCGCCGGGTCATTGCGCTCGTCGTGCTCACCTGCCTGCTGCTGATCACCCTCGATCGCAATGGCAACCCGGTGATCGATCGTGTTCGTAGTGTGCTCGCGACGGTGATGAGCCCGCTCGACACCGCGACGGAGGCGATCACGCTGCCGATCGAGCGTGCGTGGTACGGCATCACGAACTACGACGACGTCGAGCGTGAGAACGAGGCGCTGCGCGACCAGATCGAGCAGTTGAAGGGCAACGACGTCGAAGCGCAATCGGCGATCCTCGAGTACCGTGAGGTGCTCAGGTTGTTGCAGCTGACGTCGAAGTTCACCTATGACACGGTGGCCGCGAAGGTGGTGGGCGAGGCGGCCAGCAACTTCCAGAACACGGTGGAGATCAACGTCGGTTCGAACCAGGGCGTGCAGACGGGCATGCCGGTGACCGATGGCGCCGGCCTCGTCGGCAAGATCACCAAGGTCTTCCCGGATCGCAGCATCGTGCGCTTGATCACCGATCCGGAGTACGCGATCAGCGCCCAGGTCCTCTCCGACGCCGACGACCCGTTGAACCAACCCCCGACGACCACGACCGCGCCCTCCGACGGTTCGGCCGACGCCGGTCAATCGACCAGCAGTACGACGACCACCAGCACGACGACCACCACGACCTTGCCGTTCGTATCACCTGTCACGAACCCTGCCACCGGCGAGCCGGTGGCACCCGCTACGACGGTTGCGGTCGTCACGACCACGACCCTGCGCACTGTCGAAGTGGTGCGCGAGACCGGCACCCTCGAAGGGCAAGGTGGCGGAAAGCCGCTGTTGCTGCGGTTCACCGACAGCACGTCGGCGGTCACCAGCGTGCACGTCGGTGCGGTCGTGTCCACGTCGGGCGGCAACCAGAGCCTTGCGCCACAGGGATTCCCGATCGGCATCATCACCCGCGTCGCACCACAGAGCGGGGACAGCAGCTCGATCGTAGAGGTGACCCCGAACGCCAACCTGCGCCGGTTGAACTTCGTCACGGTCGTGCTGTTCGTGCCG